>CBDCBF010000007.1:0-436791 GCA_965214185.1 Dehalococcoidia bacterium | reverse complement strand
CTCTGGGAAGACTTGCTGGAGCTATATGATGTACAGGAACAGATCCCCGAGCATTATATAGGCGCTGTGGGTCACTCAGCAGATACCCAGCTTGCCTGGAGAGGGAAGTAAGTATTTATTAATTGATGGCCAACAAAGGATGACTACTCTAATGACATTGCTTAGCGTTATTAGATACAAGGCAAATCTAGAACCCAGATAGATGGGGCAGATTAGCGGAAAAAAATCCAGAACACATGGCTGATCAATCAGTTTCCAAAAACTGACGAAGGACTGGTCAAACTGAGACCCACTCGAGCGGATTTAGAGGTTTTCCATTGTATGGTTGTGGCTGATGGTGACCTTACAGATAAATATACAAATCCCAGGTAAGGATACGCTGATTGGGGAGGCCTGGCATATTTTGATAAAAAATTGAAGTCGAGAAATTGGATGTAGGAGACTTAGGTGAAAGTGTTATTAACCTAGACAGAATCACCAATATAGTTACTGATTGTCTTATTACAATTAGCGTTACTCTTGAAAATGATGATAATCCGAATCGAATCTTCGAGAGTCTAAACAACACAGGTCTGCCCTCTAAGCGAATCCGACCTAATCCGCAATTATATCTTCATGAATATACAAGGCGGATCTCAGCAAGAAGATGCCTACGATAAATTATGGTTTCCCTATCGCAAGAAATGCTTGGTGATGACATAGATGATTTTTTCTATCGTTACTTGCCAACTAGGAACGGTATCCAGCAACGTAAAGGAGACACTTTCGATGTCATAAAGAAGTTAATAGCGGATGACAACGTTAGGAAAGAATTGCGTGAACTCCACAGACTCGCTTCACGCTACGCCGAAATTACTGAAAAAGACACTTCAAGGCTGGATGACTCTATATCGGAGTCCATAAGATGTTTGAACCAGTTGAGATATGAGCCAACTCGCCCCTTCCTAATGAAAATTCTAGATGACTTCCATCTAGGCAAAATTGAGAAAGAAGAACTACTGAAGTGATGAGTATCATTGAGTCATTCGCGATCCGTAGAGCAGTATGCGGGATACCAACACACAGTCTCGGCATATTATTTCTCCCGAATGTCAGTAGGAGTGAATTTCGGAGATACCGTCAACTCCACCAAAGGATTCTTGGAGAATCCGACTTGGAGATGGCCATCGGATGAAGACTTCTTAGATGGATTCATCCGGTACAATGTATACTCTACGAGCAACGTGTCGCGCAGCGGCCGCGCTAGATTAATTCTTGAAAGACTTGAGCTATCATTCGGAAACAAAGAGCGTCTAGATCTAAAAGCGGATCCAATTACAATAGAACACATCATGCCCCAAACTCTGTCCGATGAATGGAAGGAGTCTCTAGGCTCGGGCGCTACCGAGATTCATGAGCGATGGCTTCACACGGTCGGGAATCTCACTCTGACCGGATACAATTCCGAACTCAGCAATTCGCCATTTTCTAAGAAGAAAGCTGAGCTGAAAAAATCCAATTTCTCTCTGAGCTCGTCAATAGTCGAATGCGATGAATGGAACGAAGAGACGATAGAGCGCAGAGGAAGAGAAACTCGCTGAACGAGCGTTTGAAGATTTGGCCGCGTTAACGGGCCTCGGACACCATGCTATGACCACACCTCTCAAACTTAGCGACACCACCTTCAGAGACGCTCACCAGAGCCTGATGGCGACGCGGATGCGTACCGAGGATATGACTCCGCTTGCGGAAAAGATGGATTCGGTCGGCTTCTTCTCGATGGAAGTTGTGGGGCGGCGCGACCTTCGACTCCGCCACCAGATTTCTCGGCGAGGACCCATGGGAGCGGCTGAGAACCTTCAATGCGCTCATGCCCAACACCCGTCTCTCTATGCTGTTGCGAGGACAGTCGCTTGTCGGATACCGCACATACGCCGACGACGTTGTGGACAAGTTCGTTGAACGCGCCGCGCGCAATGGGATTGACATCTTCCGCGTGTTCGACGCGCTGAACTACGAACCTAACCTCGAGCGCGCCGCCGCCGCCGTCAAGAGCGCGGGCAAACATCTTCAACTAGCGATATGTTTACACGATTGAGGAAGAGGGCCGGATGGGGCGGCGACATCTACAACCTCGCCTACTACCTCGCCAAGGCGCGAGGTTTCCGCGATATGGGCGCGGACAGCATTTGCATAAAAGACATGGGAGGGCTTCTAGCGCCCTACGACGCTTACGAACTGGATATCCGCTATCAAGTCCGAAATTGATCGCCTCTCCAACTCCACACCCATTACACCAGCGGCATGGCGTCCATGTCCGCTCTCAAGGCCGTGGAAGCCGGCTTGGACATTCTGGACGTATGCCTCGCTCCGCTGGCGCTGAGAACCTCCCAGCCTGCCGTAGAGCCCATCGCGATGGCGCTGCGCGGCGGAGAGCGCGACCCGGACGTTGACCTCGACGCCATTCTCGATCTGGGCGACCGGCTCGAAGCGGCGCTGCCCAAGTACGCCGACCACCTGGAGACTACACGCTCGGCGGTCATTGACGCCCGCGTCCTCAGCCACCAGATACCGGGCGGAATGGCTTCCAACATGGTGTCCCAGCTGAGGGAGGCGGACGCGCTGGACAAGATGAGCGATGTTCTGGAGGAGATTCCGAGAACGCGCGCGGACCTGGGTTTCCCGCCGCTTGTGACGCCGATGAGCCAGATGGTCGGGGCGCAGGCAGTAAACAACGTGCTATTCGGACGGTACGCGGTGGTATCCGAGCCTGTGAAAGAGTACCTGCGCGGCAACTACGGCAAGCCCGTATCCCCGGCGCGGGACGAGCTTATGGACAAGCTTGCCGAGTCGGAGGAGCCCGCGCCCGCGCCTGAGAGGCCCGGCGCCGTCGTGGAGCCGGAGCTCGAGTCGGCGAGAGAAGCGGTGTCTGACCTGACCGACGATATTGACGACGTCCTGATATACGCGCTCTACCCGCAGACCGGCGAGCGGTTTCTACGCATCAAGCACGGATTCGAACCCATGCCTGAGGACATGAAGCCCAAGACGTTGGAGGAGGTTCAGCAGGCCAAAGGAGCGACGCAAGGGCCTTCCACTCCCGCGCCGCCAAAGAGTTTGAGGGCAAGGCGATTCAACGTATATGTGGGCGACCGGTTCTTCGAGGTTGACGTAGATCCCGTCGGGTTTGGCGGAGTCCCAACGCCCGCCGCGTCAGCCGCGCCCGCGCCGGCTCAGGCCGCGCAGCCTGAAGTGTCGGAAGGCGAGACGGCGGTGGTGTCGCCGATGCCGGGCATTCTCATCAGTATCGCGGTTGAGGTGGGAGAATCGGTTTCGGTGGGCGACCCGCTGCTTGTGCTGGAAGCGATGAAGATGCAGAACACGATACCATCCCCGGTGGACGGCACGGTCAAGTCTCTGCCGGTTGTCGCCGGGACGCAGGTGGCGAAAGACCAGACGCTGGCTATCTTGGAATCATAGGGGTTTTCGCAACTTTCCTTGTCTGTTCGTTCCCGGCGACTCACTCAGCAAAACAATACCCGAAAGGAGCCAAAACGTGGCTGACAATAAGATTATAGATGCGGCAAAGGAGCATTTCGGTCAGGTGGTCGCTCAACAGCTGGAGCGTGTCGAAAGACTGAAGAACGAACCTGACTGGCTAGACTATTCCAGCATATCCCCGATAGTTGTCGGGATGCTGGGCGGAGACGGGATCGGACCAAGAATCAGCGCGGAGTCGCAGACGGTGCTGGAGCATCTTCTCAAGGACGAAGTGGACGCGGGGAAGGTGGAGTTCAGGGTGATAGACGGCCTGACGATAGAGAACCGGGCCGAGCATATGCAGTCCATCCCCGATGATGTTCTCGAGGAGATCAAGGACTGCCATGTCACCCTGAAGGGTCCAACCCATACCCCCGAGCGGGGCGACGGCTGGCCCAACCTCGAAAGCGCGAATGTCTCGATGCGGAAGGAGCTCGACCTGTTCGCCAACATCAGGCCGGTGCGAATCCCGTCCGAGGGCATAGACTGGACGTTCTTCCGAGAGAACACGGAGGATATGTACGCTGTCGGCAGTCAGGGCATGAACGTTACCGACGACCTGGCCATGGACTTCCGCGTAATCACGACGCAGGGGTCGCGCCGCATAATAGACGCGGCTTTCGCCCACGCCCGCAGAACCGGACGGGATCGCGTAACCATCGTCACAAAGGCCAACATCGTCAAGACGACCGACGGGAAGTTCTTGGATATAGCGCGCGAGGTGTCCGCGAACTACCCGGGCATTGAGTGGGACGGCTGGTACATTGATATAATGACCGCCGCGCTCATCAATCCGGCCCGCCAGAAGGACTTTCAGGTGCTGGCGCTGCCCAATCTCTACGGCGACATTCTCACCGATGAGGCCGCGCAGATACAGGGCGGCGTCGGAACTGCGGGAAGCGCGAACGTGGGCAAGCGGTACGCGATGTTCGAGGCGATCCACGGCAGCGCGCCCAGAATGGTCAGGGAGAACCGCGACCAGTACGCCGATCCCAGCTCCCTGCTCCGCGCCGGCGCGATGATGCTGGAGCACATCGGATACGCCGAAACCGGCGCGAAGCTGCACAAGGCGATTGATATTTGCGGCCAATACGAGCGCAAGATCGTTATGACCGGACGCAGCACGGGCGCGACCAGCGCGGAGTTCGGCCAGTACCTTATGGACACGGTCGCCGACCCGGCCATCGAAGATCGCTGGAACGAGTACGTCGAGGCTTCCGCGTAATGTCCGCGTTTGGATGAATCTCAGCGCAGTAGTTGGGGCGGGTTCGAGTACCCGCTCCAACTGCTGACAACTAACGACAATCCGGAGGAGCGATATGCCAAGAAGCAAAGTAACAGTAGTGGGCGCGGGCAACGTGGGCGCCACCGCCGCTCAGAGAATCTTCGACAAGGGCTATGCCGACATCGCGCTGGTGGACATAGTAGAGGGTTTGCCCCAGGGCAAGGCGCTGGATATGCTCGAATCAGGCCCGGTCATAGGCTCCGACGCCAGCGTAATCGGCACGAATGACTATCGGGACACCGCCGGCTCGGACGTGGTCGTGATTACATCAGGCATCGCCCGGAGGCCCGGCATGAGCCGCGACGATCTTCTGCTGACCAACATGAACATCGTCACCTCGGTCACACAGTCTGTTGTGGAGCATTCCCCGGAGGCGATTCTGGTCATAGTGACCAACCCTCTCGACGCCATGGCGCAGCGCGCTTTCCAGGTCAGCGGCTTCCCCAAGAATCGTGTCGTTGGAATGGCCGGAATCCTGGATACCGCCAGGTTCAGAACATTCCTCGCTGAGGAGCTGAACGTGTCGGTCAACTCGGTCGAGGCCTACGTTCTGGGAGGACACGGCGACACTATGGTGCCCGTTACCGCCAGCACGACCGTCGGCGGCCAGCCTATCGCAGAAATCCTGTCTGAGGACCGCGTCAACTCTATCGTAAAACGCACCCAGGACGGCGGCGCGGAGATAGTCAACCTTCTGAAGACGGGCAGCGCGTACTACGCCCCGTCGGCAGCCATCGCGCAGATGGTGGAGGCGATCCTGATGGACAGGCAGGAGATTCTTCCCTGCACGGCCTATCTGGAGGGCGAATACGGTATAGACGGCCTGTATGTGGGTGTGCCGGTTCGCCTCGGGGCCGGCGGCGTCGAAGACATCATCAGGTTCAATCTCACCGAGTCCGAACAGTCCGCGCTGCATGATTCCGCCGAGGCTGTGCGCGAACTCGTCGAAGTCATGGCGCAGAACTCCTGACGAACTTGCCAGTCTTGCCGCCGTCTCGGGGCAGAGCGGCTGGGCGCGGAGACGCTTGGAGTCGGGGAAGCGGACAGTTTGCGTATCAGATTCCAGACATGGCTGCCACTATCGCCGCTCCTAGCGCGGAGCCGTCCCGCAGATAGCAGACTTGAACGCTATCCGCTCTCGCCCTCAGAATCTCGTTGAGGCCGCGCCGTACCTCCGGCTGGTATCCCGGCATTCCCCTGAACACGCTGCCGTCGGCGGCCACTATGTGGTCGTTTTTCAGTCTGGGGTCAATGTATGTGGCGGTGGCCGCTATGCTCGCCGCCACGATGCGCGCGGAGCGTCGCGCGACGGCGACGCACATATTCCGAAGGAGACGCCTGTCGGCGTAAGTCGTATCAGATATGCCCAGACGCCCAAGCTGCATTGCGGTCGCGGTCAACTCCGCAGAGTTGTCGACGGCGATGTCTGATAGATGCTCGGCGGTGAAGGAATAGGGGGTCGTGAATCCTCCGGGTTCGTCGAGCCAATCATCGAAACCCTCTCCGCGCGAGGCGACTTCCGATACCCTCAGCCGGACCATCTCACCGAGATAGCGTCCGGCTATCATCTTCTCCATGAGTTGGCCGCGTGTGCCGGATTCGATGTCTAAGCGTATGTCGGCGGCCGTCTGAATTGATCTTACGTCGTTGAAGTTTCCGCACTCCATATTGAAGATGATCTCGTCGGGATTTCCGGCCGAGCCGGAGAGGGATTCGAGCTCTATCAGGCCGCGGGGGACCGCGACAGCGAGATTCGCTCCGGTGCCGACTATGAGTCCGATGTCGCAGCGCGGGTCCAGATACGCTCCGGCGGCCAGAACTCCGACTGTGTCGTTGGCCAGCGCGCTAACCCTGAATTCGCGCTCGGTGTCAGTTCGCGCATCAATAGCTTGTTCCAGCAGGTTTACGACATTCTCGCCTTCTACGCCGCTGAAAGCGAACTCTTTCGTCCATTTCGTCAGCCTGCCTTCGCGGATACCTGTCTGGTCCATGGGAAAAGCGAATATGAAACCGATGTCTCTCTGTCCGCCGTTGGCTAGGAGGTCAATGACGAACTCGGCCACCGGGCCGAAGAGGTCGTCGGCCGAGCCTGCCGTGGAACTGAGACGAAAGGACTTGTGGGCAAGCGTCTGTATCTTCCGGCTTCCCGCCAGTTCGACTAGTGTCGCGCGGACGTTGGTGCCCCCTAGGTCAAGGGCCAGAAAGCGGCCTCGCTCTGAGCCTGAGGGACGGCCTACAAAAGATGGGCGCATCGCGATGGAACTGGATTCGCCGGATAAACCCCGTCGCATCTCGTCCTGAAACGAGGTGTCTAGGCGGAATGGCTGAGTCCCGGGATAATTGAACTGTTCGCGCATCAAAGGACTATCGGCTTCGTGACTGCCGCTGAGGCGACTTTGGGCAGTTCGCTCAGGACAACCGAGCATCGGTATCCGCTCGCGTCCGGCGCGCCTGCCCGCACTACTAATATGTCGTCGGGTTCAGGCACGAAACTGGCGAAGTTCTGATAGTCGGACGGCTCCACATGGCCTTCGAGGACTCGCACTATTTTCAGGTCGGCTATGGAGCGCCCTATCCTCGGGTGCAGGTATTCTCTTACATCTCGCTTTGTCCAGTCTCCCCAGAAGTCGGCGGACCCGCCTATCGTTAGTACAATCTGGCCCTGGCGCACCGGTAGTGAATCGTCCCCGATCGAGTCTGAAGACGCCAGCGACGATCCGAGTACGGACGCTACATCCGCCACTGTGTCCAACACGACTTCTTGTGAATGGGAAGCGGAGCGCACTTGTCTGGGTTCCCAAGCGGCGAATACGGTCACCGCGCTCCGGTCGGCGGACAGTCCGCGCTCTACGTGCAGCGGCAGCCAATCAGAGTCTGTCTCGTTTTCGGCTATGCAGAACGTGTACTTGCCCGGATGCCCAATTACTGTCCTGTCGAACAGCCCGGGTATGGAGGCGCAGGCGTTCATGAGGATGAGCCGAATGGCCCTTCCGATAGTGGCGTTGGCGCGGTTGCCCGGCCCGAAGAGGTTGTTCTTCGAGTTTATGTTCAGATCCTCGACGACCGGGCCGTTGACTATGACTAGGACCGCGGCCCCTCCCTGGCTGGAAGACGGCGCTATGAGGTTGAAATCCGGCGTGAGCATCGCCTCGGTAGCGGCGAGTACGACCGGAAAGTATTCTGGCAGACACCCCGCCATAACCGCGTTGGCGGCGGTTTTGGCCACTGTTATCTCACGTCTGCGCTCCGGTATCTCGCCAAGTATTTCATCGGGTGACAGTTCGGTGTGATCGAGAAATTCGTTCACCCGCTCCAGCGTGGGCGGCACAACCGGCAGGCCGTCTGTCCAGCCCAATTCATAGCATCGCTCGATGGCCTCTACCGCGTCGGCCCACTCAGCCGTAACAAGGTCTTTCATGTCGCCGCCTCCTTTTGGTGTACGCAGTATAAGGGATTGGAAGCGCAGGTGTCAGGAAGCGGATTGGATTACAAAACACCCCCCTGTTATGCGCTATAATGACTCATCCGCCCGCCGACTCGCGCGATGAGCGCCCAAATCATCCGGATTCCCAAAACCCATGAAATCACAAGACGACTATGAGTCAAAAGAGTGAGAGTCGTACCCGCGGCTATCGCCGTGTGGTTGTGAAAGTAGGCACGGCGCTCGTCACCGACAGCGCCAATCGTCTCGACTTGGAGACAATGGCCGGCGTGGTCGGTCAGATGGCTCGACTTCAAAGGCGTGGATACGAGATGCTGCTGGTTTCGTCCGGGGCCGTAGCCGCGGGAAGGCGCGTTCTGGACCCAACCGGACAGGGCGGGAATGTACTGATGCGTCAGGCGTTGGCGGCCATTGGGCAGGGCAGACTCATGAACGCCTACCAGCAGCTTTTCGACTGGCACGATGTGCACGTTGCCCAGACCTTGCTGACGCGCAAAGACCTGAACGAACGCAAGGGGTACTTGAATATACGCAATACTCTGTTGGGGCTTATACAGTATAGGATCGTTCCTATCATTAACGAAAATGACGTTGTATCGGTGGATGAGCTTGAAGTAAACACCATCGGAGACAACGATACCCTGTCCGCGATGGTGGCTAACATAGTGGACGCCGACCTCCTGATTCTGCTGGGGCGGACGGACGGTCTTTTCACCGGCGACCCGAACCTGGATCCGCGCGCGCGGCTGATCCCGAGAGTGTCGTCGTTCACGGACGAAATCGAGGCCCTTGGCGGTCCGTCGTTCGACAAGCGCGGACGTGGGGGAATGTACGCCAAGCTCAACGCGGCCAAGCTGGCGACAACGTCCGGAGTGGACACCATTTTCGCCAATGGCGCGATTCAGAACATTGTGCTCCGCTTGGTGAACGGCGAGGCTTTCGGGACACGCTTCCCCTCCGGGTCGAGTCGGATGGAGAGCAGAAAGCGCTACCTTCTCAGTCAGATCCGGGAGTCGGATGTTATAGTGATAGATCCGGGCGCTGTCAGAGCGCTCGTCAATGACAACAAGAGTCTGCTGTCCGCGGGCATACTGGATACCTATGGCGAGTTCGAGCGCGGCGACGTGGTTCTTGTTGAAGATTCGGACGGACGACGAATAGCTTGTGGAATCGCGGGTTACGACTCGAACGACATTTTCAAGATACGCCGTATGCGGTCCGACCGAATCGAGCCGACTTTAGGCTACCATTATGGGGATGAGGTTATCCACCGAGACAATCTGGTTGTACTTGCCGCGCCCGATGGAGCATAGTTGTAGCGGGGAGAACTTTACAGGAGTTGACCAATGATGAAGACGAAGGTTGATGAGCTCATCCAAAAGGGAGAGGCCGCGAGAGGCGCCGCGCGAGCGCTTGCGAAAGTTACGGGAGATGTCAGAAACCGAGCTCTGTTGAACATCGCCGATGGGATCGTAACTCAACAGGACGCCATACTCGCCGCCAATAAGCTCGATCTGGAAGCGGGGGAGAGGAAGGGGCTCGCCGAGTACTACCTGGACCGCATGATGCTGAGTCCTGAGCGTCTAGCGGCAATCGCTTCCGACGTTCTCAGCGTTGCCGCCTTGCCCGATCCCGTCGGCGAGATACTCGAAATGCGAACAATGCCGAATGGTCTTCAGGTTGGGCGCAGGCGCGTTCCTCTGGGAGTCGTGGGCGTCATATACGAGAGCAGGCCGAATGTAACCGTGGACATCTCGACGCTGTGCCTCAAGTCGGGCAACGCTGTCATACTACGGGGCGGAAGCGATACCATCAACTCCAATACCGCCCTCGCCGGCGTCATAGGCGAAGCGGTCTCCGACGCCGGAGCGCCGTACAGCGCCGTACAACTCATTGAGTCAACCGACCGTGAGCTGGTGGGCAGGATGCTAGAGGCTCGTGAATACATAGACCTTCTGATTCCCAGAGGCGGGCAGGAACTGATAAACAGGGTCGCCCGCGACGCCGCCATGCCCGCTATCACCGGGGGGGTCGGGGTATGTCATACTTACGTGGACAAGCTGGCCGACCTGGATATGGCGGTTGAGATCGTGTTTAACGCGAAGGTACAGCGATACTCGGTTTGCAACGCTATGGATACACTGTTGGTTCACTCCTCTATCGCGCCTGATTACCTTCCGAAGATTGCGCGCAGGTTCGAGGAGGCGTCTGTGGAGATGCGCTGCGACCGCCGCGCTCTGGGTCTCATAGGCTCTTCCAATGGAAGCGGGGAACTGCGGGCAACCCCCGCGTCCGAAGAGGACTGGAACGCTGAGCATCTTGCGCTCATAGCGGGCGTGCGGATAGTTGATTCGCTTGACGACGCGCTTGAACACATCGAGACCTACGGGTCCGGACACTCTGACGCGATAGTGACTGAGGACTACTCCGCCGCCACGCGCTTCGTGAACGAGGTGGACGCGAGCGCGGTGTTCGTCAACTGTTCTACACGCTTCAACGACGGCGGCCAGTTCGGGCTGGGCGCGGAGGTAGCCATCAGCACCAACAAGTTTCACGCCCGCGGCCCGATGGGTTTGAGGGAACTCACCTCATACAAATGGATCGTAATGGGCAACGGACAGGTCAGGAGCTAAGGTCTGGCTAAAGCTAAACCCGCGCGCGACGGTCAGGAAAGACAATTCAATGGCAAAATACGACTTCCAACGAGAGACCCGCACACCGTTCTCTGAATGTTACATCGTGACGGAGAGAGAAGTCGTAGTGGGACGGCTCGATATCCATTACGCCGACGCCGTTGTGCACGCTACCCTCAATGTTGAGGAAGCGGTGACTTCAAAAGACATTCAGGATATCATAGACGATATAGAGGCCGAGCTTCTGGACGCCGTTGGTATTGTGAGACAGGAGATAATTATCCATGTTCATCAGGGCCGCGACCTGGGTGTTTACAGCGCGAGCGACTTTGATGGCGCCAATGGGGGCGGCATCAGGTTCAACTAGCTCCGTATTGATGTGAAAGTTCTGAGACTTGTCGTTTCCGATGTCCGCGATAGTCCGACAATAGAGTCGGCAAACAAAGCTAGGTATATACACAAACTGCGCTATGAGAGGATCAGCCATCACCTCAGATTTTGAACTGGTAGAGAATCAGTCCCGCTTCCTCAGGGTTGTGGAGACGCTGCAAGAACAGCCCCGCATGGCCATTGACCTGGAATCCAACGGCTTTTTCAGATATCCCGAACAGGTTTGCCTTATACAGATAGCCATACCCGGCCGCGTGTTTATAGTTGATCCCCTGGCGCTCGACTGTGTCGCGCCGCTCGGCCGCGTTCTGTCCGATGACAGTGTCGAAATCATCCTGCACTCCGGCGACCACGACATCCGCAGCCTCGATCGCGATTGGGGTTTCCGTCTCACTTCGCTTTTCGATACCAGCATCGCCGCCGCGTTCACCAGTATGAACAGGCTTGGCCTCGCAGCCGTCCTCGAATCTTCGCTCCATATCTCTTTGACCAAAGATAAGAAGTTGCAGCGTTCTGACTGGACAATGCGCCCTCTCAGTCAGAAGTCGCTCCGCTACGCGGCGGACGATGCGCGCCACCTGCTGGAACTTGCCGATGTTCTGAAAGCCAAACTTTCCGCGCTCGGCCGTTTGGAGTGGACCTTAGAAGAATCTGGGCGTGTCGCGGCCGGGAGATACGAACGCCCGGACCCGGAGACGGCGGTTTTCCGTGTCAAGGGTTCCATGCGTCTGAGCGGACGCTCGCTCGCCGTGTTAAAGTCCTTGGTCGAATACCGAGAGGATCATGCGATAATAATGGGCAGGCCGCATTTCAGGGTGATCCCTGACGCGGCGCTGGTACGGCTGGCCTCGAATCCGGATTCTAAATTGGGAAACGTGCCGGGATTGGGCAGATTCGCGCGGGGCAGACTCGCCTCCGGGCTGCGGGACGCCATTCGTAGGGGGCAGTCGGACGCGCCGCCGAAAAGGCCTGTGGCCAGGAAACCGCGAACCAATCATCTATCTAAGGCGCGCCTTGCGGCCGCTTCACGCCGTCTCGATAGGCTTAAGAAGTGGCGAATCGCGCAAGGCGAGGCGCTCACGCTCAACCCCGCCTTGATTTGGCCCATGACCAGTCTCAAGGCCATAGCGAAGTTCCCTGAGAGCCTGGACGAGGAGGTCCGTTCGTCGGACGTCAGACGCTGGCAGCGAGCCGAGTTCGAGACATCGCTCCGGAAAGCGCTCGGCTGAGGGCGCCGGTTGCGCGAGCGCGTACTTAGGACGGCCCATGTGGGTCCGGGTTGCCGAGTTCTCTTTCGGAGAGTCTTGAAATCCGGCTTCACGCCCTATCTTCGTAGGGTAGAAGTTCAGAGACCTCCATGACTTTCAGCACGCCGGCGCGTGTCAGAAGCCCCATCGGCGTCTCCGACTCCATGACCACCAATTGATGGATGTTCCGCTGTGCCAGAATTCGCAGCCCCTCTTCGAGCGGCGCGTCCGGCGGCAGCGTCATTACATCCTCCGCCTTCGTCATCACCTCAGACACCCACTTCGCGGCTCGCTGCTCTGCCGGAACCCCGCGCACGTCGGTCACGGTAATCAGTCCCTGGAACGTGTCGCCCAGTATCACCAGGTACGCCCTCTCGAAATCCTTCGATATATGGTCGTCCAACAGACGCTGGATTGACATTCCGGGAGGAACGACCGGAAAAGACTCGTCCATCGCTTCTCCGACAGTCCGTCCCGACATGATTTTCCGGCCCACGCTTTCGCGTCGGACTGATGATGCGGCGGACTGTATGAACCAGCCGATGAACACCAGCCATATGCCAGAAATCAGGCTGTTCACGAATACGGACACAATCCCCAGTCCTATCAGCCCGAAACCGAGAGCCGACCCGGTAAGGCTCGCTACCCTTGTCGCCCGCTCATGACTCCTCGTCGTCCGCCATACCAGCGCGCGCAGCACTCGTCCGCCATCCAGAGGAAAGGCCGGCAGCAGGTTGAATACTCCTACAACGAAGTTCACCACCATTAGGTATTGCGCGAGCGCGGTTATGGGGCCCGCGCCGGAACTGATGCCGAGATACATAAGCCCAAACAGCGCGGCGAGCGCCAGACTGGTCAGAGGGCCCACGATCGAAACCCAGAACTCCTCGCCCGCCGTCCTCGATTCCTCCGCTATCTCCGAAACCCCGCCAAGGAAGAACAGAGTAATGCTCTGTACCCTTCGGCCGCGACGGATAGCCTCTAGAGAATGGCTGAGTTCGTGAATCAGAATACACACGAAAAGCAGAGCGCTTCCCAACGCCCCGACCATCCAGTACCGCCCGTTGCTCCATCCCGCGTACTGAGACGGGAGCCACGATGTCGCCAGCGACCACGCTATCAGCGCGAAGATGAAAATCCAAGAGAAGTGGACCCTTACAATTACTCCAAACAGGCGAGCCAACACAAACGTGCCTGACACCGTTACACTCTCCTAACCAGTCTTGTCTCTTATGCCCATTGCGGTAATCATATCACGCCCCATGATGACCGTCTCAGACAATTGTGGCTAAGGCGCGCCATGCCACTGTACACTTGTACTCATTTGGCAAAGCAACTTCTATGAACATGAAACGTTCTATCCGACATCCGACCCCTAAAAACCGAGACCGGACCATGAAAGTCATAATCCACAATATATGATTAGCCTGACAGAAAAATGTTTCTGGCGATTTAGCTACGAACTCAGGTGAAACGCTGGTCAAAAATCATCTTTCCCCACATTGCTGTATAAATTAGTATATATGCACCACTGAGATTCAGACTCCATCGCTCTGACGCCATATCAGTTTTCCTAAGAATTCGGTCGTAGATAGTCTATACTGTAAATGCGCGACAATATGATTGACCTCAAAGTTCAGGCTCGGAGAGGCATCCATGACCTACGCCGCCAGCGACTACTACGTCTTCTGCCAAGACTTGTTCAAGATATACAAGATAGCTGACCTCGAAGTCGTGGCGCTCAGGGGTCTTGACCTAGCCGTAGAGCCGGGAGAGGTGGTCGCCATCGTTGGGGCCAGCGGCAGCGGCAAGAGCACGCTCCTCAACATACTGGCAGGCTATGACGCCCCTTCCGCGGGCAACGTAACGGTCGGCGGCAAGGACCTCCTCAGAATGAGCGGACGAGACGTAGAGGAATACAGGCGCGCGGACATCGGCTTCATCTGGCAGCAAACAAGCCGCAACCTGTTCCCATATCTGACAACTTTCGAGAACGTCGCGCTGCCCATGATGTTGACAAATACTCCCGGAAGGGAGCGAAAGGAGCGGGCCGAGGAACTGCTCAACCTCGTCGGACTCGGACACAGGCTCGACCACACGCCCGAAAAACTGTCCGGCGGCGAGCAGCAGCGAGTCGCGATAGCGGTGGCCCTCGCCAACGAGCCGCCCCTGCTTCTGGCGGACGAACCCACGGGCGAACTCGACGACGCCACCGCCGCCGAGATACTCGACCTGTTCGGGGCAGTCAACCGCGATAGGGGAACCACTATCCTGATAGTCACCCACGACCCGGATATCGCCTATAAGGTTGGCCGCGTCGTTATGATCCGAGACGGCAAAATGTCCACCGAAATACGTCGCAAGGTAACCTACCAGCGCATCAGCGGAGAAGTGGAAACCGAACAGCCTCTGGAAGAGTTCGTGTTGGTGGACAACAACGGGCGCGTCCAGATACCGCGTGACCTGCTGGAACAACTCAACATAGGTGAAAAAGCGCGCGTCCAGATAGAAGACGGCACCGTCACGATAAGACCAGGAGACTGAATAGATGAGCAGAGTCCTTCCGCTTATTACCACAGTGGACCTCCGACGCACATATACTCTCGGCTCGGAGGAAATCAGCGCGCTGAGAGGCGTCAACTTCACGGTTATGCCCGGACAGTTCATAGCCGTGGTCGGGCGTTCGGGGTCGGGAAAGACCACGCTGCTCAACATACTCGCAGGCCTGGACAAACCCACATCCGGAAAGGTGATGTTCGAGGACCGCGATATAGCCCACATGGGCGAACACGACCTGACCGAGCTTCGACGGCACAAGATAGGCTTCGTCTTCCAGTCTTTCGGACTGCTCCCGCTGCTCTCGGCGTTCGAGAACGTCGAGCTTCCACTCAGGATAGCCGGAGTCCGCGCCCGCGACCGCGAGGAGCGAACGCGCGACGCGCTGGAAATAGTCGGCCTGTGGAACAGGGCCAAGCACAGACCGTACGAACTGTCCGGCGGTGAGCAGCAGAGAGTAGCCATAGCCCGCGCTATCGTCAACGAGCCTCCACTTATACTCGCCGACGAGCCAACTGGCGAACTCGACTCCAACAACGCCCGTTCCATATTCGGACTATTCAAGGAAATGGTTCAAAACCGAGGCATCAGCGTAGTATCAGCCACCCACGACTCCACCCTTCTGGAAATGGCTGACGAAGTGAAAGAGATAAGAGACGGTCGGCTATTCAACGCCACAGACCTAGGACGAAGATACCGCGACTGAGGATACAGAGGATATATACATGACTACACTTCACACCGTAGATGACCTCCTGCGAATCGTGCGCGAGAACGAGGCGTTTCGCGCCGCGCTCAGGCATGAACTTCTGACCGAAGAACTCCTGGCTCTGCCGGGTCAATTCGTCGCCATGATGGAAGAAGTATCCGGACTCCGCAAGACTCAGAACTCAATGCTGGAGACCCAGAACGCCATGCTGGAAGAAATGGCCGAGTTCCGCAAGACCCAGAACGCCATGATGGAGACCCAGAACGCCATGCTGGAAGAAATGGCCGAGTTCCGCAAGACCCAGAACGCCATGCTGGAGACCCAGAACGCCATGCTGGAGGAGCAAAGAGAGACGCGTAAAGACATACGCGCATTGCACAGAATGTACAGACAGCAGCACGAAGACTTCGGCAGATTCCGAGGAAACTACGCATCCTCCGCTATGAGAGGGAACGACTTTGAAATCGCCCGGCTCTTCTCGCGGTTGCGAGGGTTTCGCCGTATAAGAATCAGGCCGCTCACTAGAACCGAACTCAGCGATATGCTCGACGACCACTACGACGCCTTGGACGCGTTGGGGCTTCGGGAGAGAGCGTGGCTCACATTCCAAAAGCCCGACCTTATCGCTGAGATCACTGCGCTGAAGAGCGCAGAGCCAGGCTTTTATATCGCGGTAGAAGCCTCTTACACCGGAGACAGAGAGGACTCGCTGCGGGCGACCGACCACGCCAAGATTCTGCGATGCGCAACCGGACTCGACTCCTACCCCATCGTCGCGTCAGTCAGGATGGGACCGAACATCAAGACCAGTATATTCCACGATGTCGCCAAGTTCGTGGAAGCCCAAGACGCGGACGCCGTTCTCTGGTACCAGCTTGCTGAAAGGGAACTGGCGCCGCCGAACCCCTGTTAGAGCGAACCGCCTCGGATTCTCGGCCCCGCCAGGCGCTCAGCCACGGGGCCTTTCCATTCCATCATTCACTTATCGGCGCATACGGCAGTCCGGCCTACTCCTCGTCCCACTCCGTCTGAACCGCCGGCGTCGGATGAATCCCATATATCACCGCGCGCCGCCCCGATCTGTTGGAAAAACCGTGCTTCACACCCGGCGGAGCGAGAACGAACTGCCCCGCCGTAACCATCCGAGTCTCATCCCCGATGTAAGCCTCCAGCTCTCCCTCCGCTATCAGAATAGTCTCCTCCGTCGGATGGGCGTGAAGCGGCGGCGAAGAACCCGGTTCCATAAGCACTTCGCTCACACTCAACTGCGTAGAACCCCTCACCCCATCCACCACCGACCAGCGCTTGAATCCCGGATACATCTCGGTCATATCCGTTCCCGTCTTATCTAAAATCGGCATACGATTCTCCTCAAGTCTTCTAGTTGCGCCCGACACTTTAACATAGAATTCCACTCACATGAATGAAATCACACCCGGTCGAATCCAACGCTGACGCGCGGAGAGCGCGGACCGCCCACGCCCACCCTCAGACCGTACCGAACCCTGTCAGCCGCTAAGAGATGGCCTTCTACACAACCTCCACGTCGTGTCTGAAAACCATGTTGTTCCCATAGCCAAGCCCGTCCCACTTGTTCGGGAACTCCATCGGCTGGGTCTCTCCCTTGTCATTCGTGGCTCGTGACATCAGAACATAGTTGCCCGGCGCGGATATTGCCCAATCGCACTCCCAGCGTGTCCACGAGTAGCCGCTTCTCGGTTTCGTCACCCGAGCCTCCGACCAGGTCTCTCCGCCGTCCGCGCTGACCTCTATCCGCGCAATGTCGTTCTCGCCGGACCACGCCGCCCCCGAAACTACGTAGTCCCCAACCGGAACCAGGTCGCCCGGCGCCGGGTCAGTAATGATGGACTTCACCCTCATCCCGGTCATATAAGTATAGAACTCATCCGCGTCCGGGCCGTTCATCACCCTATATCTCTCTATCTGATAAAAACCCTCAAACTTGTGGTCAAGCGCGTGTATGCCGACCAGCCATTTCACCGAGCACATCCCGTACCAGCCCGGCACAACCAGCCGCAGCGGATATCCATGCAGAGGAGTCAGCGGCTCGCCGTTCATCTCCCACGCGAGCATCGTGTCCGGGTGCAGCGCCTTCGACATGGGCAGACTGCGCTCGTAGGTCACCTCCTCCGGGTCGCCCACAACTTCGTCCGGCCCATGATCCGCTCCCTCGAACATCACCTCCACCGCATTCGGCCCAACCTCCGCCATATTCAGCACGTCCGCCAGCGACACGCCCACCCACTCCGCGTTCCCCATGATTCCATGGCCGGTCACCTTCTCCATCACCGAGCGAGTCTGCTTCGCCCAATATTCGGGAATCGGTCCATTGCCGCAGCACTCGAACGTAGCTTGGTAACGCCGGTTCGGAAGCTGCTTGATCTGATCGAGCGTGAGAGCGAGGTCGCGCGCGACCTCGCCTCCGACACTCAGTCGGTAGGCGTCAATATCAATCTCCGGCGCGCCCTTCCAGTGATTTCTGACATAGAACAGATCCGTTGGCGTAACATCCGACTGGAGCGCCTTCGGCGGCCCCGCGAAAGACCTGCCGCCCGCGTTGGTCGGTATCAACTGCAATTCCTCTTGGGGTCCGGTCTCGGTGGTCGCCATAGATGTATCCTCCGCTCTCATGTTTCAAGGCGTTCTTCCAGCGCCCGCGCTATTACATCTGTATTGTCCTATGCTCTGTCGTCGGTCGTATCACCAGCATACGCGCCGAGACCCATGTATTGTTCACCAGCTTGTGAGCCACTCCGGGCGGCGCGAGCATCGAGTAGCCCGAACGAACCGTCCGAACCTCCTCACCCACGATGAACTGTACAGACCCTTCCACCACCATAACCGCCTCATCCGTGTCGTGCGTATGCAGCCGCCCCCTGTACCCGGGCTCCACAATCAGCTCGCTCACCGACAGAGACTCCGCGCCATGTTCCCCGGATATCATATCCCGCGAACTGATCTTGTCTGTCGGAGCCGGCATCCTCTGCGTACTGTGATCAATTACCGGCATATTCGTTTCTCCGTCAAGTTTTGTGAATCGGGCGGCAGGCTCAGGACAGATTCCAGCGAGGACGCGCTTCCACTTCCTCGCGCAATCTGTCCCCAAGCCAGCCCCTTACTTCCTCTTCAATATAGAAAATCGGTCTGATGAGATCCGACTCGGATTCTATCAGACCTTCATCCAGCGCGGCCTGCGCCACCGCCGTATTCGGCAGCGCTCGCGTACCCAATCTCAGAACGGCGAAAGCGGGCGCGACCGTGTCCAGAAACTCTATCTTTCGCTCCACGCTCTCACGACTTTCGCCGGGCTCTCCAAACGCCATGTTCATGGTAAACGGAAGCCCGACCTTCCTGCAAAGACGCGCCATCGCCTCCAGACCGGCCAACCTCTCGGACAAGTCCCCCGAACCCCTGCCCGACTCGGACATAAGCGCGAGCGAGCAACCCGACTGCTTCATCAATCGAAAAAGTTCCTCGTCCCCCGAACCCGGCCGGACATAGCTGTTCCACCTGATCTTCAGCCCCGACTCCAGAATGGCGATACACAGCGACTTCGCCGCGTCCTCGGGAATGTTAAAGCCGGAGTCTA
Organism: Dehalococcoidia bacterium; assembly: GCA_965214185.1. Classification (GTDB taxonomy): domain Bacteria; phylum Chloroflexota; class Dehalococcoidia; order Lucifugimonadales; family UBA1123; genus VXRN01. The sequence goes on along the minus strand of CBDCBF010000007.1, from coordinate 417,400 downwards.
TGAAGAATATCTTGTTGATTCCGAAATCTCGGTTCAGCGCGGCTATCTCCTCTACCACCTCCTCCGGCGGACGCGCGCGCCAGTCGCCGCCGTCGAAACTGCTGTCCAGCGTGGGATAATACGCCTGAGCCAGCTTGGTCACAACCCCGACCCCGAACCCTGACCCGTTGTACTTTCCCATATCCAGCAGGTCCAGCCTGGGGAATCTATGAAAATCCGCCGCGAACCTCCCCTCGCTCACCACCACCTCGCCACTATCGCGATACACGATGCCCGGAACATCCCGATAACCCTCACCCGACTCCAGCCTATCCACCAGCGTAGCGAACGCCTCCGCCGCGTCCCCCGCGATACCCAGGTCCGCGCCCACATAATCCAAGCACTCCGCCGGCAATATGCTGAACGCCGGCCCGCCGCACAGTATGGTCGCCTCACTCACCCCGCGCACCCTATCCACTATCCGCTTCACGCCCGGAAGATTCCAGACCGAGTTGCCGCTGCTCTGATTATCCAGATTCCTAATAGACAGCCCCACCAAATCAGGCCCGAACTCCCTAACTGCATCCTCAACATCCCCCGGCCCATCCTCAGAAAACATCAAATCCAGAACCCGCAACTCATGCCGGCCCTCATCAACCGCCGCCGCCAGATACGCCAGCCCAATCGGAACCGGTCGCACCACCATCCGATCCATAAACCTGTCTGTCTGATTCGTGGCGACGAGTATGATTTTCATTTAGACGCTCTCTAATACATTCACACCTCGGTTATATACCGACGGCGATAAGTTCAGGCCCGAAGAGCTTACCCCTTTGTGACAGGCAGGGGAACTACTTGCGTCCCCCAAGTTCTTTGGCGCGTAATCGCATAGGCTTCGCCTCCCACCTAATCCGCCGCCTCCCCCATCGTCCGCCCCAGCCACACCTCATCCCGCACCGACGTCCGCCGCTTCAGCCGGGTATGCAGAAGCTCCTGCGCCTTATCGAACCGGCCCGCGCGGATATACGACTCCAGTATCGTATCCTCGAACACCTCCCGCTGAGCGTGGCTGCCCCCTATACGCGGAAGCTGATCCACCAGCCCGTCCAGATTGTCCGCCGCGTCCTCATACGCGCCGTTTGCGAACGCCTCGACCCCCTTCGCGAGCGGCAGCATAACCTCTCTCGACAGCGCGTTGCCACTCTCCGACATCTCTCCCAGCCCGGCTATCAGCTTATCCATCTCGTCCGTGAATCCACCCGCCGCGAACGTCAGCGCCGCGTGAGCGTCTCTGAACGCAGGCCCAGGCTTCTCAGCCGCCGGCCGCGCTATCTCCAGAACCTCGTTCCACGGACCCGGCTGTCCATCCCCGTATATCTTCATCCGCCACATCAGCGACGCGCTATCCTGCAGCGAGCCGAAATTCTTCTTAACCACCGTCGGGCGAATGTGATCCTCATACAGCGACACCGCATTCTCCGGCCTTCCGGCGGCAAGCTGAAACAGAGCCTGATGCCAGGACAGATGCACATTGAACGGCCCGCGCCTGTCGTACCCGTCCAGCCAGTCGCCGAGAAAGTCCGACCCGCCGTCCGGGTCGCCCGTCTCAAAGAAAACGTGCGCCACCGAGTGCGAGGCATTCGCGTTATCCGGCCTCATCTCCAGAGAACGTTCCGCGTAAGTCAGCGCGTCCGCGAAATACCCCGTCTCATGGTGCGCGAAAGCGTACTGTCCCAAGAACGCCCAATCATCGCCATAATCCGCCGCCAGCGGCTTCACTATGGACATCAACTCCTCCGGGAAATTCGCCACCCCGGCCCCGCTGCATCCCAGAATCAGAACCCGGCTCGCCAGCCGCACCATCAGAATATCGCGCGGAAACTCCTTCAGGTGCTCCTGTATCAGTCTGTAAGCCTTGTCATTCTGCCCATGAATCATGAATGATATGGCTTCCACCTGCTGCCGTTCACGCTTGGTCGCATTCACCGCCAGCGCCTTCGCGCGCTCCGCAGACTTCTTCGCATCCGCCGGCGCGTTGCGATACAGCTGCAGCAGACCCAGCGCCGCGCGCGCCACCGCCAGACCCTCATCCGCCTCCACGGCCCTAGCGAACTCACGCTCCACGCCATACGTCTGCGCGATAAACATATCCAGCGCATTCACATAATGATCCGCCGCCTGCTGAGATTCCGTTGTCAGCGGCAACTCATACCGGTCTTTGACGCCCGTTCCGTTCCGCATATCAGTCCTCCTCACAGTCCGGCGCGTTTGCGCCCATTTTCCCGCTATGATACTATGCTCCCGCCGAACAGTAACACAGTGCGCATTCATGAACAACCGCGCGTCCTCAGCGTGGCCCCGTCCAACAGATACAAAGCTACTAAAGCCATGAATAAACCGATGTATCTGGCGGGAGATCTCTCAGGCATCCAGAACTACGTCCTCGCAGTGAAGAGCGCGGGCAAAGCCCAAGCCAAGAGACTTCGCGCGCGCTCCGCGCGTGTCGAGCTAATAGAACGCGCCGCCCTCTGGACACTCAGAGAGCGACTCGGCATACCCGCCCAAGAATTCAAAAGCAGAATTCTCGTCATAGGCGGAGGCGGATTCCAAGTGGTTCTGCCCGCAAACGCCGACACCGCCCGTCTCTCCGACATCAACGCCGAACTCCAGCGCCAACTCTGGGATGAAACCAACGGCGAGCTCCAACTCTCCATGGCGTGGGCCCAAACATACGAGGAGGTCCGTCTTGAACTAGAACGGCGAAAGCGGCGCGCAGGCGTGGCTATGCTACAACATGGCGGACGCTGGAATCCTGACGCTCTTAGCCGTCCTCCGCTCGGCGAACCGATCGAAGCCGGCGGCCAGGCTTGCCAGGTATGCGGCCAGAAAAAAGGAGCGCTTCAGAAAGATGACGAGGACGAGCGTGGGGTTTGGCATTGCAAAAGCTGCCTAAGCGCCCAAGAACTCGGCCAGAAATTGACAAACCCGGATTGGATATGGATACGCCCCGGTTCACGCGACACGCAGGCCGACGCGCTCGGCGTTCCCTTCGCCCCGACCACCGAACGACAACCGGAAGCCTTCCACGTCGCGCGCTGGATACCCCAAAACAGTCACGGCGAACCCCTCACCTTCGAGGAAATAGTCAACAAGTCGCGCGGCGTCCGCAGACTCGCCGTCATCAAGGCTGACGTGGACGACATGGGCATGAAAGTAGGCCACATTGTCAGAAACGACCCATCGCTCGCCGGACTGAAAGTTTTCAACCGAGACTTGGACACATTCTTCGGCAAGACCATATACAACTACCTGAAAGACAACTGGCGCGACATCTACACCATATACTCAGGCGGTGACGACCTACTCATGGTCGGCCCATGGAACACAGTCCTCGACTTCGCAGGAGACCTGAGAAAGCGTTTCAGGGAAGGCCCTGGCGACAAATACGGTCTCACCTTCAGCGCAGGCATCGCCCTAACCCCATACCGAATCCCAATCCGCCACGCTGTAGAACGTGCTGATGAACTCGAATCCGAAGCCAAGAGCCACCAAGGCAAGAATCGCTGCGCCGCGCTGGACACCCAATGGACTTGGGACAACCACGATACCGTGCTGTGTGACGGCAAGAAGTTGGCGGGCTGGATCGAGAATAATCATCTGCCCCGCTCTCTCATACATCGCCTTCTCGCCTTGGTCGAGACAGAAGACCCGACAGGCAGATCGCTCCGTTCCGCGCGCTGGACATACCAAGTCAGTCGCAACGCCACCCAGAGGCAACACAGAGAATTCCGAGACTGGGCGCTGGTTAGAACAGACCGGTTGGCCCCCGACGCCAACCGCGAAGAAGACCTGAAAATGATGACTGCAAGTCTGAAATACGCCATGCTGTCAACAAGAAATACGTCGTGAGGAAGAACAAAAATGGCTATGAGAGAGGCTTTCAGGAACGCCGGCATTCATGTGCCGGATGAACCGGGGAGTGAGAATATGACTACCGACTCAAAAACATGCGCCAACTGTGGTAAAACATTCAACCCAAGGCTTCCCTCACACAAACGCTGTAACGATTGCCATAGACACGTCACACGGGCGTCAAGCAACACACAGCGTAGCCGGCGTTCAGACGCTCAGGCCGGAAATGATGAAATTCCTAAATTCAGTGAATCCTACTTCGCAAAAGATAACAAAGGCCGACCTTATCTCCTTCCCCAGTTTGTTTCCAAAGAAAAAGTTGACGCTATGGCCATCCATCTCGCGACCGACCGACCTGGGCTAACTACTGGACAGGCGCGTCGCTTCTTCAACCACTGCCGAGATATAGAACGCAACTTGAAATTCGGCGAAAGTTGGGAGCGCGTATCCGCCAAATTCGAGTCGCTCAGCGTTCACGCCCAAAATGCCGCAAATACAAGACCCCCCAAAATACCAAAAGGTTTTCAGATATTTATAGATGACAATGTGCGGAGAGTCACCTCTGCGGAAGAACCGGAAAGAGCTTTCCTAGATGGCTTTCTGCCCCACTTTGAAGCATTGATAGGTTATGGCTCTAAGCACATGCGGGACAGATGATAAGAAGGATTCTTAAATCATGACCATGCGGAGAACTGACATTCACGAAATCACCTTCATAATTCGTTGCGAAAGTGGCCTCCACATAGGCGGCTCCCAAGACGAGTTAAAGATAGGCGGCTCCGACAACCCCGTTATCAAAAACCCCGCAACGGGCGACCCGTATGTCCCAGGGTCATCCCTCAAGGGGAAGATGCGAGCCGAACTGGAAAGGCAGTTGGGGAAATTCGGAGGAAATCCTGATTATCCGTGCGGATGCGCAGAAGATACTTGCCCTGTCTGTCGTATGTTCGGAGCGCACATGAATACCGGAAGCAAGCTTGGGCCATCTCGCATCATTGTCCGCGATGGCAGGCTTCAGAAGGGCGGGCAACTTGAGGATAAGAACGAAAACCTCGTCAGGCGCCAGGCCGGAGGCGCGCAACATCCTCGTTCAAACGAACGAGTGGTTGAAGGCAGTGAGTTCAGTATGCGAATAGTACTTCAGGTACTCGATCTGGACAATGAGTTTCAGTACGACTCTTCCACACGAAAGACCGGCGGCAATACATACACAAGCGCCGAAGCCCTCCAAGCCATCATCGCAGACGGCCTCCACCTCGTCCAAATGACCGGACTCGGCGGCGGTACTAGCCGCGGCTCAGGCGCAATCAGCTTCCACAACTTCAAGATAGACGGTCAACCTTGGACACTCTGGTCAAGCTAACACTCCAACCCCTAGACATCTGGACCACCCCTTGGCAGTCGGACACTCTCATGGGCGCGCTCGCCTCCGTTTGGGCTAGGTACAAGGGAGTTGAAGCGCTCTATCGCGATTTCCTCGACCCTTGGAACGCCCACGAACCCCTCTTCGTTATATCCGACGCATTCCCCGGCGACTCACTCCCAGCCCCCGCTTGTTTGCCAATCTGGTGGGACTGGCCTGAAGACAAGCGCAAAGAAGTAAAGAAAACAAAATGGTTGTCGTCCATCCAATTCACGCAAATCCAACAAGGAACACAACCTCAACTATCCGATTCCCCCGAAATATCCATCCAGAACAACATTCGCCTACGCAACTCCATATCCCGCTCCGCAGGTGAAGACGGACAGCTATTCGAGGTGCCTTTCTCCAACCTCTCAGTCCCGAATGCCGGAATGACCCTCTACGCCCGAACCGGAGACACCGGACTTGAGATTCTCGCCGAAGCCCTCCAACTTCTCGGACGTGTCGGATACGGAGCCGACGCCTCAGTCGGACACGGCGGTTTCGACCTAGCCGGCGAACCGACCGGATGCCCCGAACTCGACGACATTCCGGGCGCCGACGGGTTCATATCCCTATCCACGTTCCAACCCGCCCTCCACGACCCGACCGACGGTCTATGGAAATCATTTATCAAGTACGGCAAGATGGCCCCCGACTTCCACAACATAGCCATATTCAAGCGTCCGCAGGTAATGCTCGAAGCCGGCGCCTGCTTCCGAACAAACAGCGCTCCCAAACCCTTCTACGGCGCGCCAATACCGCCGGAACGCCTCCTAGACCCCAGACACGCCCAGACCCTCGCCGAACATGGGGTTCGCCCCGTTCAGGCCGCCTTCGCCCTAGCCGCGCCAATAGTATGGGAAAAGGAAAACGAATAATGCCAGCGCCCAACACCTTGCTCTGCACCGTCGGCACGAGCCTGATATACTCCAACCTATCCAACCTGGCCAAAGAGTCCCAGGATAGCCTAATACTGTCCGCGCTGGCTCAAGCCTATTCCGAAAATAACTGGTCAGAAGTCGCGTCCCAACTCCATCGAATCTCGCCCGCCGAACGCATCTGCGGCGCGGAGATTAACTCCGTAGCCGACCTTTTTGAACAGGGGAGAATCGAGAGGGCAAACCTCCATCTGCTCCACTCAGATACAGATGATGGAAGAATAATCTCAGAAATTCTGCAATCTTACTTCCAGAAAGACGGCTGGAACGTACACAGCCACTGCGTAACAGGTTTGCAAGATGACAATCCAAGGCTGTTCCGCACATACGGTTTACGGAATCTGGCTAAACTTTTCGGCAAGTTGACTCGCGATGCGGGCGGAATTGAATTCTGCGCAATCAACGCGACCGGAGGATACAAAGCCCAAATCGCCATTGCGGCTCTGATGGGTCAAGCCCTTGGCATACCGGTGTACTACAAGCATGAACGCTTCGACGCCATCATACCCTTCCCACCAATGCCCGTAGCCCTGGATTTTTCGCTTTGGGAAAAGGCCAGCGGCATGTTCATGGCTCTCAGCAGACCCAACATTGAGAATCCACACAAATACGAAGACTTCAGTGAAGATTGGGACGAACGCTTTGAACCGCTGGTCGAACGGATTGAAATTGACGGCATAGAATACCTGGAACTTTCAACCACAGGTCAGATTTTTCACGAGACATTCCTGTCCCGTTTTCAACAGTCAAGAACTTCCAATCTGCCCCGAGATGCGACACAGAAGGAAAAACAGTCGCCTAACCTCGGACATCATGGCTACGGAAGGGCGTCCGGACCGATCACGCGCTTCCTAGAAAAGCTTACCAGCGAAGTGCCCTACATCCGCTTCTGCTATACAACTTACTGGAACCCCGATCTGCCCCAAACGACTTTCTTTAGGAAGTCGGCTGACGGCGTGCAAGGCATATACTCCAATGGAACTTGGTGCGCGAAATTCCGTGTGCTTACAACATCGGACGAAGCTCACATCGTCCCTATCATTGTGGCAGATCTCAACCGGTGGATGGATAAAGCAAATGTATGATAATAACTCTAGAACGTCGCCCTCCTTATCCCCGGAACCCAATCTTCAGACATCTCCCGCCGGCCCCGGATCAACCTCGCCTTAAACTGCCCCGCCCTTTCCAGGAGACCCCATGCCCAAATTCGTTTTCATGCCCCCGCAAGACGACCTCAAAACCATGTTCGCCGCCCGCCTCGCAGACACCCTTCCCGAATACGAAGTCGCCGCGCCGCGCACCGACGACGAAGCTCTCGAAGCCATACGCGACGCCGACGCCGCCTGCGGCTGGGTGCCTCCCGCCGCGCTCCGCGTCGCACGCAAACTCCGCTGGCTCCACAACCCCGACGCCGGACCCTTCTACGGATACTACTACGACGAACTTATCCGTCACCCCCTCGCCATAACCAACCCGCGCGGCATCTACTTCGACCACATCTCACACCACATAATGATGTTCGTCTTCGCCCTTTCTCGCGGCCTCCCCTGGTACTTCGACGCCCAGCGCCGGCGCATATGGGACAAAGACGCCCGCAAGACCCCCTACATCTACCTCGGCGACTCCACCGTCCTCATCAACGGCGTCGGCGGCATAGGACACGAAACCGCCCGCATCTGCGCCCAACTCGGCATGGAAATCATCGGCATAGAGCCGCGGCCCGAATACGACCTCCCCTACGTAGAATTCCACCACCCCGACCAACTCGACCACGTTCTGCCCCGCGCCGACTTCGTCATAACCACCGTCCCCCACACCCCCGAAACCGAGGCCATGTTCGACGCCCGCCGCTTCAGCCTCATGAAATCCACCGCCTACTTCATCAACATAGGACGAGGAAAAGTCTGTAAGATAGACGACCTAGCCGACGCTATCGAAAACGGCCGGATAGCCGGCGCCGGCCTCGACGTCTTCGAGGAAGAACCACTCCCCTCGGACCACAAACTCTGGAGCCTCCCCAACGTCCTCATGACCCCGCACGTCGCCGTCCGCGACGCCGAAAACATCCCCGAACGCCGCTTCCGGATTATCCTCGACAACGCCCGCCGCTTCCTCAACGACGAGCCCCTCAACAACGTCGTGGACAAGGAGAAATGGTACTGAGGCCGCCGTCGGCGACGCGACGGCGGCCCAATACCGAAAGCGCCCGGCTCAGCCCGCGATCTCTATTGTACATCCGTGCTGATTTGACTATAATACTCCCATGACTCGCCAACATGAAACTCCCGGCCGCGCCCGGTCGCCCTAAACCACGAACTGACGACCAAAAACTATAAACTATGATATATGACAAGCCCGACGGAAAAATTTACCCTGTCAATACATGCCGATGCAGGTGAAATACTGGCGACTTTTCACCTGTTGGGACTCCGGCCAAGCCTCCTGTTCCTTCCGGCCAAGATATAAACCGAAATATATAAAACTGGCCCGGCCGTCGCCTTTCAGTCCCTACCGCCGGCTGGGTCGCGGTTCACATAAACCCGGCCCGAATATATACTAACCGCACTCCGGCCTACCCACATCGCGGGGCCGCATACTCTCAAGCAACCCGGTGGAGGCAACAACAACTATGGCAATCAACATCCCAACCGAACAAGAAGTAATCGGATACCTAGACTCGCTCTCCAACTGGGGCAGGTGGGGCGGCGACGACCAGATGGGAACACTCAACTTTCTAGACCCCCACAAAGTCAAACGCGCCGTCTCCCTCGTCCAAGAAGGCGTGACCGTCTCATGCGCCCGCACCGTCATGTTCGAGCCGTCCCCCGACGTGCCGGTCCCTCCCGTCCACTTCATGGTCGAGAGCGGCGAAGGCTGGGCCACCGGAGACAAGGTGACCACACGCTCAGCGCAGGGCGCCACCGACTTCTTCGGCATGATATTCCACGGATACTCCATCACCCACGTCGACAGCCTAGCCCACTTCTTCTGGGACGGCAAAATGTACAACAACCAACCCGCACACCTTGTCGCCACCAACCTCGGAGCCACCGCCGAATCCATTGAACTCACCAAAAACGGCATCGTAACCCGCGGCGTCCTCGTGGACGCCCCCATGATCCGCGGCGTTGACTGGCTCGAACGCGGCGAAGGCGTCATGCCCGAAGATATACTCGCCGCCGAAGAACGCTGCGGCTTCACCATAGAAGAAGGCGACGTTCTGCTCGTACGCACCGGCAACCTACATCGCAGAAACGTAGAAGGCCCTTGGAACCCGCGCGAAGAGGGATCCTCCGCCTGCCAGGCCGCCTGCCTCCCCCTCTTCCGCGAACGAAGCATCGCCATGATAGGCAGCGACACCGGAAACGACGTCATGCCCACCGGCTACCCCAATCTCACCAACCCCATCCACCAAGTCGGCATCGTCGCCATGGGCCTGTGGATTCTGGACAACGCGAACCTCGAAGAATTGGCGCAGGCTTGCAAAGAGCGCAACCGATGGGAATTCATGCTCTCCATAGGCCCGCTCCGCCTCCACAACACAACCGGTTCACCGGTAAACCCCATAGCGATATTCTGATGGCCGCCCTGATCCCCCGGTCTCAGCCTGCAGAGGAAGTAGAACGCTACCTCACACAAGGCGAACGCCTGGTATCCAGCTTCGGCCCATACCATGCCACCTCGCGCCGCGTCATACTGATATACAGGCGGCGCGAGGAAACCCATGTCCACGAACTGCCCTACACCACCCTGGAAAGCATCGCCGAGGTCAGAAAGACCGACCGCAAGAAAATCATGCTGGGCGCGGCCCTGGTCGCTCTCGGACTCGCCACCATATTCGCGTGGTATCTCATAGCGCCAATCATCTCGATCGTAGCCGGCGTATTCATCCTACTCCAAGGAGTCACCGAAAGGCCCGCCTACTACCAGCTCAAAGGACGCGGCATGGAGGGCGAAGACCTCCACAAGTGGCAGATCATTCACTACGGCGCAGGCAGTTTCATAGCCTCCATCAGCACTATGACCGGCGTCGAAACCGACAGAGACTAGCCGTCAGCCATATCCAAAAGCGTCCTCACCGCCCGCGCCGCCAAGTTGGACGCCAGCCTCACCTTGTACCCGTTCTCCGACATCGGCTCCGCCCCCTCAATCGCCATTCTCCCGACCGCCGCCGCGTCAACCTCGTCAGCGCTCACGCCCTTCAGCGCGCCTGAAGCCGACCACGCGAAATACGGCGTCGGCGCCACTCCGCCCAGAGCTATCCTAGCCCTCTGGACGCCCCCATCCACAACCTCTATATAAGCCCCAACCGACACCAGCGCGAAGTCGTATGCCTGCCGCTCCTTGGCCTTCAGATACACGCTTCGACCACCCGCCCCGGAGCGCGGAATTACGACGCGAGTCACTATATCCCCCACGCCCAGCGAAGTCTCTGAAAGAATATCATCCTCGGGTCCGACGAACAGTTCCCCTATCGGAACTCGTCGCAGTCCGCCCTCCCCGAATATCTCAACCTCCGCGTCCAGCGCCAACAGCGCGACCGCGGTGTCCGACGGATGAACAATGTGACAGCGGTCCGCGCCCAGTATCGCATGGTACCTGTTCCCGCCATCCACCGCGAAACAAGTGTCTCCGCCCTTCTTCAAACAATCAAACGCCGCGCTCCTGTAATACCAGCACCTCGGCCTTTGGCAAAGATTCCCGCCCAGCGTACCGGCGTTCCTTATCTGCGGCGTAGCGACCGACTTCGCGGCCTGAACCAAAGCCGGATGCCGAGATACAATATCCGAATCGTTCACTATCTCCGCCAGAGTGACCAGACTGCCCAGCGCGCTGCCGCCCTCCGAACACTCAATATTCCTCATCCCGTCCAGACGCCCAATGTTCACCACAAAAGCGGGCGAAGCGCTCCCCTGCTTCATCTCGCCAAGAATATCCGTGCCGCCCGCGAAAACGGACGCCGCGCCACCCCTATCTACGAGCATCGCGCGCGCCTCTTCCAGGGTCGAAGGCATAAGTATCTCGAACGGTGTCATCGGGTATCCGCCTCACCCATCTCAGCCAGAAGATCCAGAATCCGGTCAGGCGTAGCGGGCAAATCCCGCGCCTCGATCCCAACCGCGTCCCTTATCGCATTCACCACCGCCGGAGCCACACCGATGCTAGGAGGCTCTCCAAGCGCCTTCGCGCCATACGGCCCAACCGGGTCAACCACATCCGCGAATATGACCTGTATATCCGGATACTCCAGAATAGTAGGACTCTTATGCTCCAAAAAACTCGCGTTCAACGTCGCGCCGTTATTCGGGTCGGTGATCATCCGCTCGCTCAGCGCGAACCCCAGCATCTGCGACACCCCGCCCTCCACCTGATTCACCGCGAGCGTCGGGTTGACTATTCGCCCCGAATCGTGCGCCGCCACATACCGTACAACCCTAACCTGTCCCGTATCCGTATTCACCTCTACCTCCGCGAAGTGCGCGCCGAACGAGTTCACGATATAGTCCGCGCTCCCCGGCGAAACTGTTGTCTCTTCCACTATCCCTCCGGTTCGTGACGCCAACTCCGCGAAAGACATCGCCAAACCGGACGAGTGAACTACACCCCCATCGCTCAAGCCGAGTTCGGACGCCGGCGGCCCAAGAGCGTCGGACGCGGCCGCAAGCATGCGCTCCCTCAAACCGGTCGCCGCCTCCTTCACCGCCAACCCCGCCGAGAACGTAACCGTCGAACCCGCTGTGATAGGCGAGTCGGGTGTCATAGCCGAGTCGCCAAACGTCGCCTCCAAAACTCCGTAGTCAACCCCCAGCGCCTCTGCCGCAATCTGTGTCAAGACCGTATAGCTGCCCTCCCCCACATCCATAACCCCCGACTCCAATCTCAGACGGCCACCCCGTTCCAGCCGCATCCGCGCCATAGAGCGCCCGCCCGCGCCGCCCCTGTATATGAAGATAGCCATTCCCTTGCCACGCCATATCGGCTCTTCGGTCTGCGAAAGCTCGTCATGCCATCCGAACGCCTCCGCGCCCTTCTCGATACACTCTCTCAGCCCGTTGCTCGAAAACGGAACGCCTCCCTCTACCGGCTGAGTATCCATTATCTCGCGGAGGGGAGTAACCCGCTCACCGGGCTGTCCCTCCGGCCCGACATGATTCTTCAGCCTGAACTCCAGCGGGTCCATCCCCACAGCCTCCGCCGCGCGGTCCGCGATAACCTCCAGAGCGAAGTGTCCCTGCGGAGCGCCCAGCGCGCGATACGACCCGCCCGACGGCGTATTCGTATAAGTCAGATATCCGTCATAACGAACGTTGGGACACCTATAAAGATATAGCGCCCCTTGCCCCGCTCGCCGAACTACCCCCGGCCCCGACGAAAGATACGCGCCTGTGTCCATTATCGTCGTCGCGTGGACCGCGGTCACCGTCCCGTCGTTCTTGACACCCATCTTCACAGTGGTGATAGTAGCGTGACGATGGCGGCCGGCCACAAACTCCTCCTCGCGCGTAGCCTCTATCTTCACCGGACGACCGGCGCGCCGAGCCAGAACCGCCGCTATCACAGACAAGCGCGTCTCATCCTTGTTGCCATACCCCGCGCCCATGCTCACGCCGACCACCCTCACGTCTTCACGCGCGACGCCAAGCGCGACGGACAGCATCAGCCTGTCCGCGTGTACGCCGCGCGTGGACTTCCACACCGTCAGCTTGTCGCCGTCCCAAGACGCGACCGCCGCGCGCGGTTCCAGCGCCGCCCCCGAATGGGCCGGTGTGCTGAACGTATCCTCCACTATCACGTCCGCCTCAGCGAACCCCTCAGACACGTTGCCCCGCCCAAGCGTGATAGGCTCTCCGCCAACCAGGTTGCCACCCGCGTGAACCTCAGGCGCGTCCGCCTCCAGCGCCTCCCGCATATCTACAACAAAAGGCAACTCCTCATATTCCGCCACGATTCGGCCCAGAGCGTCCCGGGCTATGTCCTCATCATCGGCGGCCACCGCCGCTACCTCATCGCCCACAAAACGAACCTCTGTGTCCAGAATCGGCAGATCCGGCGCGATCCTGCCATCAGGAACGTCGAACGGCGTAACCACCGCGTGAACGCCTTGCATACTCTCCGCCCGCGACATATCCACCGAAACTATTCGCGCGCGGGGGCGCGGACTGCGGAGTATCTTCCCTATCAACATACCCGGCAAACTGACATCCGCCGCGTACTTCGCCTCCCCCGTCAGCTTGGCGGGCAGGTCTCTCCGCCGGACGGACTTCCCGATATTAGTAGTCATAACCGCCTCGCCGCTGCCCGCGCCGATTCGAGAATCCGCCCATATGCGTTACAGCGGCATATATTCCCCGCAAGCGCCTGTCGCATCTCATCATCGGTCGGATTGGGATTGGATTCAAGAAGCGCGGTCACGCTCATAACGAAACCCGGCGTACAGAATCCGCACTGCCCGCCGTCGTTCTCCAAAAACGCGCGCTGAACCGGACTAAGCGCTTCTGACGAACCAAGCGATTCCACAGTCCTCACTCTTTTCCCATCGCACAGCGCCGCCAGCGTCATACACGAGTTGATAGGAACGCCATCCACAAGCGCGGTGCAAGCGCCGCACTCTCCCAGATCGCACCCGCGCTTCGCTCCGGTCAGACCCAGAACGTCACGCAGGACGCGCAACAACATCCATCTGCCATCCACCTCCAGGCTGTGCCGGTCGCCGTTGACTTCAACATCTATACTGTATCGGTACGTAGTCATTCGCAATATCCCGGAATGCCGCGCCATTCTATCCAGCGGCCATGCGCGTTCCTTCTGCACGACAGAATCGTCTCCGACTCCCCATTCACTATTCTGCTGACCTGCATATATTCACCCTCCGAGGGTATGTGATACACAGTCCTATTATAAGACTCCCGCTGAAGTATCTCATAAAACGCGGCCCGAGATTCAGGCGAAAACTGGTTCAGGGCATGGCAGTGAAACACACACAGCGCGGCGTCGGTCGGAGCCTCCGCCAGCATCCGGGGCAAAACCTCGATAGCGTCGCCGACCTCGACTCTTGGCGGATCGCTCAACCAGATACGCCGGGCTGAGCGCAGCAGCGCGGCCCTATCGGGATGATCCGGCCACACAAGCGCAGTCATCCACAGAAACTCATCATCATCGCTAAGATCAACCGGACTCAGGTCCACCCCTCTCCTGAAAGCTACCTCCGGGAACTCCTTCGGTATTCGGGGCATCCCGTTCCTCAACTCACATTCTATAACCACTTCCGAGTCGCCGCGTCCGAACCTGTACCCATCCGAATAGCTATACTGGCAACTATCCCATAGCAGGTTCAGTCCCGCGCTCGCCCCAACATCTATCTGCGCCAGCGGGATCCGGCGCGCGTCCAGAAAAACCATCCCGAAAGCCGGCATCAGGTACGAACACCGCCTTATCTCGTTTGTCTGAACCCTGCGAGTCCTCACCAGCTCAACTATCTCCGCCTCATGCCCCGCGCAGAAGCGCGCGAACGAACCGGCCAGTCCCTCTTCCGGAGAGATCCCTTCCGCTATGCGAGCGTAATGACGCGCCAAGTCATCGCCTCCATACTTATCCAAAAGGCGTTTGACCGCCGCGAAAAACAGGTTCGGAATCGGCTGACCGACCGTACACTCACGAGCCAGCGCGAGCAAATCCGGACTAGCGGCGACAGCCAAAGATAACCTCTCATAAGTCGGCGACATCACACTCAGACCCGACAAACCTGAACACTCCTCGCGAGCGAACACCCGAAACCGCTCCGCGAGCGCCTCCATACTCCGCCCCTCAGGACAGATTTGCTCGATCCGCCCACGTCCCCGGCGCCCGTCTATCCGGTAGGGAGTCAACCCGCTACCTAGCCGTTACGCCGCCGTCTATGACAAGCTCCGCGCCTGTCATAAAGGAAGACTCATCCGAGGCTAGGAACAGCGCGCCATACGCGACATCCATGACCGTGCCTATGCGCCCGAGCGGCACGCGCGCCTCAGACGCCGCCCTGCCCTCCGGGGTGGATATATTGTCCGCGATCATATCGGTGTCTATCGGACCCGGATGTATCGAGTTGGCGCGTATCCCGTCGCCCGCGTGCTGAATCGCAGTGTACTTGGTGAACAACCGAACGCTGCCCTTCGACGCCCCGTATGCGCTGCCCCTCTCGCTGCCGACAAGTCCCGCCGTTGACGAGACGTTGATTATTGAGCCCCCGCCCGACTTCTGCATCGCCGGAACTGCGTGCTTGGTTCCCAGAAACACTCCCGTGCTGTTGATGTCCATAATTTGGTTCCACTCGCTCAGGTCGGTTTGAACAATAGGAGTTCGCTTATAGATAGCCGCATTGTTTATCAGCACATCAAGCCTTCCGTAAGTGTTCAGAGTGAACTCCACCGCGTTCCGCCAATCGTCTTCGCTGGTAACATCCAGCCTGATAAACGAGGCGTCTCCTCCACCCTCCCGTATTCGCGCCGCCACCGCGTCCCCTTCCGGCTCAAGAATATCGGCGATCACAACCTTCGCGCCTTCTTTCACGAACAACTCCGCCTCAGTCGCCCCCTGCCCTCGTGAACCCCCGGATATCAGCGCGACTTTGCCTTCGAGTCTCATAAATCCCTCCCAGGTCAGCCTTCCGGCCATATGCCGTGATTGTAGCGCTGTATAGAAACTTGGCAAACCATACAGCAGCGCCAAAACAGGAAGTCGAAAGCGCATATGGTATAATTCCCCAATAATAGCGTGGGACGCGACAGCTGATTGGCCAATGCAACATCCGGCAAACCCAATCGCCACAACCATTCCCTAACCGACACAGAACCTGAACAAACAAGGAGAATCACAATGCCTCTGCCAGCCGCCTCCAACTTGGCGCTCAAAGAATGGGCCATAGCGGTAAAGAACCTCGGACAGGGCGCGCAGATACTCGTCCTGAGAAAGGGCGGAATACACCGCGAGGACAGGGACTTTCGGTTCGTCCACCCCGAATTCCTCCTGTTCCCGACCTACGAACACCAGAAGAAGGAACTCATCAAGCCGGAATTCCACCAGACCCTCGACGAAAACGGCGCACCCGGATCAGTGAACTTCACCCACTTCTGCCGCGTCACCGACAAGTTCGAGCTAAGAGACGAATCCGATCTCGATAGAATATCCCGCCTCCACATCTGGACAGACAACTATGCCCACAAGCGTCTCCACTGGCGTCCCAAGCAGCCCCTCACCGTCGCCCTCCTCAGAGTGTACGAACTCCGGCAGACCCAATCGCTCCCCATCCGGCCTGAATACTCCGGCTGCAAATCCTGGGTAGAACTAGGGCGCAACGTCCCCCTCGGAGACATGACTCCGGTCCTAACCGACACCGAATACGAGCGCCGCGCCGACACAGTAAGAGACGCGCTATCCAAAGCGGCGGTCGTCGCTTAGACCAAATGAACGTATCAATCCCACATCCATAGCTACGACGGTCAGACGGGAGAGAAGACTTATGGCAAGTTGCTTCCGACCGAACTATCTCTTGCCCGATTAGAAATCCGCGCGGGAAGATCCGCGCCAGACCACGCTGCTCGGAACCAAACGCCAGATTGTAGAATCGCTGTACTTAAAAATCATAGCCGCGCCGCAATGCGTGAGCCCCGCAGGCTCCATACCATGTGAACTAGCGATGAAATCTCAGAATACGATATGCTCCGGGACGAAGCCGCGAAATCCAGCGAAGATATACCCGAACACGTCAAGGACATATTGCGTAACCACTTTGAAAAACAGAGCGCCGGTTAGCCGCCCATGAAATACCGACAACTCGCCGACACCGATCTCACAGTCTCCGAGATAGGCGTTCCTCTCCGTCCCCTCGCCACCAAGGACTACGGACACGTCACCGAACAGGACACCCTCAACCTTCTCACCCGCGCGTTCGATATGGGACTCACCTACTTCGACACCGCCGACTCATACACCAATGGATACGGCGAACAGATACTCGCCCGCGCGCTAGGACGCAACAGGCACGACATCGTCATCTCCACCAAAGCGGGATACGACTTCTACCGCCCGGTCATTGACCCGGACGAGCGCGGCAAATCGCAGCGATGGACACCCGGATTCATCCGCTACGCCTGCGAACAGAGCCTCCGACGCTTGGACACCGACTACATAGACCTATTCCAGCTTCACCACCCGGGCCCGGACCAAATCGAAGACGACGAACTGTTCGGCCTGCTCGACGATCTGATAATAGAGGGCAAGATACGCTCCTACGGCGTGGCCCTCGACGCCAAACCCGAATCCGAGGAGGCCGGCGAGGGCGCGATTGACGCGCGTTCAGTATCGTCGCTGCAAACCGAATTCAGCATGCTTGACCAGCAGCCCGGCCGCAACCTCATATCCCGGGCCCAGGGCGCGGCCACAGCGTTCCTCGCCTACGACCCCCTAGCCTCCGGCGCCCTAGAAGACCTGCCAGACGAGCGCTCAGCCGACCCCGCCCATAACTTCAGGAAGGCCGCCTACACGAGCCGAGAGGAGCAACGGGACATTCTGGTAAACGCCCTGCGCGAGTTCGGCGGCGACCTAAGCTCATGGGCCATTAAGTTCGCGCTCGCCTCGCCCGTAGTGGCCGCCGCGCTGCCCATAATAACCTCGTACGCCCGATTGCTCAAACTCGCCGACATCTCCGACTCCCCAGACTTTTCAAGAGAGTTCGTAGAAACCGCGTTCGGCGTCTATAACCAAGAACTCGCCAACCGGCAGGTCTGGCGCTAACCTACCCTCTAGCGCGCATGCAAACCTAGCTTCATCTTCCGGCCGCCCTCTTGGTTATCCGCTCCATCTCCCCCTCGATAAGCCTGAAGTCCTTCTGAGGCAGCAGGTGCAGCCTGTCGAAAAACGCCAGCGACCAGTCTTCCGGCGCCCATCTCTTAAGGTATTCCAGCCTCGGAGCGATCAACATCGCGTCTATATAGTCCGGCTCATCCAGCACTATGTTCGGCGCCAACCTCACGCGATGATTGAACCTCTCCCTTCGCGTCGCGGACTTGAAAACGGGCGAGCTATCCTCGAAACCATGCGACGTTATCGTAGCCGTAGCCGGCCACTTCCGAATCCCCTTCACATAGAACAGAACCCTGTCCATGGGAGACATACGCTCCACCCTGCGGCGATATTTCGGTCCCATCCCGAAAAGCGTTATCCCCATCTCTCTGATAATCTCAAAGTTCTCCGGCGACTCCACAAACATCCAGTAGTTGCGCCCTACTCCCTTCTTCCTATCGCCCTTAGCCGCATTGGAAGCCTGGCTCATACTCGCTCCTCATATATAGTCGCCTTAACTCAGGGCGATTCACTCTTCAATCACCACAATCTCAACCGACATCCGACCCCCGTCAACGGTCAGCGTCGCCATTGTCGCCGGGACCATAAACGACTTGTACGCCTGACCCGGATTGACAAACAGAACCCCGTCCCGCGTCTCGTTGATAGTCTCATGGAGGTGTCCGAACAATATCGCGTCCACAGGCTCGGGAAAATCCTCAAACAACTCTTCCAGCGGAAACTCCGGTCCGCCCCATGCCGGATGCGTCACCCCCAGCCTCAATCCCTCCACCTCGATCACCTCCCGATACGGAAGCGACCGTCTCAATTCGGGCGGGTCCGAGTTTCCGTGGACTATCACAGCCCGCTTCGCCTCCCTCCGCATACCGTCAATCACATCCTGGCGAACTATATCGCCGCAGTGCACCGCGATATCCGCATCCCTCACCGCCTCCCGTATTCTCGGATGCGCCTCGTCCCAGCGGCTGAAGTGAGTGTCCGATATTATCGCTATTCTGGTAGCCACCGGTGTCAATATCCTCGCTTTCAGCATCAACAAATGCGCCGACGCTCAAATCCTAACACACATTGCCCCATATCACTTCCCACAAAAACGCCTTGAACATCTCGCCAAAATTCGTGAAACCTCTGCGACCCCCTCAGTCATGTGCTAAAATCGCCAGAATCTTCCCCAAAAACACAGGCTGCAAAGGGAGGCGGACGATGTTCGACAACGGCGCAAACGGAGTCACCGGACCATTGAAGGGCATAAGAGTCCTAGACTGGACGATGTGGCAGTTCGGCCCCATGGCCGGCGCGATGATGGGAGACATGGGCGCCGACGTCATAAAGATAGAGGCCCTCGACGGCGACGCGGGCCGCGCGGTCGCCCGCGCATCCACCCTCGCCCCTACCCTGCCCGGAGGCCGAAACGCCTATTTCGAAGCCAACAACCGCAACAAGCGCGGCATAGCCGTCAACATGAAAACCGCAGAGGGCCGCGAAATAGTCCACAAGCTGGTCGAGAAGGCTGACGTCTTCATAGAAAACTACCGTCAGGGGGTCGCCGAGCGTCTCAACGTGGGCTACGAAACCCTCAGAAAGATAAACCCGCTCCTCATATACGGCTCCGCCACCGGATACGGTCCCAGCGGACCGGACTCCGCCCTCCCATCCTTCGACGGTTGCGGACAGGCGCGGGGAGGCCTCATGATCTCCGCAACCCCCGCCGACGCCGACGAGCCGGTGCGCGTCTCCCAGGGCGTCTCCGACCAGATGGGCGCAATAATGCTCTGCCAAGGCGTCCTCGCCGCTCTGGTGGCCAGACACGTCCAGGGAATAGGACAGAAAGTGGACGCCTCACACCTCAGCGCCAATATGTGGCTGCAAGGCATGGGCATGAGCATGAGCCTCATAATGGGCGGCGACCGCTTCGGCGCCTACGACCGCAAATCCGCTTGGAACGTCCTCGCCAATCTCTACAAATGCAAAGACGGCAGATGGATACAGCTTATGCACCTACAACCCGACCGCTACTGGGAATCCTTCATGACCGCCCTCGGACTGCCCGATATAGTGACCCATCCCAAATACGCCACCATGAACGCCAGGTCCGAAAACCGCGAGGAACTCGTCAAAATCATGGACAAACAGTTCATGACCCGCACATCCTCCGAATGGGACGCCCACTTCCGCGCCACCGGAGACTTCATCTACGCCAGGGTGCAATCCACCGACGAACTCGTGGACGACCCCCAAGTGATAGCCAACGAATACATCACCACCTTCGACCACCCCGTCATCGGCCCGATCAAAATGTGCAACCACCCGAACATATACAGCGAAACCCCGTCCGGCATATTCAGAGAGGCGCCCGAACTCGGCCAGCACACCGAAGAAATCCTCATTGAAGAACTAGGCTACACTTGGGACGACATCTCTTCTCTGCAAGACAAGGGTGTTATACTTTGAACCTAATCTCAGGACAGATACCAACGCGCCATAACCTCAAAAAGACCTAGCTATTGGACACAAAAGACAACATAGGAGAAGAAATGGCAGAAATTGACGGCGGACGCCTGTTCGCCAAAGCGCTCAAACGAGAGGGTGTGGACCACATCTTCACCCTCAACGGCGGCCACATATACAACCTCTACGAAGGCTGTGTCGCCGAGGGAATCAAGATAATAGACTTCAGGCACGAGCAGGTAGCCGCCCACGCCGCCGAAGGCTGGGCCAAAGTCACCGGCAAGCCCGGCGTAGCCATCGTCACCGCCGGCCCGGGCGTAACCGACGCCGTCACCGGCATCGCCAACGCATTCCAGGCTCCCAGCCCCATGATACTCATAGGCGGAAACGCCGGAATCACGGACCACCTGCGCGGCGGACTCCAAGACTTCGACTCCGCCACCTTCCTAAAACCCGTCACCAAGTTCTCGGAACAGGTCAAGCGCGTCGAAAGAATCCCCGACTACGTCTCAATAGCCTTCCGACACGCCACAACCGGCGTCCCCGGACCCGCATACCTCGAAATCCCCGTTGACGTGGTGAACGGACAGACCGACGAAGACAGCGTTAGCTACCCCCAATCCTACCGCACCGACGCCAAAGCATACGGCGACCCCGAATACATCAGCCAAGTCTGCGACATCCTCATGCAGACCGAAAAACCCATGATACTCGCCGGCTCCGATATCTGGTGGAACGACGCCGCCGAGGAACTGCGTGAGTTCATCGAGATGATAGACTCACCCGTCTTCCTCAACGCCATGGGACGCGGTTCCATCCCCTCCGACCATCCCAACCTCGGCAGTCTCGGACGACGATACGGCCTCGTCCACTCCGACACCGTCATCCTGCTGGGCACCCCAATTGACTTCAGGCTCGGCTACGGCTCTGACCATATGTTCCCCCAGAACCCCAAGCTCATAGAGATAATGATGGACGGCTCCAGGATAGGCCAGAATCGCGACATAGACGTCGGAGTCGTCGGAAACTCCAAAGCCGTCCTCCGCCAGATAATGGACGAACTCAGCGCCAGAGGCTACAAATCCCCCGGCAAAGGCTGGGTCGAAGAGGTCATGACCGAGGACAAGACCCTTCAGGCCGCCGACGAAGCGATGCTCAACAGCGACCAGACCCCCATACACCCCATGCGCCTCGTCCGCGAAGTCCGAGACTTCCTCGACTACGACGCCACCGTCATCGGGGACGGCGGCGATATCGTAACCTTCGCCGCCCGCGTACTGAACATCAACGAGCCCGGCCACTGGCTCGACCCGGGACAATTCGGCTGCCTAGGCGCAGGCTCCGGCTTCGCCGCCGCCGCCCAACTCGCCCGACCCGGCAAGCAAGTCTGCATCATCTACGGCGACGGCGGCTTCGGACTCACAGGCTTCGACGTCGAAAGCTACGTTCGACACAACCTACCCATCGTCTCCATCGTCGGCAACAACGGCGCGTGGAACCAGACCACACAGGGCGTGGTTCGCCGAGGAATGAGCGGAGTCGGAACATACCTCTCACAAGAAACCGACTACGCCAAAATAATGGACGGACTCGGCGGCTACGGCGAGCGTGTAACCGACCCCGAACAGATTCGTCCCGCCCTTGAGCGAGCGTTCGGCTCCGGCAAAGCCGCCCTCCTCGACGTCGTAATAGACCCCGACGTAGCCTACGCCGCCATGGGCGGCCGCTCCCGCCAATCCAGACAGTACTAACCCAACCCATCCGGGCCGGAGGAGGGGACGGGACAACCGTCCCCTCCTCACCCTTGTTGCTATATCCCCGATAGATAGACGAACCGAGAAAATAAAACAACAGAATACATAGACCTGTACAACACGAAACACAACAACCGAAAGGAGACCGACCATGACCACAAACGGAGCCAACTCGCGCCAACCACCTCCCGGCCCCCTCACCGGCATCCGCGTCATTGACTGGACCATGTGGCAGTTCGGCCCTGTCTCCACCATGATGCTCGCCGACCTCGGCGCCGAAGTCATCAAAGTCGAATCCCTCGACGGTGACCACGGCCGACAGTTCGGGCGCGTCGGCGGCGTCCTCTCTGACCTGCCCCGGGGCGTCAACGCCTACTTCGAGGGCATGAATCGCAACAAACACGGCATCGCGCTAGACCTCAAAAACCCCAAGGGCCGCGAGATTATGCGAAAACTCGCCGCCAAGTCCGACGTGTTCGTCGAAAATTTCCGCAAAGGCGTCGCTGAACGGCTCGGAATAGGCTACGACGACATTGTGAAAATCAACCCCGCCATAATCTATGGCTCAGCCTCCGGCTACGGCCCCGAGGGACCGGACTCCGCCAAGCCCGCCTTCGCTCTCACCGGCGAAGCCCGCTCCGGCGCCATGTGGTGGTCCGGTCCGGACAACAACACCCCCTACGCCGTCGGCATCGCCGACCAGGCCGCAGGCGTCATGCTCAGCTACGGCATACTCGGAGCCCTAGTCGCGCGAGAACGCTACGGCTACGGCCAAAAGGTGGACGTGTCCCACCTCGGCAGCATGATATGGACGCGCGGAATGCAGAACGGCATATCCCTAGTCCAGGACCAGGAATTCCAGCGACAGGACTGGCGCGGCGCCGGCAACGTCCTATGGAACTACTACGAATGCGCCGACGGAGAGTGGATAGCCTTCTCCATGAGCCAGGGCGACCGCTACTGGCCAGCCATGTGCCGCGCCATGGACAAAATGGAATGGCTCGAAGACGAACGCTTCAACTCGCTCGACGCCAGATACCAAAACCGCGACCTAGTCATAGAAAGCATGGCCCAAACCTTCAAGACACGCGCTCGCGCCGAATGGGAAGACCGACTCGCCGACGCCGGCGACCTCATCTACGAAAAGGTCCAGCGCACACTCGAACTCAGAGACGACCCCCAAGTCAAACTCAACAACTACATGATAAACTTCGACCATCCCGTGCTGGGCGATACCGAGTGGCTTCAGACCCCTGTCGCCTACTCCAAGAACCCCATCTCCACCCGCAAAATGGCCCCCGCGCACGGCGAAGACACCGAAACCATCCTCATTGACATGCTCGGTTACGACTGGAAAGACATAGCCGAGCTTCAGGAAGAACGAGTCATTCTATGAAGGCCCAGACCGCAAAGGAGAAAATCATGCCAAACGTATCCCACGACCCCGAAGAGGCTCGAATCGGCAAAGCTCTCGGTTCAAGAGACTTCGTAGCCGACGAAGGCCTCCTCAACGACTACTTCGAGGGCCTGGAAATAGACCCTGACTGGTACTCCGCCAACCCCTACCAAGCGCGCGTCGCCCCCTCCATGACCGTAACGGCTGTGGACGGCGGATTCGCGGGCGGCGGGTTCAAGAACAGCTTCGGCAACCTCTGGATGCGCCAGCAGTGGGAACTCAACGCCCCCATCATCCCCGGCCAACAGTACACCGCCAGCTCCAAGGTGGTTGACATATACGACCACCGCAACCGCACCCTCGTCAACTCCGAAGTCACCCTCTGGTCCCCGGAAGGCGAGACTATGGCCGTCGGATACCATCACCAGAGCTACCTCCTCAGCCAGTCCTCCGGCAAGGTCGCCCTCCGCGACCCTAAGGCCAAGGGCGGCGCGAGAAGGTTCGCCGTCCCCGAGGGCGACCTAGTAGAAGGCGACCCGCATCCGATATCCCTTGAGATGTGCGGCACGTTCTTCCACGGCAACGCCAACTACCACACCGACAAAAAAGCCGCCGAAGAACTCGGCTTCGAGGAAGTCGTAGTCGGCGGACGCATGACCATGTCCTACGTCGGCGACCTCATGGACAAACACTTCGGCAAAGGCTGGTTCGAGGGTGGCAAGCTGGACATCAAATTCACCAACATCGTCTGGCCAGACGACGTGGTCACCGCCAAGGCCGTCGTAACCGACGTAACCGACGGACGCGCTAACGCCGCCGTATGGATGGAAAAAGAAGACGGCGTCGTAGTCATAGTCGGCTCCGCCGGCGCGAAGATCTAGCTCCCGGATTGGCTCACAGCGAAAGCCGTTGCCGGTTGAGATAAAAGCGACGGCTTTCGATTATTCGCAACTGACCCGACCTGCTGACCGCCTGAAACTCCGCGCTCACTCAATCCCGCTCCCCCCACGAATACCGCCACACCCCCCGCGTCGCTACCGCGATAGCCACCCCAAACACAACCCCCACCAAACCGTTCACAGCCAGCGCCGCCGGCGCCCCAAGCAAATCCGCCAGAAACCCCGACGCCAGCAGACCCAACGGAAGCCCATAAACCGCCAGCGACCGAAGCCCCATCACCCTCCCTCGTATCTCCGGCGACGTCACGCTCAGCAGAAACATCGCCATCGTCACCATCGTAAAAGACTGCGCCAGACCCGCCAGCGCCAGAACGCCCGCCGCCGGCCCGAACCACACTATCAGCGCCAGAGCCAGAATACCCGCGTGCCACCCTATTCCGGCCAGCGTCATCACCACCCCCGGCCGCCTGAGACGGGGCAGAGCCGCGATAGTCACTGAACCCACCATCGAGCCGACAGAATACGCGCCCAGCAGCTGTCCCAGACCCACGGCGCCAACATCCAGAACATCCCGCGCGTAAACCGGAAGCAAACCGTTGTTCAGCGGAAACCCCGACAGGTTCACTAAGAACGCCAGCAGCAAAAGCCCCAGCACCACCTCCCGCGTGCGAACATAAGACAGTGCCTGTCTTAGATTGACCAATACAGACTCCGAACTCCGCGCCGAAGCCGTCTGACTCGGTACCTGAAGCCTCAGCGCTAGAGCCGCCCCCGCCATGTACATCCCCACAATCGCCACATAGCTCCAGACCATTCCGTAACGCGTAAGCAGAACGCCCCCAATCATCGGGCCCGCTATCTGCATAACGTCCCTGCCCGACCGTGTGAGCGCGACAGCGTTCATTATCCCCGCGCGCGGAACAATGTCCGGAATCACCGTCTGCCGCGTAACCGTGTCGAAAGCCCTCGCCATCCCCACAATCCCCACCAGAACGAACACCTGCCACACCCCAAGAACGCCCGCATAAACAAGAGCCAGAATAGCCATCCCGGAAGCCGCGAATCCAAAACGAACCGCCCGAAGCAGCCGTTCGCGTCTATATCGGTCAACCGCTATCCCGTACAGAGGCGAAAACAGCGTCCCGGTAAACCTCAGCGCCGCGTACAAACCAAGCAGAAACGGCGAATCCGTCTCCTGCAAAACGAACCACGCCAGAACCAAAAACTCCATCTGCTCCGAACATGAAACCGCCGAGTCCGACAGCCACAGGTACCGAAAGTCCCTGCTCCGGAACGCGCTCCCGAACCTCGCCGCGGCGGTGGTTGCTCGAACACGCCTATACAAGCGCCGCGCATCCCATAACCAACTCGAACGGCATAGAGAACGCTCCGGTCACGCGACCAGCATCGCGTCGCCGAAACTATAAAAGCGATAACCCCTCTCCACCGCCGTCCGGTACGCGCCCAGCACGTTCTCGCGGCTCGAAAACGCCGACACCAGCATCAGCAGAGTCGAACGCGGCAGATGAAAATTCGTGATAAGCCCGTCTATCGCTCGGAACTCGAACCCCGGCGTTATGAACAAATCAACCCATCCGGAGCCCGGCCTCAGCGGCCCGGCCGCCCCGCCCCCCAGAATAGCGGCATTCTCCAACAGCCGAACCGCCGTCGTCCCGACCGATACGACCCGCCTCCCTTCCGACTTGGCCCTGTTTATCTTCTCCGCCGAGCGCCCGGACAACTCCCAGTACTCCGAGTGCATCCTATGATCATCCGCCGACTCCGACTTCACCGGCCTGAACGAGTCCCAGCCCACATGAAGAGTAACGAACGCCTTCTCGACCCCCATCTCATCCAGCCTGTCCAGCAGCCGCTCAGTAAAATGCAGCCCCGCCGTCGGCGCCGCCGCGCTGCCTTCCACATTGGAATAGACCGTCTGATAGCGTTCCGGATCTTCCAGAGCCTCATGAATGTAGGGCGGCAGCGGAATCACCCCCACATCCCGCAGCGCAGACTCATCATCGAACGACACTATCCTCGTTCCCGCCTCCTCCACCTCCAGAACGCGACCCCGCGCCTCCACGCTGCCGCTCCCATCCGCCACTACAAACTCCGCTCCGCTCCGCATTCTCCGCCCCGGCCGGACCAGCGTCCTCCACGCGCCTGCCTCGACACGTGTCAGAAGAAGCAACTCGACTTTGCCCCTCGAAGACTCGCTCCACCCATTCAGCCGCGCCGGAAACACCCTGCTGTCGTTGAACACAAGCAGGTCGCCCTTCTCCAAAAAAGCGGGCAGGTCGAAAAAGTTCCGATGCGCGACCTCCCCGCTTACCCTGTCCATAATAAGCAGGCGCGAGTGATCGCGCGGCTCCATCGGAGTCTGTGCGATCATCTCCGGGGGCAGCCGATAATCAAAGTCTGACGTAAACATTGGAGATTGCGTCATAGAACAAGCCCGTGTGGAGGATTCATCGAATCGGAAACCGAAATCTCAGTCGCCTCCGCCGGCCGTTGACGCCGTGCCGGACGCGGTTCGCGTCCCCGACCTGTGAAAGTCCGGCGCGCGATACACATAAGCGAGCAGAGCGCCGAAGCACAGCACGAATACCACCATCAGGCTCGACAGCTCGAACCCCTGAATATAAAACCCCTGCGCCGCCGACTCCGACAGCCGAGACACTCCGGCCGGCAGCGCCAGGGCCAGAACCGCCGCCGCAGTAGTCGCCCCCAGCGCATGACCCATCTCCCGCGTAGTCTCCATCATCCCCGACGCCACACCCCTGTGCTCCAACGGCAGGGAGTTCATCACCGTTGCGTTATTGATCGGGTTAAACATATTCGTGCCGACGGAGATCGGTATCATCAGCAGCGGAAGCGCCCAGAAAGGTATATCCGAAGCCACCACGCTCAAAACCAGAAAACCCCCCGCTATCACAACCATCATAACCGGCCTCATCAGACGCGGCTGATACCTATCGTACACCCAACCCGCCACCATCGGCATAAACAGGCCCAGCACCTGGCTCGGAAGCAGAACCACCGTAACGTACAGAGGCGGTTTGCCGAAACCCTCCTCCACAAGAATCGGCGCCAGCGTCATCGTCGCAAGCATCGAAAAATGGTAAGTGACATTAGTCGCCAGCGCCAGAGAGAACGGCGCCTGCTTGAAATGCCTCACATCCACCAACGGATTCGACATCCTGCGCTCCACCAAGAAGAAAACCCCCACCATCGCCACGAACAGCAAGTGCATAGGCACGTGATAGCTAAGCGCGTCCACGCTCGTGTACGACTCCTCTCCGCCATGCAGATGCGACCCCGAAAGAACCAGCGCCACGCCCGCCGCCACCAGCAGAACCCCGCCCACCCAATCCACAGGCCCCTCATCCCTTTCGGACTTCACCCTCGACTGCCTGCGAACCATCGGAATCGAGGCCGCCGTAGCCAGAATCCCAATCGGAACGAAAGTCATGAAAACCATCCGCCAGCCCACGAACTGCAGCAGAACCCCGAAAAAAGCCAGACCGATCAAAGTCCCGAAACGAGCCCCGATGATAGGCACGGCGAAAGCCCGTCCACGCTCTCTCTGCCCGAAATTGGCCGCCAGTATCGCGTTGGCGTTCCCCATCACCATCGCCGAACCCAGACCCGCCGCGGCCCGCCACGCCGATATATGCCACAGCTCCTGCGACATCGCTATGAACCCCGAACCCACGGTCGAAAGAACTATCCCTATAAAGAAAACCCGCGCGTGTCCATAGCGATCTCCCAATCTCGCCCCAAGCAGAACAAACGCCCCTAGCATCATCAGATAGACGATCACTATCCACGCCGCATCATCTATGCTCGCATCAAAGGCGTCCGCCAGTGTCGGCAACGATATAGCCACGGGAAGGCTCGATAGCTGTACCAGCATATAGGCCGCTGTCAGGGCCAGCAGAGTCTCTTTCCGACTCCGCGTATTCAGCAGCGCGCCGAGATCAGCGAACATTTCCCACCATCTCGAACATAGGTTAAAATTGAAAACACCAAACGCGACTGCGCAATACTATCACAGCGAATCTTTATCGGCGACACTAACTTTCTCCCCATCGGCTCGTTTTATATATAACAGCCGGATAAATATGTCTCGACTCTTGGCGCTCCCCTGAAAGAAAGACGACAATGGAAGACAGACCCGCCCAAAAGCAGGTCGAAGACATCGTGAAACAGGCTCAGGCCGGCGACAGCTCGGCGTTCGCCCAATTATACGAAATGTATTACGACCCCATATACCGATACGTCTCTTTCAAATGCGGCAACCAGCTGGAGGCCGAAGACCTCTCCGGCGAAGTCTTCCTCAAAATGCTCGAATCAATACACACGTTCAAATTCAGAGGCTTTCCCTTCACCTCGTGGCTATACAGAATAGCCCACAACGTAGTCGTTGATTACTTCAGACGCAGGGGACGGCGCCCCACGGTACCCTTGGACAACGCGATAACCGCCGCCAGCGATGCCCACACCGACCTGGAAAAACTCGCCGAAGTCAGCATAGCCATCAGAGAAGTAGTCAGCGCCATGGACAACCTCACCGACCTCCAGCGAGAAGTCATAACTCTCAGATTCGCCGCCGGGCTCTCCATCGCCGAAACCGCCAAGGCCGTCGGAAGAAAAGAGAACGCTGTGAAATCCTTGCAGCACGCCGGAATCAGAAAACTGCGATACGCGCTCACTCCGCCCTGCAACCTCAAACCCGCCCCGGCGACAGATCCCAAGCTGTGAACTTTACAAAGCCCGGACGCATGACCCTTACCACAACCAAGTACCACCTGCCTGAATCCGCCAACAAGCGCAACACAAAACCGGGAGGCGCGACATGAACGGGGAATTCCCAGACACCCTGAACGACTGCGTAGAGCGACTCGCCGCCGGCCAGACCATTCAAGACTGCCTGAATCGCTATCCCGCGCGCGCCGAAGAACTCAGGCCGCTGCTGGAAGTCATAGTCTCCACAATTCACGCCGCCGACAGCGCCCGACCCGACCCCGCCGCCAGACAGCGCAACTTCCGGCGCTTCTCACAAGCCATGTCCGCCGCGCCGTCCGGACAGACAAGCCCTCCATGGTGGCGGCCCTGGAAATCGCGCCTGTTCGCCCCCATCGCCCGCCCCGTGCTGATCGGATTCATAGCCATCGCCATCATGCTCACCGGCGTCGGCGCAACCACCGCCGCCTCAGCCAACTCGCTCCCCGGCGAACCCCTCTACTGGGTCAAGACCACCAAAGAGAGCGTCGAAAGCAGGCTCCCCCGCTCCGACGAAATCCGCGCCAACTACGAGGCCGAACTCGCCCGGGTGCGCGGCGACGAAATCAACGAACTCATACAGCGCGGGCATTTCACAAAAGCCGGCGACACCATGACCCGCATGACCGTTCACCTCAAACGATGCGCTCAGCACGCCGGCATCACCGTTACAGTGAACCCCGTCGAAATGCCATTCAAACCACACCCCAACATGGGCAGCGACAACGCCAACCGCCTAGGCGAGCGCTTGGAAAACGACCGCAGAATCTTTATAATAAAAGCCGAGCGAGTTCTACTGCGCCTCACCCCCGAACAGCGCCAGCGCGCCGAGCGAGTCCTCAGACAATCCGACCTCGAATACCGCCTGTTCATAGACGCCGCGCTCGTCAACTCCCCCGTTCGTCGCCCATTCAGCATAGTCCCCATCCCGAGCCTTCGAACCCCATAATCACCCTACTGGAGTGACGCGATCCAATGAGATTCCTAAATAATTTGAGGCGCTGGCGAATAATCGTCCCCGCCATACTTCTACTAGTCGTGGCCGCCGGAGCGTTCGCACTCCTTCGAGGAACCTCAAACCAGAACTCCCCCCAAATAGAAGAAGACCAGCAACTGATCCCCGTCAGACGAGGCGACCTCATACAGGAAATCTCCATCACCGGAAGCCTCAGCCTGCCCGACAGAGAGACCCTCGCCTTCGGCTCATCCGGCGTCATCGCCGACATAATGGTCCAAGAGGGCGACAAAGTCACCGCCGGCCAAACCCTCGCCATCCTCGACCAGGAAGACATAGCCGCCCTCGAAGAGAAGGTCATAGAAGCCCGAGTCGACCTCCGAGACGCCCAGGACGCGCTCGAAGACTACCTCTCTCCCTCCGACCTCCACATAGCCAACGCCCGCAAAGACGTCGCCGACGCCGAGCTCAGCCTCCAAGATTCGCTCGACGCTCTGGACGCTCTAGAGAACCCTTCCCTCGTATCCATATCGCAGATTGAAGCCAGAATGGTCAACTATCAGGTAGAGTTGGACAACATAGCCGAGCAGATCGCAGACCTCCGCGAACCACCCACCCAACTCCGCATAGACCAGGCCAGAAAAAACGTCGCAAGCGCGCGCCTAGAACTCGAACGCGCCCAGGAAACCCTCCAAGACACCCTGACCGAAGACCCCGACGAGGCCAACGAAATCCAGAACGCGCGGAACAACCTCGACTCCGCCGCCAGAGAACTCCCCAACTCCGAAGCCGACCTCGAAGTCGTCCGGCGCGAATGGGACGTGAAACTGGCCGACGCCGGAAGAGACGTCTCCGACAAAGCCGAAACCTACGCCGACGTGTTCAGCAAATGGCTCGGAATCAGCCCCGACCCCGACGCCTACAACCCAGACTATGAAATAGCTCTGTCCGACCTCGGCGTCAACCTCCAAACCCTATTCGACCTGTCAAACAGATTCTCCGACCTCGAACAAGGCGGCTACTACTCCGACGGCCTGCCCGCCGACGACACGTCCACGGCATGGAACGAAACCACCGTATTCCTATGGCTGAATCTCAACCCCACAGATTTGGAAGTCGCCTGCGAACCAGGCGACGCCCCCAAGCGCGGCATATGCATCCAAGAAGAATTCCGCGCCCCCTCCGAAGCCTACATATCCGCCCTCGACAACCTCAACGAACTCGAAGCGCAGGCCGGCAAGAGCGTCTCAGCCGCCCAAACCGCCTTCGATAGAGCCCAGAACCAGCTCAACGCCGCGCAGAGCGCACTCGACAACCTCACAGAACCCGTCGAACCCACCCTCCTAGCAGAAATGGAAGCCGACATCCAACTCGCCATGTCCACATTGGCCGACGCCGAAGAGAAGCTGGACGAACTCCTCAACCCCGAAGACGTCTCACTCTCCATAAACAACCTGGAATCGCAGGCCGAACTCGCCCAAGCCAACCTTCAGCAAGCCCAAGAAGACTTAGAAGAACTACTCTCCGGCAAAGAACAACCCGAACACCCATCCCTGCTCCAAGACATAGACGTCGCGCGACTCAACCTCGAGGACAAACAACAAGACCTACAAGACCTCATCGTCCGCGACCCACAGTCCCTCGACCTCGCCACCCTTCAGGTAAACCTCGCATCCGCCGAAGTCGCCCTCGGACTCGCCGAAGAGCGCCTCGCCGACTCCACTATGATAGCCCCCTTCGACGGCTTCATAGCCAAGCTCAACGTCGAAGAAGACGACGAAGTGGAACGCCACACCGACATCATGGTAGTAGTAAACACCGGCATCGTCGAACTCGACGGCGGAGTGGACGAAATAGACGTGCTTCAGGCGCGGGTAGGAGCGCAGGCCTCCGTCGAAGTTGACGCCCTGCCCGAACAACCAATCACTGGCGAAATCTTCTCCATAGCCGCCGAACCCGCATCCGGGCAAGGGCAGGGCGGCGGCGGCATAGTAACCTACCCCGTCACCATTCGGCTCTCCGTCCCCGACGGAGTGGACCTCCCCGCCGGCCTAAGCGCCGTCGCCTCCATAACAATCAGCGAAGAGCGCGCAGCGCTCCTCGTCCCCCTTGACGCCCTGCGCGGCAGCTTCAACCGACCCACCCTGTACGTCATGACCAACAACGAAATCGTAGAAACCCCGGTCACTCTGGGCGACAGCGACGAATTCTGGACAGTTGTAACCGGCGGCGTCAACGAAGGCGACATGGTCGTCGCCAGAGCCCCCGAAGGCTACGAGGGCGAATTCGACATCACCTCCGGCCCCCCGGAACGAGACAGAGGACAGGGAGGGACGAGACCGCCCAGATAGGAATGCCAAGATTATGCTGATAAAGCTGGAAAACATTACCAAAATATACAAAATGGGCCAGATAGAGGTCGGCGCGTTGCGCGGCCTCTCGCTCGAAATCCAGGAAGGCGAGATGGTCGCCATAATGGGACCCTCCGGCTCCGGCAAATCCACGCTCATGAACGTCATAGGCTGCCTCGACGCCCCCACCGACGGCCAATACTACCTAGACGGCCTCGAAATCGGCTCCCTCTCAGACAACCGACTATCCGAAATTCGCGGCAAACAAGTAGGATTCGTATTCCAGACCTACAACCTCCTGCCGCGCATATCCGCCCGAGCCAATGTAGAACTCCCCCTCGTCTATGGCAGATCCTTTGGTCGCAAGAAAAAAGCGCTGGCCGCGCTGGAAAGAGTCGGACTCGCCGACAGAGCCAACCACAAACCCACCGAAATGTCCGGTGGACAGCAGCAGCGCGTCGGCATAGCCAGAGCGCTCGTGAAACAGCCGCGCATAATGCTCGCCGACGAACCCACCGGAAACCTCGACAGCCAATCCAGCGAAGAAATAATGGACGTCCTCAAAAAACTAAACAAAGACGAGGGCCAGACCGTAATCGTGGTGACTCACGAACTGGACGTCGCCTACCAGACCGAACGCATCATCTCCATGATGGACGGCCGGATAGTAGGCGACAGCTCCGTCGCCAGCCTGATAGCCGAGAGAGACACCCGGAGAGCGATGACCCCTTGAACCCACTCGACATACTAATCACCGCCATAACCTCGCTGTCCGCCAACAAAATGCGCGCCAGCCTAACTCTACTCGGCATAGTCATAGGCGTGACCGCAGTCATAGTCCTCGTATCCATGGGACGCGGCGTCCAAACCTCCATCACCTCCCAGTTTGAAGGCCTAGGAGCCAATCTGGTCACCGTGACCCCAGGCTCCACCGAAGGAGGCGGATTCGGAGTGTTCTTCGGCGGCGGCGGCGACGAACTCACCCTCACACTCGAAGACGCCTACGCCCTGAGCGACTCCCCATACACTCCCTCCGTGGCCGGCGTCGCCCCCGAAATAAGCTCCTTCGCCACCGTAGTGTACGGAAGAGAAGAAGACGGAACTCAGGTAATAGGCGTAACCCCCGAATACGAGACAGTTCGCAACTACACAGTCGCCACCGGAGATTTCATATCACACAAACACGTCGAAGACGCCGCTTCCGTCGCCGTCATCGGCGCAGGCATCTCCGAGTTCCTATTCGGATACAGAAACCCTGTCGGACAGACCATCAAGCTCAACGGCAGACCATTCACCATAATCGGCGTTCTGGAAAGCCAAGAAGGCCTGTTCGATTTCCTAAACCAGCGCGTCGTAGTTCCAATAACCACCGCCAACTACCGAATTGACTTCCGACGAAACGAACAAGGCGAAATCGCAGTCGACACCATCAACGTCCAAGCCGTCTCAGTCGAAGCGATCGAAAGCGCACAGGACGAGATAAGCTCCGTTCTCAGGCTGCGCCACCGCATTACCGACCAAGACGACTTCACCGTCTCAGCGCAGCAGGACGCCATAGCCGCCATTCAGGACGCCACCGGAGTAATCGTCATATTCCTTGGCAGCATAGCCGGAATCAGCCTCCTCGTAGGCGGCATCGGCATCATGAACATCATGCTGGTCACCGTCACCGAGCGCACCCGCGAGATAGGAATACGCAAGGCCATGGGGGCCAAACGCCGCGACGTCCTATTCCAATTCATGGCCGAAGCCGCCATGCTCAGCTTCACCGGCGGACTAGTCGGACTCTCCCTCGCCTTCGGAATCGTCTCCCTCATGAGCGGACAGCCCATATTTGGACCCGACTCCGAGATAGCCATAACCGTAACCCCGGACATCGCCCTCCTCGCCTGCGTCGTATCCATCGGAATCGGACTGTTCTTCGGCATATACCCCGCCATACGCGCCGCCCGACTCCACCCCATCGAAGCCCTCAGATACGAATGACCAAGCGCCCCGTCATCCGGCTCCAATCGCCCAAATACGCCCCCATCGTTCCAAATCGCCCATTGTTGAAACAAAATTTCGGAATTATACTAACATAAGTATTGAAATCAACCCGTCAATAGATAGTACAATAACAAGTCAGGGGCCGCGCAACCTCACTGTCGAATTTGACCGCCTCCCCATCCCTAAGAGAGAGGTTCGCATAGCGAACGATACATGACAGAGATAGCCCGAATCATCGGTATTGCCTTCCACCACAAATGGCGGCTCATAATAGCTTACCTCAGCACGTTGGGATCACTCATCGCCTATGTCCTGATGCCGGGTTACTTCCGCGAAGCGATAGACAGCGTCGTCATCATATTCGGCGACGACGGCTCATACTCCCAGTCCACCTTCCTCACCATCGTCGGAATCATATTCGGACTCAGCGTCATCAGGGGCGTTCTCTCCTACTTCCAGAACTACCTCGGCGAATCCGTCTCACAGTTCGTCTCCTACGACATCAGAAACAAACTCTACGACCACGTCCAGCGCATGAGCTTCGGATTCCACGACCGCCACCACACCGGCGCCCTCATGTCCCGCGCCATCACCGATGTCGAAAACATCCGAATGTTCATCAACATGGGACTCATACGAACACCATACTTCTTGGGCCTGTTCCTCGTCGTCGCGGCAATCCTCTTCGTCAAAGACTGGCGGCTCGGACTCATAAGCGCCAGTTTCATGCCCGTAGTCATCATCTATTCCGCCGTAATCAGGCTGAAAATGCGCCGGCTCTGGCTCATAGTCCAAGAAAAAATGGCCGAAATGAGCGCCGTCGTCCAAGAAAACTTCACCGGAGTCCGTGTCGTCAAGGCATTCGCCGCCGAACCATACGAAGAAGCCAAATTCGACACCCGCAACAAGGAACTCGTCAGCTACTTCATCCAAGCCGAGAAGATGCGCGCCTCCAGCACCGCCTTCATGCTCTTCACCTTCCTCGCAGCCATCGGACTCATAATCTTCTTCGGCGGCGGCAGAGTCATAGACGGACACATGACCCCCGGCGAACTCGCCGAATTCATATTCTACCTCCAGATGCTCCAAATGCCTGTACGCATGGCCGGATGGCTCGTCAACTCCTACGCTCGAGCCGCCTCCGCCGGACAGAGACTCTTCGAGATACTCGACACCAAGTCCCCCGTCCAAGAAGCTGACAACGCCCGAACACTCAGTAGGCCAAACGGACACGTCAAATTCGAGAACGTAACCTTTAGCTACGACCACACCAAGCGCGTCCTTCGAGGCATAGACATCGAAGCCAGACCCGGACAGGTCATAGCCCTCCTCGGCGCCCCGGGCAGCGGCAAAACCAGCATCGTCAACCTCATACCCAGATTCTACGACGTTAACGGCGGACGAATCACCATTGACG
Organism: Dehalococcoidia bacterium; assembly: GCA_965214185.1. Lineage (GTDB taxonomy): Bacteria > Chloroflexota > Dehalococcoidia > Lucifugimonadales > UBA1123 > VXRN01. The sequence continues at coordinate 381,334 of CBDCBF010000007.1, read as the reverse complement.
GAAACGACATCAGAAACGTCACCCTCCAATCACTCCGCCAGAACATCGGCATCGTCCAGCAAGACGTCTTCCTCTTCAGCGCCTCAATACGCGAAAACATAGCCTACGGCAACACCAACGCTCCGCAAGATAGAATAGAACAAGCCGCCCAAATCGCCCAAATGCACGACTTCATCGAATCCCTGCCCGACGGCTACGACACCGAGATCGTGGAACGCGGCGCCAACCTCTCCGGCGGACAGCGACAGCGCATGTCCATCGCCAGAGCCGTCCTGCTCGATCCCCCCATACTGATCCTCGACGACTCCACCTCCAGCGTCGACGCCAGAACCGAGGAACTTATCCGACGCGCCATGGAATCGGTCATGGTAGGCAGAACCACCTTCGTAATCGCCCACAGACTCAGCACAGTCCACCGCGCCGACACCATCATCGTGATGAAAGACGGCCTAGTGGCCGAGAGCGGAACACACTCCGAACTCCTCGAACTCTACGGACTCTACCGCGAAATATACGAACTCCAGCTCAGGCCCCAGGAAGAGGTCATGCGTGAACTGGAATCCCCCATCCCCGTAGCCGGCCGTTGAAAACTAACGACCAAAATCTGAAAACCGAAAGGACCACGCGCCTATGATGATGGGCGGAAGCGCGTTTGGCACATACGCCGCCAGGCGCGGACATATAGACGAAGAAGTATTCGGCTCCGTATATGACCAGAAGGTCGTCTTGCGACTCCTGCCATACATACTGCCCTTCAAAAAACTGGTCATAATCGCCTCGATCTCCATGCTCATCTACACCGGAACGCAGGTCGCCGTCCCATGGCTCATAAAGATCGCCATAGACAGCTATATAACGCCCGGCGACTTCGCCGGACTAACCTGGATATTCGGAATCTTCATCGCCATAGCCGCCCTCAACTGGCTCACCAACTTCACCCAACAGTTCTCTATGGAAAAAGTAGGACAGGGAGTCCTATACAACCTGCGGCGGGACGTATTCGGACACGTCCAGAAACACTCCATCTCCTTCTTCGACAGAATGGAAGTCGGACGCCTCATGTCCCGCACCCAAGGCGACGTCGGCCAGCTCCAAGAATTCAGCGCCCTCGTCGTCATGACACTCGGCGAACTGCTCGGCCTCGTCGGAATCGTCGTCGCCCTCCTCATAATGAACCTGAAACTAGGACTCATCACCATGATAGTCCTGCCCCTTCTCATTGGAATCATGGCCGTCTGGCAGCCCCTCGCCCGCAGAGCCTTCATGGAAATCCGACGCGCCATCTCCATCGTCAACGGCGAACTCAACCAGAACATCACCGGCGTCCGGGTAGTCCAAGCCATGAACCGCCAGGACACCAACCTCAAAGTGTTCGACGGAATGAACGTCACCCACCGCGAAGCCAACCTATCCGCTGGCAGAATGTCCTCCGGCCTCATACCCGCCGTTGACATCCTCACCGCAATCGCCATTGGCCTCGCCATATTCTTCGGCGCCCGCATGGTCTCAGGCGGCGAGCTGGCCGAAGCCGGAATCCTTGTCGCCTTCATCCTCTACATACAGCGCTTCTTCGACCCCATTCGCAACCTCACCATGATGTACACCCAGCTCCAGCGCTCCATGGCCTCCGGCTCACGCATATTCGACCTCCTCGACTGGCAACCCGACCTCGTTGACGCCCACGACGCCAAGACCATGCCCGAAATCAAGGGCGAGGTAGAGTTCAAAAACGTCAGCTTCAGCTACGTGCCGGGTGAAGACGTCATCAAAAACGTCAACCTACACGTAGAGCCTGGCGAAGTAGTGGCAATCGTCGGACCCACCGGCGCAGGCAAAACCACCCTCGTCAGCCTCATGTCCAGATTCTACGATGTTGAACCCGACCGTGGCGCCATCCTCATGGACGGACACGACATACGAACCGTCGTCAGAAGCTCCCTCGCCAGCCAGATGAGCATGGTGCTTCAGGAACCATACCTCTTCTCCGGCTCCATCAAAGAAAACATCAAATACAACCACACCGACGCCACCGACCAACGCATGATAGAAGCCGCCAAAGCCGTCGGCGCTCACGACTTTATCATGGCTCTCGAAAACGGCTACGACACCTATCTCGCCGAGCGCGGCGCAAACCTCAGCGTCGGACAAAGACAGCTCCTCAGCTTCGCGCGCGCCATCGTCGCCGACCCCAAAATACTCATCCTCGACGAAGCCACCGCCAACATAGACAGCTACACCGAGATCCTCATTCAGCGCGCCCTCTCCGAGCTCCTCAGAGACAGAACCGCCATCGTCATAGCCCACAGGCTCTCCACCATACGAGGCGCGGACAAGATCATCGTCCTAAACTTCGGCGAAGTAATAGAAATCGGCAACCACGACCAACTAATCGCCAAAGGTGGCCTCTACGCCCACCTATACCAGCTTAACTACGCCGCGATGGAAGCGCCTGCCGCCCCAGCCCACTGACACACAGACTGCAAGCCGTTCCATAAATGCGACACATCTCCTGAAAACCGGGAGCGACAGCCCCTCGCCGGTCCGCTATTCCCCAACCCCATCCCTCTGCGCTACAATAAGAACATACCTTCTGGCAACCGGCCACCCTAGCGGCGAATTTCAAACCCGCCCCCGCAAACCAACTTAAACCGGAGATTATGACATGAAAACTCAAACGCCCAAGAAAATTTCACCCCGCCATTACAGGTCTGCGCAGGTCAAATACAGGCAACTTTCCCACCTGCCCCCACACCGGTCTTCACCTACGCTATATAAACCCAACTATATAAACAAGCCATCCGCTCCTACGCTCACAGCCTGCGTAGAAACGGAAAAGTCTGGATAGCCTCTCGTTGACATAAGTTAGGAATAGAAACTAAACTCGTCTTTGTGTTCACAAACGCGAGAAGGGAAAATCACTATGGCGCGAAGAGTCGGATACAAAATAAACAGACCCGGAAGGCGACACCAAGACGAAGACGTTGAAATACCCATAGCCGCCGACATCAAATCAGTCCCGGGAAACCCAACCAGAGACAACGAAATCACCTACTATGCCCGCGAATATCCGCTCGAAAGCGTCGCCGTGGAACACAGCGCCTCCTCACTCTGGGCGCTCGACATACGCGAAGACGCCGCCCCGGAAACCGCCCAACTCTACCGAAAACACCAAGGTGAAATCGAACCCGTCGTCGAGTGGCTCAAATCCACCAGATACATGGAACCCACCGCCGACCCCGTCCCCGGCAAGGACGTGACAGAATCCATACGCGCCAGGGCCCGCGAACTGGGCTACGGCGAAGTCGGCTTCACCAGCTTCGACCGCCGCTACATATACAAGAGCAAGCGCAAGCACGTCCGCGCCGACCTCAAACACGCCATATGCCTCGCCGTCGAGCAGGACTACATAGACACCCAGTCCCTACCCAGCCTCGACGCCGAAGAAGCGCACGGCGACGCCCATATGCGACAGGCCGGCATGGCCAAGAAACTCATCGCCTTCATACACTCCCTCGGATACGGTGCGCAGGTCTGGGGCCCCACCTGGCACTTCGGCCCCATGATACCCATGTTCGTCCAAGCCGGACTCGGACAGCTTGGTGTCAACGGACAACTCCTCTCCCCACACTTCGGCTCACGCGCCCGCCTCCAGATCATCACCACCAACGCGCTCATAACACACGACAGGCCCGTGGACTACGGAATACCCAAATTCTGCGAAATATGCCACATCTGCTCCATGCGTTGCCCCGGAAGAGCCATCAACCAGAACAAAGTCTGGTTCAGAGGAGTCGAAAAGAGCAAGCTCGACTTCCGCCGCTGTCGCCCAGTCATGACACGCTATTCCGGCTGCGGCGTCTGCATGAAAGTCTGCCCCGTCCAGAGATACGGACTGCCCGAAGTCATGAAACACTACGTCGCCACCGGCAACGTGCTAGGCAAAAACAGCGACAACCTCGAAGGTTACAGCCTGCCCGACAAGGGCTACTTCAGACCCGGACGCCTGCCCAAGTTCGAGGCCGGCTTCTTCAATATGCCCATGGGCAGATCCGAAGACCTAGTAATGGACGAATACCGCGACAACTTACAGAGCCTCAACGGCAATCCCGACAGCGACCACGCGCGCGAAGCCCTCTGGGACGAATTCCGCAACAAGCTCGACGACGCCCTCCAGCGACGCGACATACCCGTGGACATGGGCATGGACCTAGGAGGATAGCCAATACCATACCCCAACCCCACTCACGCTCCGCAACTTCGCGCCCAAACTCCACAACGTGTTTAAGTAGCGCGAAATACGGAATATAGAGAAACCCATTGACTCAGCTTAGCGAACACGCGCGCTTACGTCTCAACCCCCGAAAAGTCTTCTACGGCTGGTGGCTCGTCGGCGTCAGCGGCTCAATCATGGTAATCTCCACTACCCCCATGTTCCATGCCATGGGACTATGGTTCGTCGCCCTCGAACACGCCTTCGGATGGAGCAGAACCCAACTCTCGCTCGCCTTCGCATTCACCCGCATCGAAGGCGGAATACTCGGCCCTATCGAAGGCTACCTCGTGGACAGATTCGGAACCCGACGACTCGTCCTAATAGGCATGACCATAATGGGACTCGGCTGGCTGCTATTCAGTCGTGTCACCGAACTCTGGATGTTCTACGTCGTCTATCTAGTGATAGCGCTAGGACAGGGGCTCGGCAGCTGGCTGCCCCTAATGACCATGCTGAACAACTGGTTCAACCGTCACCGCGCCAAGGCCATGGGCTTCTCCAACTCCGTCAGCAGAATCGGCACCCTCGCCCTCATACCCGCCATCGCTTGGGCCATTGATCCCAGATTCGACCGGCTCGGATGGGAAAGAACAGTCATAATAATCGGCGTTGTCGTGCTAATAGCCGTCTTCCCACTCACCAGACTCATCCGCAACCGCCCCGAAGACTACGGCCTGCTCCCCGACGGCGACAAACCCCAAGAACAACCGACCGACACTCGCCGTCCCCTAACACGAACCGAAGACAATCCCGACTTCACCCTCAGACAAGCCCTTATGGAACCCGCCTTCTGGCTCATCAGCATAGGCCACGGCTTCACCTCCATGATACTCATAGCCATGATGGCGCACCTCGCCCCCATGATGGACGACCGCGGATACTCCCTCCAAACCTCCGCCTTCGTCATAACCGCCTACACCGCCGTCTCCATGCTATTCCAGATAGTAGGCGGCTTCGTAGGAGACCGGATCCCCAAGAGATACGCCCTATTCGTATTCACTTGGATACAGGCAAGCGGAGTATTCCTGCTCACCTTCGGCCCGGCCACGCTACCGGTAGCCTACGGGTTCGCATTGCTCTTCGGCATCGGCTTCGGCGGACGCAACCCGCTCACAGTCTCCATACGCGGCGAATACTTCGGACGCAAATCTTTCGGCAAAATAATGGGCATCTCCCAGGTGCCTATGAACATTCTGCTGCTGGCGGCCCCCGTGTTTGCCGGAATCGTCCGCGACAACACCAACGAATACACAATAGCCTTCGCGGTTCTGGCGTCCCTCAACATACTGGGCGGCCTGCTCTTCCTGCTTGCCCGACCCCCAAAGACCAAAAAAACATAGAGGACTCCGACAATGCCCATCATAGACCACAACAACGCCGCCGAAACGCCATGGAGACCGAACTATCGCAAATGGCTCATCACACAACCGGGCGACGGCACAACCGCGGTCGACGCCTCGATAAGCGAAGTCGGAATCGGCGCCGGCGCCCCCCTGCACACCCACCAAGACGATGAGCTTATCATCATCTTGGAAGGGACTCTGCGCGTCCGCATAGGCGACGAAACGCTCAACGTCGGCGCCGACCACACCATTGTCGTTCCGCCGGGACAACCGCACGGGTTCGAGGCCGTGGGCGACTCTCCGGCCCGAATCGTCGGCGTATTCCCTGCCAAAGACCCGTTTCTGCGAACCGAGTTCCTAGAGGGAGGCCCGCCCGGCCTGGACGCAAACTGACTCCTGACTCCGCGTTCACTCGATCACTCGCAGCAAGTGCTCCCGCGCCGGTGTGAGCGACTCCGCCGGAATCGGCCTCATACTGCCGTCCGGCGGCTGCCACAATATCCTGAACATCGTGGACCTGCCATGTGTCTCTGCCATGTACTCCACCCGGATGGAATGCGTCCCCGAGCCCATCAGCGTCTCCCCTTCGCCGCCCATCTCCTCGGCGGGCGGGCTCTGCGCTATCAACTCATCTTCAATGTACAGCTTCACCGGACCGGACTTCCCCTCTACGCCGAACTTATGGAGGCCTATTCGCTCCACCCTCAACATCCCCTCCCACACCGCCATATGCGGCTCGTCTATCACCGGAAGATAGCTGAACACATCCATAGAAGGAGTTATCTGAACGGACCTGGGCGAGACCGAAGCGTCCCCCCCGCCCTCATAGAAACGCCCAACCGCGCCCAGCGGCCGCGCGCTTCCCCTGTACAGGCGACTGAAAGGAATCGGCTCAACCGCTCCGCCCGGCTCTCTCCAGAGCAGACGCATAAACCCATCCGGCTCAGAGACGCTGCCCCTTATAGACAAAGTATGCAGACCCAGGGCCGGCGCAACCTTGGAACGCGGCTTCTCCGGGCTGAGAATGCGGCGACCGTCAAGCTCGACATACACATCTAGGTTGCCCTCCAGCGCGAATTCATACTCCCCCTCCATCGTGACATTCAGCGCGCCGCTGATATGCAGCTCATACGGATACTCATCAGGACCGTCGCCGGTGTGCCAAACGGACTCCCTTATCGGCAGAGGATTCTCGACAACCCGCTCCCCCCAGCGAGTATAAGCCACGTCCAGACCCTGCCTCTCCTCCAGTTGCTCTCGGCTGATGAACGCGGTGTAGTAAATCGGCTCTCCACCCATCGGTGAGTTAACAGAATTGAAGTCGCCGTCGGGATAGTAAACGCGGGTAAGCTCCCATAACCCCCTTTCGCGCGGCTCAAAGTAGATCGCAGCGCCGTGCCATACCCGCCCGGAGTCGAGAGGCAATGTCTCCGGCGGCTTAACAACCTCGACCTTCGGACGACTGCCCAGGACTTCTCCCGTAACGTTAAACAAATAATGACGCGACACCCATATCGAATAACCCTGGCTCTGTTGTTCCGCGTAGCTGCGCGCCATCAGAGTCTTGTCGGTTGAAAACTCCGCGTACACCCTGGGATCACTATTTTGGTCGCCGAAATAAAACCCAACGTTGATGTACGCCACAACAGCCACGACAACCACAACGGCCGGCGCGGCGCCCCTCCGAACAACACGCCAGGGCGCCTCTCGCCCCACCGCCCACAGACGGCCCAGCGGATATGCCGCCAACGCCGCCACAGCCGGAATCACCGTTATCGAGCGCAGAGACTGAGGAGATTCCCACGGAATCGTCAAAACACCGGGAAGCGTCATGAACAGCGCCCAGAAGGGCAAACAGAACACAGCCGTGTTTCGCCACTGCGTAAGCGCGAAGAAAAAGCCAAGCGCGAACAGCGCGCCCGTGAAAAAGTCCAGCATTGGCGCATCGGGCAGATTGTGGCGTGGATTCGGGTCCCCCTGACGGTTAAACATCATCGCGTGGTCAATCAGACTATCCTTAAGCTGATCCACCCACTCTTCCCTCGGAACAATCCTGAACATCAGCGTCTGGTCCGCTCGCTCCCAAAACTCCTCCGAATTGGTTGCGGCGAACTGGACCAACGGAGCCGCTACGAACAGCGCGACCAGAACCATAGCGCAGACGCCCAGAGCGAACCTCCGAAGTGGAGTGCGATTGACCGCCAGGTAGTGAAGCAAAATAAAGCCCACCACAAGCGGGAACATCCGGTTGGAAATATAGAACCACATCCCCAAACCCAGCGATAGGCCCGCCAGAGAGTAATCCGTATATCTGCCGCTGCGAACCGCGCGGAGCGTGAGCCACGCTATCAGCGCCCCGAACAAAACACTCGTGGAGGCGTGCAGGCCTATCCGGCTCCAGATTATATCCCACCGCATGAATGCGACCAGAGAGGCGGCTATCAGACCGCCCGTCGTACCCAGAATATGTCGGACGAGCGCGAACACCGCCACAATACCCAGCGCTCCGAACGCCGCCGCCGCCAGCCGACCTGTCGTGACTGAGACCCCCGCAAGTTTCCCGACCGCCGTAACCGGCATAAGAAAGAGCGTGCCCATATTCGTCGCAGGCTCATAGACTGGAATGCGCCCCGGCTCAGCTATGTACTGACGAGCGAGCGAGAGGTTTATCGCCTCGTCATACCAAACCCCGGGCGGCGTGTCTTCGAGATCGTACAACCTGACCCCCAACGCAACGATCAGTACCGCGCCAAGCGCCAGCCAGGGGACGAGCGAACGCAGCTCGATCCTGAACTCACCCTTCGCCCTGACGCGGCTGAACAGGTCCGACACTCGCTCATCAATCGCTCCGATTCCCGCCAGCAGAAAGATGACCGACACCCCAAAGGTGTACCAAGCCAGGGCTAGGCTCTCTGGATTCTCACGCCCAAAATCCCCCAGCGAGACCAGCATCAAAAAACAAGAGCCGATTATCGAAGCCCACCCCAGGTCGCTCCGGGTGAACTCTACGCCCCACAACCTGAACCCCCACTCGGCGCGGCGCGCGCGAATATCCAATGGCAACTGCCTTGGCGAGGCCGCTCCCCCTGCGCCGGCGTTGGAATCAGCCCGTTTCCCGCGTCCCCGGACAGACTCCAGAGCCAGACACGCAACCGCTATTGCCAATGGCGCGACCGCCCACTGAAGGCCGCCCTCCCGAAGAAATATCTGCGCCAGAAGCGACAGCGACACGGCGGAAGCCACAAGAACGAACCGCAATGACCCCGCGCGCGACTCTCTCATGCGAACGGCTCTGTCCTCACTACATCCGTCCGGTACAAGTCCCCTATCTGCTCTTCCGTATATCCAAGCTCGCCCAGAATCTCAGCGGTGTGCTGTCCAAGCAGCGGCGTAGGCAGGCGCGGAAGGGTATCGGCATCCCCAAAAGACACAAGATTCCCACTCAGACTTATCTCCCCAAGAGTCGGATGCGAAAGCTCGACACCCATATTGTTCGCTCTCGCCTGTCCATCCGAGAAAAATCTCGCGCCGTAACCATCCACCACCGGCGCGCACGGAACATCGTGAGAGCGCAGCGCGTCGAGTATCTCGACCGAGCGCAGGCGACGGAACGCCGACTCCACGCGCGATTCCTCAGGTTCCGCCCCGTCCACGAAACCTCCCAGCGAGATGAGAGCCGACAAAAGACGAGGTCTCACTTCCGGCGCGTCCGCGGCGACATACACCCAGCCGTCCCACGCCCGGTAGAGACGGCGGAACGGCCCTAGCCCAACCTGCTCTCGCGTGGGCAAGCGTCTTGGGAGCTTTCCCTCATACTCCAGAAAATCATCGGCCCCCATAATAACGCCGCTTGCCAGCAGATTGGTATCCACCCTCTGAGCGATTCCAAGTCGCTCCCTCGCTACAAGCGCGAGAACAGCGCCCAACGCGCCCAGCGCGCCGCCGGTATAGTCGCACGGAGCGAGCGCGGACAGATAGACAGGCGGCGAATCATAACCGCCCTGCGCGCGCTGAAGCCCCGTAATCGCCTGCGCTATCGGGTCAACGCCGGGACGCTCTGAGTATGGCCCGTCCCAGCCGTATGCCGTTATATGCGCCTGTGCAAGGCGCGGATTCAGTCTCCGAAGAGTTCGCCCGTCCAGACCCATCCGGTCCGTCGCGCCCGGCCTCATATTCGCCACAATAACATCCGAAACCGACGCAAGCCTGCGCGCTATCTCCTTGCCCTCCTCAATGCGGGTATTCACCGACATAGCCCGCTTGCCCGCGTTGAACGCGATGAATCCCGCGCCCCCCGCCGGACGGGATATGTCCCCCTCAGGCGACTCGAACTTCACTACCTCCGCGCCAAGATCCGCCAGAAGGCGGCCCGCGACGGGCCCCGCTATCACATTGGTCATCTCCATAACCCGGACGCCGGCAAGCGGAAGCCCGTCCACCGCGCTCACCGCTTCATCCATCGGCCCAATCGCCTCAGACATTGATTCGGACAACTCCGCTTCGGTCGCCACGGCCTGCCTCGGCGCTCCAGCCCACGCGGGAGTCTCCGAAAGCTTTATCGGCGCTCCCGCCATCCGCGTAATTCCCAGCGCCGGGTCGTGCAACTCATGGACAAGACCGTTGTGCAGAATCTGCGGATCGCGCATCGCCTCCTCGGCGGAACGCGCCACATCACAAGGAACATCAGCCGCGCGAAGATCCTCTATCCACTCCTCCGCCGGCCGGGTTTTGAGCGCCGCCGCCACCAAATCGAACAACCTCTTTCTCGCCGACTCATCCCTCGGCCAGCGGCCGTCGCCGTATTCTTCAGGATTTGAGTAGATAGTGTCGGCCACCCCGATGACAGCCGCCGCGAGGTCAACGAACCCCGAATGTATGCACCCAAGCTGTATCCACTGTCCATCGGCGCACTCGAATACGCTGTAAAACGGGCCGCCGCCCTGAGGCGTCATATTGAATGGACGGACAGGTATAGCATCGCCTACGGCCTTGGGGGAATATAGAAGCGCGCCCGCCATCAGAGAAGTCTGAACCCGTCCTCCCCTGCCCGTCTTCTCGCGTCGGTATAGCGCGGCGGCAATGCCCAGACCGGCAAGCAGTCCCGCTCCGACATAGGCCACCGGATGCGCTACGTGAATCGGCCCCCCGCGTTCTGAGGGCTGGCTGGCCAGAATCCCCGTTCGCGCTGCCACAAGGTCATGGTCCGCGGGCTCGTCTCTCAGCGGCCCCTTCGGTCCGTAGCCGGTGATAGAGCAATGAACAACGCGCGAGTTGCGCTCACACAGCGTGTCCAATCCCAACGTCGCCCTCAAAGGGGACGACGGAGCCATATCGTCTAGCATAACGTCGGCCCGAGCGACCATCTCGCCCAGCCGCTGAGATTCCCGCCTCCGGTCCAGGCGCGCAACCTCTTTGCCCCTATCATAAAGCGCGAATATATCCGGCCGGCGCACGACTTGGGAATCGTCAGATACTATCCGAATTACGCGCGCGCCGTTGTCCGCGAGGAACATGGATGCCAGCGCAGCCGCCAGTCCGCCGGACAGATCCAGAACCGTTATCCCGCTCAGCGCGGAAGGTGTGTCAGACATAGATCGCCCCAATCATCGAAAAGCAACGGCTATTGTGCTGACACAAGGCGAACTGTGTCAAGCGCCCCCCGAGGACCGACGACATTTCGATTGCCCCTCTCGACGCCTGCTCACTCGGTATTCCAATTCCCGTATCAAGCCTGTCCTCGCCCGGAATAACCTACGACCGATCCCCAAAACGCCCCGGTCGCCCTTCCAAATTCCACTACACAGCCACTCCTATCCTCTGCTACGATAAGAACATCTTGTCTATCGCTGACAACGGACTTGCCGACAACCAACATAAAGCGGAAGTTATGATATAAAAACTCAGAGACCACAGAAAATTTTACCCTGCCATTACAGGTCCTTGCAGGTGAATTACAGTTGAAGACGTCACTTGTTGGCCATCAGTCAAAGCGCCAGTTCTCACCTGGCCCTATATATACCAAGCCATATGAATCAGCCGCACCGCACAATCCGATAGTCGTAATGAGAAACCGCACACTGAGATGTACGACGGACAAGAACGCAGTGTCCGCCACCGGGAAGACAGCCCGCAAGCCCGCGCCGGCCCTTTCCTGATTCTTGCCAATCCTGTATAGTCCAATCCCTTGTATAGTACAACCCGAAGAGAATAGAGAGAGGTCAATGTTTAAGAAGTTGTCTATGAGTTTCGTCGCGCTGTTGTTGGTTTTTGTCGCGGTATCAGCGGAGCGGGCTGTTTCTGCCCTCCCCAACCAGCAGTCCGCCCAGCCCCTAGCCGTCAAACGAAGCGAAGACCGCCTATCCGCCACAGCCGTATGGACTCCCAACCCGGGCGCCGAGTCCCAAGCCTTCTTCGTTATCGCCAAACTTCTGGAAGGTGAGGAGGACACGACCGGAGAAGGGGTTGACGTCGACAGTTTCAGATATGTTGACTATCCGCTGGACGGGGACATCGCCACCCTAGTCATAGACGGACTGGATAGCGGAAGAGATTACATCTACGGCGTGGCGAGCGCCGCCAGGGACGCTAATGGCAGATGGGTGTGGAGTGAGTGGGAGATGGTCAGGAATGTGGCGGCATTTACTTCGGGCTCAGTGGAAAGGGACGCTCTGGTCGCGCTCTATCACTCCACCGACGGCCCGAACTGGACAAACAGCTCCAACTGGCTGAGCGATCGCCCGCTGGACGAATGGTACGGCGTAACCACCCACTCGGACGGACGGGTCTCAGAACTGCGATTCTACACCTTTGTCGGCCACTGGGAAGGCAATAGACTGAATGGACACATCCCGTCCGAACTCGGCAATTTGTCCAAGTTGGAAGCCTTATACCTCAGCCACAACGAACTGAGCGGCGCAATACCGCCAGAACTAGGCGACCTATCTAATTTGACAGAGCTAGACCTCACCGCCAATCAATTCAGCGGCGAGATTCCGTCCGAACTCGGCAACCTGTCCAATCTCAAATGGCTGACCCTCAACGACAACCGATTGAGCGGCGAGATTCCGTCCGAACTCGGCAACCTATCCAATCTGACATCATTGGCCCTCGGCGGCAACCGGTTGAGCGGATGTGTGCCGGCCGCGCTGCAGAGAGTGCCCGACAACGACTTCGCCGACGTTGGCCTCCCCTTCTGCGGCCGCTAGAAAGACACGAGACACGAGAGAACGCGCTTCCGCCGCGGAGAGTGGCGGAAGCGCTGACGTGTCCCTCCGCGCTGAGAGCCCATCTTCGGAGGCCGCCCCCGGCATAAGCGGCAGCTTGCCGAGGACGGCGTCAAATCGCGCCAATATATCCAAAACACCGCGCGGTTCGTAGATAGTGTAGAATGGCATCGCGCAATGCCCTTTGAATATCCCAATACACTCGCGGAGTAAACAATGCTGAACAAACTCGGAAGAATAACGCGAATAAGACAGGAACGCGTAGGCGCTCCAGCTCCGCCGGGACAGTTCGTAACCGACAAGTTCCCGGTCCTCACCTTCGGTCCTACCCCCAGAATAGACATCTCTACGTGGGAATTCAGGGTGTTTGGGTTGGTGGAAGAAGAGATTACGCTGGACTGGAAGCGCTTCAACGCGCTCCCCCAAGTTAAGCTGGACGCCGAATTCCATTGTGTAACCCAATGGAGCAAGCTGCAAAACACTTGGGAAGGCATCCTCTTCAACGACCTGATGAAGCTGGTCCAACCCAAGCCGGAGGCCGGGTACGTAATGGCGCACTGCTACGGCGGATACACGACCAACGTCGCGCTCAAAGTACTGGAAGACGAAGATGTCCTCTTCGCGCACTCCCACGACGGCTTGCCGCTCACTCCCGAGCACGGCGGCCCCATGCGTTTGGTGGTGCCGAAACGGTACGGCTGGAAGAGCGCGAAGTGGGTCAACGGGATAGAGTTCATGGCCGAGGACGCGCCCGGATTCTGGGAAGTGCGCGGCTACCACATGGAGGGCGACCCCTGGAAAGAAGAGCGCTTCTGGAGCAGCCTAAGCTACTAGCCCCAAGTCGCGCGGCGACCGGACGAATCGGCGTCTGACGGACCATGCCCTCAATCGTAGAGTCCGTCATAGCCGCCCTCATTCTGTTCATAGGCTCTACCGTGCTTTCAACGATCGGGTTCGGAATCGGGATGACCACCATCCCGATCCTGCTGTTCGTATTTGAGCCTCAAACAGTCATCATAGTCGTGAATAGCGTATCGCTGGCTCTATTCGCGCTGATCGTCTATCAGAACCGGGCGAAACTCCCATTCCGAAGCGTAGTCCCTTGGGCTATTGCGGGCTTGGCGGGGGTTCCGGCGGGCGTGCTGATACTGAAGGACTCGGACGCCGGACTACTGAAGATAGCCATTACCGCGGTCACAATAGCTCTTACGTTGGTGGTCGCGTTCAATGTAAGAGCCAGGATGCCGAGCGGCTTGCTGGCGGGGCTGATAGTGGCCTTCTTGGTGTCGGTGACGCTCAACGCGCTCGGAATAGGCGGCCCGATAATGGCGTTGTATATACTGACGCAGAACTGGACGCGCAACGCTGTGCGCGGCGCGTTGTCGCTGTACTTCCTGTTCATCGAAGCGGCCGGCGTCATTGGATATGGAGTCGCCGGACTCCTCACCGCGGAGCGCGTCGCTCTGATTCTCATAGTCATTGCGCCGGTATTGCTGGGATTCTGGCTGGGATCATATCTCGTGAGACAAATGAGCGACGTCATCTTCAGGCGCGCCACAGTGGTCGCGATCCTGGGAATGAGCGGCTTGGTCTTGGCGCGCGAGATTGCCGCGCTTTAGCGCGCTGTCCGACCCTTGTGATAGTCTGGTCGCGCGCTCAAACATACGTCGTGTTTACGGCGCGCCCTTGTTGAAACTGAGGGAGAAGAACATATGAAGATCACCAAAGTCGAAGCCATCGGAGTCAGCCGCTATCTGTTCGCTAAGGTACACACAGACGAAGGAATCACCGGTGTCGGAGAATCGGGCGCATGGGGCTATCTCGAAGCCTCCAAGTCGGCGATAGATCTGTTCGGGCGATACCTTGTCGGGAAGGATCCACTCCGCATCGAACATCACTGGCAGTATATGTACCGCTACTCGCACTTCAGAGGCGCGGCCATAATGGGCGCGCTTAGCGCGCTGGACATCGCCATGTGGGATATTGCGGGCAAGTATTTCGGCGTCCCAACCTACCAGCTGCTGGGAGGGAAGACGCGGGACAAGGCGCGAGTGTACTATCACGTCTTCGGCGACACCCGCGAGGCGCTCGTTCAGGGCGTGAAGGACGCCAAGGATATGGGCTTCACCGCGGTCGGCCATCTCACCCCGTTCCTCGACGAAGAGCGCGACGTCCCGTATTTCAAAACACACGCGAATAAGATAAAGGACGCCATCGAGGCCGTTGGAATGTACCGCGACGCTGTTGGCGACGACGTTGACTTGTGTATCGAGATCCATCGCAGGCTGACTCCGGCTGAGGCGATAGCGTTGGCCAGAGGCATCGAGCGATTCTACCCGTTCTTCTACGAGGACCCGATACTGCCCGAAAACTTCGATGCGATGGAGCTTGTCGCCCAGCACATTAACATTCCCATCGCTACCGGAGAGAGACTGCACACGATTCACGAGTTTGAGATGCTGCTGAAGCGCGGAGCGGTGCAATATGTGCGTCCGGACGTGTGCATGGTGGGCGGCATAACCCACGCCAAGAAGATAGCCGCCCTCGCGGAGGCGAACTACGTAGGAGTCGTCCCGCACAACCCGCTAAGCCCGGTCAGTACAGCCGCGTGCCTCCAGATCGCGGCCTGCATACCGAACTTCGCGCTGCAGGAATATCCCACCGGTGAGCATGAGCCGCCGAAGTCGGAGATAGTCAAGTCCGCGGTAACCCAGGAGAACGGCTACCTGATAATCCCGGACGCGCCCGGAATCGGGATAGAGCTGGCCGAGGACGCGGTGGAGAGACACCCGTTCACTCCTAGGGTCGTCTCGACACGCCTACACGAGGACGGCTCGGTGATAGACCAGTAAGGCGTCGGCGCGCCATACGCTTCTCGGAAATAAGACCGGTGATCCCCATATCGCTCCTACTCGATTTGAGGTCGGGTGTTCGGAGTTGATACACTATGTCCGGTATGAACATAACGATCAAAACTATCTCCGAGTCCGAATTCGACAGTTTGTCTCGGGCCGAATCGCTCGGATTCAGTCATCACGCTTCGGACGAATATATTCGGATAGCGCGCTCGTTCGCTGAACTCGACAGGACATTCGGCGCGTTCGACAGAGACGAGGTCGTAGGCTCGACCACGACTCGCACGTCTTCTATAACCGTGCCGGGCGGTAGCGCGAGGTTGGGTTTCGTGGACGACGTATCCGTTCTGCCGACACACCGCAGGCGCGGGATAATGACGAACCTTATGCGCGAGCAGTTGGGTCAGATGCGGGAAAGGGGCGAGCCTCTGGCCGCGCTGACGGCGTCCGAGAGCCTGATATACGAGCGCTTCGGCTACGGCATAGCGACATGGGCGCACCGGTGGAAGATTGACCGCCGCCACACCTCCATGAAACTGCCGCCGTACGCCGGCGGTGAACTGCGATTCATATCCCCAGACACCGCGCGCGAAGAATGGCCGAAACTTCATGCTCGGGTACGCAAGAACCGGATCGGCATGGTGCAGTTTAACTCCGCATACTGGAGAGCCGCGCTGTGGGACGCCGAACACCAGCGTCGGGGCGCGAGTGGGTTCTTCCATGTAGCATACCTACGTGAAGGATGTGTGTCCGGATTATGCTCATACCGCATACGCGAGCGTGCGGTCTTGGTGCCGTTCTTGTTGGGCGAGAACGCCGAGATAGAAGCCGAACTATGGAGATATTGCTTCGGAATAGACCTTATGGACGAAACCCACGCATTCGCGCAGCCTGTCGATGACCCGCTCCCCTGGCGACTCGTGGATCCGCGCCGCTTGGAAAGGTCGCTGATTGATCATATGTGGCTACGGCTAGTGGACGTTGGAGCGGCGCTCACGTCAAGGAGCTACGCCGAATTGGGCAGCCTGACTCTGCGTGTGCGCGACAAGTTCTGTCCATGGAACGATGGTACATACTTGCTGGAAGCGGATCAGGCCGGAGCGGAGTGTACACGCGTCGAGCGCGAACCACAGCTCGAATTAGGCGTCTCAGACTTCGCCTCCGCATATCTTGGGGGCGTATCGTTCTCGACCCTGGCGCGGGCAGGTCGAGTGGAAGAACGTGAGAGTGACGCGCTCGCGAAGGCTGATAGCATATTCAGAACGATGCGGCTGCCTTGGCTAATGGAACTGTAGCTCTCACGCGTACTCATTTTGGCAGGCAGACAGTCCGAAATATCTTGTGGCGGGTAGCGGGGGGTCGCAAGGTAGAACTCCACCCCTAGATGGAGGACTTCCGGCTTTCCCAATAGCATATCCCTGTGCATTAATCTCTCAGTGGACTTGCAAACCTTGCCAGAGTGAGAAGTCGCGCGCCAATATCGCAGTCGCGATGTCGTGGTCAACTTAGCTTAGGCTGCTCCAGTCTTCGCTTTCCATCCCGAAAGTACCGCTCAGGCCGCATACCCTGACGGTGCATCTTCATTGCAAGTCTCGGAGCGGACAGAGATGTCGCCAGACACCAAGACTCGGCGCGTCCGAGTCCCAGAACAGTATTTGGGATCTTTCGTTTATCCATTCCTACCCGACAGTCCGCCTTCTTTTCGAACCCATTTATCATAGTGGATACGCCTGAGTGCGATAACATCGTTGACATCGAACTCAACTAGGATATAATTTCTGAAACCTTCCCCTGAACGATAGGTGAGGTTCATTGTTCCTAGATCTACGGTGAAAGTCTTCTCTTCTGTCAATTCTTTTTGTACAAGTCCTGTCCACCATTCTTGGCAGTGAACAGGACAGGGAGTCGCAATCGTATAGATGGCAAAACTGTGTGGTGCCTGTATAGCGTTGGCATTAGCAGTGGTATGTCTTCTTTCCCTCCCCAACAACTTTTCTACCGCCCAAACCGATCCTTTGAGATTTGACTCCAATGAAGTAGAAAACCAGACTTTTGAGTATCCGTTTGGATATGCGATTGACGCTCTGGAGCTTCCCGATGTTTCCGGCGGGAGCGGAAATTACGCGTATTCAATTGAGGGCGACGCGCCGGGCCTGAGTTTCAATGCCGACACTCGGATACTGTCGGGTACGCCCACTAAATTCGGTAGATACATCATGGTCTATACAGTAGTGGACTCAGACGAGAACACGAAATTCGCTACGCTAGAGTTCACGATTTCCGTCAAACCCGGCAGCGTTAAGAACATTCGCGCAACGGTCAGCGCAGACCCCGCAAGAGTCATGCTCACATGGGACGCGATTGTGGGAGCCGCCAGATACTACATAGAACGTTGTCTGGGCTCATGTACAACGCTGGCAGATTTCGTATCAGATTCTACATTCAACTCCAACGAAGGATATGTCTGTATCTGCGACGCTACGACTATATACGAAGATACAGAAGTGGATCTTGGTGAAACCCACACCTATTTGTTCCAAGCGGATGTGTCCGATGGATACGATAATGAGACTTCCTCATCGCGTGAACTTTTCACTGTCACGGTTGAGATTTCTATATCCACCCCAACTCCGACTCCCTTGCCAACCCCGACACTTACACCTACACCAGCTGCCACGCCCACTCCGACACCTACCGCCACGCCGACGGCCACGAATACTCCAACCGCCACCCCGACATACACACTGACCCCGACACTTACACCTACACCCACCGCTACATTTACGCCTACACCGCCGCCGACGGCCACGCCCACACCTACCGCTACGCTGACTCCGACTGCTACACCTACACCCACGCCAACCCTAACCCCGACTCCTACTCCCTCACCTACGCCCACTCCGATACCTCCCCCGTTCTTTGATGAGACGCATACAGGTCAGTACGACGATATCTTTGCGGCAGGGGATGAGATTGAACACCTGATTTTGCCAGAGGCGTCGGGCGGCAGCGGCTCATTCACCTACAGCCTCACGCCCGAAGTTCCGGGACTGTCTTTCGATACGATCGCGCGTGTCCTCTCAGGCACGCCGACTCTGGTGGGCGAGTATTCGATGACCTATACAGCCACAGATTCAGCCCAAGGGATGGGCGCCGCAACGCTGACGTTCGACATAATCGTGTCTCCCTCGGAAGTAGAGAACTTTCGGGCGACGCTCACGCCAGATAGCTCGCGGATTGAACTGAAATGGGATCCGATTGCCGGGGTGTCGGGATACGATATAGAACGATACTCGCGTTCGGAACCGGATGGGACGTTCACGCCGGACATGGATTTCGGACATGGAGGCACTCATACAGTGGATGGGGACGTGTCTGAATACGTGGATGAGAGCGTAAGCGCCGGCAACGAGTACTTCTATCGCGTCTCGGCTTATCTCAGGTTGAAAACAGCCGAAGGATTTTTGAGCGGTCCGTGGACAGAATCAGAGGATGTGTACATTGAGCTTCCTCCCACGCCGACGGCTACGAATACGCCAACCGCAACCCCGACACTTACACCTATGCCGACGGTCACGCCAACACCTACACCAACCATCACCCCGACGGCCACGCCAACTCATACCCCGACTGCTACACCCACGAACACGCCAACCGCCACACCGACGCCAACCGCCACATTTACGCCGTTGCCGACTCCCACACCCACACCTACCGTTACGCCGACACCGACCGCTATACCAACGAATACACCGACACCAACGCCGACGGCCACCCCGACATACACGCCGACCCCGACTGTTACACCAACGAATACGCCAACTGTGACACCTACACCTGCGCCAACCCTAACCTCGACTCCTACTCCCTCACTGACGCCTACACTTACGCCCACTCAGACTCCCTCGCCAACTCCGATACCTCCCCCGTTCTTTGACGAGACGCATACAGGTCAGTACGACGATACTTTTGCTTCGGGGGATAGAATCGAACCTGTGACTCTGCCAGAGGCGTCGGGCGGCAGTGGTTCGTTTGTGTATAGCTTGACTCCCGAAGTTCCGGGACTGTCTTTCGATACGATCGCGCGTGTCCTCTCAGGCACGCCGACTCTGGTGGGCGAGTATTCGATGACCTATACAGCCACGGATTCAGTCCCTGGAATGGGAGTCGCAACGCTCACGTTCGATATAATCGTGTCTCCCTCGGAAGTGGAGAACTTTAATGCGACGCTCACCTCGGACAGCGCGGGGATTGAACTGAAATGGGATCCGATTGCCGGGGTGTCGGGATACGACATAGAACGATACTCGCGTTCGGAGCTGGATGGGACGTTCACGCCGGACATAGATTTCGGACATGGAGGCACTCATACAGTGGAGGGGGACGTGTCTGAATACGCGGATGAGGGTGTGAGCGCCGGCAACGAGTATTTCTATCGCGTCTCGGCTTATCTCAGGTTGAAAACAGCCGAAGGGTTTTTGAGCGGTCCGTGGACAGAATCAGAGGATGTGTACATTGAGCTCCCTCCCACGCCGACACCAACGCCGACGGCTACGAATACGCCAACCCCTACACTTACACCTATGCCGACGGTCACGCCAACTCATACCCCGACTGCTACACCCACGAACACGCCAACCGCTACCCCGACATACACGCCGACCCCGACATTTACATCTATGCCTACTGTCACGCCAACACCTATACCAACGAATACGCCGACCCCTACACCGACGGTCACGCCAACTCATACCCCGACTGTTACACCCACGAACACGCCAACCGCTACCCCGACATACACGCCGACCCCGACTGCTATACCAACGAATACGCCTACACCTACACCTGCGCCAACCCTAACCTCGACTCCTACTCCCTCACCGACGCCTACACTTACGCCCACTCAGACTCCCTCGCCAACTCCGATACCTCCCCCATTCTTTGATGAGACGCATACAGGTCAGTACGACGATATCTTTGCGGCAGGGGATGAGATTGAACACCTGATTTTGCCTGAGGCGTCGGGCGGCAGCGGTTCGTTTGTGTATAGCTTGACTCCCGAAGTTCCGGGACTGTCTTTCGATACGATCGCGCGTGTCCTCTCAGGCACGCCGACTCTGGTGGGCGAGTATTCGATGACCTATACAGCCACAGATTCAGCCCAAGGGATGGGCGCCGCAACGCTCACGTTCGATATAATCGTGTCTCCCTCGGAAGTAGAGAACTTTCGGGCGACGCTCACGCCGGATAGCTCGCGGATTGAACTGAAATGGGATCCGATTGCCGGGGTGTCGGGATACGACATAGAACGATACTCGCGTTCGGAACCGGATGGGACGTTCACGCCGGACATGGATTTCGGACACGGAGGCACTCATACAGTGGATGGGGACGTGTCTGAATACGTGGATGAGGGTGTGAGCGCCGGCAACGAGTACTTCTATCGCGTCTCGGCTTATCTCAGGTTGAAAACAGCCGAAGGGTTTTTGAGCGGTCCGTGGACAGAATCCGCGGATGTGTACATCGAGCTTCCTCCCACGCCGACGCCGACGGCCACGAACACGCCAACCCCGACACTTACACCTACACCGACGGCCACGCCAACTCATACCCCGACTGCTACACCCACGGCCACGCCAACTCATACCCCGACTGCTACACTCACGAACACGCCAACTCATACCCCGACTGCTACACCCACGAACACGCCAACCGCTACACCGACATACACTCCGTCCCCGACACTTACACCTATGCCAACCGTCACGCCCACTCCGACACCAACCGCCACATTTACGCCGTTGCCGACTCCCACACCCACACCTACCGTTACGCCGACACCGACCGCTATACCAACGAATACGCCGACACCTACCCCGACGGTCACGCCAACTCATACCCCGACTGCTACACCCACGAACACGCCAACCGCTACACCGACATACACTCCGTCCCCGACACTTACACCTATGCCAACCGTCACGCCCACTCCGACACCAACCGCCACATTTACGCCGTTGCCGACTCCCATACCCACACCTACCGTTACGCTGACCCCGACCGCTATACCAACAAATACGCCGACCCCTACACCGACGGCCACGCCAACCCTAACCCCGACTCAGACTTCCTCACCAACTCCGATACCTCCCCCGTTCTTTGACGAGACGCATACAGGTCAGTACGACGATATCTTTGCGGCAGGGTATGAGATTGAACACCTGATTTTGCCTGAGGTGTCGGGCGGCAGTGGTTCGTTTGTGTATAGCTTGACTCCCGAAGTTCCGGGACTGTCTTTCGACGCGACTGCGCGTGTCCTCTCAGGCACGCCGACTCTGGTGGGCGAGTATTCGATGACCTATACAGCCACAGATTCAGCCCAAGGGATGGGTGCCGCAACGCTCACGTTCGATATAATCGTGTCTCCCTCGGAAGTGGAGAACTTTAATGCGACGCTCACCTCGGACAGCGCGGGGATTGAACTGAAATGGGATCCGATTGCCGGGGTGTCGGGATACGACATAGAACGATACTCGCGTTCGGAACCGGATGGGACGTTCACGCCGGACATGGATTTCGGACACGGAGGCACTCATACAGTGGATGGGGACGTGTCTGAATACGTGGATGAGGGTGTGAGCGCCGGCAACGAGTACTTCTATCGCGTCTCGGCTTATCTCAGGTTGAAAACAGCCGAAGGGTTTTTGAGCGGTCCGTGGACAGAATCCGCGGATGTGTACATCGAGCTTCCTCCCACGCCGACACCGACGCCGACGGCCACGAATACGCCAACCGCCACCCCGACACTTACACCTACACCGACGGCCACGCCAACTCATACCCCGACTGCTACACCCACGGCCACGCCAACTCATACCCCGACTGCTACACTCACGAACACGCCAACTCATACCCCGACTGCTACACCCACGAACACGCCAACCGCTACCCCGGCATACACACCGTCCTCGACACTTACACCGACGCCAACCGTCACTCTCACGCCGACACCAACCGCCACATTTACGCCGTTGCCGACTCCCACACCGACACCTACCGTTACGCCGACCCCGACCGCTATACCAACGAATACGCCGACACCTACACCGACGGCCACGCCAACTCATACCCCGACTGTTACACCAACGAATACGCCGACACCTACACCGACGGCCACCCCGACATACACTCCGACCCCGACTGCTATACCAACGAATACACCAACTGCTACACCTACACCCACGCCAACCCTAACCCCGACTCCTACTCCCTCGCCCACTCCGATACCTCCCCCGTTCTTTGATGAGACGCATACAGGTCAGTACGACGATATCTTTGCGGCAGGGGATGAGATTGAACACCTGATTTTGCCAGAGGCGTCGGGCGGCAGCGGCTCATTCACCTACAGCCTCACGCCCAAAGTTCCGGGACTGGCTTTCGACGCGACTGCGCGTGTCCTCTCAGGCACGCCGACTCTGGTGGGCGAGTATTCGATGACCTATACAGCCACGGATTCAGTCCCTGGAATGGGAGTCGCAACGCTCACGTTCGATATAATCGTGTCTCCCTCGGAAGTGGAGAACTTTAATGCGACGCTCACCTCGGACAGCGCGGGGATTGAACTGAAATGGGATCCGATTGCCGGGGTGTCGGGATACGACATAGAACGATACTCGCGTTCGGAGCTGGATGGGACGTTCACGCCGGACATAGATTTCGGACATGGAGGCACTCATACAGTGGATGGGGACACGTCTGAATACGTGGATGAGGGTGTGAGCGCCGGCAACGAGTATTTCTATCGCGTCTCGGCTTATCTCAGGTTGAAAACAGCCGAAGGGTTTTTGAGCGGTCCATGGACAGAATCAGAGGATGTGTACATTGAGCTTCCTCCCACGCCGACGGCTACGAATACGCCAACCGCTACCCCGACATACACACCGTCCCCGACACTTACACCAACGCCAACCGTCACGCCCACTCCGACACCAACCGCCGCGCCCACTCATACCCCGACTGCTACACCCACGAATACTCCAACCGCCACGCCGACGTACACTCCGACCCCGACACTTACGCCTATGCCAACCGTCACGCCCACTCCGACGCCAACCGCCACGCCCACTCATACCCCGACGGCCACACCAACACCGACTATTGCGCCAACGAATACTCCAACTGCCACGCCGACGTACATTCCGACCCCGATACTTACACCTATTCCTACGCCAACACCAACGGTTACGCCCACCGCGACACCTATTGTTTTCTTCGATGAAATAGATGCGGGTCCGTACGACGATACTTTTGAGGCAGGGGATGAAATCGAACCTGTGACTCTGCCAGAGGCGAGTGGAGGCAGCGGTGTTTTCACATACGAGCTAACGCCGGAAGTGCCTGGACTGACTTTTGACACAGACACACGTGTTCTCTCAGGCACGCCGAGTTTGGTGGGCGAGTATTCGATGACCTATAAAGCCACAGATTCAGTCCCAGGAATGGGCGCCGCAACGCTGACTTTCAAGATACTTGTTATCCCCGAGTCGATTAGAGATGTTCAAATTGGGCTAGTCGAAGATGGAACTATGGTCAGATTGACATGGGACCCCGTAGTTGAAACGACGGGTTATGACATTCAGCGATGTTTGGGTTCATGCCTTGAAGAAGATTTCATACCGGATAGCAATTTTGGAAAGGGTGGCAATTATAGACTTCAAGGCACTGAATCCGTGTTTGTGGACCAGAATGCAATCGTCGGTTTCACATACACGTACCGGGTCGCGGCCTATGTAGAGTTGATGATGCCAGAAGGCAGCGTCTTGACTGGGCTTTGGTCCAAACGAGTTGTAATATCGGTAGGAATATCGTCCACTTCTACACCTACTGCGACTCAGACGCCGACGCCAACTTATACCGCTACGCCGACGCTGACGCCGACCTACACCGCTACGCCTACTGCGACGCCGACGTTGACGCCGACCGCGACTCAGACCTACACCGCTACGCCTACGCCGACGATTACTGCGATGCCGACGTTGGCGCCGACCGCGACTCAGACCTACACCGCTACGCCTACTGCGACGCCGACCTACACCGCTACGCCGACGTTGACGCCGACCTATATCGCTACGCCGACGCCGACGATTACTGCGACGCCGACCTACACCGCTACGCCGACGTTGACGCCGACCTATATCGCTACGCCGACACCGACGATTACTCCCATACTTGTAACCGGGTTTACTGATGCGCCTACGCGTACTCCAATATTCACAGCCACTCCGACTATTGTGTTGCCCACGTCCGTTGTTCCTACTCCAATTTACACGCTCACACCTACCCCAGTGTATGCGAATACTCCAATAGCCCCATCGGTTTCCGACGGGAAACAAAGTTCCGGATCGGTATCTTCATCGCTTCCGACGGAGACGGCTACTCCTTATTCAGCACGTATCATCGTACCTGGTTCTGAGCCAGTTTCCACTGCGCCGCCGGCGACCGCTCTCTCAGTAGCCGAGAATCTTCCCACCGTCACGCCGACTCCCGAATTCACTATCATGGATGTTGTTTCGGTAGTTGTTGAAGAGTCTCCCAGCGAAGTGGTAGAGACCATTCAGCCAAACGCTCCGGGCCGGATTGTCTCGCGCGACGAGAGCGTATCGGTTCTGTTTCCAACGTTATCTAGACCTCATACATTCCAAGCCGGAATCAGCGCGAACCCCAAGCATTGTCTTTCAGAGTCTGAGCTTCCCGGAACGATTTTGGCCTGCGTCCGGGTGGACACGTTTGACGAATTGGGCAGAGCGGAGGCAGATGCGATCCTCATGCTGCCCGCCCGTTTGACCATAATTCTCAGACAGGGAGAGGACGGGACGGCTGGAGATGTATCCGCACTTATGCGAGCGCGTGACATGGGAGGAGTCAGATTCATGTTCAGGGAGTACCTGTCGGAAGAGTGGGCCGAGATACCATTTTCTCTGAGTTTTGTTTCAAATGGAGGCGTGACCGCAAGCGCGGCCCGCCGTCAATTCGGCATTTTCGCTTTAGCGCTGGATATGGAGACGCTGAGGCAGGCAAGAGTTCAGGATAACGATACGCCCGCGGATCCCACCGTCACTCCGAGTCCTGCCTCAGAAGAAGAAAGCGCGTCTCTGCAAATGGCAGGTTATGGAGCGGTATTTGGTCTGCTGATGGCGATACTTGTACCTTATCTTGTGATGCTCCAATACATGAAAATGTTAGGCGTTCTATGACACTCGAGGCCTGTGCTTAGACCAGGGTCTCGCTTCCTCAAATGCGGCGGATGCGGCCAGGACCGTCTCCTCGTCGCCCGGCTTGCCTATGATGTGCAATCCGACGGGCATCCCGTCCGAATCGAACCCGCATGGGATACTCGCCGCCGTGAACCCAATTGTGTTTATGGGGTGCGTAAATGGGACGAAGCCCCAGGCGGCGGTCGGATACGCTTGCCGGCCGTCAATTTCTTCGGGGTACCGGTCGGTTGGGAACGCGGTGACCGGCATGGTGGGCGACAGCAGAAGGTCGAACTTATCGAACTCGTCCATGAACTGCTGAATCATACGGTCGCGGTTTCCTAGCGAGCGTATGTAGTCGGTCATGGTAAAGTTCGCGCCCTGTTCGATAGTCCAGCGCGCGTACCAAGTAAGAGGGTCTTCGGGGTCGTCGAGGAGGTGACCGTTTGTGGCGTAGGCGTTGCCGCCGAAGAGCACCATCCATGTGTCGAAAGGCGACTCTAGTTTTAGGGCGGCCTCCTCTACGGAGCAACCGATATCCTCGAATGCCTTCGCTCCCGCTTCCGCGGCCTGGGCGACTTCGGGGTCAACAGGCGTGTATCCAAAGTCTGGGCTCCAGCCAAATTTGAGGCCCTCAATTCCGCGGTCAAGCGCGGCCACGAAATCGGGAACCGGCTCTCTGAGCGATCCAACGTCGCGGGGGTCGTATCCCGACATGACCTGAAGAAGAATCGCTGTGTCGCGCACCGATCGGGACATTGGTCCCTGCTGGCTAATGAGATTCACCGAGGGAGGAGTGTCAATGCCGGTGTAGCTTGACACGCGCCCTTGGGTCGGCTTGATGCCGTATATTCCGTTGAAGCTGGCGGGTATGCGGATGGAACCGCCGCCGTCGCCGCCCGTGCCTAGCGCGCACAGGCCGGCGGCGACGGCGGCTCCGGCTCCGCCGCTGGAGCCGCCGGACGTGCGGTCGGTGTTCCACGGGTTTCTGCATGGTTCTCCCAGACGGTTCTCGTTCGCGCCAAGCAGTCCGAATTCGGGGGTGTTTGTCTTGCCCAGCATGACCGCGCCCGCGTCCAGAACTTTCTGGACACAGGCGGCGTTCGCGTCGGGCACTCTGTCTTTAAATGCCAATGACCCGCCCGTAGTGCGGACGCCCGCCGTCATCTGGAGGTCTTTGATAGAGATGGGGAGTCCGTGCAGCGCGCCCAGACTCTCATCTCCGGCCACGGCGGCGTCGGCCTTCTTCGCTTGGGCAAGCGCTATTTCCGGGGTGGAGGTAAGGTAGGCGTTGAGTTGTCCGTCCAGATTCTCTATGCGGGAGAGGTACAGCTCAGAAAGTTCGACTGAACTTATCTGCCGGTCCGCAAGCAGGGCCGCCAATTCGTGCGCGGGCGCGAAAGCGAGATTGTCGTCTATGTTGGGCATCGGGAACTCCTTGACAGCTTGACTTTCATTATCCCATTCCATCTGTCGGGCCAAAATGAACGAGCATCGAGAGGCAGGGCAGTCGCATCTAAATCTCGGTGGGTTGATATATCTTAGTTTATATAGTTAGGATTGTTCTGGTGACGATACAGGTGGTTCAACTGGTCCGTGCAGGTGAGGTCTGGTACCTGCATCTGACCTGTATCCACCAGAATTTGTAGCTAATTCTGCGAAAATTTTTTTCGCTGGACTTGTCATATATTGTAGTATATGGTTTTTAGGATTCAGTTGTCACTTTGGGACGTCGGGCGTCCGGTGGGGCGCTTCATGTTCATAATGTTGAGGGATGGGTCTATTGTAGTCTAATTAGCACGAATGTGCAATGGCGATTCGCGGTCGGTCGCCGACGATAGCCGTTGGGGTATTTGTTTGCGGGCGGCGGGCCTCTGGGAGGGGGATCTCCGCGTCAACCCGCCAGACTGCGATATAAATGAAACAGTCCGAGAATCGAGTGTGGTATCATCAGCGGCGGAAAGTAAGCTCAACTAGTCTTAAGGGGAACCATACATGAAGATAACCGATATTGAAACGTTTATTGTTGACGCGGGCTGGCGGCCCTGGATGTTCGTGAAGGTGGAGACGGACGAGGGGATAACGGGTTGGGGCGAGTGCAGCGACGGTAGGTCGCCCCACGGCATCGAGGGCACTATCAGGGACATGAAGCCGTTGCTCATCGGCAAAGATCCCAGGGCCTTCGAGATGCGCTTCCAGGATATGTATCGCATAACTCGCCAGAGTCCGGGTGGAATCGCGGCGAAGGCCATAGCCGGGTTGGACTGCGCTTTCATTGACATAAAAGCAAAGGCGCTGGGCATATCGGTTGTTGAGCTGTTTGGGGGTCCGACGCGAGAGAAGGTTCGCGTGTATTGGTCGCATTGCGGTAGTTCGCGTATCCGTCATCATGACATTCTCGGCACTCCGCCGATAGATTCATGGGAAGCGGTTACGAACTTGGGTCATGAGGTGAAAGAGCGAGGATTCACCGCTCTGAAGACCAACATTCTTATGCCGGGGGAAGACGCCACCTTCGGCGGCGGGTTCAGCGGGGGCGTAGGCTCCACGGACCAGTACGCTCCCAAGTGGCTTGTGCCGCACATCGAGAAGCTGATAGGCACGTTCCGGGACGCTGTGGGCGACGATATTGACATCAACCTGGATCTCAATTTCCACTTCAAGACGGAGGGCGCGCTACGAATCGCTAAGGTTCTGGAGCAGTTTGATATGCTCTGGCTCGAGATTGATATGTACGAACCGAAGAGCCTGCGCCAGATAAAGGATTCGACTTCGACGCGGATATGCACCGGCGAGAACCTGTTCTATATGCGCGATTTCATTCCGTACTTCGAGAATCACTCGGCGGATATGTTCATGATAGACGTCCCGTGGAACGGTTTCAGCCAGTCTAAGAAGGTTGGCGATCTGGCGGAGGTGTATCAGCATAATGTCGCGCCGCACAACTATTACAGCCACCTGTCCAGTTTCGTCAGCGCCAGCCTGTGCGCCACGCTGCCCAATGTTCGCATAATGGAGATTGACATTGACGACGTGCCTTGGAAGGATGAACTGACGACCGCTGTTCCAGAGATAATAGACGGCTACATGACCGTTCCCTCCGGTCCGGGCTGGGGCGCGGACATCAATGAGGAGGTCGCGCTGGCGCACCCGTGGGACGAGAACAGCCTTGCCGAGACGCAGACGGCAGGCTATAAGGTTCCGCAGAGATAGCCCGAGACGCGAGGGATGAATCGCCGTTAGTGAATGGGGGTCTGCGCGAAGTCGCCTCTATAAGGTTCCCGATTGGAGGGATGAATTTGGTTCGTGTTGACGGGCGACGCAATGATCAGATGAGGCTTGTGTCCATAGAGACGGGCGCGCAGGCCTACGCGGAGGGTTCGGCTCTAATCTCGATGGGCGACACGCGCGTCCTGTGCGCTGTGAGCGTCGAAGATGGAGTTCCCCGTTTTCTGAGAGGGTCGGGCCGGGGTTGGGTGACCGCCGAGTATGCGATGCTGCCCAGGGCAACACTAACCCGCTCTCGCAGGGAGACCACGCCAAGGGGGCGCACGCAGGAGATACAGCGTCTTATCGGGCGGTCGTTGCGCGCCGCCGTCCGTATGGACAGACTGGGCGAGCGGACGCTGACGGTTGACTGCGACGTGCTTCAGGCGGACGGCGGCACACGCACCGCGGCTATCACGGGCGCATATGTTGCGCTGTACGAGGCTCTGTGGGCCATGAGAGATCGCGGGGGCTTGGACGACATCCCCGTAAAGCTGGGAGTGGCGGCTGTGAGCGTGGGGGTGGTGGATGGCGAAGCGATGTTGGACTTGCGCTACGAGGAGGACTATCGGGCCGAAGTGGATTTCAATGTTGTGATGACCGACTCCGGTGAGTTTATAGAGGTGCAGGGGACCGCGGAGGACGGCTCTTTCTCCCGCGCTCGCTTGGGCGAACTTCTGTCCATCGCGGAAGGCGGGATAGCCCAACTGTCCGGGATGCAGAGCGCGGCGATAGAGCGCGGGCGCGGCTGAAGACGCGGGGGCCAAACCGGAGCGATCCGTGCGTTTGGCTTGCGATACGGTTTGCCTATGCAAGATTCACTTTAAGGTTTCCGTCAGCTTATCCAGAGGCACCTCGGATTGGCTGCTGATGTCGAGGTCGCGCAGGGTGGCCACGCCCTTGGCGAGTTCGTCGTCTCCGATTATGACCGCGTGTGTCGCGCCGATATTTGAGGCGTAGCGCAGTTGCGACCTCATTCCGCGCGGGGGGGCGAGTGAGGCTGATATTCCAGCCCGCCTAAGCTGGGACGCTATTCTTATGCCCGCGCTCTTGGCCGCGTCGCCGAGATGCACCACGAGGGCCGATATCTCCCGCTTGTCCGGAATGGGGATGTTCTGGCGTCGAATGTTCTGTATTACTCGTTCGAGTCCCATGCCGTATCCGATGCCGGGGGTAGGGCGACCGCCGAGTTCTTCTATCAGGCCGTCGTAGCGACCGCCTCCCACTATTGTGACCATCCGACCTTGTTCGGGGGGCGCAATCTCGAATACCGTGCGCGAATAGTAGTCCAGTCCGCGCACCAGGCGTCGCTCCACGTGGTAGCTTAGCCCTATCTTGGCCAGGTAGGCTCTGAGGTTGTCCCAGTGAGCTTGACACTCGGCGCAGAGGCTTTCCGAACTGACGGGCGCGCTTTCTATCAGGGGCTGGCACTGATCGTTCTTGCAGTCGAGCAGTCTCAGCGGGTTGCGTTCGAGACGCCGGAGGCAGTCCTGGCAGACTTTGTCGCGGCGTTGGATATAGTATGAACGCAGTTCTTCTAGGTATGCCGGCCTGCACTGCTTGTCGCCGATTGAGTTTATGGACAGTGACAGATCGGACAAGCCGACGGATTCTAGGTATCGCCACCCGACTTCGATGACCTCCGCGTCCACGCTGGCGTCGGCTTCGCCAATGACTTCTATCCCGAATTGGGTATGCTGCCTGTATCGTCCAGACTGCGGTCTTTCATATCTGAAGACCGGACAGATGTAGAACACTCTTATGGGCTGGGGCATATTCTGCATTCCGTGCTGCAGGTAGGCGCGGCAGACGGGGGCGGTTCCTTCGGCGCGCAGGGTGAGGCTGTCTCCGCCCCTGTCCTCGAAAGTGTAGGTTTCCTTTTCGACTATATCGGTGTTCGAGCCGACGCCTCGTTCGAATAGGCGCGCGTCCTCGAATACGGGGGTGTCTATCCTGTGAAACCCAAACCTGAGCGCTACTTCTTCGGCTTTGCTTCGAACGAAGTTCCAATACTTCTGATCTTCCGGGAGGATATCGACAGTTCCACGAGGGGCCTGAAATTGCACAACCTGACTCCTTGCGCGCCTGATTTATTTCTAAGAGTGTACTATAATTCAACTAGTATCTTGTGAGATAGAGGCCCCATTGTGATTGAAACCCTAATGTCCAAAGTCAGGGAATATACTCCGGCGGACAGGTTCGGCATGATAGAGGATGCGTACCTATACGCTGACGACGCCCACCGGGGTCAGAAGCGCAAGTCGGGAGAGCCCTTCATAATGCATCCTATCGAGACGGCCATTATAATGGCTGACTTGAAGCTGGACGTTGCCGCGCTGGCCGCCGCGCTTCTGCATGATGTGGTGGAGGATAGCGACGATATTCTTATCGAGGACATAAGAGACAGGTTCGGCGATGAGATAGCGCGTCTCGTTGATGGGGTAACCAAGCTGACCGAGGCTGAGCTTGTAGCGTCCGGTAGGAACACGGACGCACTGGCCGGACACACTCAGGCAGAGACGATCCGCAAGATGATGATGGCGATGGCCCGAGATATAAGGGTTGTTCTTATAAAGCTGGCCGACCGCCTTCACAATATGAGAACCATCCGATACTTATCGAAGCCCAAGCGCATTGAGAAGGCGCGGGAGACCTTGCAAATATACGCGCCGCTTGCGCATAGGCTCGGTATCTGGGAGATGAAATGGCAGCTTGAGGATCTGTCTTTCCAGCAGACCAATCCTCAGGAGTACAAGGAGATATCCCGGCGGCTCAACTCTAAGCGCGCTGAGCGCGAGGCGTACATTGAGAACGCGAGGAATATTCTTCAAGGGCAGATGGATAAGGCGCAAATCATGGCGGAGGTTCTGGGCAGGCCCAAGCACATCTACTCTATTCACAATAAGATTGCCCGCTATGAACTTCAGAACAAGACATTGGACGATATACATGACCTGTTCGCTCTGCGCATCTTGGTGAACAGCGTACAAGACTGTTACACCGCCCTTGGAATCATTCACACGCAGTGGCGTCCGGTGCCCGGAGAGTTTGACGACTACATAGCCAACCCCAAAGACAACCTCTACCAGTCCATTCACACGACCGTCATCGCCGAGGACGGTCATCCGGTGGAGATACAGATACGCACTCACGAGATGCACCACCTGGCCGAATACGGAGTGGCGGCGCATTGGCTGTACAAGGAGGGGAGGCCCGGCGACGAGTCTTTCGAGCAGAAGATGGTCAGAGTGCGGCAGGTTATAGAGTGGCAACGCGACATTTCGGAGGACGTTGTCGGCTCTCTACGCACGGACATATTCCAGAACCAGGTTTTTGTCTATACGCCTATGGGAGAGTTGAAGGAACTGCCGGAGGGTTCGACTCCGCTGGATTTCGCTTTCTCCATTCATACCGACCTGATTTTCCGGTGCATCGGCGCGAAGGTCAACGGCAAGTTGGTTCCGCTAACCTATAAGCTGAAGAACGGAGATACTTGTCAGATTCTTACTTCCAAGACTGTCAGGGGGCCGAGCCTAGACTGGCTGAACGAGAGTCTAGGTTATGTCAGGACGTCCTCGGCAAGGGCGAAGGTTCGTCAGTGGTTCAGACGACAGGAGCGTTCGGTCAACATTCAGAGAGGCCGAGACTTGTACCAGCGGCATATACGACGTCTGACGATGCTTCAGGATGAACGGGTTGCCGCGATGATGGGGATAGCCAGTCTGGATAGCTTCCTCGCCGCTCTTGGAGACGGCTCCATCTCGGTGGGACAGGTGGTGAACAAGCTCAGTTCGCGTGAGAAAGACGCAGAGGCCGAGGTGCGCCATCAGCAGGAGTTGGGTCTTCCGATAAGTCCGAGCGCGGGAATCCAAGTTCTGGGCGTGGGCGATCTGCTGACGTCTATGGCGCGCTGCTGCAATCCGATAAGCGGAGACGAGATAATTGGATACATCACTCGCGTCAAGGGGGTCACCGTCCACAGGCGAAATTGCCCCAATATCGTCAACGAGGATGAGCCGGAGCGGCTCGTTCCGGTTAGCTGGGGCAAGACGGAGGTCAAGTATCCGGTGAGAATTCAGGTCAGGTCCATGGACCGCGTCGGGCTGCTCAGGGATGTTACAGCGCTGGTCTCGGGCGAGAACGTGAATATAGCTTCCTGCGTCTCGGAGGAATATGACAACGTGTCTATCATAACGCTCACCGTCTATGTCAGCGGGATAGATCAGCTGAGCAGACTTTTCTTCAAGCTCGAGTCAGTGAACGGGGTTACGAGCGTTACGCGCAGCAATTTATAATGTGACCCCAAACGTGCTAGAATAGACTTCCGTTCAATCAATCATCTCAGTGGAGTGACTTAATTGCCAGCAGCCAAGTCAGATAGAGTGTCCCAGAGTCGTCGCAAGCGCAACAGTCCGTTGAGGACTCGCGCCAGAACGTTTGTGAAGACGGCTAGAGTAAACATAGCGGAAGGCGACCTTGACGCCGCGGAGCGGTCCGTGCGCAATGCGGTCGTAGCTTTGGACAAGGCATCCGCCAAGGGCGCGCTGCATCCGAATAACGCGGCGCGACGCAAGTCTCGCATTATGAGCCAGCTCAGCCAGGCTCGGAACTCTTAGAGCGGTTGGGCAAGGCTACGCCGTGTCCCGCGAGTATGGTCCGAGACGGGGCTTTGCGTTAGGGGATTTTATCCCGGGCCTGAGCCGATGGGGTTGTTTTGACAACGCTTCGCCCCTGTGTATAGAATCTTGCCGATATACGAGAAACAGAGTGTGAGAGTAGTTTAGATGCTCAGAATCCGACTAAGAAGAACCGGAGCGCGAAATCAGCCGAGTTATAGGGTAGTGGTCGCCGATTCGAGAGCGGCGCGGGATGGCGCTTTTGTGGACTATCTTGGCCACTACAACCCCAGGACCGAGCCGCCTACCTTGTCCATAGATGAGGATAAGGCGCTCAAGTGGATCCGACAGGGCGCTCAGCCTTCGGATTCGGTTAAGCAGTTGCTCAGGACGCTGAGATCTGTGGAGAGAGTCGAAGAGGAATGAAAGAACTCGTCGAATTCATAGCTAAGTCTATAACCTCCCAGCCCGATGAAGTTAGGGTGACCGAGGAAGAGGACGAAGATGGCCGCGTGATTCTGCGGCTTGAGGTCGCTCCGGAAGACAAGGGCAAGGTCATAGGCCGTCAGGGGCGGGTCGCGCAGTCCATGAGAGCGCTGTTGAGGGTGGCCGCGGTGAAGCGGGGCGTTCATGCCACACTGGAGATAGTCTGAATATCCAGCGCAAGGCTGACGGAACTTCCAAATTCCGAGAACCTCCACAGGGCCACGTTGTGGTGGGACAGGTCACTGGCGCGTGGGGGATTCGCGGGCATATCAAGGTGCAGCCTCAGACTGATTTGTCGGAGCGTTTCAAACGGGGTTCCACTCTCTATCTTGACGGCGTTCCCACGTCGGTCGCTTCCGCTCGGCGCAATAAGGGGGGCTATATTGTTCTGTTGGCTTCCGTCTCGGATAGGACTGTCGCCGAGTCTCTGAGGGACGTCCCGCTGACGGTTCCGGAACAGGATTTGGCCGTACTTCCTGAGAACACTTACTACCACTTCCAACTTGTTGGAATGGACGTGTTCACAGACGAGGGTGAACGGCTGGGACAGATCGCCGAGATAATAGAGACGCCCGGCAACGATGTTTACATAGTTCGCAAATCGAACGAGCGGGATGTCCTTCTGCCTGCGCTGAAACGAGTGATTCTGGATGTGAACACCGAGTCTTCCCGCATGACCGTCCACCTTCTGCCCGGCCTGCGCTAGAGTATAGTCGGGGCGCGAGGCATCAACGTCTCGTTGGCAATCTTTTGGGCTGTTCGGTCATATCAGTTGCGTGTAATTGGTGATTCGCGTGTCGAGCGATTCCTGTGGACTCGGCTTCAGCCCGTGTAGTTTGAATGAACCATGCTGGGTGAATGGCCGCGTCGGGTCTCGCTTTTTCTACTGCAGGAGGAAGTTTTTCACCCGCCGCGTGAACTCTTCCGGTTTCTCTATCTCGGGCCGGTGTCCGCAGTCGTCCATAATGTCGAGACGCGATCCGGGAATTGATTCATGATAGATTTGGCTGGCGCTTAACGGGACGATGGGGTTTTCCCTTCCCCAGATAATCTGGGTTGGCACTCTCTTGAGCCTGCTGAGGAGACTGGGCAGGGCGCGGTAGTGCATATACGGACGCCACGCTAGGCGGCACGACTGTTCCCGCGCGACTTCCCAGCGCTCCGCCTGTTCCGGGGTTGGGTTTTCCGGGCATATCTTCTCGAATTCCGGCGTGTTTTCCGGGTTCAGGAACCCCTCTGTCAGGAACTCTTTGGCTACCACCAAGAACATATCGAATATCTCGCCGGAGGGTGGTTTGATACCCATCGGGTTGACTAATACGAGCTTGTTGAATCGGTCGGGGTGCATCGTCGCCATCTCTGCCGCCAACCAGCCGCCAAAAGAGAAGCCCATCAGGTCTGCCTTGTCGAAACTCATGTCGTCCAGCGCTTCCAGGTACCATCCGGCCATATCCCGCATATTCATTATCCATTCGAGATATGGAGAGTCGCCGTATCCGGGATGCGCGGGCGCGGTGATAGAAAAATCTTCCGCCAGGTATTCGTGAAAGTTCATCCATCCGGGCGGACCCATCTCATCGTGCAACACTATTAGCGGACGTCCGGCGCCGCCTTTTACGACTTGCACTGTTGTTCCTGCCGCTTCTACCACCTGCTCGGTCCATGTGTGAATATCCGTTGTCACGTCTAGGCCCTCCGATTTTCATAAGCAGAATTCTGCTATCAATTGCGAGCATCCGAAGTTCAACTGCGCCTCGCGGCAATCTTTCTCGGCTCGAACGTTGCCCATTATAGTACACTCTGCCCTTCAAATGTGGAGCAGCGGCAACGGTGAGATGGGCGATGTTAGGAATAATGGGATTGGGGGTGAATCGTGGGCGTAAGAATTGTGGCGCTTGATCCGGGGATGGTCGCCAGGCTATATGTTTATATGTTCGCGGCCTCCTCTTTCGGAGGCGATCTGGGGGATTTCTTCGACTTCGACTCTGATACCGGCGTGATTACTGTCTCCGGATACGGCGCCGGCAAGCTGGACCATGAGTTTTTCAAGCTCCAGTTAAGCCTTGTCGTCGGGGTTGCTGATGGCAAAGATGAGGGTTTCCGGATTCCGGGCGGGGCGGGCGTTTTGCGCTGAGACGCCGGACGCCCAGGTTGTGAGGCCTTGTCCGGCTATGATCGTTGGGTTGGCTATTGATATATCGCGTTTTCATAAGCAGAGTTCTGATGTCAACTGCGAATGTCCAAAATTCAATCACGCTTCGAGGCAGTCTCGCTCGGTTCGAACATCGCTCGTTTATAGTACACTCTACTTTTCAAGTGTGGATCAAGAGCAATAGGGAGATGATAGCGCGATGGGCGATGTAGGAATAATGGGACTGAGACCGCCGGGCGGCGACTGGAGATATACGCGAGAGCTTGCGATGTTGGCAGATGAGCTTGGATATAGCTGCATAACTATGGGCGAGTCGTGGGCTGAGGACGCCTTTACCTCGCTTGCTCAGCTTGGCGCGGTTACATCGCGCGTCAGGATAGGGACCAGCATCGTCCCGATATACGCTCGCACGCCCTCCAACCTCGCTATGACGGCTCTGAACATGGATGTGATGACCGAGGGGCGCTTTTTTCTCGGGCTAGGCGCCAGCGGCAAACTTGTCATAGAGGACTTTCATGGCGAGGAGTTTCGCAAGCCGCTGGCTCGTATGCGCGAGTACATCGCTATATTACGCAAGGCGATGCG
This sequence comes from Dehalococcoidia bacterium, assembly GCA_965214185.1. Classification (GTDB taxonomy): domain Bacteria; phylum Chloroflexota; class Dehalococcoidia; order Lucifugimonadales; family UBA1123; genus VXRN01. Next base: position 344,281 of record CBDCBF010000007.1, on the reverse strand, counting down.
CGGCGAGCGTCTTGACCACGATGGCGAGTTCTTCCGCACCCAGCGGTTCAGAATACGGTTCGCGCCGTATAGAGACAACCTGCCTATCTATATCGCGTCTCTTAGCCCGCCAAGCCTCCGCATGACCGGCGAGCTGGCGGATGGGTGGCTGCCCATATTCCTGGCCCCGTCTCGGATGGGACCTTCCCTAGCAGAGATCCGGGCGGGCGCGGAGTCCGCGGGTCGCACTCTGGATGATATCGCTATCTCTCCGCAAGTCTCGGTCTATGTAACCGACGACGTTGGGGCGGCGCGTGACCGCGAACGCCCCCACATCGCCTTCTATATTGGGGGCATGGGTGTTTTCTACCATCAGTATATGCACCGTATCGGGTTCGGCGAGGAGTCGGACATGATACGCGAGGCGTACTTGGCGCGCGATCGCGACAGGGCGGCGCGACTGGTCACTGATGAGATGGTTGACGAAATGACCATCATTGGAAGTCCTGACGAGTGCCGCGAGCGGATGCGGACATATTTTGACGCGGGCGTTGATGAAATCAGACTTGTCCTCAACGAACCGGACAAAGAATCCTACGTCGCTACCATGAAGGCGCTTGCCCCAAGTGGCTGAGCCACAGGTTGGCGACGCTCCTATCAGAGACCGAGGCGGACGTCGCCGGCCCAGATATGTAACCAAAGATCTCACCAAGGGCAGCATACCGCGCAACTTGTGGTATCTATCGTGGCCCCAGATAACCGAGAGCTTTCTGAGCGTCGTTGATCAGCTTGCAGATCTCGTGTGGGCGGGCCGAGTCGGGTTCCAGGCTATTGCCGGATTCGGCGTGGCCCAGACCTATCTGATGCTGATGATGACGGCGCGTATGGGACTCGACGCAGGTATGCGCTCTATGATCTCACGCTCGGTTGGAGCGCGTCGAGTATCGCGCGCCAACCATGTCATGCTCCAGGCGCTTACTCTCTCGCTCGTGTACTCAGTCATCCTGGTCGCCATCGGAATGGTTCTTACAGAGCCGCTCCTCCGTCTTCTCGGAATCGGCGATGATGTTGTCAGGCAGGCCGCCGGATATATGCGCTTCCAGTTTGTGGCTATGTCCATGATGGGGCTTCAGCGTCTGAGCGCGGGGGCGCTTCAGGCGTCCGGCGACAGCATTACGCCACTTAAGGCGGCGTCGGTGTCCAGGATCCTTCACCTTGTTCTCAGTCCGTTTCTCATCTTTGGGTGGTGGTGGTTTCCGGAGCTGGAACTCGCTGGGGCTGGGGCGGCTAACTTGATAGCGCAGACTGTGGGCATGGGCATGAATATGAGCGCTCTGGTTCGCGGAACTTCCAGGCTTAAGCTGGACTTCAGGGGATACTATGTGGACTATGAAATGATATGGACTATCCTGAAGATAGGGATCCCCGCTTCGGTGACCGGCGCTCAACGAGCCGTTTCGCAACTTATTGTCTTGTTCTTCGTCGCGCCGTTCGGCTCGGGCGCGCTGGCCGCGTTCGCGCTGTCGAGGCGGGCCGAGAACACGGTCAACCACGCCAGTCGCGGAATGGGACGCGCCGCGGGAGCGCTTGCCGGACAGAATCTCGGAGCCGGACACGTCGAAAGAGCGAGGCAGTCGGTCATTTGGGCGCTGATATACGCTAGCGGGGCGAGCTTGGTCGTATCCGCACTGTTCCTAGCTTTCCCGGGAACCATAGCCGCGTTCTTCAACTCTGATCCCGAATTCGTGGGGCAGGCTTCCACGTGGCTCCAGATTCTCGCTGTTGGCTATCTGTCCATGAACGCGGTGCAGGTGTTCACCCAGGCGTTTAATACAACCGGGGACACATTCGCGCCCATGGTCATCATGCTATCCACTATGTGGCTGGTCGAAATACCCTTGGCGTTCGCGTTGTCTCAATACACCGGCTTGGCCGAGTACGGAGTTCCCTGGGCTATCGTTATAGGCATGACGCTCAGAACCGCCGCCTACACGGTTCACTTCTTCCGTGGAACATGGCTACGAACCGGATTGGTGTGAGCGCGGGTCTTGCGGCGGGATACTTTGCCCGCCGAATAGCGCAGGTGATAGAATTCCTCCGTCTTTCAGCGGCATAAGTCTAAAGATCACGAACATACAATATATACGAAAGTGAGCGTTGGGTTATGACTCTTCCCGAACGAATGAAATTTGGTATCTTCATGGCGCCGTTCCACTGGCAGAACGAGAATCCGACGCTTTCCTACGAACGAGATTTTGAGCTGATCCAGTGGCTGGACTATCTGGACTTCGACGAAGCGTGGATAGGTGAACATCACAGCGCCGGATGGGAGACTATCGCATCGCCTGAGCTGTTCATCGCCGCGGTCGCCGAGCGCACTAAACATATCAAGCTCGGCACTGGCGTAATCAGCCTCCCGTACCATCATCCCATGATGGTCGCCAACCGCATGGTGCAGCTCGATCACATGACGCGCGGGCGGGCGATGCTGGGTGTAGGCCCGGGAGCGCTTATGACCGACGCGCATATGCTGGGCATCAATCCTGTTGACCAGCGCCGTATGATGGATGAGTCTATGGGCATCATCAAGCGTCTGCTTACTGAGAAGGAATCCATCACCCATGACGGGGGCTGGTTCACGCTTCAGAACGCGATGCTTCACCTTCGGCCATATACCAAGCCTCACTTTCCGATAGCGGTGGCGGCGGCCCAATCCCCCTCAGGTATGGTAATGGCGGGCAAGCACGGACTCGGAGTGTTGTCTGTCAGCGTTGTCAGAGGCGGCTCTTACGCGCGAGATATGAAGGACTTCTGGAAGATAGCTGAGGAGACGGCGGAAGAGTACGGCAATGTGATGGACCGCAACGAATGGAGGCTGGTGCTCCATGTATTCTTGGCAGAGAGCAGGAAAGAGGCTATCGAACAGGCGCGGGAGCGAGCCGGACGCTACCAGCGCGAGTACTTTGAGCAGACCCTTGGAGCGGACGCTACCGATTGTCCCCAGGATAAGATAGTTGACCTGATGGTGGAACGCGGGGCATGGTGTGTCGGCACTCCGGACGATTTGGTGGAGATGATACACCGTCTCGACGAATCCTCCGGCGGCTTTGGCGGACTGATGATACAGGCCACCGAGTTCGGTACCCGCGAACAGGTTCTGCACAGTTATGAACTTATCGCGCGGTATGTAATGCCTCAGTTCCAGGGCTCGGTCGAAAGCCTGAACCAGTCTCAGCGAAACTCAATCGCTATAAGAGGGGAGCTGGCCGAAATCAGGACAAGGGCGATGGAGAGGGCCGCGTCTGACTACGACGCTCAGCGAGCGGCGCGCAACTAGCCGAAAATAATTAATCAATTAGGCAATATGGAACCGATTCGGGAGATCAGCATATGCCAGTTATGACAGGCGGCGAGGCTCTTGCCAGGTCGCTATACAGAGAAGGAGTCCGAGTTATTTTCGGGCTGCCGGGCGTTCAGCTTTACCACGCGCTTGATGGTTTGGCCAAAGAGCCCGGGATACGATTTATAACTACGAGACACGAGCAGGCGACGGCGTATATGGCCGACGGCTATGCGCGCGCTTCCGGCGGCATAGGCGTCGCTATGGTGGTGCCGGGTCCGGGTCTTCAGAACGCCAGCGCCGCGATAGGGACGGCGTACTCGGCGTCCTCACCCGTTCTGGTGGTAGCCGGACAGATCCAGCGAGAGTTGATCGGCGCAGACCGCGGTATGCTGCACGAAATCAACGACCAATTGGACACGATAAAGCCGGTTACGAAGTGGGCGCACAGAATACTTGACCCCGCAGAGGTTCCTTCGGCCGTCCACGAGGCTTTCCGCCGGCTCAAGACCGGGCGTCCGAGGCCGGTCGAGATAGAGATCCCGCCCGAAACTCTGGAAGACGAGGCCGATGTTGACCTGTTTGAGCCGGATGTGTACCCGCCTGATGTTCCTTCCGACGGTCGGGTAGCGGAGGCGGCGCGGATGATAGCGGACGCGAAGAATCCGCTCCTGTACGCGGGCGGCGGCGCAATATCGTCCAACGCCTCCGAGGTACTGACTGAGTTCGCGGAGTTCCTTCAGTCTCCGGTGCTTATGACGGCGGAGGGCAAGGGCGCGGTGTCCGACCGTCACTACCTGTCGCTCGGGGGAATGAACTTTAGGAATGATCCGTATATGCGGCGCATGAAGGATCACGATCTGGCGGTCCTGGTCGGAACGCGGAACGCATACCCCGCCTTCTTGTCTCAGAAAGTGATCCAGATAGATATTGACCCTGAGGAGATAGGCAGGAACTACGACGATACCTTCGGACTGGTTGGCGACGCTAAACTTACGCTTGAGAAGCTGCGGGCGGCGCTGTCGGCGATTTCGCAACCCAGAGAGAGTCGCCGCGCGGAGATGGAGGAGGCCAAAGCGGAACGCGACGAGTCCGACCCCAAGCTGGAACCTCAGCATTCGCTGACCAAGGCTATCAGGAACGCCGTTCCCGATGACGGCATCGTCATTTCCGGCATGACGCAGATAGGATATTACAGCCGCGTCAACTACCCTGTGTACCGGCCGCGCACATACCTCACAAGCTCGTACTACGGAAACCTCGGCTACGCTTACCCGGTCGCTCTTGGGGCGAAGGTGGCGCAACCCGACAAGGCGGTTGTCGCGATATCGGGCGACGGCGGCTTCATGTTCGCTTCGCAGGAGATGGCGACCGCAGTCAAGTACGGTATCAACGCTGTCGTAGTGGTATTCAATGACAGCGCATACGGCAATGTTCTGCGGGACCAGATAACCCGGTTCGACGGTCGCTCGATAGGTGCGGAACTGCACAATCCGGACTTTATGAAACTCGCCGACGCCTATGGAATGAGAGGGGTTAGGATAGAGGACGCCGACTCGAATGATCTAGAATCGGCGCTAAAGGAATCCTTGGCGATACAGGCGCCAACGCTTATAGAAGTTCCAGTCAGCATGATGCCGAGTCCCTTCGCGTAGAATTACGCAACTGGCATAGGCTGTTGGCAGACGAGGCTTCATATACGAAGACCACCACCCGTGAGACCGAGAATCGCGGCGTCTTTTATGGGTGGTGGATAGTTATCGCGGGTTCCATTAGCCAGGGCTATACATCCGGCGCTTTCTGGCAGGGGTTTGGGGCGTTTTTCGACCCCATTGTTGACCAATTCGGTTGGAGTCGCGCCACCACTTCCGCGGCAGTCTCGCTTCAGCGCACCGAATCGGGCATGGTATCCCCTTTTGTCGGATGGTTCATAGACAGGTTTGGGCCGCGCAGGGTGATGCTCGCCGGAATAGTCGCTACGGGTCTGGGCTTCATCATGCTCAGCCGGATAAACTCGCTCTGGCAGTTCTATCTCGCCTTCACGATAATCACGCTCGGCCTGTCGTTCGGGACCTTCCTTGTAATCACAACGACGGTGGCCAATTGGTTCGTGTCCAAACGCACCAGAGCTATGTCCATCATGTCCGCAGGGTCGGCCATAGGCGGCCTGCTCGTGCCGGCGCTGGTATGGCTCATCGCCACCACTGACTGGCGCACCGGTCTTCTCGCCGTCGGAATCGGATTCTGGGTTATGGGCATACCCGTATCTCTGGTTATGCGTTCTCGTCCTGAAGACTATAACCTGCTCCCGGACGGAACGCCGTCTGAGGGCGCGTGGGTCGCCGGCGACGATACGTCGCGTCACGCCGGTCGCATGGAGGCGACTTACACGACGAGGGAGGCGATGCGGACGCGCGTTTTCTGGCAGCTTGTTCTGGCGATGGGCATGGGGCAGTTGATAATATCCGCCACGGTTCACCAGATACCCGCGCTCGCCAGTTTCGGGATAAGCCGCGGGGTAGCCGGGCTGGTGATTCTGGGGGTGTCTCTGATGAGCTTGGCCGGGCGAATAGCGGCCGGCTGGCTGGGTGACTCGCTGGATAAGCGGCATTTCATCGCTGTTTCGTTTTCGCTGCAATTTATAGGCACGCTGATATTCGCCTATACGAGTTCCAACTGGCACCTGATAGGATTCATTGTGTTCTGGGGCATCGGATTCGGAGCTTCGATACCCGTCAGGTTCGCCATGCTTGCGGACTACTTCGGACGCCGGAGCTTCGGCACTATCATGGGCATAATGATGACGCTCAGCACGCTGTTCGGAGTAATAGGACCTGTATTTGTAGGCTGGATGTTTGATGTGCGGGGGAATTATAGAGAGCCGTTCCTGATCATGGCGGCGTCCATTGTGGTTAGCATCCCACTGATACTCACTTTGACCAAACCGGGCGTACCATTGACCGCGTCGCGCCGGCGACGACAGGAGTGACATGAGATAGTCCGCCGGGTTTTGTTTGTGCGGGTCTGTTGCAACATGGCGGCTATCGGGGCGGGTTCGTCATGCGAGCGCCCGTGACTTCAGACCCCAGACGCGGATAGCTATTGTTGCGGTGGACGGCTTCGTGACCAATGCAGGGATTCCGCGAGCGCGTCGCACGGTTGGCGGCTGAGGGTTAGAGGGTTACTCGGACGGTTCGGATGATGTGGTAGCTTCAGTCGAAGCTTGCATACCCTCCCCCTCTGCGTTTAGCGCGCTCAGCGTATAGACGCTGATTTCGGAGGAGGTCTCGATCAGAAGGGAAATCGTTATGAGGAGCGCGAATCCCTTGAGCGGAAATTCTCTGACGAACATCATGAGCCGTCTCAGAGGTTTGCCGTTTCCTGCATATGAAGGCCAACATATCTTGCGGTGAAGCAATTGACCCTACGCAGAGAACGCCTTGTGTGGTATGTTTGAATCCCTAGATACACAATTGCTTGAACTGTACAGTGATTACCTTCTGAGTTCCTTTGGAGCGACGACTGCCACCGGTCTGTTGAATATTCTTGAAAAGGCAACCCGGTTCCTATAGCTGATACACTGGTATGACTTGGCTGAGGGCTGAGAATCATGATACAAGCTATCTTCTTCGATCTCTATGGAACCCTGGCCGGATTTATTAGGCCGGACAGGTTCGAGATACAGTCTGAAGCCTGCGCGGGGTTCGGGATGGAGTTGACGCGGGAGGATGTGTTGCGCGGCTATGCGCTGGCGGATGCTTTCATGTTGAAGCAGAGCGCCTCCAAGCCGGTGCGGATGATGGACGACGGGGAGCGGGAGAGGTTCTTTGGGGAGTATGAGAGGCGCGTGTTGCGGGGCTGCGGGTTCGACGTGACGTTGGAGAAGGCGATAGAGATATGGCGGGCGGTGCGGCAGGTTCCCTACTGCATGTCGCGGTACGACGATGTTCTGCCCGTGATGGACTTGCTCAAACAGCAAGGTATAACGCTCGGACTTATCTCGAACATGAACAAGCGCGCAGGCGACTTGATAGAAGGCATGGGCCTCACTCCCTACTTGGACTTCGCGGTTACGTCGGGAGAAGTGGGAATGGAGAAGCCGAGTGCGCCGATATTCGAGGAGGCGTTGCGGCGTTCGGGGAGCGTTGCGAGCGATACGATTCACGTCGGGGATGATCTTACTGCGGATGTGCAGGGGGCGGCGAATGTGGGCATCGGGCCAGTGTTGATTGACCGCGATGGCAATCATGCCGGATTCACTGGCTGTCCGCGAATCGAGACGCTGGTTGAACTTCCGTGGCTGGTGATGGAACTTTCGTCGGCTTAGCCAGACGCCGCCGCCAGAACCTGGCGTGTCATCTCGGTTCTGAACTCGGCGAGGCGTTCGCACACATTGAGTAGATACTCTTCCCAAGGGGTGTCCAGCCTGCTTGTATTGAGGCGAATTTGGGAGTTGCCCACGTCGGCGCTTGTGGGAAGTCTGCGACTCAGGGCGCGCCGCGCGCTGCCCACGTCGTGTTTCATTCTGAGAACTATGCGTTCGTTGTCTCGGATTATGGACTCTATGCCCGCGCTTTCGGACAGAATTCTGAGCCTGACGGTGTAGAGCAGCGCGCGCGCCTGCCATGGCAGGGGGCCGAATCTGTCTCGGAGTTCGTCTTCCATGGCGGGGACGGATTCTTCGTCTTTTAGGGCGATGAGACGCTGGTAGAGTCCCATTCTGGCGGGCAGGTCGGGGATGTAGTCGGATGGAAGCCCTGCGGGGATACCCAAGTCGAGCGCGACGCTCGGCTCGGGTGTCAGCCTATCCGATATGGAGCTATCTACTTGGTCGGACACCATATCGGCCACCTCCTGCGGGGTCATGCCGGCGAGTTCGCCGGACTCTCGCCTGGCGCGCAGGTCTTCTACGGCTTGAGAGAGCATCTTGGTGTATAGCTCGAAGCCGACTGCGTGAATGTGGCCGCTCTGTTCCGCGCCGAGTATGTTTCCGGCGCCGCGTATCTCGAGGTCTTTCATGGCGATTCGGAAGCCGGAGCCAAGCTCGGTTGCGGCGAGCATGGCCTTGAGCCTTCGCTCCGCGGTCTCGGTCAGCACGCGAGCGTTGGCGCTGGGGATCAGCAGGTATGAGTAGGCTCGGCGGCTGGAGCGTCCGACGCGCCCTCTCAGCTGGTATAGCTGCGCTAGTCCGAAGGTGTCGGCGCGGTTGATTATCAGAGTGTTGACGTTGGGGATGTCCAGGCCGGACTCGATTATGGTGGTGCAGACCAGGACGTCGAAATCGCCCCGCGAAAACGAAGCCATCGCCTTCTCTAGATCGCCCTCTTTCATTTGGCCGTGAGCTATGCCCACCTCGGCTTCGGGGACTATGCGGTGGATGTAGTCGGCCATGTAGCCGATGTTATGGACCCTGTTGTGCAGGAAGTAAACCTGTCCCTGCCTATCGATCTCGCGGAGAATGGCTTCGCGGATAAGCTCGTCGCTGAACTCGGAGACGTAGGTTTTGATGGCGATGCGGTCTTCGGGGGGTGTCTCGATTGTGCTCATGTCGCGGACGCCGGCAAGCGACATATGAAGCGTTCTGGGTATGGGGGTGGCGGTCAGGGTAAGTACGTCCACCTCCTGTCGCAACTGCTTCAGTCGCTCTTTGTGGCCTACTCCGAAACGCTGTTCCTCGTCCACTATGACGAGGCCAATGTCTTTGAATCTGACGTCTTTCTGTATGAGCCTGTGCGTGCCGATGCAGATGTCAACACTGCCATTGGCGAGCGCTTGTGTGATGTCGCGCTGTTCGCGGGCAGTTCTAAACCGGCTCAGGACTTCGACCCTGACGGGGTAGGCGCTCATTCTCTGAGAGAATGTCACGTAGTGCTGCTGGGCGAGGACTGTCGTGGGGGCGAGGACTGCGACCTGTTTGCCTTCCATGACTGCCTTGAAAGCGGCTCTGAGGGCTATCTCGGTCTTGCCGTAGCCCACGTCGCCACATACGAGTCTGTCCATGGGGCGTTGGTTCTCCATGTCGCTTTTGACTTCGGCCAGCGTTCCAAGCTGGTCGGGCGTCTCCTCGAACGGGAAGGATTCTTCCAATTCCTGCTGCCATGTTGAGTCGGGGCCGAACGCGTGTCCCTTGACCATTTCGCGGGCGGCGTAGAGGGTGAGGAGTTCGGCGGCCATCTGTCGTGTGGAACGCTCTGCCCTGGCTTTGGCGCGGCTCCATTCCTGCGTTCCCAGGCGTGTCAGGTGGGGCGGGGAGTCGCTGGGGGCGACGTATGGGGTAACGCGGTCGAGGTGTTCGAGCGGGACGTAGAGTCGGTCGCGGTTGGCGTATTCGAGAATAAGGTATTCGGCGGACGAGTCGGAGCTTTCGGACGGTCTGCCGACGCCTGTGAATCTGCCGACGCCGTGTTCGACGTGCACTACGTAGTCGCCGGGCGTTATCTCGGACAGGAAGGCGTCCCAGTTGATTCTCGCGCGGCGCGCGGTTCTGCGCTGTTTGGCAATGCCGAAGATTTCGGTGTCGCCGACTACGATGAGAGCCTGGCCCGGAGTAGAGAGGGCGAAGCCGTCGCCGAAATTTGGTCCGGAGGATTGGACGAGAGCCATTTGGCCCGGCTCGGGCGGCGCGGCAAGGGCGGCGGATAGGGTGTCTGTCACGCCGTTTTCGGTGAGTATCTCGTCTAGTCTGCGGGAGTGTGAGGTGATTGCGACAATGGAGTGGCGGGTTTTGAGCAGGTCGGAGGCTTCTTGTATGAAGGCGTCCATTTGGCCTAGGAAGGTGGGGGGAGATCCGAAGGGCATGATGTAGATGTCGCCGTATATGAGATCGTCGGCTCCCCAGTGGATGATGTCAAGCTGGGCGCCCAGCGCGGACAGAGTGGGGTCAATATCGTTCCAAGCCATATGGAAGGATGGGAAGTTCATGGGGAGTTCGCCGCGTCGCTGCTTGGTGTCGCGCAGGTTGTGGATGCGTTCCTCGTTGTCCCAGGCGGCGGCGGCTATCTCGTCGGGACGGACGCGGATAACGAGCGAGTTTTCAGGCATATATTCGAGCAGAGAGCCGTGATTGAAGAAGCCTGCGTAGAGGTTGAGGTCGTCAACCTCGTGTCCATCGAGAAGCTGGGAGAACTCCTCTCGTAGGCGCTCTCTGTGGGCGGGGGCGCAGTTGGACACGTCTATGTAGGCCATGCGGCGGTCGAGTTGGTCGCGGTCGGTCATGGCGGGAAGCGTTTCGTGGGCGGGGATTATCTTGATAGAGCGGATTATCCTTGCGGAGCGCTGGCTTGAGGGGTCGAAAAGTCGGATGCTGTCAACCTCGTCTCCCCAGAGTTCGATGCGCGCGGGCAGGTCGGCGCCGACCGGGAAGATGTCTATTATGCCGCCTCGCCTGCTTGCGAATCCGGGTGAATAGACGGCGGACTCGAACCTGTATCCCATTCGTCGCCACATTTCGAGGGTGTCTTCTAGGTCTATCACGTCGCCGACGCCGATTTCGTGGGCGCTGTTCTCGAACGCGTCACGGCTCAGCGTGCGCTGGGCAACGGAGGTTGCGGAGGCGACTATGAGCGGAGGGGGGTCGGCGATGTTCAGGAGCGCGTCCAGCGTTCGGACTCGCTGCTGAATTGTGTCTATGTCGGTGACGAGACGCTCGAAAGGGAGGGTTTCGGTTTCTGGGAAGCGGTGTATGCGGTCGGGGTCGTCCACCCACGCGCAGAGTCGTTCGTGCAGGCGTCCGGCTTCCTCGGGTCTGGGAAGCACAATCAGGGTGGGTGTCCGGAGGTCTTGCAGCAGCGTCGAGATCAGGAAAGGCGTGGCTTCTGAGAGCAGTTGTGTTCTGACGCGGGGGGGCCGTCCGTCGAGGGCGCGAAGCAGATTGCGGTACTGGTCGGTTGATCTGAGCAGGGGGGTCAGTAGGTTGAGTCCGAGTCCGGCGCTTTCGGCGCCGGGTTGGTCCACTTGTGTCTTCTTGTCGGTGATTGTCATGTGCGGTTAACAAGGCCCCTTTCGTGCGCGCGCGTCCGGCGGTCAATCGCGCGGCGCGAGACGCCAAGCGGCTGCGCGTGGTTGGGCCCCGGTGGGGTTCATACGCGCTCGCGGGATGGACATTATGGCGGGAGGGTTAGTATATCCCCATTTCATGCAGAGCGTGGTCGTCTATTCCGAAGTGGTGGGCGATCTCGTGGACGACTGTGGCTCGAACCTCGTCCACTATCTCCTCGTCGGTGTCGCATATGTTCTCGATGGCCTTCTTGAAGAGGGTTATCTTGTCGGGGAGGACCAGGTTGTAGTCGTAGCGGTCCGGCAACGGAATGCCTTCGTAGAGTCCGAGTAGTGACTCTGTTTCCTCGATGCCTGAACCGACGAGCTGCGCCGGGGATGCCCAGTCCTCTACAACTATGTCAAGGTTGTCCATCCGCCGGAGGAAGGCTGGAGGGAGTTCGTGTATGGCCTGCCTTACGAGGCTCTCGAATCGCCGTTGTTCCATGACATAATGAGTTTAGCAGAATTGGGCGGACGAATTTCAACGGGTTTGCGCTTTTTACCGCACCGTTCCGACTTTCGGCAGAATGTCTTTGATGGCGTCGAGTGTGTCTTGTATGTCGTTTTCGGTGACGCGGCCCATGTGTCCGATGCGGAAGATGCGGCCGGCGAGCGAAGCCTGGCCGCCGGAGACTATGACGTCGCGCTCGGTTCTGAGCTTGCTGACGAGGGCGGCGGCGTCAATGCCGTGGGGGACGCTTACCGCGGTTACCGTGTTGGAGGCGCAGCGTTCATCGTTGGGGAATAGTTCGAGGCCGAGCGACTTTACGCCGTCTCGTGTGAAGCGTCCTATGGCGGCGTGTCTCTCGAAGACTGAGCCCATTCCTTCTGAGAGAAGTTGGTCGAGCGCGGTGTCGAGCGCGAACATAAGGGACACGGCCGGAGTGTACGGGGGCTGTCCTATTTCGTAGTATTTTCTGTATTGGGCGATGTCGAAGTAGAACTTGGGCATTTGGGATTCTTTGTAGGCGTCCCAAGCGCGGTCGCTGAAGCTCATAAACGAGAGGCCGGGTGGGAGCATCCAGCCTTTTTGGGAAGCGGTGGCTACGACATCGAGGCTCCAGGCGTCTGTGGACATGGGTATGGAGGCGACGCTGCTTATGCCATCCACGAGGATTAGCTTGTCGAACTCGCCTTTTACGACTTCGGCGACGGCGCGGAGGTCGTTTGTTACGCCGGTGGAGGTTTCGTTGTGGGTTACGGTGACGGCCTTTACGTCGGGGTTGCGGTTGAGGCAGTCTCTGAGGGTGTCGAGGTCAATAGGTTCTCCGAAGGGGAAGTTGAGGGTAATGACGTCTGCGCCGAATGCGGCGGCAATGTCTGTGAAGCGGTTTCCGAAGACGCCGATTGTCGCGTTTACTATCTTGTCTCCGGGGGAGAGGGTGTTGACGACGGCGGCTTCCATGGCGGCTGTGCCGGAGCCGGTGATGATCCAGACGTCGCCTTCTGTCTCGAAGACGCGCTTGAGCCGGTCGGTCGCGCTGAACAGGAGGTCCTTGTACTCGGGGCCTCTGTGGTTGAGCATGGGAAGGGACATATTTTCGAGTATGTCTTCCGGCACGGGTATTGGACCGGGTATTCTCAGGTTCACGTTTTGTTCCTCCGGGGTTGGCGTTTAGATTGGAAGTTGGCCGAATGATTTTAGCAAAGGGCGGGAAGGCAATGCGACAGGGGCGGCGCGCCGCTTTTGGTTATCGTCAGTCCGGTCGGGTCGAGGTCGCTGTCGGGCTTCTCGCTTAAAGTTCGCCTTATGAGGGGTAGGGGTTCACAGGGTGGAATGGCTTATTCATATGGCTTGATTTATACAGCTTCAATGGGGGCTGGTGACGGCGACAGGTGTGGTCAGGTGATTTGGAAGCCTGTAATTCACCTGCATCGTCCAGTAATAGCAGGGTGAAATTTTTCGGGTCTTCTGCTTTCAGGGCATAAATTCCGTTTTATGTTAGTTGCCATTGAATCCGTCTCCATCCGCAAGACGGCATTGTTCGTTCAGGTGTTATGTTCGCATTGTAGCATATGTAGGATGTGGGCGTGTAGTGGAGTTTGGAATGAGTTGTGAGTTAGGGTGTTTGAGGGGAAGGTGAGGATATATTGAATATGTTGATTTTTATATTGACTTTTCTTAGTTTATCGGCTAGTATAGATCAATATTGTTGAAGTGTTGTGTGGAGGGGCCGAATGGCCGGAGACTGGAACGATCTGATGAGGATGACGGGTGGGGCTCGTTTTGTGGTGGAGCGGACGCGGCTGTTGGAGTCGGGTATCGCGATAGAGGGGAGTTTCGAGCTTCCGTCTCTGGCGCGTTTGCCGGCGGAGGATCAGGTGTTCGTGATGGCTTTTCTGCGGAGCAGGGGGAATATGAGGGAGATGGAGCGGATATTCGGGATAAGCTATCCGACGGTGAAGAACAGGTTAGACGGGATTGTGGCGCGTCTGGACTCGGCGGAGGCGGAGAGGCGTCCGGGGCGGTCGGATCCTCTGTCGCGGCTCGAGCGGGGGGAAATTTCGTTTGACGAGGCGTTGGAGGAGCTTTCGGATAGGGAAGGCTGAGGTTGATGGCGCATTTGGAGGGGTGGATTGCGAGGCGGGGAGCGGGTTTCATTTTATTGTATTCGGAGATTTTTGCGAAATTTCTCGTCCGGGTATGAATGGGCGCGCTTTTCAGGCCGGCGGGCTTAGTTCGCAACGGATGGATTGTCGCTTGCGCGGGAATGAGGGCAGGCGAGCTTGAGTTAAGTTTAGTGTTGAGACGGAGGTGCATAGGGCAATGGTTCAGGAAGACAGGCGGCGGGTTTTGGATATGCTGGCGAAGGGGAGTATCTCGGCTGATGAGGCGGAGCGGCTGCTGAAGGCTCTGGATGAGCGGGGGTCGCGCGCTTCAAACGCGGAGGTCACGATGGACGATAAGATAGAGCAGGCGGTTAGTTCGACGGCGCGTTCTATCATAGCGACGGCCAACGCGGAGTGGTCCGAGGAGGAGGGGGAGGCGGATTTACCGAACAGTGAGAGGCGCGAGGGCAGTTTCCGGGTCGAGGGCGATCCGGTGGTGGTTGTGGAGAATTTTAACGGCAGGGTGGAGGTGGTGGGCGACGGCGCGGAGCGCAGCGTGCGTGTCAGCGCGTCTATAAGGCATCCGGATTTGGTTGATTACTCGGCGTTCCAAGAGGGGGATACGGTTGTGGTTCGGACAAGGCCGAGCGGGAAGCGGTCTTTTCTGGGATGGAGGTTTCTGAATCGCGGGGCGCATATCAGGATTTCGGCGCCATCGAAGGCGAATGTGGATGTGCATACGTCTAATGGACGCGCGGTTTTACGTGGGATAGAGGGCGTCGGGACGCTACGGACGTCGAATGGTCGGATAGAGGCGGATGGGTTGAAGGGGAAGTTTGATATGTCCACGTCGAATAGTCGCATAGAGGCTGCGCGTGTGGAGGGTGATTTCAGGCTGGAATCTTCCAATGGGAGGATAACGGTGTGGGATGGTCAGGGGGCGTTTGACGCGCAGACGTCGAACGGGAGCATTAGGTTTAGAGGGGAGATCCTGCCGCTCGGTGAGAGCAGGCTGGCGACGTCGAATGGGAGTATAAACGTGGCGCTCAGGGGTGAGCCGAGTTTGCGGGTGAGCGCGAGTACGAGCAATGGCTCTGTCACGTGCCGAAGGGAGGAGATTAGGGGCGAGGGGAAGAAGCGTCAGCTGGAAGGGGTTATCGGGGGCGGAGAGGCGGTTCTTATATTGAAGACTTCCAACGGGTCCATAACGATTGAGTGAGGGCCGGGGTTTGAGCGGCCTGAATCGGATTTGTCGAGCGGAGTGAGGCGGTGAGTGCAACCGCAAACTATGAGGGAGGGGATGAGATGAGGACGGGCGCGGGCGTGAGCGCGAATGGGAAGGAACTCGGAAGGGGGCCGGGGGTTTTCGGGGGTGGATATGCCGCTTGTGGTCTCTGAGCTAAACAAGCGTTATCGCGGCGGGGTTCACGCGAATAGGGATATATCCTTGGAGGCGCATTCGGGCGAGGCGCTGGGGATACTGGGGCCGAACGGGGCGGGGAAGACGACGCTGGTAAGGCAGATAACGGGGGAGCTTCTTCCCTCGTCGGGGAGTGTAAGGGTTTTCGGTGTGGATGTGGCGGCCAACCCGGTGGAGGCGAAGCGTCTGATGGGGATAGTTCCTCAGGAGGCGCAGTTGTTCGAGCTGCTGACTGTTCAGGAGACTCTTCGTATATTCGGCAAGTTGCGCGGTCTGTCTTCGGGCGACGCGGCGCGGCGGGCGGACGAGCTTGTGGGAGCGCTCAGGCTTGGTGAGCACCTTAGAGTTCCGACGGTTAAGCTGTCGGGTGGGCTGAAGCGTCGGGTGATGGTGGGCATCGCGGCGATAGCGGAGCCCGCGCTTATCGTTCTGGATGAGCCGACCACAGGTCTGGACCCGCAGTCTCGGAGAGATATGTGGAATCTGATGAGGGAGTATAAGGCGCGTGGGGCTACTATACTTATGACGACACACTATATGGAGGAGGCGGAGGCGCTGTGCGACAGGGTGGGGGTCATTTCCGGCGGTCGGCTGCTGGCGCTGGATACGGCGCCAAATCTGAAGTCGGCGCAGGGTTTGGATTTCAAGATAACGTACAAGGCCGACGGTGATAATGGCGCGGCGCGGACGATATACGGCACGGATGACCGCGCGCTTGTGGAGCGGGTAAGGGCGATGGGGGTTCGGAAGTTCAGTGTCAGCGACGCTACACTGGAAGATGTTTACCTGGCGCTTACGGATGGGGAGGGTATGGATGTTCGCGGATACACAGATTAGGGCGGGCGGGCGGCCAGAGCTGATGAGCGGGCGGCGCAAGTTTTTCAGTGATGTGGCCAGCGTTTTCGAGATCAGGCTGAGATTAATACAGAGAAGTTGGTACTGGTATCTGATGGGGACGCTGGTTTTTCCGGTGGGGATGTTCTACTTCGCGAGCGCGCTTGCGCCGGACGATGCGGAGTCTATTAGGCGGGCGATGGTAGGCACGGTTGTCTTCGGGGCGACGATGCTTACGACCTCGATGCTGGGACAGAACTTGCTGATGGATCACTTCCAGGGGAGGCTTAAACTGATTGTAGCGATGCCGGTGTCTAAGATCGCCTACGCGCTTGGCATTCTGTGCTTCGGGGCGGCGCTGTCCGGGTCCGCTATCGGGATACTTCTATCGGTCGCGCCGGTTGTGGGCGTGGAGCTTTCGTTTACGTGGTGGTTTTTGCCGATAGCGGTGTCGGTTCTGCTGACGATGTCGGGCATTATTATGGTGGTTGTCAGCTATGCTCCGTCTCCTGAGGTGGGGAGTATAATGTCTAATCTGCTGGGCATATTCATGGCGCTGGTGAGTCCTGTGTATTTTCCGATGGAGCAGGCGCCTGCGCTGATGCGGGCGTTCGGGTGGATTTCGCCTCTCCGGTACGCGGCCGACGGGATGATGAAGTCTCTTTCGGGGCGTTCGGACGTGATGGTCGAGATAGTGATCTTGTGCGCGTTCGCGGTTGTGTGCATGGGTTTCGGTTTGTGGAAGCTGCGCTGGCGAGAGTCCTGACCGCGTTCCTCGTCTCGCTCGCAAATCAGCCTAAATAGCTGTTGACTCGGAATTCACGAAGTTGGTATTTTTATTAGAAATGTAAAGAACATTAGCTCTAAGAAAGTTTCATAAGGTAGGATGACATATGGAGTACGCGGTTCAAACACAAAACATTTCCCGCAGTTTCGGGGACGTTAAGGCGGTTGACCGGATAGATCTGAATATATCCAAGGGTGAGATATACGGATTTCTTGGACCCAACGGCGCGGGGAAGACGACGCTGGTGAGGATGCTAATCACGCTGTTGATGCCGACGGGCGGCGGCGCGCGGGTGGCGGGATTCGATGTGATAGAGCAGGCGAACGATGTCAGGCTTCGCATTGGGGCCGCGCTTCAGGACGCGGCGCTGGATCCCAAGCAGACAGGACGTGAGCTTCTGAGGTTGCAGGGGCGCTTGTACGGGCTGTCTAGGCGCGACGTGGACACTCGTTTTGATGAGCTGTCGGGGCTGATTGACATCGGAGACGCGATAGATAGGTTTGTGGGGACCTATTCGGGCGGGATGAAGCGTCGTCTGGACCTGGCGGCGTCGCTGATACACAACCCGGAGATACTTTTCTTGGATGAGCCTACGACCGGCTTGGATCCTATCAGCCGCGCGCGGGTGTGGGATGAGGTGCGGCGGATCAATGAGGATATGGATGTGACGATATTCCTGACGACGCAGTATCTGGAGGAGGCGGACGCTCTGGCGGATAGGGTGGGGATCATCAACAATGGTCGTCTGATGGCGGAGGGGAGTCCGAATGACCTGAAGCGTTCGCTGGGCAAGGATGTCATAATCGCGCGGGTGGACGGACAGGCGGAGCTTGCGCGCGAGGCGGTGTTGGGTCTGGAGGCGGTGGACGCGGTGGATACGACGGGCGGCGAGGTTATCATACAGGTAACCAACGGCGCGGCGTCTATAAGCAGGGTGGCTTTGGCTCTCAATAACAAGGGGGTGGAGGTGAGCGAGATAACGCTGAGGACGCCGACTCTGGATGATGTGTTTCTGAGCTTCGCCGGGGAGCGGATGGATGAGGCGGCTGAGCCGGACGAAGTGGCGGGCGCGGCGGACTGACGGCGCGGGCGGTTTCGGTGGCGTGAAAATAAGATATTGAACATTCACTCAAGAGGAGACGGAAATAAAGTGGGCCAGGCAATACTATCTCAATCACACATTCGGGCGCGTCGCGCGGGATTCTTTTCGGATGTGGTATCGGTGGCGATCAGGGCTCTGCGCTCGATTCCGCGCGACCCGGAGGCTATCTATCCGGCGCTGATAATCCCGGTGTTCTTCTACGCGATAAATATAGGCGCGCTTCAGGACATGGCGGAGCGGATACCGGGCTTGGATTATAAGGCGTTCCAGCTGCCGGTGGCTATCATATTCGCGGTTACGGGCATATCTAGGGCGGTGACGCTTGTCACGGACATTCAGACGGGTTACTTTGACCGGCTTTCGCTGACGCCGGTGAACCGTCTGGCTCTGCTGCTGGGTCTGACGGTGGCTGACTTCACGCTGGTGGTGGCGCTGACGCTGCCGGTGATAGCCATCGGTCTAATCGTGGGGGTGACGTTCGCGTCGGGGCCTCTGGGATTGCTGCTGTTCATATTCTTGTCCGGAATGTGGGGGCTGGTCTTTACGGGTTTTCCGTACGCTATCGCGCTGAAGACGGGCAATCCGGCGGCGGTGAACTCCAGCTTTCTGCTGTTTTTCCCGTTCGTGTTTCTGACGACGGTCTTCATTCCAAAAGAGGCGATGACGGGCTGGCTGTCCACGGTGGCGGCGTATAATCCGGTCACGTACCTTCTGGACGCTTTGCGGTCGCTGATAACGGTGGGCTGGGATGTGGAGGCGCTGGCGAAGGGGGTGGCGTGCATAGCGGGCGTGGGTGTGGTAAGCGGGACGTTGGCTTTGACCTCGCTGATAGGGCGGACTAGGCGAAAGTAGCGTGGTATAATCCGTCTGAATTTTGACTGGGAGGCTGAGGAGATGATCTCTATATTCGTAACGATACGGGTCAGGGAAGGGTATGCGGATGAGTTTCGGCAGGCGAGTTTGGGCGACGCGGAGGGTTCGACGCGGGATGAGCCGGGCTGCTACCGCTTCGACATTTTGCAGAATGCGGAGGACTCGAATCTGTTCCACCTTTACGAGGTGTATGAGGATGAGGCGGCGCTGGACGCGCACCGGGAGGCCGCGCACTATAAGAAGTGGCGCTCGTCGGTTGAGCATATGTTTGATGGGGATATAGAGCGGGTGGCTATGAGGACGATATTCCCGTCGGATGAGGGGTGGCGGAATCAGAAGCCGCATATATTGAAGTGGTAGGGCCGCAAGCCGTGTGATAGATAGAACGGCGGTATGTCGCCATGTTCGGCCGTTCGGGCGACTAATGGCTTGCCGCAGAAGAATGCTTATATCCATGTAATGCGTTAGGGCATGGCCACGGACGGTCCGGAGCCGTGCGGCGTCTATGTCGGGACGATATCGGGCCAGATTTTTTACGGCCGCGATGAGGGGGAGAGATAGAAGTTGCGATAGCCGGGCAAGGGGAGAGTGGTTAGGTACGTCCGAATTCGCGTTCGAGCTGGCCGGAGCTCATGTGGATCATGGTGGGGCGTCCGTGGGGACAGGTGTTGGGCTGGGCGCATTCTTCAAGTTGGGTTACGAGCTGGCGCATCTCGTCTGGGGTGAGGGCTTTGCCGGCTCGTATGGCGCCGTGGCAGGCGATTGAGTAGGCGGCGCGTTCTTCCCATGTCTCGAATCCGCCGCCGTCGGCCATCAGGTCGAGGACGTCCACAAGCGCGGCGGCTTGGTCGGAGTCTTTCAGGAGGGCGGGGACTCCTCTGAGGATGACGGCGCTTTGTCCGAACGGGTCCAGGACAAAGCCCATTGCCGAGATAGCGTCGGATTGGGTGAGTATCAATTCCATCTTTCGGGTGTCCAATTCGACTACCGCGGGTTCGAGTAGGCTCTGGATTTCGGGGGTTCCGGTCGCGGCTTGGGCTCTGACTTTCTCGAACATGACGCGTTCGTGGGCGGCGTGCTGGTCTATCATGTACATTCCGTCCGGCGCCTCGGCGACGACGTATGTGTTTCCTATCTGTCCGATGACTCGGAGTATCGGCAGGGCTCTTCCGGGGGTGAGGCCGGGTTGCGGAGGTTCGGATTGGGAGGCGGCGCGCGGGGCGAAGAAGTCGTCTAGGGCTGAGGAGTGAGCTCGGGGGGACGCGCTGAAGCGGTCGCTCCGGGCCGTTCTTGAGGCGCTGAAGGGAGCGGTGGGCCAGAAGGCGGCGGGATTGTGGGGCTGGGGTTTTTGTGTGTGGGAGGGGGTGTCCGGTCGGTTCACCGCGCGGTGGCTTATTTGTGGTATGGGCGTGTGTTCGGTGAGGGCGCTTCTGATGGCTTTTTGCACCGCGCCGAAGACTTGGTTTTCTTTCTTGAATCGTATCTCGGCTTTGGCGGGGTGGGCGTTTACGTCCACTTCGTGGTAGGGTAGGGATATGTTGACGACGGCGATGGGGTATCGGCGCTCGGCCATGAAGCCGTGGTAGGATTGCTCTACGGCGTATGAGACGGAGCGGTTTCGGATCCAGCGCCTGTTCACGAAGAGGCTGATGTATGTGCGGTTGGCGCGGTCAAGCGAGGGTGGGCCTATGAGTCCGCCGACGGCGGGTTCGTTGTCTTGGTTGTCGTCGAGTTCGAGCATCTGGGCGGCGACTTGTGGTCCGTGGACTGCGGCTACGGCGTCGCGGAGGTCTCCGCCGCCCGGGCTTGTGAAGGGGCGGCCTCTGTCGGCGCGCAACTCGAATGTGACTTCTGGGTAGGCGAGGGCGTAGTGGGTGATGACTGAGTGTATTCGGGAGTGTTCGGAAGCGGGGGAGCGCAGGAATTTTCGGCGCGCGGGGAAGTTTCGGAAGAGATGTCGGGCTATGAGTGTTGTTCCGATGGGCAGTCCTGCGCTCGCCAGGGATAGCGTCTCTCCGTTCTCGAGCTCGATTCGGCTGCCGGAGTCTTCGTCGCGGGCGCGAGTGCGCATCTCGACGCGGGCGACGGAGGCTATGCTCGGTAGGGCCTCTCCGCGGAAGCCGAGGGTGGAGACGGATTCGAGGTCTTGGGCGTCGGCCAGCTTGCTGGTGGCGAAGCGGC
Organism: Dehalococcoidia bacterium; assembly: GCA_965214185.1. GTDB lineage: Bacteria > Chloroflexota > Dehalococcoidia > Lucifugimonadales > UBA1123 > VXRN01. The sequence goes on along the minus strand of CBDCBF010000007.1, from coordinate 323,178 downwards.
GGAAGGCGAGTTCGACTTGGTTGGCGGGGATGCCTTCGCCGTTGTCGGTGACGCGTATGTAGTCTATGCCGCCGGCTCTGATTTCGATGTGTATTCTGGAGGCGCCGGCGTCGAGGGCGTTTTCGACGAGTTCTTTGACTGCGGAGGCAGGCCGTTCTATGACTTCGCCGGCCGCGATTTTGGAGGAGACTTCGGGTTTGAGGAGTTGTATCGGCATAGGCGGGTTTATTGTGGACGTTTGCCGCGCGCCGCTCTGTATCCCACTCTGTCAGAGGCTCCGGTGGAGGCGAAGTCGTTTATGACGTGGTATATGTGGTCCATCTCGTTGTCGTCGGCTGAGCGGAAGAAGTAGGGTCTGGCGAGTACGCCGCCGAAGGTGTCCACGATTTCGGGATAGTCGTCTATGACGAAGTCGGGCCAGTGGGGGACTTTGAGCAGTTCGAGTCCGTTTATGAAGTCGTAGATTGGTTTTTTGTAAACGCCGGATACGAGGTCTTGTAGGTTGTGGCGGTTCACGTCGTCGTTTCTGAGTCCGACGCCCGACCAGATGTAAACCCGGTGGCCGTCTTCTATTAGCTTCTCGAAAGTGTTTCTTGTGCGGGGACGCAGGCTTCCGTCCATGGCGAGGAGCGTGTAGTCAACGTCGAAGAATATTTTTAGTCCCAAGTTTATGCCTTTGTCGAGGAGTTCGATCTTTGTATCTTACCAGATGATGGCTGAGGCGCATCCGCTTAGTGGATGCGGGGGAGCGGTTTGGGCGTTCGGTTTGGGCTTATGGGACCGGATAGCGCCAGACGTCGCCTGTGGGCGGTTCGTCGGACAGCTTGAATTGGGGCAGTGTTAGGCCGTTGTCCAGGTCCATGAAGGCAACGTTGACGCGCTTGCCTATGGCTACGTTTTCCTCTTTTTCGGCGTCCATGTCGCCGTCAACGAGGTTGGCGGTGATGCGGAGGCCGTCGCCGGGGTTGGGCTGGTCTATCTGCTCGTCGAGTTCGACGAGGATGATGGGGTAGGGTGTCCAGTCGCGGAATCCGGGCAGTATGCTGTGCGGCACTATCTGGTAGCTGTATATGGTTCCTTTGCCGCTGACCTGCTTCCATTCGGAGTTCATGGAGGCGCACCATGGACAGGCTGCGCCCGGTTCTCCGCGCATTAGGTCGCAGTCGAGACAGCTTTTGAGGGCGAGTTTGTGTTCGGCGGCGGCGTCGAAGTAGCCCTTGTATTCGGTGTCTTGTTCGGCGATGTTGATAAGCAGTTGGCGGTATTCGTATATCGGCAAGGAATTATCTCCTGAGAATCAGGGCACTGCCCGTGGCTGGGGAGGCCCAGCCCATGTTCATCGTGATGTTGACGTCCTCGACTTGTCGGCAGTGGCCTTCGGAGTAGTCGTAGGTGTGAATGCCGTCCGCCCATTGTGGGCAGTAGTCGTCCACTGTTCCGCGCAGCTGTCGGACGTTTTCTATGACCATGTTCATGCCGTGTGTGTAACCTTCGCAGAGGTGTCCGCCGCTGGTGTTGTTGGGTCGTCGTCCGCCGAGGTCGGTGATTCCTGAGGTCACGTAGTCCTTGGCCTCTCCCTTTTCGCAGAAGCCGTAGTCCTCGAATTGCAGCATTACGGTGTATGTGAAGGCGTCGTAGCATCCGGTGAGGTCTATGTCGTCGTGGGTGAGGTCGGCGAGTCCGAAGATTCTGGGGGCGATGTAGTGTCCGGCGACCCTGGTGATGGGCGCGTGCTGGTAGTGGAAGTCGCCGCCGGGTTTGGTGCCGCGCCCCTGCACTGCGCGGATGTAGGCCGGTGGCTGTCTGAGGTCTTTGGCGCGTTCGGCGGAGGTCACGATGATGCAGGTTGCGTTGTCGGTTTCAAGGCAGCAGTCGAGCAGGTGGGCGCATGGTCGGACTATCCAGCGCGAGTTTACGACGTCGTCAATGGTAACCCTGTGATTCATCAGCGCCTTGGGGTTGTTGCTGGCGTGGTTGCTGTGGGTCACTTTGATCTGGGCCAGCTGCTCGCTTGTTACGCCGTACTCCATCATGTGTCGGGTGAATGTGAAGGCGAAGGATTGTACCGCGCTTGCAAGGCCGTAGCTGCGTCTGAGCAGGTCGGGGCCGGATACGGGGACGGATGCTCTGGCCCCTGTGCCGCCTATACGCACCTGCGAGTAGCCGTTCATGGAGCGGAAGATGGCGATTGTGTCGGCCATGCCGGCTTCTATGGCGCCTATGGCCAGCCCGATGAGGGCCTCTGTGCTTGAGCCGCCGCCGGAGCAGTCCATGTAGAAGTTGAGCTTGACGCCGAGGTCGTAAGCGAGTGTACTGGAGTTGGTGGAGTCTCCGCCGTGGTAGCTGAGCATCCCGTCTAAGTCCTGGGGTTTCATGCCGGCGTCGGCGAGCGCGTTGTTTATGGCCTCGGTCGCCAGCGCTCGGGTGCTGCGCCCGGAGCCCCGGCTATAGTCGGTTTCGCCCACGCCGACTATGCAGTATTTGTCCATCAGGTTGTTTTGCAATATTTCCTCTCCTTGTGGCAAATCGTGAGCCGAGTCGGTTTCGAGTTTAGTTGGTAGGCCGCTAAATGGCAACCTGGGATTGGGGGCTCTCTTGGGGGGGGGGGGGATGGTTTCTAATTTGGGGAAGACGATGCCCTGTTGTCAGGTCACTAGGGGGGGCGGTTTCTGTTAGTCTTTCTTTTATGCGAAATCGAGTGACTACAACCCGGTCCGGGGGCGAATCCAAGGGTGGACTTTGGGCCGAAATCCTGGGCGTCGGACGCATGGTGATGAGTGGCGGCGTGTTCTATGGGTGGTGGCTTGTGGGGTTGGCGTCGTTTATGCTCACGCTGATGTCGCTGACTGTGTTCCAAGGTCTTGGGACGATGCTTGTGGCTTTGGAACGGCAGTATGGATGGAGCAGGACGGCGCTTTCGGGGGCGTTCTCTCTGGCGCGGGTTGAGGGGGCTATCCTGGGGCCAATCGAGGGTGTTCTGGTGGACAGGATGGGCACCCGGCGCATGGTGCTCATCGGGTACACGATGATGGGACTGGGTTTTATCTGGCTTTCGCAGATAGATTATCTAGGGAGTCTTGGCCTGTTGCGCGCTTTTTTGCCTTTCGAGTTTCTGGATGAGAGGCTGATTCATTTCTACGGCTCGTATATGTTTGTTTCGCTGGGTTCGGGGTTGGGCGGTTGGCTTGCGCTGATAGCGATGGTGAACAATTGGTTCAACCGTCGGCGGTCGTTCGCTATGGCGTCGGCTATGTCGGGGATTCATCTGGGCGGGCTTTTGGTGCCGGTTCTGGGGTTGGCGATACAGCGATTCGGTCTCGACAGGGTGGCGATGGGAATAGGATTGCTGTTGTTGCTGGTCGCGCTTCCGTCTGCGAAGATTATCCGCAACCGTCCGGAAGATATGGGGCTGGCGCCGGACGGCGATAGCGACGCTGGTCAGACCGATAAGGCAGGCGATGGGCCGCCGGTATCGCGCGTGGATGATGATGAACCGGACTTCACCGCGCTAGAAGCTATCAAGACGCCTGCGTTCTGGATGCTCACGATAGCGCAGGTGGCGTCGAGCGTAGCGATAGTTACGCTTGCGCTGCATCTGGTGCCGAAGCTGACGGATACGGGGATGTCGCTCAGTGAGGCGGGATTGGTGGTTCTTACCTATACAATCGTGGCTCTGCACGCGCAGTTTGTGTCCGGCTACCTGGCGGACAGGCTTCCGAAGACTCTGATGATAGCGTTCTTCCTGGCCTTTCAGGGTCTGGGAATACTGGTGATCGCGCTGTTTGACAGTGTTGTGATGGCGTACTTGTTCGCGCTGATGTACGGGATCGGGTTCGGCGGGCGCAGTCCGCTGACGACGGCGATTCGGGGAGAATACTTTGGGCGGAAGGCGTTCGCGACTATAATGGGCATATCGCAGCTTCCGATGAACATAGCCATGATATTCGCGCCGCTGTTCGCGGGCTATATGTTCGACACGACAGGTAGCTACATTGTGCCGTTCGCGCTGTTCGCGGCGCTGAGTTTCATGGGGGCGATACTGATGCTGTTCGTGCGGAAGCCGAGGCAGGGGTAGGGGACCGGTCCGGCGAACTCTAAGATACAAGCGCGGCAGCTACAAGAGACGTTCTATGTTACTGCCTAGCCACCTGCGCCCAATTCCCCAAATTTCCGTGGGTGTGACCGTCAGACTTACAATGTGTCTCTTGGAAAGCGTCTCCACAGCCGCTGTTGGGTTACACCATATAGTATAGCTGAGGAAATCTATTGCGTCAGGATCAGTGGCGATTTCGTCAACCAGAATTGTGAGCTGGGCAACTTTCAGGTCTGGGAACCGCTTACTGAGCGTCTGTCCGCCCAATGTGTCTAGTTCAATACCGAATTTCTCATCCAACGGCAATTGGACAATGTCGTGAACTACTCCACATAGATGGTCTGATCGGTCCCCAATTGGATCGATCCTCATTGTGTCCCGTAAGCTAGAATCAGGCTTTTGTCCGGCTCTCTTTACTATCGCGTTATCAATAGATTTCTCCATCCCGGTCAGCAGTCCATAGTTTTGGGATTGGACGCTAACAGTCACATTGGTCATTGTTGTCAATGCCACTTTTCCAGATGGCCGAGGAGCGAACTGCCTTGAACCGTTACGTCTCAGAAAGCAAAAATGCAGCGGCCACGGTGGTCCAAGATCATCGAAAAACACACGCGATTGGTGGTCGCATTGGAAGAAGTACACATTGCTTTTACAACTTGGGCAGTTCGTTGGGAATGTTTTAGCATTGCACGAAGGACCGTGAGTGCCAGGCATTACGAATCCCCTAATCAGAAAGACAGTTTGAGTAATTGTTCTCCGCTGTTCTCCCAGATATTCTAACCGTTCGGGACCGGGAGCCCCGGGATGTTGATCCGGACGCTGCCCACTGTGTTCCAGGTGGTGAAGAAGAGGGTTTTCCAGTCGTCTCCGCCGAAGGCTACGTTGGTGGAGGCGTCGTGTCCGTGGGCGATGGTTCCGAGGTGGCTGCCGTCGGGGTCTATGACCCAGATTCCTCCTGAGCCGCCGCAGTATATGTTGCCCTCGATGTCCACTTTCATGCCGTCAGGGACGCCGGGGCGGTCTCCGCTCAGGTCGCATAGAACGCGGTCGGAGGCGAGGGCGGGAGCGCCGTTGGGCTGAATGTCGAATGCTCTGATATGCTGTCTGCGGGTGTCGTTTATGTATAGGACGCTTTCGTCGGGCGAGAAGGCGATGCCGTTGGGAGTGATGAAGTCGGCGACGAGCAGCGTAATATCTCCCAGATCGGGGGAGACCATATAGACGCCGGAGTAGTCGAGGTCGAGTCCTGGGGCAGGCGCGCCCGGGTCTGTGAAGTATATGCTTCCGTCGGACTTGACTATCACATCGTTGGGACGGTTTAGGCGGGAGCCTCGATACCTGTTGGCTATCACGGTTATCTCGCCGTCGGAGTCTTGGCGGGTGACGCGCCTGGCGCTGTGTTCGCAGGCGAGAAGCCGGCCTTTGAGGTCGCGGGTGAGTCCGTTGGCGTGGTTGGTGGGCTGCTGGAAGAGTGTGACGCCTTCGTCGGGCGACCACTTCATTCGTCTGTTGTTGTGGATGTCGCTGAACAGCAGGTAGCTGCCTTCGCTCCACCAGAGGGGGCCTTCGGCCGGGCCTCCGTCGCCTCCGAAGCCGTCGCCCAGTTCCAGTATCCGCTGGTCAGCGGAGAGTAGGCGGTCGAGGTCTGCGGATATTTTCTCTATGGGCATAATGCTTCTCCCAGATATTGTTTGTTTCACGGGTTCAGTTGAAGATTTCTCTGATGGGGATTGTCCATCCGTGGACTACATCGTCGCCGTCGAGTGTGTCTTCTTCGGTTAGGGTGATTGGGTTCTGGTTGGGGCGGTGGACAGTCGCGTGGCGTCCGCGCGGGTTCACGACGATGACCATTCGGGTTCCGGCGTCGAGCCAGTCGCAGACTTTTTCGGCTACCTGCGCGGGACGGTCGCCGGGGGATAGAGTTTCTACTACGAGGTCGGGAGCGGCTGGCCAGTAGCCCGGGCCCTCTCCGAGGGCTTCCAGTCGCTCGCGGCTGATGAACGAAATGTCGGGAGCGCGAACGTGGTCGGGGGCGAGTCGGTAGCCTGTCTCGGCGGCGTAAACTTTGCCCAGTTCGTTCTGGTACACGTAGCCTCCAAGAGGGACGCTTATCCGCATCGTTGTTTCTCCGTGATACTGTCCGGCCGGGGCTATCTTTCTGAGTTCTCCTCTTACGAGTTCGTATCGGCAGCCGTCGTCGGGCATATTGAAGAGTTGTTCGGCCGTAACGGGCTTTGTTTGTGTAGCCATGAACCGCCTCCGAGTTGTGTATGTATGGTCACGCTTTCGCTTTGGCGAGGGCGGCGGATTTCTCCGCCTCGCGGGCGACGCAGAGTTCCCAGAGTTCGAGGTTGACGCGGGCGTTTTCGTCCACGGGGACGTCAATCATCATGGTGGAGCCCGGATATGGGACGGCGGCGGTGCCTCTGGCCACGCCTTCGGCGAATAGGCGGCGGGTCTCGCGGTAGAAGTCGAGCTTGTCCTCCGTAGGTGCGAAAGCGCGGTTGCAGTGGGCGACCCATATTGGATAGGGGCATATCGCGCCTGCGAATCCAAGGTTCTTGGCTCTGAGGGCGAGACGGGCTATCTCTGCTTCGTCGTTGAATTGGGGCAGGAGGCCGTAAGGGTGACTCATGCCGATGGGCTGAACACCTGACGCTCTGCCCTCGATGATGACGCGTCCCTTGGCGTATTGGAAGGGGTCGAAGTCGGCGGCGGGCGTGATTCCGAGCTTCGCGCATAGGTTTATTTCGTCGAGGCCTACGGAACTGACGCGCGGGCCGGCGCGGATGATCTCTCGGATGTTCCAGACGCCTGCGCCGGAGTTGAGGAGGACGATGATGCGCAGGTCGCCTTTGGCGATGCCGCGCCGTCGTTCGATGTCTGTCAGCAGCCGGTCAGCCTCCGCTATCTCGGACTCGGACTCGGCTCCGGGGTACACGATGCCCTTCGCGCCGGGCCAGATAGCGGCCTCTATGTCGGCGTGGGCGGTGGATCTGTTGACGAGGATGAAGACTTCGGCGCCTCCGCGGGCCGCGATTTCTATGGAGTCGGAGAGCGTTTTTCTGCCCCTGAGTTTGAATCGTTCGGCGTCGGAGGCGGCGCCGGTGAGGTCGAGAATCACGGCGTCGGCGTTGTGCGTCCATGAGGATTCAACAGCCGCGCGGTCGGATATCGGGACCAGCAGATGCGACCTTCTTACGAATGGGTTCATTGTGTCTGTTCCTGCTGTTCGAGTTGGTTGTCGGGGACGGGTTTCTCTGTTGTCGGAGCTGGGTTAGCCTGTTCGGATTCCGCCGCCGGGGGATGTTCGACGGGTTGTTCGGGTTGGGGACTGGGTATGGATTCCGCCAACTGTCGCTGTTGCGCGGCGCTGGTTCGTTGTCGGGCCGCGGCTTTCTCAGCGTCCCGACGGGCGCACATGGCGGCCCACTCGATGAGTTCGGAAGCGCGAGCGGCTTCGTATTTGTCAACCGCGCGTCCGTTCATATTGCTCTCGGCTTCGCCCCGCGCGTCCATTTCCGTGAAGAATTCGAGAATCCGATGGGCGTCGTCCACCTCTTCCTGTGTGGGGGTCAGGCCTTCGTTCTGGGGAGCGACGACGTTGGGGTGCAGACCGCCGCCGGATCTGAGGCCGGCCTTTCTGTCGGCGCGGGCGCGGTTGAGAGCGAGTTCGGCGTTGCCGACGTTGCCGGTGGTGTCGGGCACATATACGCTGCCGTCGCGTTCCAGTCCGAGCGCCATGGCTATGAGTTCGCCCTCTCCGCGATTGTAGAAGAACTGGTCGAATCCGACGAACATCTCCACGCCCATGTCCATGGACATGTCGTAGCCTGTTCCGGGGCCGAAGGAGTCTATGCGCGGGCTGGCGGAGGCTATCTCGTATGAGTTCGCTACGCCGAGAGTGGTTTCGACGGTGGCGCCTATGCGGATTGTGCCGGGCCTGATTCCTCTAATGCGTTCCATGTCGGTTATGAGTGCGTCCAAGCGCTTTATTTGCTCGGCGGTCTCGGCTTTTGGAAAGTTTATCTGGGAAACGCCGGGCCATGCGGCGGCGCGGACGTCCACATCAGGGTAGGCGCAGTTGATTCTTATGTTGATCTCCGCGGCGCCTTTTTGTCCCTGGGCTATGGCGTCCTTTACCAGTGAACGCGCGTATTCCTTCTGGGACTGCGGCACCGAGTCTTCGAGGTCGAAATTGAGGTAGTCGCAGTCACGCGTCCAAGAGCGACCGACGAAACGGGGGTTGTTGATTGGCATGGTCAGTCCGGAACGCCTGATTCTTCTAGTCATTGTCGTTGTCCTCCGTATTCCGTAGGCGCGTCGCGGCTTTGTCTCTGAGGGCGCAGGCTTGAGACCATTGGAGCGTATGGGCGGCGATTGCGGAGACGGGCGTATGGGCGGGTTCGGCGTCTAGGACGGCGCGCGCCCGTCTGATGTCCTCCGCAGCGGGGGTGAAGCCTGCGTTCAGGGCGGCTACCTGTCCGTCATTCATGCACATCGCGCCCCTGAATCCGGCCTGTCGTCCCGCAATCGCGGCCTGAAGGGTGTCGTCGTAGCCGGCGGAGAGACCGCGCGATGTGGCTCGCCACCACGCTCCGACCGGTTCGACGCCAAGCGCGTTGGCGATCACTATCAGCCTCTGCATGAGGTAGGGCATCAGATGCAGGTCTCCGGACGGCTCTTCTCTGAGGTCCATGACAAGGTCGGCGCGTCCGAGGCTTATGGAGCGGACGCGGCTACTTGCGCGGATGAGTCGCTCGGCATGCCAGTTGGCGTGGGCTGTGTCGAGGGGGAGGTGTATTTCCAGCGCCTGTTCCGGGCCGCGCGGGTCGTCGGCTTCGCGCACCGCTCCGATGGGCGGCGGTCTGACAACGCCTCGCTCGGACTCGAAATGTGACAGGACTGTGTCGGCTTGGCGCACCTGCTCGGCGCTTGCAAGGCCCGGGAGGATGACGCCGCTCAGGCCGCGCCAGACGGAGGCGGCGAGGTCGGCGTATAGCAGTTCGGCGTCGCACCTGACGAAGACCTCCGCGCCCGCCTCTCGCATGGTTGTTACGGCGTCCCGGATGTTGTCCCGCGCCTCATGTTTTCTGCTGTCGTGGACGGTGTCCTGGAGGTCGAGCGCGACGATGTCCGCGCCGGATCTCGCGGCCTCTTCCAGCCGCTTGCTGTCGCACGCCGGAACTATTAGCCAAGAACGTCTTACCGTAAGATTCATGCTTCTGCCTCTGCCGCGCATATTGAGCGGAGATAAGTGTGTCCGTCCGAGCGGAGCGGATACACTCTAAGGGTATCATCAAACAGCGTCCTGACCAACAGGCGACGCGTATCGGTCTTCTCAACGAGTGTTGGCATTGATGATAGAGTGTAGTGAATCCAGACATGGCAGGTGTGAACATGGTCAGACAACGCGCGTATCGAGAGGACATGCAGTGTCCACGCTGTGGCTCCAACTGGCTGCCCAAGTACGGACGTTCCCGAGGCAAACAGACCTATCGTTGCGGTCATTGTCTGTATCACTTCATACCCGACAGCCATCGGCCTCAGTCATCAGAGAAGAGCCGGAATCTGGCTGTGGCGATGTACACAGAGGGTATGGGACTGTCAGCTATCAGCCGGGTGTTGGAGAAAAAAGAGGAGACAGTGTATAGCTGGGTCAAAAAAAGCGTGTATGGCGAGGGAGTTGATGGTCAAGCTGAGCGTTCAGCGCGCGTCGAGACAGCTGGGTCAAAGCTGTGCGCGGGTCATATCCTTCGATGAGATGTGGACATATGTGGGAGCTAGGCGTAGAGACAAACGTCGGTCTGTATGGATATGGACTGCTGTTGTGGAGGAGTCAGACGGCAGACGCTGGGTGGACTTTGAGGTGGGAGACCGAGGCGAGAAGCCTTTTCTGAGGCTGTTGGAGCGTCTGCCGGATGCGCGCATCTACGAGACCGACGCTTATCATGTGTATGAATGGCTGCCCACAAACCGGCACAAGGTGGGCAAGTATGGCGCGGTGAACCGCAATGAGGGACAGCGCTCAGTATTGAGGGGTAAGTTGAGCAGGCTGGTCAGAAAGACCAAAGGATACTCCAAGAGTATGCGGATGCTGAGGGATTCGATAGCGTTGGTCTGTCTGAGACTGGGATATATCTAATACCAACACCTATTGAGAATACCCGCGTATCAACGGCGGGGAATTGGCAAGACGCCGGATGGGGGGAATCTTGACATCGCGCATTAGATATATCAGGATATGTTTCTAGGAGCGTTCGATCCATCACCGCGTATGGGAGCTTTATGATCAAGTCGGATAAGATTTCGCTCAGCGTCGTTGACCAGTCTCCGATTCGGAAGGGCGGGAAGCCGACGGAAGCTTTGCGAGAGAGCGTGGAGCTTGCGCGACACGCCGAGCGGGTGGGGTACAGCCGCTATTGGGTGGCGGAGCATCACAACTCGTCGTCGTTCAGCGGGACTAGCCCGGAGATACTGATAGGCCAGATCGCGGCCGGCACGGAGCGGATACGTGTCGGGAGCGGCGGGGTGATGCTGTCTCACTATTCGGCGCTCAAGGTGGCTGAGCAGTTCAGGGTTCTGGACGCTTTCTACCCGGACCGGATTGATCTGGGGATAGGACGCGCGCCGGGCAGCGATCGTCTGACCGCGGCCGCGCTGAGCCATCCGCGGCCGCCTGTGAATGTTCATCATGAGTTCCCGCAGATGGTGGGCGATCTTCTGGGGTTTCTGAATGGGGATATGCCGGAGGGGCACCCTCTGCACGAGATAAAGGCGCAGCCGGGAGGGCCGCCGGATACGGCGCCGGAGGTCTGGCTGCTGGGGTCTTCGGATTATAGCGCTCAGCTCGCGGCGCACCTCGGATTGCCGTTCAGCTTTGCGGATTTCTTCGGCAATACGAGCGAGTACGGGCCGAGGATGACGGAGCTTTATCGGCAGTTGTTCAAGCCGTCTGAGTATCTGAATGAGCCGAAGGTCAATGTGGGGCTGCAGGTGATTTGCGCGCCTACCGAGGCGGAAGCCAAGCTTATAGGGGCGTCGCGGAGTCTCAACAAGGTTGTATCGGCGCTTGGACTTACGACGGGCGGATTGCTGCCGCCTGAGGACGCTATTGACTGGCCTCTGGACGAAAACGCGAAGCAGTATATGAGGCAGTCAACGCAAAGCTATATAGAGGGCGATCCGGAACAAACGCGTGAGGGGATTCTGGCGGCGGCGGAGAGGTATGAGACGACGGATATAGGCGTAGTCACCAACTGCTATTACTTCGAGCATCGGAAGCGGTCGTATGAATTGGTTGCTGAGGCGATGGGGGTGGCGCCCGTGGCGCAGTCCGCGTGAGCGCTACGAACCGACCTGTCGCGGGCGCGCCGTCCCTATGGAAGATCGGCGAACATACTGGTAAGCTGGTTAGTGTCAGAAATTCCGCAAGCAATACGGATGAGTTTGCAGATTTGGAGCGAAAGATAGATTCGGATCTGGGAGTCCTGATAGACAAGCTCCCACGTCATATCCAAGGCCCGCTTAATAAGAGGGAAGATCTCGATCAGCTTCTGGAGGTTGTTCTGGATCTGGGGCGCGGACCGGAAGCGCGATTCCTGGAAGAGAGTGTGTCTCTGGGTTCGGCGGAGATATCCGAAGAGGATATTCTGCACACTATTGACCGGATAGGCCGGTTCGGAGAGGATAACCGTGCGGGCATCGAGCGCACTCTTCACCGAATCTCGGCAATACGCAATCGCGGGGGGAAGATAATCGGTCTCACGCTGAGGGTCGGCAGAGCGGTCTATGGCACTATTCGCGTCATAGAAGACCTGATAATGACCGGCAAGAGCGTTCTTTTGCTGGGAAAGCCGGGGGTCGGCAAGACTACTATGCTGCGTGAGGTGGCGCGTGTTCTGGCGGACGACGCTCACAGGCGCGTAATTGTCGTGGATACTTCCAATGAGATAGCGGGAGACGGTGACATTCCGCATCCGGCGATTGGCAGGGCGCGGCGGATGCAGGTTCCTTCACCCGCCCTTCAGCACAATGTTATGATAGAAGCGGTTGAGAACCATATGCCGGAAGTCATCATCATAGACGAGATAGGCATAGAGCTCGACGCCAACGCCGCCCGGACCATAGCTGAACGGGGCGTTCAGCTTGTAGCCACTGCGCACGGAAACTCGCTGGATAACCTGATTATGAATCCGACTCTTTCCGACCTGGTGGGCGGCATTCAGTCGGTTACTCTGGGCGATATCGAGGCGCGCAGACGGCGCACGCAGAAGACTGTGCTGGAACGCCGCGCTCCTCCCACTTTCGATGTTCTAGTGGAGATACAGAACTGGAGCGAAGTGGTGGTGCACCCGGATGTGGCGGACACCGTGGACCGAATCCTGCGCGGCTACTCTATCGCTCCCGAGCGTCGCACAGTCAACGCGGACGGCTCTGTCTCCAAGACTAGGCCGCAGGTTGGGCGTTCGCCGAACGGCGGGTCTCCCGCGCCGGCGGGTACGCCGCTGGACCGCGACAGCGAGCGCGGGGACGCGCGCGCCGAGCCCGAGCCGGAAAGGGAGCCTGTCAAGGTCACCCATATAATGCCCTACGGCGTGAACAAGGGCAAGTTGCAACAGGCTGTCCGGCATACGAACTCCGCCGTGCGGGTCGTTGACAGCATATCCAGCGCCGACCTTCTGCTGACGACGAAGAATTACTATCGGCGCAAGACCAACGCGCTCCAAGCGGCTGAGCGGAAGGGCAAGCCGGTGTATGTTCTGAGGCGCAACACTACTCCGCAGATAGAGCAGTTCATTAAGGCGATTACGCGGGATAAGAGGCACGGGCGACACGATGAGTCCCTAGATGTGGCTATGCGAGAGGCGGAGGAAGCCGCGGGTCGAATCCAGAGCGGTGAACATAAGGTGCATCTTAGCCCGCAGGGGGCGTATGTTCGCCATGTTCAGCACGAGATAGCCGACAAGCATGGGCTGGAATCGCACAGCGTGGGCAAGGATCCCGGGCGTCGGGTGGTTTTCTATCACCGCTGATTCGCCGAGGGTATATGCCTGGTAGCGTTTCCTTTCGGGTGGATGGGTTATAAGATGTGGTCTGAGACAGAACTGTGGAGGTTAGCAAGATGTCAGGGCTACTGTATCAGTTGGAAGAAGAGAGAGACCGGACGATAGTCCAGTATATGCAGGACAGACTCCAGTCCGCCCTGGACGCATACGGGCCCATGTGTTCAGAGTGCGACCTTGCGATGAGCAAACACCAGAGCTATCCGCGCTCGATAATCACCAAGGACGGAGAACTAAGGCTTAGCGTTCCGAAGTTTCGCTGCTGTGAGTGTGGACGGATGAGTAGCGGGATGGAACTTTTGGGAGACGAGAGGCGGAATCGGTACTCAAAAAAACCAGAGAGAAAGCGATAGAGTTGGCTGCGATGGGTCTGAGCTACGCTCAGGTGGGAAAGCTGTTCGGATTCGCAAAGAGTACGCTGAGCAAGTGGATAAGAAGGGAGAAACTCTCAGAGACAAGCATGGGTGGGCAGACGCTGGAGATGGACGGGCTGTGGACGCGAACGGCGAACGGCGCCGTGGAGATGAAGGTGATCCGTGACGATCTGGGCAATGTGATGGCAACGTTCGGCGATTGGGAAGCGGCTGTGAACGAGGCGTATATGCGTGGCGCGCAGTCGCCTCGACACATAGTGAGCGATGGAGACCGCGCGATAGCGTCGGCGATAGATATGGTCTATGGCGACGCGGCCAACCATCAGTTGTGCCAGTTCCACCTGCTTAGAGAGTACCTTAGAAACATAGGCGAGACGGGCTTTTCCGAAGCGCTGAAACTGCTGCGGTCTGAGAGTGTGGATGAGGCGCGTACACACGCTAAACACGTGGTGTATCTGAGTGGGGGTGAAGCCGAATACTGGTGCGAGAAGGCTCTGGACAAGGGGTTGGCGCATCTTGTGAGTGGACAGTCGCGTTACAAGACCACCTCACTGCTTGAACGGCTGAATCGTGAGCTTCGGCGTAGGGAGCGGATGGGAACCTGGTGGAATCCTCACAACCTACTTGTTCTGCTTCAATCGCGTGGACTGCTGACTTCAACCACCTAAAAGGAAACGCTACCATATGCCTCGCGCCGGTTCATTTTCTTCTTTTTCTCGGTTACAATGTCTGAGGAGATAGCGAGGCTGGCGGTTTGCGGCCTCGACAAGAAGCCGGAGGGAGTGGGCGAGTGGCGTTGTTCGTATCGTTCGAGGGCGGAGAGGGATCGGGCAAGAGCACTCAGGCCGCGAGACTGGTTCAGGTACTTGAGAGCGAGGGCATTCGCGTCCATTTTGTCCGTGAACCCGGCTCCACCAACCTTGGACTGCTTATCAGGGACCTCATCAAGCGCGCTCCCTGGGGCAGAGAGACTATCTCGTATGAAGCGGAGCTATTTCTGTTTTCGGCGGCGCGCGCGGAGCTGGTGGCTAAGGCACTCTCTAAACAGATCGAAGACCCGCGCCTCGCAATCGTAGCGGATAGGTATGTTGATTCGACCGTCGCTTACCAAGGCTATGGAAGACGGCTGCCGCTTGACCTAGTGGACTCGGTAAATAGGCTTGCCACTAGTGGAATAATGCCTGATCTGACTCTGTTTCTGGACTGTCCCCCCGATGAGGCTCTCAAGCGTGTCGGAGCGGTTCAGGCCGGGTTGTTTGATAGTTGGGAGGCGGGTCTTCGCATGGATGAGGCGGGGGAGAGGCGGTTTGAGGATGAGCCTCTGGCATTTCACCGCCGCGTCAGGAGCGGCTACCTGAATCTGGTGAAGGCTGAACCGAAACGCTGGGTCGTAGTTGACGGGATGAGGGAAGAGGACGAGGTGTTTGATTCGGTCTGGAAGGCTGTGACCGGCTTGAAGAAATTCCGCGATATGCTCGACCGGCAGGACGGATTGGAAGAAATGACACCGAAAGAGACGAGCGAGCCCAACCTGTTCTCACTGTCCGACATGCGGGCAGTTTAACGATATTGTCTCTGAGATAAGACCCTATCGTCCGGCGACACACTCGGCGCAAGCTCGGTCACGTTCGGGGGCCGCATAGAGTGTTCTGCGGTGTGGGCGCAGCCTCTCTAGTCGTCTTAGGACCGAGGGCCTTCGTCAATTTCTTCTTATGGATGACCGGACGCTGAACGCTATATATCCCAGCGCTCCCAGAGCGGTTACGGCTCCGGCGATTCCGAAAGTAGCCGCTATGCCGGTTGCGGAAGCTAGAGGCCCAGCGATGAACGCTCCGCCCGAACCTCCTACATCCCACGCCTGCTGAATCGTCGCGAGCGCGGCGCCGCGCTCGCGTGGCGGAGACCTGTCAACGGTCAGCGACTGGATAGCGGGCTGGAGCATACCGAATCCAAGTCCGTTCAGAACGCCGGATAAGATGAACATGGCCATATTGTCCGCCGTCATAAGTATGAACATGGCCGCGCCGACAACCAAAAGTCCGGGAACTATGACCGCTCCTCTTCCGAGCCTATCGGAAACGAGTCCGGACAGCGGCAGAGAGAATATCTGGATTATAGAGTTGGCGGCGAAGTATAGGCCCGGATTGCCCAGCCCTCGCAATTTCGTCAACTGAGGGAGGAATGTGCTGATTGGCGCGGTGGTCAGCGTGTATGTCATGAACACCATGGTGGGGAACAATGCCGAACGGCTTATTAGGGGGGGCTTATCAGATTTCGAGGAAGAGGATAGCGGCTCGGCGGGCATGGACGTTCGGGTTGCCGAGAGGCCGAAAGCGGACACTGTTCCGGCGAGGGCCATGAGGGTCGCGTACACAAAGGCGGTTCCGGCCCCGAACTGTTGGAAGAGCCAGAATGCGAGCAGTGGGGAGTATAAGTTCGCCAATGCGATGGCGTTGCCGTTGTAGGCCATTCCCTCGGCGCGCCGATTGCTTGGAGCGAGTATAGCGATAATCGTCGCGGTGGCGACTGGGCCTATGGCAAGCCCGGTGCCCTGCACGACGCGCGCCGGAACTATCAGCCAGACGTTGAAAGCTCCTATGTGGAGCAGGGTGGCGGCGGCGAAGACCGCGGTCCCGACTATGGCTACACGCTTGGCTCCGAAGTTGGTTATCCAGCGGCCCGCCATCTGCCTTACGGGTATGCTAAGCAGTCCGAACGACCCTACCACAATTCCGGTCTGCCACTCGGAACCGCCACGCTCTATGACATAGAGAGGGATGACTGTGAGCATCGCGGTGTAGGAGGCGAACAGAAAATGCGATATGCACAAGTTCAGAACCAAATCGGTTGTCCAGAGCCGTTCGATTCCGCGCTCTAGTCGCTGGGATTGCAAGTCTGGGGGCCTCTAATGTCCAGAGATTCCTTAAAATAGGGGTTGATTGTACGCCCGTCGAGTTACAGGCGCAACAATTTCCGGTTGAGTTTTGAGAAGCTGTCGGTACGCTTGTGAAAACGGGGAAGGAGTGGCGGAGCGCTTCATCCGACCCGAGCGCGGCGCGAATTTTGTCTTGACCCTCTCGCGCGGCGGGTGTAGTCTTATTGGTCATTAGACGCGGTGGAACTCCGCAATTGCAATCCTCGCTGGGGCAGATTTTGGATCAACGTACCCTGACGACCGCCGAACCAACGGCGCCGGAAGAAAAGCCCTCTATACTTTCCCCCGCCCGTTATCCTATCTTCGATTCCCTAAAGTATCGGGACTTCCGCTGGATGGCCGTCGGCTCGTTCGTCTCCTTCTTGGCGATGAATATGCAGATGATTACGCGGGGGTGGCTTATACTGAGGCTAACTGACGACTCTCCGCTGGCGTTGGTGGCGGTGATGGTCAGTTTCTCGCTGCCTATGACTTTCATGTCTCCGGTCGGCGGCGCGCTGGCAGACCGGCTTCCGCGCAGGCGTTTGGTGATTTTAAGCCAGTCGGGCAACGCTATTATGACGGTCATAATCGGGTTGTTGGATATAAGCGGGGTAGTTTCCTTCTGGCATGTAATGATTATCGGTTTTATTAACGGGTCGCTCATGGCGTTCAATATGCCGAGCCGCCAGGCGATTCTCTCCGAAATCGTTCCGGAAAAGAGCCTAATGAACGCTATCAGCCTGAACAACTCGGGCATGAATCTGACTCGCATAGCGGGGCCCGCGCTTGCCGGATTCCTGATATTGGTTATCGGCACGCATGGGGTGTTCTTCATAGTGGGCGGGATATACGTTTTCTCGGTTATATCCACGATGATGATTGACGCCGGCAGATCGCCCGCTTCGTCTTCCAAGAAGGGTGTGGGGGGAGATATCAAGGAAGGGCTGGCGTATGTGGCGGCGGATCCCGGTCGGAAGGGGCTGGTGATATTGCTGTTGATTACGACGCTGTTCGGGTTCTCGTTCTGGGGTCTTCTTCCGGCATGGGCTCGAGAGGCGCTTAATGTGCAGTCGGATGGGCTGGGGATTCTGATGACGATAATGGGTGTGGGGGCGCTGTTCGGCACTCTTGGTCTCGCGGCGCTTCCCAACCTGGCTAGGCGGCGTGGAATTCTTCTTCTCAGCTTCACTGTGTTCTGGGGGGTGGCTCTCGCGCTATTCTCGCAGATGACAAACTACATGGCCGCCGTTCCGTTCCTTCTGCTGATAGGCGTGGTGAGCTCGGTGCATATGTCTCTGGGGATGACGATGCTGCAGACGCTGGCAGCGCCGGAGATGCGCGGACGCATGATGAGTATAGGGATGATGACTTTTGGCGCTATGCCGCTCAGCTCGGTGCCTTTCGGGATTCTGGCGGAGCGGATCGGAACGCCGGACTCGCTCCTGCTAAGCGGGGTTCTATTGGCGGCGGCGACCCTGATGTTCGTTATTCTCTACCCGGCTTTCCGTCGCGTAAACTGAAGGGGCTGTCGGATTTCGGATCCGGTTTTGTGGCGCTGTCGCTCAGTTAAGCGTGGGCTTCTCCGATAATGAATATAGAATTGGGAGTTTGATATGGCCGGAGGTTCTATTAGAGGGATGGCGCAGACGGTTCTCGGTCCGGTCGAGCCGTCGCAGCTTGGTCCCACGACGACGCACGAGCATCTCTTTATTGATTTCAGGGCGATGTTTCAGCCGCCCTCGGAGGCTACCGCGCAGGGCAGGGCGCGCGAACCGATAACGCTCCGAAACAGAGGATGGGTAGCCTATAATCAGTATTCAAGCATCGAGAACCTGTGGGTTGTGGAAGAGGATGTGGCAATTGAGGAGGCGCGACTGTTCAAGAGGGTAGGCGGGGGAACGATAGTGGACGCGACCACTATCGGTATAGGACGCGATCCGTCGGCTCTGGCGCGGGTCTCCCGGGACGCCGGGATTCATGTCATTATGGGCGCGGGGTTCTATGTGGATATGGTTCACCCCGCGGATATGGATTCGCGGACGGAGGATGAGCTGGCGCGCAAGATAGTGGAGGATATAGAGGACGGAGTGGACGGTAGCGGCGCGCGGGCGGGAATTATTGGGGAAGTGGGCTGTACCTGGCCGCTGACGGACAACGAGCGCAAGTCTTTGCGGGCGTCGGCTGTCGCGCAGCGTGAGACAGGGGCGGCGGTACTGATACACCCCGGTCGGCAGGAGACTGCGCCTCTGGAGATCATAGAGGTTCTGGCGGAGGCGGGCGCGGATATAAGCCGAGTCATAATGGGACACCTGGATCGCACGGTCGCGAATTTCGAGACGCTGCGCTCGCTCGCCGCCACAGGCTGCTACTTGGAATGGGATCTGTTCGGGAATGAGACTAGCCACTATCCGCTGTCCGATATGGATATGCCCTCGGATGGGCAGCGAATGGATGTTATCAAGCGCGTTCTGGACGAACTGGACTGTGGGGAGCGGATAGTTCTGGCGCATGACATATGCACGCGACACCGCCTGACGCGGTACGGCGGACACGGTTACGGGCATATATTCGAGAATATCGTTCCGAGAATGCGCGCGCGGGGCTTTACGAGCGAACAGGTTGGCGCGCTAACGCAACATAACGCCGCCCGCGTTCTGGCCTTCGTTTAGGGTTCGGCGCGCGCTCAAGGGTAGAGCGGAGGATTCTTTCCGAGACTCAGGATGGAAAACCGCTCTCGTATCGTGTTCCATTTCTCGGTCCGCTCATCGCTGAGAAAGATTACATATCCGTCGGGGATGCGTTCGTACTCAATGTCGGCGTTTTCCATGGCGTCCATGAACGCCATTCTCTGACGGAGTTCGGGCGGTTCTACGAGAAGGGTGGGCATGATAGCCAGTCAGGCGCTACCATCCGGCTGACCGGAATGGAGACGCTCGTTCTCGACCAGGATGCCGGCGTTGGCCATCGCGTAGTATTCGTCTGCGCTGAACAGGCGGGGCGGCATCCTGGTCCGTGTTGTCATGGGAGAGGCTTTTCCTAGCCGGCGAGTTTCATGAGCCGAGCCATTCGTGCTTTGTGATAGACGTGATCGCCGAGGTAGTGCTGGAGGGTGCGCGCTCGCTTGGTGTATTGTGTCAGGCCGTATTCGAGGTCTGCGCCTATGCCGGCGTGGACGTGGTGAGCGGCGTCGCAGGCGCGGGGGAATCCGAGGCTGGCGACCGACTTGGCAGTGGATACGCCGATTGGGGCGTCGTCCATGCCCTCGTCGAGCTGCCAGAGGGCTTCGAAGGCTGTCCACTTGGAGGAGTCGGCGTCGGTGAGCGCGTCAATGACGTGGTCCTGAACGCGCTGGAAGGTGCCTATCGGCACGCCGAAGGCGATACGGGTCTGGCTGTATTCGCGGGTCATGTCATAGACGGCCTGTGTTCCGCCTGCCATGAAAGCGCAAAGCACGGCGGTGGCCCTGTCCATAGCGGACTCGATGGCGCCCCATGCGCTTCCGAGTTCGCCCAGCGCGTCGGCGGGGTTGACTTCGACATTCTCGAAGTTGATTTCACACGCCTTCGGACCTATCCAACCTTCCATGACGCGGACGGAGACGCCGGGCGCGGTCCTGTCCACGGCCATGAGGCTGATGCCGTCCTCGGGCGCGCCGCCGTTGGAGGTACGGGCGGCGACCAGGATGCGGTCGGCGACGTTGGCGTCGGGTATGAACAGTTTGGAGCCGTTCAGAATGTACCCGCCGTCGCTTTCGGATGCCTGAAGTTGGATGGAGTCGGGCGACCATGAATAGTCGGGTTCGGTGTAGGCGAGCGTGTATATCTGCTGTCCCTCGGCGATGCCGGGCAGCATGGCTTGCTTCTGCTCTTCGGAGCCGGCCGCCAGAATCGCTTGGGCGGACAGAACCGCCGAGGATAGCAGGGGGCTGGGGCAGGCGTAGTAGCCCATGACCTCGGACACGACGCCCAGGTCCACCCATCCCTGACCGAGTCCGCCGTACTCTTCAGGTATGGCTAGGGAGGGCCAACCCAGGTTCGACATTTGTACCCACAAGTCGGGGTCGAATCCGGACTCGCTGTCGTCTATCTCGAGCACTCGTGTCTTGGGCACCTGGTCTTCCATGAACTCCCGCGCGGAACTTTGGAGCATGGTCTGGATTTCGTTTAGAGTAAGATCCATTATATGAAGCCTCACGGTTTGGATTTGTTTACTTTATTAGCGTCGGCGCTCGTAGGGCGCTTGGAAGATTATACTTTGATGGGAGGCGCAGGGCAATCGCAACGGGATTGGGCGCGGCGCTGTCCGGTCTGAATTTCGGGAGTTTGATATATTTCGGCTTATATAATCGAGGGAGTTCCGGTGACGGAAGCGGACGGTTTACCGGTTTACGCAGGCGGGGTCTCGCTTCCGTAGTTGAGATTTCTCACTCCGCTCGGAATGAGAGGTTTTGCGGCGACTTTCAAAAAGTCCGGTCGCCGCGCGATTTTCGCTTGCATAAACCGCTGACTGCGCCCATAATGGACGCCTTATTCACAGCTTGTGGAATTCGCCGCCAACGTCAAGAAAGTCTTGGACAAGGGCGAGACTACCTTCGACATCGCCTAATCCGCAAGTCATCGAATGAGGGAGGCTCCATTGCAGACGTTTTCTGAATCGCTGAAGTCCGGCGGTTTTACTGTGACCGCTGAACTGAATCCCCCGAAGGGTGCCGACCTCGGCCTCTTGTTCAGGCACGCCGAAGCCCTGAGCGGCATGGTGGACGCATTCAACGTGACCGACTCGGCCGGGGCCAATATGACGATGGCGCCCATAGCGGCGGCGCACCTGATGCTGGACAGGGGGATAGAGCCTATTTTGCAGGTGACAGGCCGCGACCGCAACCGCATCGCGCTCGAAGGCGAGCTACTTGCCGCCTACGCGCTTGGCGTCAGCAACGTCCTCTGTATGAGCGGCGATCCGCCCGGCCGCGGCGACCATCCCGACGCCGTGGGGGTCTTCGATCTCAAGTCCGAAACGCTGCTGGACGCCGTCGCCGCCATGAACTCCGGGTCCGATATGTACGGCAACGAACTGAGGGGGGCTCCCTCTCTTTTCGCCGGAGCTGTCGTCAATCCGGGCGCCGACGACCCGGACATAGAACTTGCCCGCATGGAAGACAAGGTGAAAAGGGGCGCGGCCTTTTTCCAGACGCAGGCCGTTTACGACGTCGCGGCCTTCGAGAAGTTCATGGCGTCCGCTCGGGAGTTCGGCGCGCCGGTTCTTGCGGGGATGATTGTCCTGAAGTCGGCGCGCATGGCGCGTTTTCTGAACGATAATCTTCCGGGCGTGAGCGTTCCGAGAGATCTCATAGATGAGATGGAGAACGCGCGAAGCAGGTCCGAGACCGGTATCGAGATCGCCGCGCGCCTCATCCGGGAGGTGCGCGGTATGTGCGACGGCGTTCACATCATGGCAATCGGGTGGGAGTCGCGCATCCCTGCCATCCTGCGATCCGCGGACCTGACCCCAAACGGATTGAGCGCTCAATCCCCCGGCGATTAGTCCACTCAATCTTCGATGTCCAAGACGGCATCGTGGGAGCCGAGGTTGCGCGCGCCGTTCTTCGATCCGAGCGAAGATATTCCCAAGACGTCCTTGTAGCCGGAGGCGCCCGCCCGTCCGGCGCGCTTGAGCCGAAGGCTCCAAGGTTTCGGCCCTTCGCTCGGACTTTGACAGCGGCGGCCCGTGTCAATAGTATGACTGCATGAGCAAGTTAACCAAGAGAGTTGGAATAGCCGGCTGCGGAACTATCGGTCGCAAGGTGGCGTCCGAACTGGACAACGGAGGGGCGCCCGGCGCGGCGCTCTGCGGCATAACAAGCCGTGATCTGGGTCGCGCCGAGCGGTTCGCCTCGACGCTGAGTCGCCCTCCTCCGGTGGTCAGTCTCGACCGGCTTGTGGAGATGGTGGATCTGGTGATAGAGGCCGCGCCGGCGAGCGCGATGGAGTCAATCGCGGTGGCGACGCTGTCCGCGGGCAAGGATCTGATGGCGCTCAGCGGAGGGGCGTTGCTGGAGCGTGAGGACCTGTTCGAGCTGGCTGAGAAGAACGGCGCGATTATTTACGTGCCTTCGGGCGCGATAGTCGGTCTGGACGGCGTAGCGGGCGCCTGTCTCGGACGCATAGACTCTCTGACCATGACCACGCGCAAACCGCCGAAGGGGCTGAAAGGCGCTCCCGGCGTTGAGGTCTCGGGCGTAGATCTGGACGCGCTCTCGGAGCCGACCGTCGTTTACGAAGGCCCGGCTCTGGAGGCGTGCAGGCTGTTTCCGGCCAACGTGAACGTCTCCGCCGCTCTCAGCATGGCGGGCTTGGGGCCGTTGCGGACGCGCATCCGCATATACGCTGATCCGACGGTGGACAAGAATACGCACGAGATAGTTGTCGAAGGCGAGTTCGGCAGGCTGAGGACGCTCATTGAGAATACGCCCTCGGAGACCAACCCCCGGACCGGAAAGCTGTCGGCGATGTCTGCTCTGGCGACGTTGCGGCGCATAACGTCGAGTGTTCAGGTAGGGACGTGACGATAGGATTGTGGTCCGTCGGCGGTTTGTGAGGGGGACTGTTGGAACAGACCCGGACTACTGCGCTTCCGAGCCTCGAAGCCGGGGGTCGAGAACGTCGCGGATGGCGTCGCCGAATATGTTGAAGCTAAGCACCGTGATGACGATGGCCACGCCGGGATAAACTATCCGCCACCAGTGGGGATTGATCGCCTGTCCCGCCGCGCTTCCGAGCATATTGCCCCAGGATGCGGTCGGAGGCGGTATCCCGATTCCAAGGAATCCCAACGACGCCTCGACGATGATAGCGGTGCCGATATGCGCTGTCAGAATTATGAGGAACGGCGCGACGCAGTTCGGCAGAACGTGACGCATCATCACTCTCATCTCAGACGAGCCGACAGAACGGGCGGCGTCAACGTACATGAACTCCTTGACGGCAATCGCGACCGACCTGATGACACGCACGCCGTAAGGAACTCTGGTGAACGCGACGGCGATGATCACAGTGTGCAGTCCCGCTCCGAGAACCACCAGCAGCGACAGGGCAAGCACCAGGCTTGGGAAACTCATCCACACCTCGACGGCGCGCTGGGTGAACAGGTCGAATTTGCCCCCAAGATACCCGCTTGCCAAGCCCCACAGCGAACCTACCGTCGTGCCGAACACGACCGACGTGATGCCCACTATGAGCGAAACCCTCGCCCCGAATATCACTCGGCTGAGTATGTCGCGCCCGACCTCGTCGTACCCCATCCAGTGCTCGCGGTCCGGCGGTTCGCGAGCCATGATGGGGTTGGTGTCGAGCGGGTCATAGGGCGATATGACATCGGCGAAAACCGCCATCAGCAGGATGAGGACTATGACAATCCCCATGATAGCGCCAAGCGGCTTGTTGCGCTGAAAGCGCAAGTAGCCTCGAAGCCACGTCGAACCCAGCGACATTATAGTCGTACTTGCTGAAACTGAAGATGTCTGCATCGGATGTTCGCCGTCGGTTCCGGGCTCTCTTGTCCCTATTCGTAACGGATTCTGGGGTCTGCCCAAGCGTATGAAAGATCTATAATCAGGTTTATCAGAACGAAGGCCGCCGCGTATATCATGACGAGATTCTGAACCACGTTGAAGTCCTTGTCTATTATCGCCGTGAGCATCGTAACCCCAAGCCCGTTGATGGCGAACGCGTATTCGACCGCTACCGAGCCGCCGAGCGTGAATCCCATCATGATGCCCGCGATCGTTATAACGGGCAGAAGCGCGTTCTTGATTACGTGACGCCACATGACGACTCGGCTGGCGAGTCCTTTGGCCATAGCGGTTCTAACATAGTCCTCTCTGAGCACCTCAAGAATAGACGACCTGGCCATTCTGGCTATCATAGCCGCCATGCCAAGCCCGATGACGATTGCGGGCGCCGTAGTTTTGGCCAGATTCGCGGCGGGGTCGTCCCAAATGTGGGAATAGAACAGGGGTGGATAGTATTCAAAGATCATGACGCCGAATAGAACTATCAGAGCGGCCAGCCAGAAAGACGGGACAGCCAAGAACAGCACAACGAATAGCCTCGTAGAATAGTCCATCACGGAGTCTTGGCGCGCGGCGCTTAAAATCCCGATCGGCAGTCCGACTATCCACGAGATGAATATCGCCATAATGGATATTTGGAGGGTGACGGGGCCGTGATTCCGCAGCATCTCGGACACTTTCTGTCCCCTGAAGAAGGAGTCGCCCAGGTCTCCGGTCAGAATTCCACGCGCCCAGTAGAGATACTGCTCATAGAGCGGCCTGTCCAGCCTCAGGTCGGCCATGAGTTTCTCGATGGCGGCCGGATCAACCATCTGCACGCCCTCGCCGCCCCCTCCTCCGGCGCCGCCGAACATAGTGGCCACTATGTTGCCCGGTATCACGCGAAGCACCACAAAGATAATCATCGAAATGATCACCAACGTGGGGATGGTCATTATCAGTCTGCGGAGTATGTACTTGCTCATAGTAGTTCAAGCGGGAAGCTTCGGGCTTCCCGGGCGCCGACTCGGTTGGCCCCGCGGCCCGTTTGTCAGGCCGCGGGGCGTTGTATTCGGTCGCGCTCTACTCGCGGTCGCGGTCGAACCAGATGTGCGTCCAGCGGCGGTGCATGGAGTTGTATCCGCCGTAGTATATGTCGGTCATGCCCGGACCGCCGAGGTACGTCCGGTAGATGTCGTATCCGCCGTGGTAGTTGAACAGCATTATCGGCACCAGTTCGTCCAGCAGCACTTGCATCTCGCGGACGAGTTTGACGCGCTCATCCACGTTCTGCTCTTCGTTGATCATCATCATCAATTCGTCGGTTCGCGGATCGGACCAGCCTCCGTAGTTCCAGCTGCCGTCCTTGGCCAGGAATCGCGTGAACCACGGCCCCGGGTCAATTATCTCGGCGGCGGTGAAAGTGCCGGTCGTGTCAAAGTCCTTGTTCAGCACTCGGTCGTAGTAACCGCCCTCGTCGGTGAGCTCGATCTCCATTTCGACGTTTAGGTTCTTCCTGATCATGTCCTGAATAGCGGCGACTGTCGCGCTGGGCTGGTTGCCCCGCTGCAGGAACGAGATATTGAGTCCGGCGCCGTCCGGGTATCCCGCTTCGGCCAGCAGTCTCTGAGCCTCGGCGATGTCCCCTTCGGTAGGGACGCGGTAGCCCGGAATAGTCGCCAATTCTTCGCCGGACCGTGAGTATGGAGAGCCTCCGGTCTGCCAGTCGGGCAGGAACCATCCTCCCGGCTCCTCGCCGTTGAATCCCGTCTTCGCAGTCAACAGGTGCAGTGTCATCTTGTCAACGACGAGGTGAACAGCTCTGCGAACTCTAACGTCGTCGAAAGGCGGTCTGTTGGGATTGAACGCGAATATATTGCCGTTGAAGAAGTTGCCTATCTGCGAGTGATACTTCGCCGGGTCGTCCCAAGCTCGCTGCATATCCTCCTTGGTGATCTGCATAACCGCGTCAACCTGACCTCCGTATATAGCCGCGGCGCGAGCCTGCGCCTGCGCGAGAGCGGCGAGGTCCAGATTGTCGAAGTAGGGGAGATGCTCGATGAAGTAATCGCTATTCATCTCCATCTTCCAGCTTTCGCCGGGTGTGTGTTCGGTAAGAATGAACGGCCCTGTGCCTGGAATGAACGCCGAGTCCCGCATACTGTTGTTCACACAGTCTAGGTACTTCTCGGATACGACCATGTTCCAGCCGCTCGCCAGCGCCGGCACCAGGGTGGTGCGCGGGCTTCCCAGGATGAACTTCACCGTGTGGTCGTCAACAGCTACTATCTCGCGCAGGTCCGCCCCGTCCACCATCAACTCCTTCCGCAGGCTGATCATGCCCTCGGGAGGATCTATTATGCGATTGTATGTGGCTACGACATCGTTGGCGGTGAACGGTCCGCCGCCGCACTCGAACTGCGGTCCGTCGTGCCATTCCACTCCCCGCCGCAGCGTGAATGTGTACTCTTTGCCGTCGTCGGAAACCGACCACGCGGTCGCCAGATCGGGCGCGATGGTGAGTCCGCCGTCTCGGGGGTCGAACTGCACCACAGTGTTGTACATTGGCTGCTGAGCGGTGAGGTTGTTGTGGGTCGGCGACTGGTGGAAGTCATACATCGAGGGCTTCGCCCTTCCTCCCCACTTGAATGTGCCGCCGTACTTGGCGTTCATTGGGTTCTGGAAATACTCGGTGAACGAAGCGGCCTCGGTAATCTCCGACTGGATGGCCGGTACCTGGACTTCCTTGACTATCTCCTTGATGATCTCTTTCTCGACGATCTTCTCGACCTCGACAGGCTTTTCAACCTCGACGATCTTCTCGACCTCAACAATCTTCTCCACAACTTCCGGCTCGCCGCTGCTGCAAGCCATCAGCGCAAATACCCCGATTGCGCCGACAAGCAAAGCCGGCAGACTACGTAAACTACGCATATTTGTACTCCTCCCGTCATCTAAGGACTCCGCTTGACCCCAACCCAGACACGGCCTCTTCCCAGTCCTGAGGCAGACACTACAACTCAACCTGATGTTTGTCAATATTTTCCTGAAAATTGATGCGCTATTTGTATTTTACTGGTCTGCCGGCTCAGCGGAGCGTAAGCGGGCAACTCATCAGGGCGCGTGGAGGAACTGCATCCTGTCGGAGGGCCGGTAGCTGAGCCGGGCGCGCCCGACGCCGTTCTCGTCTGGGACGAATCCCCAATGGCGCGAGTCGCCGGACACCGGCCGGCTGTCGCCCAGGACGAGCCTTACGTCGTCCGGACGCTCGCAGTTTCGGATGACCTGTCCTGCGTCTATCTCTATGAGGTCGCCCGGCAGCCCGATGACTCGCTTGACAAGCCGGCGTAAGGGTTCGTGGGATGAGTGAAGGCTATAATGTCGCCATATTGGGCGGATGGGAGGTAATGAGCGCCAACTTCATTGATAATGCGTTCGAGCCTGTTCATCCTTCACTAGGCGCGTGTAGGAGACAACTTCCGGTTGACGACAGTCTTGGGCTAGGGGATTCCAGTTATCAGACTCTTCACTTCCCTGATGAATTCCGTCTCCGATATATCCGGGAAAGCTCTGCCTAGATTTCCAACAGGACTTTCCGCTCTCGCATATCCATCTGAAACTTATATGGATGTACAGTTCCCGTCCAAATTCCCGGAGAGTGAGGGTGTTCGCTCAAAAACATCATGTAACGATTGGTTTTGCCCAAGAGCGAATTCGCGGATGTATCCCGCGCCTCCTTTGTTTGCCCCTGATCTATGTAGTTCAAGCCGGTAAACTGAATTACTGATAATGTGGAATTGCCGCTTCCTTTCAAGTAGCGATCAACCTAAACATTATAGACACTGCCTACTGATGTTACGTTTGGATCCGGTTCATCCGGATTGTTAGGATTGCGCCCCGGAATCTGTTCGGCGCGCGGCTCTCTGTCCGAAACTATCCCTATGACAATCACTTGGGAATGGGCTGTGAGTTTTGCGAGGTCACTCGATGAGCCGTCCGTCGCATTGCCCAAGACTTTGGTTGTGGCATATAATGGTTGTACAGGAGCAGGCCTGTAATCGCTCTGTCTCGTCTGGTTTACAGCGGTATTAGATCTGTCCGGCGGTGCGCTGCAGGCCAAGACAAAATACCGGCGACAATGGTTAGCGCGCAGACTATTGACAGCTGAGTGAATTTGATAATTGTAATTGCTCCTAATTCTGTGAGATGAGCGATGCGCTCATATGTTTCCATATCTCGGGTTAATAGAGAGCGTTCAGCTAGGTATGTGAAACACGATCTGCGCCGATTGCCGTATTCTATACCGCAACCGGAACATAACTTCCAGTGCGACTCGACGCGGCATAGTCGCGCTATTGCCAGCTCTCTGCGATAGTTGCTAACTTTTCAATGCGCGCAAGCGTCAACCGCTCGGTGTCGAGGCTCCGGCCACTCCGGTCTCGCAGTAATCCGTTATCCCGCAGCCGAGCCATCATTGGAAGGTGCGACACTCAGTGAACGTGAGCGATATGCTAGACTTGATAGACGAATCGCCATACGGCGTTTGCGCGGCGGACGCGGAGCGGGGGATGGTCTATTGTAACTCAGCCGCCGAGCGGATCCTCGGATACAGGGGCGATGAGGCGGCCGGCCTGCGCCGCTACGAAGTCTGCGCGAGTCTGCCGCCGAACGGAACCGCGACCATCCGCGTCGAGGGTTGCCCGTCTCTTATTCCGGCGGGGCGGCGCATCGAGCCGACCGTTGTCAACATCCGGCGCGCAGTCCCAATCCGTCTTCCCGACCGCATATAGTCTCTTCCCCGCCGCATTGCGCTTTTGGAAGGATTTGCCAGAGATAAAGTGAGAGTTTCGATATGAGCAACGATAATTGGACAAGCGAGCGAGTGCGCGAGACATTCCTGCGCTATTTCGAGTCGCATGGACACAGCCGCATGACCAGCGGCTCGCTAATACCTGTGGGTGATCCGACCCTGCTGTTCACCAGCGCCGGAATGGTGCAGTTCAAGAGCTATTTCACGGGCGAGTTAGAGCCGCCCAATCGCAGGCTGACGACATCCCAGAAATGTTTCCGAACCCCGGATATCGAGGAGGTCGGAGACGCTACTCATAACACCCTGTTCGAAATGCTGGGCAACTTCAGCATCGGCGACTACTTCAAGGAACAGGCGGTGGACTTCGCGGTCGAGCTTATGACGGAGGGTTACGGCATTCCATTGAACAAGTTCGCCGCCGCCGTTCACGACACCGACGACGAAACACGGGAACTATGGGTAAGCAAAGGCATCCCAAGCGAACGTGTTTACAGCTACGGAGATGACGAGAACTGGTGGGGCCCGGCGGGTGACGAAGGCCCCTGCGGTCCCTGCTCGGAGCTTCATTATGACTACGGCCTCGGACATGGCTGCGGACAGGACGACTGCGTTCCCAACTGCAAGAACTACAAGGAGAACGGCGAGGCGTGCGACCGCTACGTAGAACTGTGGAACCTAGTGTTCATGCAGTTCTACCACCACTTGGACGGCAGCCGCGACAATCTTCCGGCGCCCAGCGTGGACACCGGCATGGGATTCGAGCGTCTCGTGCGCATCTTGCAGGATGTGGATACCGGCTACGAGACCGACCTGTTCACGCCCATCATATCCGAGGTGGAGCGGATAAGCGGACATAAATACGGCGACGATCCGGACGCTACATACGCTATCCGCGTAGTCGCCGAGCATGGACGCAGCGTGACATTTCTTGTCGCCGACGGAGTCGCGCCGGGCAATGAGGGACGGGGATACGTGCTGCGTCGCGTAATACGGCGCGCTATCCGCTACGCGCGCCGTATTGGTTTGGAGGGCAACTTCTTGGGCCGGATAGCGGACACGACCATTGAGAAGATGGGACACGTTTACCCCGAACTGGTCAACAATCGCGACTTCATTCAAACGGCGCTCAAGCTGGAAGAGGATCGTTTCCAGCAGGCTTTCCACAATGGATATGCGCTTCTCATGCAGGAACTGGAGGGTAAGGATACACTCCCCGGCGAGGTCGTGTTCAGGCTCTGGGACACGCACGGCTTCCCTATTGAAATGACACGCGAGATAGCGTCCGAGCAGCGAGTCGAAGTTGACATCGAAGGGTTCGAGAGAGCGATGGACGCACAGCGAGAACAGTCCCGGGCCGAGGCGCAGTTCGGTGACGACAGGGCCAAGATTCGCGTGTACGAGAGTCTCGGAGTGGGCGGAACCTCGTTCCTCGGATACGATACGCTCAACGCATCCTCGGTTGTGGTGGGTTTGATAGCCGATGATAAGGTTGTGGGCTTGGTCTCGGAGGGCCAGGAGGTGGAGGTAGTCATGGTGGCTACGCCGTTCTACTCCGAGGGCGGCGGACAGGTCGGCGACGCCGGCGAGATTGTGGGCGCGAACGGACGGGCTCTCGTTAGGGACACCCAGCAGGTGATGCCCGGACTCACCGTCCACTTCGGGAAGGTGACGCGGGGTTCAATAAGCTTGGGAGAGACGATTGACGCCTATGTTGACCCCATCCGCCGAGAGGATACGGCTCGAAACCACACCGCGACCCACCTGCTCCACGCGGCGCTGAGACAGGTGCTCGGTCCCCACGTGCGGCAGGCCGGTTCATTGGTGTCGCCCGACCGCCTGCGCTTCGACTTCACCCACGTTCAGCAAGTCAGCGACGAAGAGATGTGGCAGACGCAGCTTCTGGTCAACGAGAAGATACGGCAGAACGCCCGCGTTCTGAGAGATGAGGACACCTACCAAGAGGCGATTCGGCGCGGCGCGCTGGCCTTCTTCGGAGACCGCTACGATGAGCGTGTCCGGTTGGTGGAGATAGCTAACGGCGAGACATTCAGCTTCGAGGTGTGCGGGGGAACCCATGTCGAACGCACCGGCGAGGTGGGCGCGGTATATGTGTTGGGGGAATCGAGCATCGGCGCGGGTATGCGCCGCATTGAGGCGGTCAGCGGACGGGCGGCGGAGCGAATGGTATGGGAGCGATTCCACAGGGAGGAGCGTATGGCTCGAACGCTCCAGACCACGCCACAGGAGGCGGAATCGCGAGTGCGCGCGCTGATGGATGAACTGGATTCGCTCCAGCGCGAGCGCGAGGCGATGGAGCGTCGCCTTTCACTCCAGTCCGCCGAGACGCTTCTTGAAGCGGTCCGGGATGTGGGAGGCGTGAAAGCGCTGTCGGCGCGGACCACGGCGGCGAACGCCGATTCGCTGCGAGAGATGGGCGACTATCTTCGCGACAAGATGCGAAGCGGAGTGGTGGTTCTAGGAGCGGTAATCAACGAGCGCCCCATTCTGGTAGCGATGGTCACGGCGGACCTGGTCAGCGAAAGGGGGCTGAACGCCGCGAACATAGCGCGAACTGCGGCGCGAGCGATGGGCGGCGGCGGCGGCGGCAGGCCGGAGGTGGCCCAGGCCGGAGGGCGCGACGCGTCCAGACTGGATGACGCGCTGGCGCTCGCGCTCGAAATAGTGTCTGAGAGCGTATCCGGATGAGGATACTGGGTCTGGACGTGGGCGACCGCCGCGTGGGTCTTGCGCTCAGCGACCCGACCGGACTGCTGGCGTCGCCCCTGGGCGTCGTGGAGCGCGGCCTGTCCGACCTAGCCGACATAATCCGCGTCGCCGAGCGAAATGAAGTGGCAGAGATAGTTGTCGGACTGCCGCTGAGTATGTCCGGCGACTCCGGCAGCCAGGCGGGCAAGGTACGCGCTTTCATCCGCAACCTGAGATCCCGAACCGACCTGCCAATTAGAACGGTGGACGAGCGGTTGTCCACAGTCCAGGCTCAGGGTATGCTTCAGCGGTCGGGTCGCCGACGTCGGGACAGGGGAGCGGTTGACGCCGCCGCCGCCGCGGTGATACTGCAAGCGTATCTGGACTATAGAAAGTGAAGGCGCGCGGCGGGATAGCATTGATGACATTGAAGCTCCGTATCAAGTTGGCCGATGGTGAATAGCATACGGAATTACCATTGACCTGACCGCCCGCAATTAGTATATTTCGGCGCATGATAATTGGACTTCTATCCGACACACATCTGCCAAACCTGATAACAGACCTTGGCGAGCTCGGCCCGGAGACCGCGGAGTTCTTCAGCGGCGTTGACCTCATCCTGCACGGCGGCGACCTTACCACGCCCAACGTGCTGGACTGGCTCGAGCGGTTCGCCCCCGTCCTTTGTTCCACAGGCAACAACGACCCGATTCCCGATTCGCGCTGCGAGGACGTCCAGTTCCTGGAGATAGAGGGCTGGCGCGTCGGGATGCGGCATTCGCTCGACGGCCAGTTCAGACCCGTGCCGACCCTCCAGCGCTACTTCCCGCGCCCGGCGGACATCATCATCTCCGGCCACACCCACGAGGAGCGGCTCGAACACCGCGACGGCGTTACGCTCGTCAACAGCGGCTCGATAACCTTCCCGCACCACAAGGAACTGCGCTTCGGCACGGTCGGCCTGCTCGAACTGACACCCCAGCGAATGAACGTCCGGCTGTTCCCGCTCGGACACACGCGGGGCAGACCGAACCCAACCCGCGCGCTCGAACTCGAAATCCTGCGCAACGATGACGGCCTTCTAATGGCCGCCGACTCCTGATCCCTAAAAGCGCTCATTGGAAAGCCCCATGACACAACTCCTTGAAGATATAGAGGTTCTGGACTTTACACAGGGAATGGCCGGGTCGGTGGCGACAATGGTCATGTCCGACTTCGGCGCGCGCGTCATCAAGATAGAGCCGCCGGACGGCGACCCCTATCGCGCTATGCCCGCCTCCCCAATGTGGCACAGAGGCAAGAAGAGCGTCATTCTCGACCTCACCCGCGAAAAAGACCGTCGGCGCGCCCAAACGCTCGCCTCGTCAGCCGACATAGTTGTGGAGAGCTTTATGCCCGGCGACGCTGAGACTTTCGGCGTTGACTACGACACCCTCAGCGCCCTCAACCCGCGCCTTATCTACACCTCGATAACCGCGTTCGGAAACAGGGGCCCCTACGCCCGCTATCGCCCATACGAATCGCTTGTGAGCGCGAAATGTGGGCGCTACATGGCGTTCGCGGGCCAAAACGACCGCGAGGGACCCAACTATGGCGCGGTGCAGGTCGCAAGCCACGCCGCCGCCATGGCCGCCGTGCGCGGAACAGTCGCCGCCCTCATGCTGCGAGACCGCGCGGGACGCGGACAACGCGTCGAAACCAGCCTGCTCAGGGCTATCGCCTACTACGACCTGCTCCAGTTCGCCGTTTGGCAGATGATGATAAAACATCCCGACCAGTTCGACTTCGACCCCACGGTCGTCGCATCCCGCCCGACCCCTATACAGTACCTTCCCGTTCGCACTAGGGACGGACGCTGGATACAGCTCGCCAACCTGATGGAGCGTCTTTTCATAGCGGAGATAAAGGCTATTGGACTGGGACATCTGCTCGAACAGCCACGCTACGCCAACGCGCCCAACCTCGACGACGAGCCCCGCGAGGAGATGCGCGAGTTCATCCTCGAACGAATGCAGCAGAAGACGCTCGACGAGTGGATGGAATTCTTCATCAACGTCGAGGGCGACGTGGCCGCCGAACCCTTCATGACCTCCGTAGAGGCGCTCGACCATCCGCAGGTGATACACAACGGGCTGGCGCAGAAAGTCCAAGACCCCACGCTGGGAGACACGCGGCAGATAGGCCCCCTTTTCCACATGGACGGAACGCCTCCCAAGATACAGGGGGCGGCGCCCCTACCGGGCGAGCACACCGAAGAAGTCCTGTCCGATATTGCGGCGGCGTCCCCCGGCGCGGATACGGAAATCGCCGCCGAAACCGGATTCCCCGCCCACCCCATGGAAGGGGTCACCATTCTGGATATGTCCACTGTGATAGCCGGGCCCGTGTCCGGGTCGCTGATGGCCGAACTCGGCGCCAGGGTCATACGAATCGAGACCCTCGCCGGAGATTGGATGCGAAACGCCTTCAACGGCCTAGCCACCAACCGCACTATGGCCGGAACGCAGGGTCTGTCCATTGATCTGAAGACGGCCGAGGGTCGCGAAATTCTGAGCAGACTGCTTCCAAGAGTGGACGTTGTTCTCCACAATATGCGCCCCGGCGCGCCGGAGCGTGTCGGAATCGGCATAGAACAAGTCCGCAAGCTGAATCCCGACGCCGTGTACGTATATCTCGGCGGCTACGGCTCCGGCGGTCCGCACAGCCACCGACCATCCATGCACCCGATAGGCGGCGCTGTGGGCGGCGGCGTAATGGCGCAGATAGGCGTCGCCGGAATCCCTGACCCAGGCGCCCCGATGAGCATGGATGAGATCAAAGCCGTATCCCGCAGGCTGGGACGCGCCAATGAGGTCAACCCCGATCCCAACACCGCTATGGTGACGGCCACCGCCATAACGCTGGCGCTCTACGCCCGCCAGCGATTCGGAAAGCCCCAATACGTGGAAACCACCATGATAGGCGCGAACGCCTACGTCAACGCCGACCACTTCTTCGACTACGGGGGCAGGCTTCCTCGCCCCACCCAGGACACCAACGGCTTCGGACTCGGCGCGCTGCATCGCCTGTACGAGTCTGCGGACGGTTGGATTTTTCTGGATTGTCCATTTGAGGACGAATGGCGGCGTATGTGCGAGGCATTGGGTCGCCCCGACCTGCTCGCCGACCCTCGATTCGCGGACGCGGACTCGCGCCGTTCCAATGACGACGCCCTCATCTCCGAACTAGCCGCCGAGTTCGCCCGCAAACCCGCGCTCGAATGGGAAGAGATAATGACGTCGGTGGACGTCGGGTGCGTTCAGACCGAGGACAGGGGTATGTACCACTTCTTCTCTGAAGACCCTCATGTTGAAGAGAATGGTCTGAGAGTGGATGTAGAACATCTCAGGTTCGGTCCCATGTGGCGATACGCTCCCATTTTGGACTTCTCACACACGACTTGCGTTGCGGGGCCCGGCATACTCAGGGGACAGCACACCGTACCCATACTCAAAGAGCTGGGCTATACAGAGTCGGAAATCCACGAGATGCGCGCCAAAAACGCGCTCGACTGGGAAGAAGTCTAAAAACCATGTCTATACCCATCGAAGAGATCGCCAAATTCCCGCCGCCCGGAATGTCCGCCCCGGCAATGTTCGCGTTCAGCCCGGACGACCGCTTGCTGACGTACCTGCATGGCGCGGAGCAGAGTCCGGTACGCCAATTATACGCGCTGGATACCGACACGGGCGAATCGCGCGTCATACAGGCGAGTGTCGAACCCGAAACCGTTTCGCTTTCGCTCGAAGAACAGCTTCTTCGCCAGCGCCAGCGCCAGTTGGGACAGGGCATCGTCAGATACGCATGGGCCGCCGACCGCGACCTGATCCTCATACCCGCCCAGTCCGGCCTTTACCTAAAGGACGGCGCTGACTCGCCCGCCCGACTGGTCATATCCGCCGACGAAGGCCCGATTCAGAATCCAACCCTATCCCCAGACGGCTCGATGATAGCGTTCGTCAGGGACGCCGAAGTATATGTCGTGTCGGTGGACGGCGGGGAACCAACGCAGATAACCACCGGCGCTAGAGGCTCTGGCAGGACCCACGGACTCGCGGAGTACATAGCGCAGGAAGAGATGCGCCGTCTGACCGGCCTGTGGTGGTCGAAGGACAGCCGGCACATCGCCTTCGAGGAGGTGGACGAAACCCATATCCCCGTCTATCGCATCATGCACCAGGGCAAAGACGAGACGGGCGCGTCGGCGCAGGAAGATCACGGCTACCCCTTCGCGGGCATGGAGAACGCGTATGTCCGATTGGGCGTAGCGCCCGTCGAAGGCGGCGACCCGGTGTGGATGGACCTCGGCGACAACCCCGACATATATCTGGCTCGCGTCAATTGGATGCCGGACGGCTCGCTCTGCGCCCAGATAGAGAACCGCGAGCAGACCCGACTCGACCTCATAAGGTTCGACATATCCGGCGGCCGGGCCACAACGCTGCTGACCGAGTTCAGCGACGTGTGGATCAACCTGCGCGATATGTTCCGCCCGCTCGATGACGGCCGCTTCATATGGGCTTCCGAGCGCAACGGCTTCAACCACTTATACCTGTACGACTCCGACGGCGGCCCGCTCCGTCAGCTAACGTCGGGCGACTGGCAGGTGGACTCCCTCGCGGGCGTGGACCGGAAGAGGGGCCTGATCTACTTCACCGCCACAAAGGACAGCCCGATAGAGCGACACTTGTACAGGGTGTCCATAAGCGGCGGCAGGATTGAAAAACTGACTCATGAACCCGGAACGCACATCACCGCCCTTGACCACCGCTTCGACAAGTTTGTGGATATATTCTCAGACACCCGAACGCCCCCCGCCGTCTCGCTCAGATCGCTTGAGAACGGCTCTATTCTTCATGCTATACACACCCCGGACGATCCCCGCTTGACTACCCTCGCGCTCGCTCCGCCGGAGCTTGTCTCCATAGATAGCAGGGACGGCGAGACGCTGCGGGGCGCGATTTATAGGCCCCCATCCGAGTACGGCCCCGGCCCTTACCCTACCGTGATATACGTTTACGGCGGTCCGGGCGTCCAGGTCGTGAACAATCACTGGTCAATGACCTGCGCGATGCGCGCTCAGAGTCTGCGCTCGCGCGGCTACTTGGTCTTCGCCTTGGACAATCGCGGCGGCGCGGGGCGCGGCCTGGCCTTTGAAGGCGCTATCAAGCGCAACATGGGCGACATAGAAGTGCGCGACCAGGTGGACGGGGTTCGCTGGCTCGTATCGCAAGGACTCGCCGACCCCAACCGCGTCGGAGTGTATGGCTGGAGCTACGGCGGGTATATGACCCTGATGTGTCTGTGTCGCGCGCCCGACGTGTTCAAAATGGGCGTCGCAGGCGCCCCGGTCACTCACTGGGACGGCTACGATACCCACTACACCGAGCGATACATGGGGACGCCCGACTCGAATCCCGACGGCTACCGCGCGAGCAGTGTGATGACCCATGTCCAAAACCTGCGCGGCAACTTGCTGATAGTGCACGGACTTATAGACGAAAACGTACACTTCAGGCACGCCGCCAGACTCATAAACTCGCTTATCAAAGCGAGAAAACCTTACGAACTCCACCTGTTTCCCGACGAACGCCATATGCCCAGAAGCCTCGAAGACCGCATATATATGGAAGACCGCATATCCGACTTCTTCGAGCGCAACTTATAGCGAAGGACCGCGCATGACCGCCAAAGTACAGACCGACATCGCCCGATATATCGAGACCGCTCACGAACTAGCCGGGCTGGTATCCGGGGTCGGAGACCGCATAGACACAGAGCGGCGAATACCCCGGGAGATAACCGACCGCATGGCCGACGAAGGCTTCTTCCGCCTGCTCATACCGCGCTCTCTGGGCGGCGCGGAACTCGCCCACCCCGACTTTCTGAAAATAGTCCGCATATTCGCCGAAGCGGACGCCAGCGCCGGATGGTGTGTCAACCAGAACAACGTATTCTCCACCAACTCCGCCCGCGTGCCGGTCGAGACGGCGCTCGAGATATGGACAGTTCGGCGAAACGTCGTTACCAACGGTCCGCCGGTACCCGCCACAAGAGCGGACGCCGTGGACGGCGGCTATCGTGTCAGCGGACGATGGAACTTCAGCAGCGGAATACCGCACGCCACGTGGGTCGCCGCCCTCACCCCGGTTTACCGGCCCGGACAGAGCGAACCCTCCGAGATGCGGACGATGCTGCTGCCCAAGGACGATGTGAAACTCTTGGACGTGTGGAACGTCGGCGGGCTGCGCGGCACCGGCAGCCACAGCTTCGAGGTCCGAGACGCGTTCATTCCCGCCGCCCGCTCTTACCCAACCACCGCAGGCTCCCGCGAACCCGGCCCCCTCTACTACATACCGACAACACTCCTATTCTGCTCCGGCTTCGCCACCGTCGCGCTCGGAGCGGCGCGCGCCGGACTGGACTCCGCTATCGAACTCGCCATCTCCAAAACGCAGATGGGGCGTGAAACCACCCTCCGCGACGAATCCACTACCCAGCGCATGGTCGGAGAGGCCGAGGCCGTCTGGAACTCCGCTCGCGCCTTCCTCAGCGAGTCAGCCAACGCCATGTGGGAGAGCGTCTGCCGCAATCGCGACCTCACCACCGAGGAACGAATCAATGTGCGCCTGTCCAGCACCCACGCGATACGGCAGGCCGCCGCCGTCGTGGACATCGCCTACACCCTGTGCGGCTCCGGCGCGATATTCTCAGTCAACCCCATCCAGCGACGCTTTCAAGACGTCCACGCCATAACCCAGCAGATACAGGGCCGGCCCACCCACTACGATACCGCCGGACAATTCTTTCTCGGACTGGACCCGGGCGGCATATTCTAAAAGTCCTGTCTCCGCTATCATAGGGACATGACCAAGCCAATTCACTCAGCCTCGCTTCCATCAATCCTAGCTCTGGTTTTAGCGTTCACCGCCGCTTGCTCCGGCGACGCTCCGCCCGAAGCCGCCCATCCATCCGATTCGGCGCGCATTACTTTGGCGTCCACCGACCTGTCCGTTGGAGAAAATCGGGTCGTGTTCGCCCTCATCCGTCCGGGCATCGGGTCAGTGAAAGACGCCCGCGTGGAGGCGCAGACGTTCTTCCTTGCATCGGACGGTTCCCGCAATCCGGCGCAGACCGCCCCCGCCATCTTCCGGACATGGCCCGGAGGAACGGGGGGCGTCTATCAAACCAACCTCAGCTTCGATCGTCCTGGCGAATGGGGACTGGGCGTTGTAGCCACCCTCCCGGACGGGACAGACGTTAACGCCGGAGCCAGAATAGATGTGAAAGAAACAAGCTCGACGCCCGCCGTCGGCTCACCCGCGCCGCGCAGCCGGAGCAAGACCGCATCCGCCTCGTCACAGCTTCCCGACATCACCACCGACCCCAACCCCGACCCCGACCTGTACCGGCTGACCATCGCCCAAGCGCTGGACGAGTCCATTCCCCTGCTCGTGACGTTCGCCACTCCCGCATACTGCCGTACTGCCACCTGTGGCCCCCAGATGAACGTCGTCAAAGAGCTTAAGGATATATACGCAGACAGGATGAACTTCATCCACGTCGAGGTTTACGACAACCCCGCCGAGATCCGAGAGCGGGGCATTTCAGCGGCCAGAATAGCTCCGGCGCTCACCGAGTGGGGCTTGCCAAGCGAACCCTGGACATTTCTGGTGGACGGCGGCGGAATCATCCGCGCCAAATACGAAGGCTTCGTCGGCGCTGACGAACTGGAAACCCCCATATCCGACCTGATCTCTTAGCCGTCTCGCGCTCCGACGTCCATAATCATGGACTTCAGACTCGCACGTTGCGGGGCCGGACAGCGCAACCGCGCCTCAAACGCACTGTCGAAACGCCGTTGTACATTCGTACTAATTTGACTACAATAACCACATGACTCGCCAATATGAATCTTCCGACCGGACAGCGCTGGGCCGAAACCAATAACTGACAATCAAAAAATTATAAATCCCAATATATGGCAAGCGAGACGGAGAAAATTTCACCCTGCCATTACAGGCGTTAGCAGGTGAAGTACAGATGGTTAGAACGTCTGTTGAGCGCCGTTGAACTGCCGGTCCCCGCCTGCGGGGCGATCCAAACTATATAAACAAAGATATATAAAACTGCCGAAACTCGGATGCGACTGCCCTGGAAGCGTCGGACGATAAACTGGA
This sequence comes from Dehalococcoidia bacterium, assembly GCA_965214185.1. Taxonomy (GTDB): domain Bacteria; phylum Chloroflexota; class Dehalococcoidia; order Lucifugimonadales; family UBA1123; genus VXRN01. The sequence continues at coordinate 283,448 of CBDCBF010000007.1, read as the reverse complement.
AAATCAAAGGTATGGAGCGACGAAAGGACTCTCGTATGTCACTGGACTTGGGAAAGACCGCCCTCCAGATAGACCGCATGGCCGACGACCTGCGCGCCCGCCGGAACGACAAGCGGACGCGTCTGTTGCGTGCCATCCGCGAAACGGCGACTTTCGACGCTGAGGCTTACGAACGCAAACGCGCGCGTAGTTCCAATGTGTTCAACTGGGTAGCGCCCAAGGTAGCCTCCTCGCCCTCCGCCCGCTTCGACCCGCCCACTGCCCCCGACGATTTCCGCGTCGCCGCCGTTGACGGTTCACACATTGACGTTGATCGCCACCTGCCCGCGCGCTGTTGCCTCATCAACATAGGACGTTGTGTTTTGACATACGGTTCAGCGCCCCACGCCGACCTGTCCAGCAGCCCAACGCTCTACGCTTCCGATGAAGACCTAGTGATACACACGCGTAACGGCATCTACCAAGAACAGCAGGTGCAGGGCGCGATTCTCGGCGCTCTGAGGGCGGTGGAAGAGATTCGCGCTCTGGTGAAAATCGTTCGGGACTCGCCGCCCGACCTTCCCGCGCTGGCCCTCATGGACGGCACGCTCATAATATACATGGGAAGCGGCGCGCGCGATTTCGTGATAGAGGAGCTTGTGCGACGTGGCTTCGTCCGCGCCCTGGACGAACTGAAAGAATTGGCCGCCCAACGAACGCTGTGTGTTGCAAGCTATATAAGCCTGCCCGCCGCCGCCGAATTCGTCCGCGCCCTCAGAATCCGCGCCTGTCCCTACGAAGTTTCCGACTGCAAGGTGTACTGTGGGAACCTACCGTCCGGCAACCGTCCCTGTGACGATGCCGCTCAGGGAGCGCTGGACAGAGAGATATTCGCGCAGACACTGGACGAGGGGCAGCGCTCCCAGGTCTTCACGTCCTCCGACGCGCTTGTGGAAAACTCATACGGAGACCACAGGATAGGCTTCTTCTACCTGAACGTCGGCGAGGAGATAGGCCGCGTGGAAGTCCCTTCTTGGGTCGCCAAGGACGAAGCTCTGCTAGGACTGACCCACTCGCTCATCCTCGACCAGTGCAGACGCGGCCCCGGATACCCCATCGCTCTGATGGAATCCCACGAACAAGCCGTAATCACCACATCCGATCGTCGCTACTTCGCCGAGCTTGTCGAGGATTCCCTCCAGGACCGCCGAATGCCCGTCTATACCTCCGAGAAGAACCGCTCCAAACGTCTGCGCTGGCTATGAGCGGCACGCTTCAGTGCGCGTATCCAGGATTCGTTGCCCCAAACATCTCGGCCTACACGGAAGACTCGTGAGCCATATCGGCCGGATAGTAGCGTTGCCGTCAAGCGTTAAATTGACTGGTTGTTCCCATGTTGCTAGACTCAGCTTCGTGACATGGACACTCTGAACCTCGTACAACTCTTGGCAGACCGGCTTGGCGTTGAAATTCCGCCCGTCGGCATGGCGTTCGTGGATAGCGAACCGTCCGATATACCGCCGCTCTACAGGGAGCCTCCTTCCTTCTGCTCACTTTGGCGTATGGCGGAACTCCGCTTATTCTACGCCTCCGCGGAACGGCACGCCGGATGCGGCATAGGCGGAATGGTGTCCGGCTTCCTGTCCGCTGAGGGCCGCGAGCGGGAGCTTGCCGAATTGCTGGAGGAAATGTGCGAGGCGGGGGTTGGAACCACCGAGGAGATAGCCGAGACTCCCAGGTTCGCTCGGCCCGGCGCAGGCGCGATCTATGGTCCTCTATGGAGAATGCCTCTCGAACCAGACCTCGCTCTCATGTGGGCCACCTTGCCCCAGATGGGCGTCGTTCAAGAAATCGTGGGCAAAGTGATGTGGAAGAACAACCCGCAAGGCGCAGCGTTCACCCGACCTGCCTGCGGCGTGCTGCCAATCGCCTACCGGCATGGCAAGCCCGCCCTGTCTCTTGGCTGCGTCGGGATGCGCTTGTACACGGGCATTCCACCCCAACTGTTCTTGGTCGCTCTGCCCTCGGAATATCTTCCCAAGTTGGAGAATGGGCTTAAGTCAATGACCGACGCCCCCGCGCGGCTCGAACGCTACGCCGCCAAGATAGCCGCGGGGAGATGAGGGAGCGCCTCAGGTTCGTTCGCTGTAAGGGGCAGTTTCAGCCTTATTCCGCGAACCTGAACTGCCGAGCGGGGCGTCCACCTTCGGGCAAGCCCATGGGCATGTGGGCGTTGATGAGGAATGGGCGTCGCTCGTTCTCGACGATTCGCAGACCCTCGGCTATCGTTTCGTTCGCTTTGGATTCGTCGGTAAGGTCAAGGGCCTCCATTCCGAAGCCCTCGGCTATTCTGGTTGGGTCCATGCCGGTGAGAGCGACGCCGCCGTAGTCGCCCGACTCGCGCATGTTGGCGTCGGCTTGCCCGAACGCCCCCGCCACTATGCCGTATGCTTGGTTGTTTGTTATCAGGTACAGAACCGGGATGTTGTGGTGAACGGCGGTCCAAAGGCCGCTGTCGGCGTAGTACAGCGAGCCGTCGCCGACGAGTCCGACGACGGGCTTGTCCGGCGCGGCGAGTTTCGCGCCTATTGACGCGCCGACGCCGTAGCCTTCGGAACCTCCGGCGGGGCGGATGTATATGTTGTCGCCCGGGCCGTTCGAGCCTTCTACAACATCCTGCGGCACGGCGAATTGCTCGGTGGTGACGATACCGCCGCCCAGGCGCTCTAGTTCTTCGTCGAGCGCCTCGATGATTGGGAGGGCGCGAACGCGACCATTCTGCGCCGGTCTGTCCAGGGCGGCGCGTCGTTCGTTTCTCAGGAGCGATCCCTGTTCTCGCGCCCACTGTCTGCGGTCGTCGTAGCGTTCGGGGGTTGTCTCGCTCTGCACGAGCGCGGCGAGTCGTTCCATGGCGCGTCGCTCGTCGGCGAGTATCGCAAGGTCGAGGCCGGGCATATTTTTGAGGTTCTCGATGTCTGCGCCGATTGCGATGAGCTTGGCGTCGCTCCCGAATCCGTCGTAGTCGGACGCCGCTCCGGCGCCGCCGTGCCGGGAGCCTATGGACAGGATGAGGTCGGGTTGGAGCGCGTCAACGGCGCGGGGGAAGTAGCCCGCGTGCTGGGAGTGCTTGATAGGCACGCCTCGCAGGTCGTTCATGCCTGTGGCGACCGCGGCGCCGAAGCGCTCGGCTATCTGAGTGACGGCGGTCTCCGCGCCGCTCTTCCAGATACCGTCGCCGGCGTATATCAGCGGACGCTCCGCCTCGTGGAGCGCGAGCGCGACACGCTCGATGTCGTCGTCGGACGGATAGCCGGCCCTGACTTTCGGAATGTCGCCCTCTATTATTTCGGCGTCTAACGGGGCCGGGCCGAGCATACTGTCGTAAACAGCGAGGTGGACAGGGCCGACCGGGGGAGTCGCGGCGACCCTCAGGGCGCGCTCGATGGCGGCTGGCAGACCCTGGGGTTCGACGACGGTCCAGTTTTCCTTGGTCATAGGCGCGGCGATGGAAGTGGGACCGAAACTGTGACTGAGGTCTAGGCTTATCCTGTCGGCGAAGCTTCCGGTGTCTCCGGCGAAGGTTATGACGACGACGGGCAAACCGCCCCACCAGACGTTGATGAGCTGCCCCATGCTCTGGGCGAGTCCGGCGCCGAGGTGGACGACCATCACACCCGGGTCGGCGTTGACCTGTGTGTATCCGCCCGCCATGGCGGTCACTGTGCCTTCGTGAAGTCCGAGTATGCCGTGAATGTCGGGGCGCGCGTGCAGCGTGTCGAAGAACAGCGCCTCGCGGGAGCCGGAGTTATTGAATACATATTTGACGCCGGACGCCGCCAACTGCTCAACCATTATCTGGGACGCATGACCCCTAATCGCTCGTCTCTCCACCTGGGACACTCCTCGAACGCTCTTATTCCTGTGACTTATGCTGACATTCTACCAAGTTTTGGCTAGGGGTTGTATCCGTTGGACGATATGGGAATGGAGGGGGTTGAATTCCGCGCCTACGATTAGGCGGGCGGCTCTGGAGCTATGCTACAATCGGCGCGGATTCATTAACCTAGGTCAGGACTTTACAGGATGCTGAGATTCTTCAGAAGAGGGGAACGGAAAGACCGCGAACGAACTCAGGCGGCTGTCCGCAGAACGCGGCGTCGCTGGTTCAGCAGGCTGACGGATGTCTTCCAGCGAAGCGAGATAAGCGAGGATATGTGGGACGAACTGGAGGAGTCGCTCATATCGGCCGACGTGGGCGTTTCTACCACGATGAAGCTCTTGGATACGCTGCGCGAACGGATACGCGAATACGGGATAACCAGACCGTCGGAGGCGCTCGATATTCTGAAGGACGAGATGGTGGAAACGCTCAGCGTGGAGGGCGCCGACAGCGTGATGGAGGTCGAGGAATCGCCTCTGGTCATACTGGTGGTGGGAGTGAATGGCGTTGGCAAGACGACCGCCATAGCGCGGCTGACTAGGCTTTATAAGGATGAGGGCAAGAGCGTTCTGCTGGGCGCGGGCGATACGTTCAGGGCGGCCGCTATCGAGCAGCTGAGGGCGTGGGGGGACAGGTTGGACACGGATGTGATAGCGCACAGGCATGGGGCGGATTCCGCCGCCGTGGCGTTCGACAGCATCCAGGCTGCCGTGTCACGCGGCATTGATGTGGTGATCATAGATACAGCGGGCAGACTGCATACCCGCGCCAACCTGATGGCAGAGCTCCGCAAGATGCGGACTGTGATAGATAGACAAGGGGTCGAGCGCTCACACCGGGTTATTCTGGCTCTCGACGCCACCACAGGGCAGAACGGACTGATACAGGCGCGCGCCTTCATCGAGGATATGGGTTGCGCCGGCGTCTTTCTCACCAAACTGGACGGCTCGGCCAAGGGAGGCGTGGCGCTAGGCATAACCGATGAGCTCAACCTGCCCGTCCTGTTTATCGGCACGGGCGAGGGTCCCGAAGATATGGCGCTCTTTAACCCGAGCGATTTCGTCGAAAGTCTCTTCACCACGGACCGTCCTGACTGATAGCGGCGGCAAGCCATATATGCAGCTAGGTTGCCCTATGCCAGTTTGTCGGAGAGGATAGCGAGTCTCATTATTTCGGGGATGCCCGTCGTTGTCGAGGTCGTCCTTCTTGGCGTTGGCATCTCGCTTTGCCTCAGCCTCCAGGTACTCCCGCGCTCCCATCCGTCGCTCGACCCTTGCGTTGAATCTGGCTGCGCCTATCTCGACGTGTTCGGGGATGATGACCGGCGGGGGCTGGTTGGCTATGATTTCCCACATCAAGTAGTCGGGCTTGTGTACGTTGGGGACTTCCTCTTCCGCAGGGTCTATGCTTTCTACCACTTCCTTGACCCAGGCCATAAGGGAGCCGAGTTAGGAGAATTCGGTTTCGGTCTCGGGCGCCGGTCTGAGTTTCGACAGCGTGTTCGGGCCAAGCGGACACCGGGCCGAAGCCTCTGAGCAGCAGTTCTTTGGCCGCGGCCATACGGTAACGCGGCTTCGGAGGTATGATGGTTGGGGCGTGGGATGATGGGTCTGCCCTGAAGTCGCATTTTCGCATAAGCTCTGTTGGAGAAGGGGGCAGAACTCCAACCGTCCCGCGCATCTGTTATCCTAGACCAAATCCACCATGTCGCTAAGGTATAGTTCATGTTTGTTGTAGGCACCGCAGGCCATGTTGACCACGGCAAGTCCACGCTTGTGCAGGCGCTGACGGGGATTGATCCGGACCGTCTCGCAGAGGAGAAGGAGCGCGGGCTGACGATAGATCTGGGATTCGCCTGGCTGGAACTGCCGGGCGGCAATGAGATAAGCATCGTGGATGTTCCGGGACACGAGCGGTTTGTGAATAATATGCTGGCAGGGGTAGGTGGGATAGATCTGGCTATGCTGGTAGTGGCGGCGGACGAGTCGGTTATGCCCCAAACCCGTGAGCATCTCGCGATTCTGGATCTGCTCCAGATTAAGCGGGGCTTGGTAGCTCTCACGAAGAGCGATCTGGTTGATGAGGATTGGTTGGAGCTTGTGACCGCTGACATAGAGGATACGCTGGAAGGCACGGTTATGGATGGCGCGCGGATAGTTCCTGTCTCTGCCCATACAGGCGAAGGGCTGGCGGAGTTGGTCGCGTCCATAGAATCTCTGCTGAGCAATATTGCGCTCAAACCCGATCTTGGGCGTCCGCGTCTGCCGATAGACCGGTCGTTCACCATAACCGGTTTCGGAACAGTGGTAACCGGCACGCTGATAGATGGTTATCTGAACACAGGGCAAGAGGTGGAGCTTGCCGTGGCAGGCCGGCGGACTCGCATACGGGGCATCCAGACTCACAAGAGCAAGGCGCCGCGCGCCGAACCCGGCACGCGGGTGGCGGCTAACCTGATCGGCGTATCTCACGGCGATATATTTCGTGGCGAGGTGCTGACGCTGCCGGGCTGGCTCAGGCCGACGACCGCTTTCGATGTTCGTCTGCGTGTTCTGCAGGACGCGCCGAATCCGTTGCGCCACAATATGTACGTTACGGCTCACACCGGCTCTTCCGAGACGGTGGCTAGGTTGCGGTTGTTCGAGAGTGACAACGCCCAGCCTGGCGAGACAGTCTGGGCGCAGCTGAAACCGGATAATCCGATAGCCGTGGCTAAAGGGGATTATTTCGTCATACGCTCGAATATGACTACGCTTGGCGGCGGCAACATAGTTGACACACATGCGCCCCGACCGCGCAGACGCCATAGGCCGACCATCGAGCGTCTGGAGGTTATGGAGAGCGGGGATGAGCGTGAGACGCTGCTGAAGGTTATTGAAGGACTTGAGCCCGCGGGGTTCGGGGATGTGGTCAACCGAGCCAATATGAACGCGGACGCGGCGAAGGCGGAGCTTGAGGGGATGATTGCCAAGGGCGAAGTGGTCGCTCTGGGCGGGGGAAGAGTGGGCCGCGCGACGAGGTTATATACCGCAGCGGGCTGGAGTTCGCTGCGGGCGCGGGCGCGGGCAGCGCTGGGAGATTATCATAGCCAGTTTCCGTTGCGGGCGGGCGCGCCGAAAGAGGAACTGCGTTCCCGTCTGAACCTGAACCCGCAGGTGTTCAACGACGTACTCAGAATCCTGAACGACAGTGGGGTTACCGTAGAGGACGGCTCGACCGCGCGGCTTCCGGACCATAGGCCAAGCATCAGGGAAAATCAGCGGGAGATTGTCAACGAGTACCTGCGTCTGCTTGACTCCGATCCATTCTCCCCGCCGACCGATATTGTCATAGATCCGGAGGTGGTAAACCTTCTGGATGAGAGAGGCGAGGTGGTAAAAGTGAGCGAGAGCGTCGTGTTTTCCGCTTCAGCATACGGGGAGATGGTTGGTAAGATATGCGAGTATATTGATAGGAACGGCGAAATCAGCGTGGCTGACGCGCGCGATCTGCTGGGCACGAGCCGCAAGTACGCGCTGGCTCTCATGGACTATCTGGACCATGCGCGTGTTACCCGCCGTGTCGGAGATGTGCGAGTGCTGAGATAAGCAATGACCACTGACGGCGGAAAACAGAGAGACTACCGGCTGACGTTGATGGTGGACGCGAGGACGCTGCCGGTGTCCTACGTATCTTCGACGCTCAGGGTGATACAGGCGGCTTTGAGAGACTCCGCGCGCGGGGTTGAGGGCGGCGAAGCGCTGTTCGGCGGCCAGCCCCAGCCGGTTTTGCTCCTAGACGCGGTAACCTCGGACAGAGCGGAGATAGCGTTGGAACTGTATTTCGCCGATCCGGCTGATGACACGCCAATGGGCGACCTGTCGTCGCTGTCGTTCGAGGCGTTTATCGTAAATTTCGGAAAGATGCTGAAGCGGATGCCGCAGCGCGACCTGTGGGGAGTGATGTCGAGCGGGTCCGGAGCGCCGAGGTTCGAGACGGAGGGGGATCGTAGGCTGAATGAATTGCGAGCCGAGTTGCGCCGTTTCAGGCGCGCCATCCTTAGATACGGCCGCCGCTCTATTACTTTCGACGGGGACCGTCTGGAGATAGAGTGACGGCTTAGCCTTTGACCTCGATAATCCTCATGAACAATCCGTCAACGGGTATCAGTTTCTGATTGAGCGGGGCGACATCCGGTTCGAGTCCGCCGCCCAGCGGGGCATTAGCGCAGAGGCAGAACCTCCATTATCTGCGGGTTGACCAAGTTCATGGGGCGGCGTCCGTCGAGTACGGCGGCGACCTCTACGCCGTATCGTCTGGGGCGCAGTTCCATTGAGAGTTCCGAGTAGTGGGCGGCGTGCGGAGTCAGCACGACGTTGTCCATGCCTAGAAGGGGATTGTTGGGGTCGGGCGGTTCCTGTTCCAGAACGTCGAGGCCGGCGCCCAGTATCCAGCCTTCTTGGAGGGCCTTTATGAGCGCATGTTCGTCTACCACCGGACCGCGTGAGGAGTTTATGAGGATGGCGTTCGGCTTCATTTTTTGGAGGGCGTTCTCGTCAATCAGGTGGTATGTGCCGTCGTCCAGCGGGGTGTGAAGCGATATGTAGTCGGATTGTTCGAGAAGCTGGTCGAAGGACACGGACCTGGCGCCGACGGCCTCGAACGCTTCGTCGGAGATGAACGGGTCGTAGGCTATTAGCTCGACCTCGAACGCCTTGATACGTTTAGCGAACGCGCGGCCGATTCTTCCTAGTCCTATCACGCCGACCGTCTCTGTGTGCAGAGGTCCGACGGGGGCGGAGATTCTGGGAGTCCAGCGATTTTGGCGGACGCCGCGCTCCTGTTCGAGCAGTTTGCGATTTGAGGCGAGAAGCAGCATCATGGCTTGGTTCGCCACTTCGCGGGTCCATAGGTCGGGCACATTGATGACGGCTATGCCGTTGTCGGTGGCGGCGGGGACGTCTATGCAGTCGAAGCCGACGCCTGTTCGCAGCACGGCCTTGCACCGGTCGAAAGATGAGAGTACTTTTCGGGTTATGGGGGCCTCGCTGACGATGAGCGCGTCGGCGTCGGCGGCTTGTTCGATTATCTCGTCCTCGGATTCGAGACGGGGGAGCGGCACAAGCCGCGCGCCCACTTTGTCGAGTTCCTCGATGGTGTCGCTATGGTCGGCGCCCGGGTTCCGGCCGCCTATGAAGTAAACGGTGAATTGGTTGTCTGGCATAGCTGGTGTGTTCCTCTGCGAATGTGATGTATGGATTGTATCATGTTGGCCGCAGCGTGAGTTCAGACGGGATTGGCATAATCGTCTTTGAGCCTGAGATGATTCAACTCCCCGTGCCGCATGGAGCTGATACGATGATATATTCGCTCGGATGTGTGATTGACAAATTTAGTTTGTTTGCCCATTGTTTGCGGGGAAAGATTCTAGTCCAGTAAGGGGGCTTCAATGAAAATTACCGCCGTTACGCCTGTGCCTGTATCTAGCGGCACGCCTTTTGGGGCGCGGAATTATATGTTTGTGAAGGTCGAGACGGATGAGGGGATTACCGGATGGGGGGAGGCTACGTCCGGGCCGCTGGCCGTGGCGACTATGGTGGAAGAGTTCGGGAATCAGCTTGTTGGGAAGGACCCGGGACGAATCGAGCAGCACTGGCAGACATTGTATCACCACTTCCACGTTCGCGGCGGCGTGGTGCAGATGTCGGCTATTAGCGGGATAGAGATAGCGCTGTGGGATATCAAGGGGAAAGCGCTGGGCGCGCCTGTGTATGAGTTGCTGGGCGGGCTAATGCGGGAGCGAATCTGGTGCTACGGACGCTGGGACGGGCCGACGCCGGAGGCCGCGGTGGAGCGCGCGCTCAGTTTCACTGAACAGGGCATTACGGCTCTCAAGGGGGACCCGTTCGACCATCGGGGTCTGTTCATTCCAATTGAGGCGGAACGAGTGGCGATAAAGAAGCTGGAGGCGGTGCGCGAGGCAGTGGGGGATGATGTTGAGCTTCTGGTGGAGGTGCATGGGCGTCTGGCTCCGTCGGACGCTATCAGGATTGGGAACGCTATGGAACCGTATCGCCCGTTCGTGTATGAAGAGCCGGTGCCGCCTCAGAATATAGACGCGCTCCAGCGGGTCGCGGAGTCGGTCAGCATCCCGATAGCGACGGGCGAGCGTCTGTACACGAAGTGGGATTACGCCGACCTTCTGAGCAGGCAGATTGTGGCGATGATCCAGCCGGACATCGTTCAGGGCGGCGGCATATTGGAGCTGAAGAAGATAGCGGCTATGGCGGAGGCGCACTATGTTGGATTTCAGCCGCATAACCCATATGGTCCGCTATGCACGATAGCCTCGCTGCACCTGGATGCCTGTGTTCCCAACTTCATGATACAGGAAGGGGGTATACACCCGTGGTTCCAAGAGGTGTGCTTCGACAATTTCCCAAGGCAGAAGGATGGTTTCCTGCCGCTTCCTCAAGGGCCGGGGCTGGGAGTCGAGGTTGACGAGGAGTGGGTGAAGGCGAATCCATGGCGTGAGGACGCCGCGGTTTGGAGGGCGGGCGACGGTTCGATAGCGTCGAGGCAGGATACGAACTGGTCTTGATGCGGCTTCGGGTAGGGCGGTCTTGTAGCGACATCATGTGAGGGCTAACGGGTTGTTGACAGGGTTGACCGCCCTTTCTACACTGTGAGGCGGCGATTAGCCCCGCTTCGGAGCTACTTTTCGGACTCCGACCAGTATCATGCATTCACAGGATTCGTACATCCATGCCATATAAGCCGCACATATTCGCAGACAACCCAATGGACAGGGGTGATCATCAGCGCCGCGATGAGAATTGGCTGAGAGAGCGCGCCGGGGATCCTGACTCGCGCTTCCTAGTGATGCCGGAGCTTGATGTGCCTATGTCTGACGGGCCGTCTCCCGCGTTGGTTTGGATGTCTCCCGGCGACGCGCGCTGGTTTGGAATAGACGCCGAACCTGTGTTTCTGGGTCTTTTGGACGGCGCGTCTCATTTCGCGGTATATGTTCCGGCTTCCAGCGGCGCGGCTGCTCGACTGAGGGGGGAGTCGTCTATACGGTTCGCGGATGCGAGGTCGGCGGCGGGCTTTCTCTCCGGACAGGAAACGGGCATCGTCGCGCAGGCTAGGGCGCAGCTTGATTGGCACAACCGTCACGGCTTCTGCTCGGTCTGCGGCGATAGGACGGAAATGGGGCGCGGCGGACACGTTCGCAAGTGTCCGGGCTGTCGGGCAGAGCATTTCCCGCGCACCGATCCTGTGGCGATAATGTTGGTGCATGATAGAGATAGGTGCTTGTTGGGCCAATCTCGCGGGCGACTGTCTCGGATGAGGATGTATTCTGCGCTCGCGGGATTTATGGATCAGGGGGAGTCCATAGAGGAGGCGGTGGCGAGAGAGGTGCGGGAGGAGGCGGGTATAGAGGTCAAGAACGTAAAGTATCATTCTTCACAGCCATGGCCGTTTCCGTCGTCGCTGATGATAGGCTGTCACGCTGAGGCCGCCACGACGGATATTCGCATAGACAATGAGGAGATGACAGACGTTCAGTGGTTCGAGCGCGATGAAGTGTTGCTCGCGCTCGAAGGGCGCAGTCGCCGCCTAGCGGTTCCGCAGCCCCTGGCCATCGCGCATCATCTTATTAAGACTTGGGCAATGGGAGAGAACTGAACTCCTCGGACCCATCCGAACGACCGGCGCGCGCTGTTTATTGAAGTTTCATCGGAGGAAATCTGATAATGAACATACAGCCCTACACGATATATATCGCGGACGATACTCTTGATGATCTGAAAGAGCGTCTTGCTCGGACACGCTGGCCGGATGAGATAGAGGATGCCGACTGGGACTATGGTTCCAATCTAGCGTATATCCGCGAGTTGTGCGACTACTGGCTCAATGACTTCGATTGGCGGGAGCAAGAGCGGAGGATAAACGAGTTCGATCACTACCGGGCCGATATTGACGGACTTGGGATACATTTCGTACACGCGAGGGGGGTGGGGCCAAATCCTATTCCATTGGTGATCACGCACGGTTGGCCCAGCACGTTCGTGGAGATGCTCAAGATTATCCCGCTGCTGTGCGACCCCGCGAGTCACGGGGCGGACGCGTCGGATTCCTTCGATGTTATCGCGCCGTCAATGCCCGGATACGGCTTTTCGGATAGGTCCTCGCGTCGGGGGATGAGCCCGGGCCGAATCTCGGAACTCTGGCGCGTCCTGATGACCGAAGGGCTGGGCTATGACAGTTTCGTGGCGCAGGGAGGCGACTGGGGGGCGCAAGTCACCACCACACTGGGGCTGGAGTATCCCGGAACGGTCAGGGGGATACATCTCACGATGGCCTCGGGTGGGTCTCCGATTCCTCCGGATGACGAGCTTTCGGACGCCGAGAAGGAATTTCTGGCGCACCGGGATTGGTGGCGGCAGGCAGAGGGCGCATACGGACATCAGCATAGCACCAAGCCGCAGACTCTTTCATACGGACTGAATGACTCCCCCGCCGGAGTCGCTGCGTGGATTGTGGAGAAGTGGCGCGCGTGGAGCGACTGCGGCGGAGACGTGGAGTCACGATTCTCCAAGGACGAGTTGCTGACACACCTGACGATATACTGGGCTACGGAGACTATCAGTTCCTCCGTGCGTCTGTATTACGAGAGCGGCAAGGCTCCGTCGGGGCTTACGTTGGACAATCGCGTGACCGTTCCGACGAACTTCGCCAAGTTCCCGGTGGAGATAAGCTATCCGCCGGAAGAGTGGGTGCGCCGGTTCTACAATCTCGCGCGCTATACCGAGATGCCCAGGGGCGGGCATTTCGCCGCAGCGGAGGAGCCGGAGTTGTTGGCACGGGACATCCGCGAATCTTTCAGATCGCTCAGGTAGGATCGAAAACGCGACCGGGAGGGGACAAATGGCAGGATATACTATCAGGGTCGGGAACGTGGAACTGGTCGCGCTGGCGGACGGAGTGTCTATGCGCGACCCGCTGGCTATATTTCCGGGATCTACGCTTGAGGAGTGGCGGCTCGCGCCGAGTGTACTTTACGCCGGGGACGAAATTCAGTCTCGGGTGGGAACGACGGCGGTGAGATCGGAAGGCAAGCTCGTTATTGTGGATACGGGGTTGCAGATGCCCGGCGCTCAGCTTCTAGATGACATGAAGCGACGGGGAGTGGACAGGGATGCGGTTGACTTGGTGGTGATGACGCATCTTCATGGGGACCACGTGGGCTGGAATCTGTCCAACGGGCAGCCGACTTTTCCGAACGCGCGATACCTGATACCCAAGGCGGACTGGGATTTCTGGACGCAGGAGGAGGTGATGGCCGAGTGGCCTCATATCGGCAAACAGGTTACCCCGCTGCAAGAACTTGACGTTCTCGATCTCATGGATGACGAATACCGGGTTACGAGCGAATTGACTACTATGCTTACTCCCGGCCATACCGCCGGGCATACTTCAATCGTTATATCCTCGGCGGGCGAGAAGGGGTTTATACTGGGAGATGTGGCGAACAATCCGGTGCAGATAACTTACCCGCAGTGGGCGCCGATATTCGATATGAATCCGGCGATGGCGTGTCGAACGCGGCGCGCGGTGTTGGAGATGCTGGAACGGGAAGGCCACCTAGTTTCGGCGGGGCACTTCCCGGACCCGGGCTTCGGGCATATAGTCAAGATTCAAGGCCGCAGGTACTGGCGAGGCGTGAGTTAGAGTCCGGGCGACCGGATATGCCTCTTCCGACGGGCGTCGGTTAGAATCAGGGTCACCGAGCGTTCATCTGGTCAGGATGCTTGGGGCTCGCTTTCGGTTTGATTGGCGTTTCGGGAACGGCGTGTTCAGAATTCGGCGCCTTCGGCTATTGTGTCTCGCGGGTCGTCTTCTATCATTTCGGGACAGTCGGCTATGGTTAGGTCGCACATACTGCATTCAAGGGCGCTGGGCACTTTTCGCGCGGGTTCGGGGACCGATATTCGACCTATAAGCTTGAACAGGGAATTCTTGAAGGAGTCGTCAACGGCGTGTGAGGGGATTTCCACCTGGCTGTCGTCGCGGTAAACTAGGCGTCCGTCGAACTTGATGCCCCTGAACCTGTTGACGTATGGCAGCGCGTACATATAGATCATCACCTGGACGTTGTCGGATGCGCGTGGCTGGCCGGTCTTGATGTCGTAGATTGTCCCTGCGCCGTCTTTCTGCATGACAACGAGGTCGGGCTTGCCGCCTAGCACCGCGCCGGAGTTTCCTCGGAGGTTGAAGTAGTTCTGGTCTTCGGACAGTACCTCGTTTCCCTCTGTCTCAAGCTTCGCTCTGACGTCGCCCAGCAGGGCGGTGTGGTTCATCTGCCAGGCAACGGCGTCGAATGGGCCGGGAGATCGGACGTAGTTCTTGTAGCGCGCCTTGAACCATGCGGCCCACTCGCATGAGCGGTCTCCTACCAGCAGCTTGGACAGCCAGGTTACCCAGATGTACGGGCCGGATCTTGGTTCGGTCATTGGGAACTCCGCAGTATTGGATTTTGGGTTGTGGGTCGTTGATAAATGTAAGTCTATCGCTGAGTGTAGGCGGTCGCAAGGCTGGACGGTTTATTCATATAGCTTGATTTATGGAGGGTCGGGTAGAGACTGGTGGCGAGATAACCGGATTCAGGTGGTTAGAACATCTGCAGTTCACCTGCATTGCCCTGTACCAGCAGGGTAAAAATTTCCGCCTCGCTTGTCATATGCTGTGATTTATGGTTTTCGGGATTCAGTTGCCGCTTCGGTACGCAGGGCGTCCGGTCGAAAGTTTCATTAGGCAAGGTCATGGGTTTATTGTAGCGTAATCAGCACGGATGTGCAAGAAAGGGTCTGGGCTCACGCGTACCCACTTTGTAGACGTGTCAGTCCGAAGTACATGGGAGGAGGACGCGCAACGGCCAGATAGAACTCCAGACCCAGGTGAAGCGCTCCCAACCGTCCCCATGAACACACCTGCCGCCGGAATCTCCAGGACACTCTCATACCCGCTAGGATCAGCAGATTACATGCCAGTATCACAGCCACCAACAGCCGTCGCAGTCGTCCGCCGGTGGTCACCGTGCTGGAATCGAGATCAAACCGCTGCTTTCCATCCCTGAAGTACTGCTCAGGCTGCATCCGACGACGGTACATCTTCACCGCAAGTTTCGGGTCGGACAGCGATGTAGCCAGATACCACGGCTCGGCGTGGCCCGATCCCCAAAACAGCACGAGGTTGGTGGTTACGGCTCCGTCGCGGCGATACTTCGCGTCCCTGAGCAGCACGTAACGACGCTTGCGCAGTGGATACTCGCACAGTCTGCCCCTGAAGTCGTCGGCCTCGATTGTGACGTTGGCCTTGAGACGAACAACATAGTCCACAGGTCGTCCGCTGAATCTCGGCATCCGCTTGAGAAAGCTGAGCATACTCGCGCGCCCGAATCCCCTGTCCGCGAGTATCAGCGGACGCACCTTGTCAGGCATGTGCGTGAGCAGCCTGTAAATGAGACTCTCCTCGATGCGGTTCTGAGATGGGATGAGTTCTTCGGGACGTGACACCCAGCTCAGCAGCGGCAGTCCTCTTCCCCTGAAGCAGACGGCTGCGAACAGACCATTGAACCCTCTTCCGAGGTCGGACCAGTCGATCATTACAGGAGTCAGCCCCGACAGACGCGCTGCGCTGGCGATCTGAGGAATCATGGCGTCTGGACCCTCATGGGGTCGAAGTGATGGTTGGAGAGGAACCTGAACAGTCGCTTCTTGCGTTGGTGATGTGATGCGCTGTTGACTGCGTGGATCATCGCACGGGCAAGTGCGGACAGCGAGAGTTTGCGTCTGCTGAGGACTGCGGCGGTAAGCAGGGCGAGGTTCACCCTCTGAGTGGCCCTGAGATTGGGCATGGAGTGCTGGATGAATGCGTAGATTTCGTTATACCATCTCATTGTCGGCTGCCTCAGGTTGGTGTTGGCATATGTATCCCTACCTGAACAGCCGACTTCTTTTCAATGCCTTATCTCAAAGTGGGTACGCGTGAGAGTCCTTACCCTGTTGTTCGATCAATCCGGTCATTTGCAGTGGACCTGCTCCTTTCCTTAATGCGCCAGTTGGCGCGCGGTTATTGTTCGAGCCAAGACGCGGCTCTCAGATAAAGTGGGGTAGCGCGTCTCGATGTTCGCTTACCAGCGTACTATCAAGAACGGGCCAATGAACACTTGCCCCAATCTTTCAGCCTAGTGGCGATCGGTCAGGGCGTGTTAGGGCAAAAGGCTGATGGGGAGTATTCGTTTTCGTGGTGAGGCCCGCGCTTATTGGGGAACTCACGGAACACATGGCCGCCAAGTGTCGGTTGGGGGTTGACAGAGAAACCCTATTGGGGAAACAGGGGCATTTCGGTCATGTCACTGATGAGGTTCCTGCTGCTCAAGAGTGGGCACATGACCTCTCTGTCGAAGACACATCTTTCGCATATGCGTCTAATGACAGCGTCATTCATGTACGAGACGGTTCTCATAAACACGCCCGGTTTATCGGATCCTTCAACCAATTCGCTTTATCGACATTGGAGTCGTCGTGACTTGGACATTCAACTATTTCTGTCATCTTATTTTGTGTATGCCTTGCACATGAGTTGACCATGATCTATCGAGAGCCATATCCTAAACCGGTGTGCAAGCTAATGGTCCTCAATCCAAAAGAGGATTTCGCATGGTTTCGGCGAAGATGCTTCTGCCAACAGGTGAATGTTGGTGCGGTTGCGGAGCGGAAACGGCAATCGGTTCATTCTTACTGCCGGGCCACGATAAAATTGCGGAAGCCTCCGTCATCTCAGTTGAGTACGGTGGCGTTCCAAGGTTTCTGGTGCGGCATGGCTACGGACCCGGAGACAATAACCCCAAGCGGAAGGTGGGGGTGAGAGGAAGGTACGATGCTCATGAAACGACAGCAACGGACCCCGGCCGATGACGCCGCCGCTGTCACCGGCTACGAGTCTGAGCTGTGGAAGATGGCCGACGCGCTGCGCGGCAGCATGGACGCCGCCGAGTATAAGCACGTGGTCCTGGGGCTGATCTTCCTCAAATACATCTCCGACGCCTTTGAGGAGACCTACGCGCAGCTAGAGGCTGAGATGGATGAGGGGGCTGATCCAGAGGACCCTGACGAGTATCGAGCCCAGAGTATCTTCTGGGTTCCAATGGAGGCGCGCTGGCCGAGGATACAGTCTCAGGCGCGTCAGCCCGCCATAGGGCAGGCATTGGACGAAGCTATGGCAGCCATTGAGCGGGACAATCCGGCATTGAGGGATATCTTACCCAGAGATTATGCGCGGCCGGTCTTGGATAAGAGCCGCCTCGGCCAGCTCATCGATCTCATCGGCAACATCAGGGTCGGCGACGACGAAGCTCGCTCGAAAGACGTGCTGGGGCGGGTGTACGAGTACTTCCTGTCCCAATTCGCTAGCGACGAGGGGAAGAGTGGCGGCGAGTTCTATACGCCTCGCTGCGTGGTCAGACTGCTCGTAGAGATGCTGGAGCCATACAGCGGGCGGGTGTATGACCCATGCTGTGGCTCCTCTGGCATGTTTGTGCAGTCGGTGGAATTCATCCGCGCCCACGCCACGGGCAACGGCAACGGCGGCCGGGCTAAGGCAGACATCTCCATCTATGGCCAGGAGTCGAACTACACCACGTGGCGGCTGGCGAAGATGAACCTGGCCATCCGGGGCATCGAGGGTCAGATAGCGCACGGCGACACTTTCCACAACGACCGGCACCCCGACCTTCGCGCCAACTACATTCTCGCCAACCCGCCGTTCAACGTATCCGACTGGGGAGGCGAGCGTCTCAAGGACGACGGCCGTTGGGGATATGGAGCGCCCCCCAAGGGCAATGCCAATTTCGCCTGGGTGCAGCACATGGCCCACCACCTCGCCCCTTCCGGAATGGCGGGCTTCGTGCTTGCTAATGGCTCTATGTCCTCCAACCAGGCGGGAGAGGGCGAAATCCGAAAGAATCTCATCGAAGCCGACCTAGTGGACTGCATGATTGCGCTACCCGGACAGCTCTTCTATTCCACTCAGATACCCGCCTGTCTCTGGTTCCTCGCGCGAGACAGACGCGGCGGAGCCGGGACCGGACTTCGGGACAGGCGCGGAGAAATCCTGTTCATAGACGCGCGAAGGCTGGGACGGATGATTGACCGCACCCACCGCGAACTGACCGACGACGACATAGCCCGGATCACCGACGCCTACCACGCTTGGCGCGAGGGACGGGACAGCTATGAAGATACTCTCGGCTTCTGTAAGAGCGCGACGCTGTAAGAGATTCGCAAACACGGTCACGCACTCACCCCGGGCCGCTACGTCGGCGTCGAGAAACAGCCGGAGGATGGCGAACCCTTCCATGACAAGATGACACGCCTTACAGCGCAATGGCGCGAACAGCGGGCCGAAGCCGCCCGACTAGACGACGCAATCGAGGCCAGCCTGGAAAGACTCGGCTTCCCATCATAAAGGAAGTCTTCAATAAGGCACCCCCGATTGCATGGCAAAACTCCTCATTACTTGCTTACAATTTGGGAATAAATTATAATTGTGAGTTACGGGAGCGCTTTTGTCTGCCATGAAAATCATAGGCATGAACAAACTCCAACGGTTCTGGAGACGCCGCCCTGAAGCTAAACCATTACTTGAAGCCTGGCGCGACAGGATGGAGCAGTCTGATTGGGATACGCCGGCCAAAGTACGGGAGGAACACCCACGCGCAAGCATCATTGGCAAGGGTCGGGTCGTATTCAGAATCAGAGGCAACAGGTATCGCATGGTGGTGAGGATATTCTACCCCGCTCGCGTAGTCGAAATACGGTTCATAGGCGATCACGAAGAATACGACCGCAAAAATGCTGAAGAGGTATAGCTATGGCAGCCACCAAGTCAATCCGCTCCGAAGAGGATTATGAGGCCGCGCTGGAACGAGTCTCCGAACTCATGGATGCATTGTCCGGACCTCAAGGCCAAATAGAAGACTCAGATCATCCGGCCAGAGTCGAACTTGACGTTCTTGTTGATCTGATCGAACTCTACGAATCAAGACACTATCCCATTGATCCGCCCACTCCCGCAGCCGCGATTGAATATGAGATGGACAGGCGCGGCATGACGCCCCGAGACCTCATTCCAATCATAGGAAGCCGCTCCAAGGTTTCCGAAGTGCTCTCCGGAAAGCGCGCAATCACCATGCCCATGGCTCGCGCTCTCCACCAGCACCTCAACATTCCCGCTGAAATCCTGCTGAGAGACCCCGCCGACTCCGCCGATCCTCTGTCCGAGATGGACGCCTTGAAATTCCCGCTCAATGCTATGGCCAAGCGCGGCTGGATTCCCAAAGTTCCGGCCTCCGAGATGAAGCATTATGCGCGGGAATTGGTGCAAGGACTCATCGAGCGAGCCGGCGGACAGAACATCGCCCTCGCGCCGCTATATCGCAAAAACGACCACCGCCGCGTAAACGCCAAGACGAACACTTACGCGCTTACGGCTTGGCGCCTGCAGACCTTAGCCATGGCTAACGACCGCACCCCCGAATCCCCCTACGTACCCGGTTCCGTAACACCCGACTTTCTCAGCCAAGTCGCAAAATTGAGCGCGTCCCAAGACGGCCCCCTCATGGCCCAAGGACTCCTCACGCGGCACGGCATACCCCTCATCATTCTGAAACACTTGCCCAGGACATACCTGGACGGCGCGGCCCTGCGCGCCGCCGACGGACGCCCCGTCATCGGACTCACCCTGCGCTACGACCGCATAGACAACTTCTGGTTCTGCCTGCTGCACGAACTCGCCCATGTCGGACTGCATATGGATGGCGGATGCGACATCTTTACCGACGATCACAGCCTGCGGGGAGGCGGAGAGACAAGCGTGTACTCGAACGAGACGCAGGCCGACGAATGGGCCGAAGAAGCGCTGATACCCAGTACCATGTGGGAAGACAGCGCCGCTCGCCACAGTCCGACCCCTCTCAACGTCATCGCCCTGGCACAGGACATTGGCATACACCCCGCAGTCGTCGCCGGAAGAGTCCGCCACGAGCGAAACAACTACCGGTTGCTGTCCCAATTCGTTGGCTCTGGACAGGCGCGAAGCCAATTTGACCAGTCCCAGTGATTGAGAGTGCGATACCATGACAGTATGGGAACTCATACGACTGTTCGAAAAACATCTGGTGAATACGCTTGTGATGGTGGATTGCCACGAAGCCGGATACGATGACGTATCTGCCGAGCGCGTGTCTATACTTAAAATAGGGGAATTATATCGCTGAGTGATCACAATGCCTATAAGCTAAAAGAACTGGTCTTCTCAACGAGTGTTGGCATTGATGATAGAGTGTAGTGAATCCAGACATGGCAGGTGTGAACATGGTCAGACAACGCGCGTATCGAGAGGACATGCAGTGTCCACGCTGTGGCTCCAACCGGCTGCCGAAGTACGGACGTTCCCGAGGCAAACAGACCTATCGTTGCGGTCATTGTCTGTATCACTTCATACCCGACAGCCATCGGCCTCAGTCATCAGAGAAGAGCCGGAATCTGGCTGTGGCGATGTACACAGAGGGTATGGGACTGTCAGCTATCAGCCGGGTGTTGGAGAAAAAAGAGGAGACAGTGTATAGCTGGGTCAAAAAAAGCGTGTATGGCGAGGGAGTTGATGGTCAAGCTGAGCGTTCAGCGCGCGTCGAGACAGATGGGTCAAAGCTGTGCGCGGGTCATATCCTTCGATGAGATGTGGACATATGTGGGAGCTAGGCGTAGAGACAAACGTCGGTCTGTATGGATATGGACTGCTGTTGTGGAGGAGTCAGACGGCAGACGCTGGGTGGACTTTGAGGTGGGAGACCGAAGCGAGAAGCCTTTTCTGAGGCTGTTGGAGCGTCTGCCGGATGCGCGCATCTACGAGACCGACGCTTATCATGTGTATGAATGGCTGCCCACAAACCGGCACAAGGTGGGCAAGTATGGCGCGGTGAACCGCAATGAGGGGCTGCGCTCAGTATTGAGGGGTAAGTTGAGCAGGCTGGTCAGAAAGACCAAAGGATACTCCAAGAGTATGCGGATGCTGAGGGATTCGATAGCGTTGGTCTGTCTGAGACTGGGATATATCTAATACCAACACCTATTGAGAATACGAAAGAACGGGAAAATAGCAACAGACATAGAGCAAGAAAATTTGGAGGCAATTATGGCGAAGGAGTAAAAATACCTAGGTGAGACCTTCTGGGTTTCATACGCAGACTGTGAAATAATAATCAAATACGGTTCACGAGAAGGTTCAGTAACTAAATCCAGTACTAATGGTTACCAGTGTAACACTTTGGGAACTAACGGTCGTTATGGGAATCCAAATGCTTTGAAGCAGGCCATAGATCGTTGTTGCAAGCTTTTATTAGCGGGACCGCAACCAGAGCCAAGCTGTGAAGAAATGGAAAAATGGGTTGGTGATTTGCTTTAGCTAATTGTGTGGACTACATTATCCTACATTTCTACCGAGCACTCATAAAGATGGAATGAGGGTGGCTCTTGTTCAGGTCACACATCCCGACGCCTGCCCTCCGATAAATATCAATGGGAGTTGTCCCTGTCGTACCCTCGCGCCATGGCATTCTCTCCGCAGATGGGAATCTGCCTGAGACTCTCCAAACAATTCAAGATGAAAAGGCAGAACCGAAGTCATCGTCGTGGTCTATGATTTCATTGCGCGGCCCTGAGTTCGCTCCGTCTTTTCCTCGGAACGCTCCGGGCCCGCGTTATTTCACAGACCGATCTCGGGCGGTATGAGGAAGCTGGAATGGGGTTCGCTCTGAGTCCGATCGCGGCAGTGTTCGCAGTCATGGGAATCATCCTGACTGCCATAGGCCCATCCGCATTCATCACAAGGGCGTATTTTCTGGTCGTCATGATGACGTTCGCAGGAACCGGAGCGTTCGTCCTGGTTATCTACTGGGGACTGACGGGAGTGAGTCCGCCAAATTGACGCGAGCGCAAACGGCCTTTCCCTTGGCGTTTCTTCTAAAGAGTGGAAAGGCGGAGTGTCATTCCTGACCTTCTCTTATCATTCCAATGCGGGGTCCGGAGCTTCTGTGTATATTCATCTTGTGGGTTCATGCTCCGGCCCCTGCCATAGGAAAAAGGCGGGAAGCCAACAAGCGAGGCGTGAATACCCAGAGCTACCCACGCGCCCGTCCACATACATCCAACGGGACAGGACTCAGAGCAGGTCGCCGGCCGGAAGACCAAATGCGCGATCTTCCCAATCTGAAACGGAGCGTCCCTTCCTGTACCTTTGCCAGAGACACGTGAGGCCGGCCAGCGGTGAGGACAGTCTTCATATGTCACCACGCCAATCGTGGGCGAAAGATTCAAGGCCAACACCCACGTTCGGGATGAACTCCAAGGTATACGGCCCGGGCTGGACTGCGCGAACGGTCCGGAACCCGTCCGCGCGGAGGGCGTTTTGGTACGGGCAGAAAAGGTTCGCCAAGCGGGATCGGGGCGCTGACGGAGTTAGGCAAGAAGGGGAGGCGGGGGAATGACCTATGAGAGAGAACCATGTGGAAGGGGAGTGTTGCCGAGCGTGGTTCTTTCGGTTCGTCGGGGAGTGATCGCCGCTTTCCGTTCCGCGAACCGGATTCGTCGGAGTCTGCTATGCGTACTGGGTTCGTCTCGGGTTCAGGTCCATGGCGTGCGAACCGAGTTCGCCCTCGTCTCCGACGGTCATGTCGGCGCTGGATTCTTTACACCTTGGCGCCTGACGCGCGAATCATGTTCGCTCGAACATTCCGCTATCCTCGGAGTCAATTCTGTCTGGGCGCGTATAGCTGTCCTGCGAATCAGCCACTGTTTGTACTTTCTCCGTCGCTGGTGGACGAACCCGGTTCGCCCGGGCTTTCAATCTCTATACACCTGTCGGGAAGACGCCCCATCATTCCGGCGCCGCTTCGCGCGGAGTTCATCTTCGTTTCGCTGTCCACCCTCGATTCGGCCGCGGCGCAGGGACTCTTCACGACGACGTCTCCGCCTGGCTCGCTGTTTCGCTTTCTTGTAACCGGCATCGACCCTCAGGCTCCCTCCGCTCGCCGCAAGGCGCGCCGAGGCATCGGCCCGCTCGTTTCCTCGGTCTCTGGAATGTCCCTTCCACCCAACGAAGCTCAGCCGGACGCTCTTCGAGCAAGTTCAAGAGTCGTTGCCACAGGTCGGGATTAAGAGCTCTGTCTCGCTGGTTCCTCATCCAACCATGCGCCTTCCAGCGCTTCGCCCAACCTTTGTTCACGGCGTTCACGATGTACCTGGAATCGCTGTAAACGATTATCGGGCCGGAACTCCTCACCGCTTCGAGTCCAACGATTACCGCCATCAATTCCATACGGCTGCTGGTCGTCTTGCTGAATCCGCCGCTGAGTTCTCTCTCATAGCCGGCACATCTCATCAGGACTCCATATCCGCCCCGTCCGGGGTTTCGTCTGCACGCTCCGTCCGTATAGATAGTCGTTTCCTCATAGGTTTGTGGGTCGAACGGAGACGGGGCGATGATCACTCTGCCGGTGGACGCTCTCTTCTTTCTCGCTCTGCTTGCGTTCACATATCCTCTCCTGCGGGAATACGCGTTTGATTCATTTGTAAATATACATGGGATCGCGCGTATCTGCGCCAACGTATGCAGAGCGGTTCCATCGCGTGGGTCTTCCGGGCGCGCGACGGGTGGGAGGCGAGATCAGTGTGTCTCCACCTGGACCGGAGAGACATCGTTTAAAAGTGGTGAAAACCTCAACGAGGTCACTCGCCTCAGAGGCTCGGTTGGGTTGTCCTGCGGTTTGTCTGTCTGAGCGCGCCAGTCTTGACTAGGCGGCTCATGAGGGGACTCGTAGACTGAGACGGGCGACCGATGAGTTCCGACGCGGTGTTCGTCGTGATTACAGGCGCGCGAGAAACGCGCCAATCAAATGGCTTTCCCTATGACGTTCGTCCACTCCTTATGGAGGGCCACGCCAGATCAGACCTCTAGGTTGACCTCATGCTCGTCGAGGATTTGCTGGATGACGGGCCTGAGGGCGGGCAGCAGGATTTCACCTGCTCACGTCCCTCGAGCGCGGAGGCCACCTTGAGCGCGGTCGCGACGCTCTTCTGGATGCTGAACGACCTGCTCACCTTCGGAGGCCGTTTGCGCCGGCCTTCAAGTTGACCCCGGGCCGAGGGACCGCTCCCTCGGTCCATACCTGTCTCTTCGCGCTCCGGCGGCTTGCGAATGGCTATCTCATTATCGAGCATGACGGTCGTTTCCTTTCGCATGGTTGTCTGTCGCGAATACGAGGTTGTAGAGCTCCGTAAACTCTGCTGTCGTTTTTTGATCGGTGGGTCTGCGCTCCGCTGTCGTGAGTCCCTGGGCCGAGGCTCTTCGCACCGATGACCATTCTCTGAGCGTGACGCCGGGAAACGCCATTCCGCGGCATTCGCCGAGCGCGTTCGCAACGGCTCGTGTGTCTCTGTTCTTCGGATGAGTCGGCGCCCTGTTGATTACGCAGTACGCTCTCAGGGTGGCCCTGTCGGCGCTGGCGAGTTCCACCTTGCGGTCCATCTCTCCTATCGTCCAGACATCGAAGTCAGAGGATTGAACGGGCGTTATGAGCACGTCGGCCACGTCCCAAGGCGTGACGCATCTCGCGGTTATCTCCGGACGGAAGGTCTATAATCACATCATCGAAGCGTCGAGAGAGATTTAGCGCCGTTCCGTACAGGCTATCTCCGAACTTCTGAACCGACTCGACCTCCGCGATGTCTCTGAGATGGGAATCAGTTCTGGCGGCGCGCCTGACCGCTTCGCGTCGTTCGGCCCATAGACTTGCGCTTCCCTAGCGGTCGGCGTCCAAGATTATCACGTCCGCGCCCGAGCTCGCTCGCATTCCTGCGAGATTGGTCGAAACGGTCGTCTTGTCCGTGCCTCCCTTCTCTCCGATGACGGCTACTATCATGGGATCGCCTCCAATCACGGCGTTTTAGCCGGATACTCTTTTGATTATAGCCCGTTGTGGGCGCGGCGGCGTTTGCCTGTTTGGGTCTCCGGTTTGTGGGTGCAGGGTTACCTGATTATCTGTCCGAGCGAGCTTCCGTTCGTGACGGCTTCCGCCATCTTAGCGATTTGGCGTCAAGGCGATAGCTGCGTGATTCAGATATGTATTGGCCTGCAAGAGCGCCTTGGCGAGGGAGATTCACTCGCGTCGTCTCATCTATCTGTCGATGTTCTTCGGCTTGCGCCTGATTCCGTTTTAATGTTCCCGCGTCGTCTCCGATTTCCGTAGCCTCCCCATTGCGCCCATTGAGAGCGGAGATACTGGGCCATCTGCGGAAGAGTCTCTCGACCCAAAGGAGCTTGTTCTGGCGGCGCAAGCGGCGTTCTCGAATGCGGACAGATACGAGATCGAAGTTGCGATTCGCTACAGCTTCGGATCGAGAGACGGTTCCCTGTCGATCCCCGCTCATGCGCTCGTTCGCCGGATTACCCCCGACACGTATCACGTGAGATAGAACACACATCCTCCGGGAGATCGGGATGCCAGTCTGGAGGCTATCAGATTCTATAAGGTGGGTGGGGATGTCTTTGTGCAGGAGGGCGGAGGCGACGGCGAGGTGGCGCGGGTAGACGAGGTTTCACTTGACAGACTGAGAATGTATCGGTGCCTCACGTTGTGGCGCTCGCTCGGCGAATCAGCGTTTGCGGACGCCGAGCTTCTCTCTCCCGCCGGCCCTCAGAATTTTCATTCGGTCTGATCCCGGTCCAGGCGAAGGATCGTCCAGGGATTTGGGCGCCCGACCATCCGTGAGCGAGATTGGATACGACGGAGAGTTCATAGACGTGAGGTTTTCGGAGCCGGTATGGGTGTCTTCTCCCGACATGAGAGTCAGGGTCCGAAACAAGGGTGTCGCGCGGTGCGTCGAGCCATGCGATGGCTCTGACAGCGTTCTGACCTTCTGGATGCTGGGTCTTTCCGAAAGCGACGTAACGGATATGTTCGTTCTCGATAGCGACGGCTCGGTCAGGGACACCGAGGGAAACGAGGCGGACTACGAGTTTTATCCATACACCAGAGCAGGCTATCCTGTGGTCATTCGACCGTGGGGGAAGAGGAAGCTTATGTAGTGGAATTCAGCGAACCGGTATGGCTAAACGGCGGAGACGCTTTTATGGTGACTTCCGATGGATCTCAGATTCCGTGTCAGGGTTGTCCAAAAAGCGCGGAGTCGGCATCGCGAACGCTGAGATTCGGTTGGTTGTTCGGTCCATTGCTCGAAGATGGCACAGCGCTCCGAATCGAGACAACGGGACATATCGTGAGCGTCGTCTGACTCTTGGCCTCGGCCGAGTTCGAACCCTTTTAGCCGGGCCTTCCAAGACTGAATTGCGAACTTTTCGGTGGGAGGTCTGGCTGTAGACCGGGAAAGACCACGCACTCGTAGTCCCTACGATCCGTCGCCGACACCATCCACACCTTGACCGATACTGGGCTCAAGTAATATAGCGGGCGCTGTATCTTCTACTGATTGGAAGGATGGTCTCGTAGCGACCACTACACCGATCCCGAGAGGCATAACGGAGAAGAACCGGAAGCGCCTCACCTCCTTGTATCGGAGCGTCACGAGTCCTTTCTCCGTCGAGGAGGCCGCAACTGCCCTCTCGTTTGCGACCGTGCGAATTCAGAGGTTCCTTGCTTATCTAGCCGATAGAGGGTGGCTGGTGCGGGTCTGTAGAGGGATCTACGCGCCCATACCCCTCGACGCCATCAGCCCGAGCGATTGGCGAGAGGACCCGTGGATCATCGCGGCGAAGCTCTTTGGCCCTGACTGTTACATCGGAGGATGGACGGCGTGCGAGCGCCGGAGCTTGACCGAGCAGATATTCTTGGACACCGTGGTCGTGACCACACGAAAGATGCGAAGCAAGGAGACCGGGGTCCAGGGTTTCCCATTCCGCATCAAGCGCGCCCCTGAGAGGAGGATATTCGGCGTCAAGCCTATTTGGCGTGACCAGACCAGGGCCAACGTCTCTGACCCTTCCCGCACCCTCGTCGACATCCTAGACGACCCGTCACTGGGCGGAGGCATCCGCCACGTCGTTGACATCATGGCCACGTATTTCAGGGAGGAGCGCCGTGACGATGAGCTTTTTGCGGTTTACGTCGGTCGGGTCGGCAACCGTGTGGTATTCAAGCGTCTGGGCTATCTTCACGCCGCTGGGCAAAGCCGTGGGCACGCTGCTTGCGTGGCCCTCTCTTCTCAGAATCATCCTGCTGACGACCCTTGGGCGTCGTCTTGTTGCCAAGCATACCCACAGGCCAGACTCGGGGGAGACTCGCATCTCCAACTCCTCGATCCGTCGCTGCAACCTGATGATGGTTCCCTGCCGCTCTGCGATGACCGTCAGCAGAGTCTCCCGGCTCGCCTTGTTCAGGTCCACCTTGATTCCCATGACCCACTTATCTCATAACCACCACGAGATGCGCTAGGGGCTTCAGCCCCATGATTCGTCTCAGCAAGTCTGAACAGTTACCCAATAGGCTCTCCTATGGCGCTCGCACCCTGCGATTTGGTAGGCTCTATCCCCCGTCGCAAATTGCCCTTGGGGAATGTTAACTAACTAAGGACTTGAACCCATGACCAACAAATTGCCCCCCCCCCCCCCCGACCCAAGGCGCGTTCGGGCATCCGCTGGATCGCCCCCGCCCTGATCCTGCTGCTTGCCCTGGCCGCCGCTCTCGGTTCCGGCTCGGCGGCCGCTCAGTCTTCTGACCCCGCTTCTGTAGACACTCTCGGCCGGGTACTCATTGCCGGCCCGTCAGGGCCTGTGACGGAGGGCGAAACGGCGGAGTTTACGGTCACGCGGACCAACACGACTCACGTACTGACAATACCCTACCGGGCGAGAGAATTGAGGGGCGAGGATAAAACCATCGTCTATACTGAGCGCGGCAGGGTGACCTTCGCAGAAGGAGAAGGGCGGCAGACGATCCGGTTATCGACCCGTGATGACGAATACGTCGAGAAGAATAACCGGATTAAAGTCAAGTTGTTTGTCATCGGCCGTTGCGGAGCCTTTTTTACCATCTGCACAGATAACCCCAGCGCGACCGTCTAGATCCAGGACAATGACAACGACCACGCCCACATCATCTCGGTGCAGAATGGCGGCCCGGACATCCTGACCGAGCCGGACTCCGGGGCGACGGCCAACCTCTCCTTCGTGGTGAACCTGTCGTCGTCGGCCTCCGGGCCGGTGATGGTTGATTACAGGACCGTTGACGGCACGGCCATCAGCGGCGGCGCGGCCAACGCGGGCGAGGACGATTACGAACCCGCCGGCGGCACGCTCACCTTCGAGGTCGGAGAGACGTCGAAGACCATCGCCGCCACGGTCAACGGCGACGATGCCTTCGAGGGCGAGACCCCCGAGAGCCTGTGGCTCTTGCTCTCGAACCCGCGCGGCCCCTCGGGAATCAACGTCGGGTTCGAGCTGGATAACCTCGGCTTTGAAAAACGCTCCTTCCTCGGGCTCATCGCGGACAACCCCCCGCACCTGAAACTGACGGTCGAAGCGCCAACGGCGAAGGCGGAACGCCCTCGCTCTCCTTCTTCTTCACCCTGCGAATGAATCAGCCGCAGCAGGAGGAGGTCACGGTCGAAGTCGCCAGGACCGGCGGCACGGCGACCCCCACGGGAGCGCCGCGGCCGGATAGCGGCAGGGGGCCGACTACAGCTGCCCCACGTTGGGGGACGTGACCTTCAGGCCCGGTGAAACGGAAAAGGAGCTGCCGTTCTACGTACTGCCCGATAACCGAGTCGAACCGGACGAGACGGTGGAGATCACGGTTACCGCGCCGCCGATCTTCAATCCGTCCGGGGATGATAACGTGGTGATAGCCGCCACTGGCACCATCCTGAACAACGACCACGAGGTCACGATCAATTCGCCGCAGGTGACGGAGGGCGCTGCGGGCGAGACGATGCCCCTCACGTTCAGGGTGACGCTGAACCCGCCGGTGTCCAACGGCGAGGTGACCATCGACTACCGCACGGCCGACGGAGGGGGCAGACGCGGTGCGGACCAGATCGACGCGGAGTGGATCGGGAGCAACGACTACGAGGCGAAGAGCGGCACCCTCACGTTCCCGACCAACACCGGCAGCCAGGAGATCGAGGTCACCGTGAACGGCGACGACTTCGACGAGGACAGAGAAAGTTTCATCGTTCATCTCTCCGGGTTGAGCGGCCCCGAAGGGATCCGCTTGGCGTTTCCGCTGAACCTCAGAGGCAAGGGGACCGGCAGGATCCTGGATGACGACGAGTTCACGTACACGGTCCCGGCGGCGAACACGCAGAGCGCGCTGGAGGGCCCCTGGCAGAGGCTGGAAGATGGCCGAGAGAGAACGCAAACGTTCGTCAGACTCGAGATCAAGACGAACCGTCAATCGTACGGCGACAGTGGTTCCTGCTACGCGGGGGACGGCGGCACGGCAGTAGGAGCCGCGTCTCGCGGAGTGGAAGGAGATTACTACGAGCTATCCAACCCTTTCGTGAGTGGCGTCTACCTGCAGGGGTACGGGGGCGGACCGACTATGGGGAAAGCGACGACGAAAACGATCTCTGGTGCCGGCTCCCGATATTCGGTGCCCCCTTTATTGAAGATGACGAGATGGTGGTAGTAACTTACCAGCACAGCGAGGTGGGGCACGGCGCATCCAATCCCATAACCCTGGGCACCATCACGATCCTGAACGACGACCATACGCTATCCGTCAACAACCCCAACGTGGACGAGGGCGACACGGGCACGACGGAACTCGTGTTCACGGTGACGCTGGATCCGCCGTCGACCGGGACGGTGACGGTGGACTACGCTACCGGCGACGACTCCGCCAAGGCCGGCGGCTCCGCGAACACCGGCGGCGACGACTAAGAGCCGAAGAGCGGCACCTTCACCTTCGAGGCAGGAGAGACGACGAAGACGGTCACGGTCATCGTCAACGGCGACGAGACCTATGAAGGACAGCGGCTCACCCAAGACGATACGGTGCTTCTCACGCTCTCGAATCCCTCCGGCCTGTGCTTCTCCACCATCATACTGCCCGGCGATCCTGCCGGTGGCACGATCCTGCCCGGCGATCCTGCCTATGTCCCGCCCCAGCCCATCAAGCCTCCCAGTGGCCCGATCCTGAACGACGATCCATTCCCGAAGGTATCAATCGGAGCGCCCGCCGCCCCGGTGGTCGAGGGCGGCGATCTGGTGTTCCCAGTAACTTTGAGCAAAGCGTACTACGAAGCGACCTGGCGCGTAAGATACCAGCTGCTGGCCGACGGCTCAGCCACGCGGGGCGAGGATTACACCGCCGAGGGCTACGGTGAGCATACCTGGGGGATCGTGGAGCTCGCGCCGGGCCAGACCAAGGCGTCGATCACGCTGAAGACGACAGACGACACAGTGGTTGAGGACGCCGAGACGGTGCGGGTGCGGTTGTCCGCTTCGCCGGAAGCCCCCCTCCCGGTGGACGAGTCCAAGAATACGGCCACCGGCACCATCACCGACAACGACCAGTCGGTCGTGACGGTGGCCTCCGATGGCGACGTCACGGAAGGCGAGAACGCCGAGTTCACCCTGACGCGGACGGGAGATGCGTCCAGCCAGTTGACGGTGAACCTCGCGGTGACCGACGGCCGGTCGGCGCTGAGCGGCGATGCGCCAACCACGGTCATCATCCCAGCGGATGCAACCACGGCCACGGTGAGCCTGGCGACCGAGGACGACAACACCGACGAACCCAACGCCACCCTGACCCTGACCCTCGCCAACGGCGACGGCTACAACCTGGGCGCGACATACGAGGCCACGCTGACCGTCCGGGACAACGACGGCACGCCGGAACTGACCGTGGCCGACGCCTCGGCCGCCGAGGACGCCTACCTGACGTTCGTCCTCTCCCTGAGCCCGGCCAGCAACGGGACCGTCACCGTCAGCTACGCCATCACGCCGGATACTGCGCAGGCGGCGGACTGCACCGGCTCGACCTCGGGCTCCGTGACCTTCGCGCCGGGCGATACCTCGAAAGACGTCACCCTGGATCTGGTGGACGATACGGCGGACGAACCGGACGAGACGGTGACCCTCACCCTATCCAACATATCCGGGACGGCCAGCCTTGAGGATACCACCGCCACCGGAACGATCACCGACAACGATCTGCCGGTGGTGACGGTGTCCTCAGGCGGCGACGTGACCGAGGGCGCGGACGCGGAGTTCACCCTGACTCGGGCCAGCGAGGACACCGGCGCGGCGCTGTCCGTGACCTTCTCCGTGACCGGCGGCGATGCGGCGCTGAGCAATGACGCGCCGACCTCGGCGACCATCCCGGCCAACGCGACCACGGTCATGGTGAGCTTGGCGACGGAGAACGACAACACCGACGAACCCGACGCCACCCTGACCCTGACCCTGACCGACGGCGGCGCCTACGACCTGGGCAGCGACAGCGCTGCGACGCTGACGGTGGCGGACAACGACACGCCTACGCTCAGCGTGGCCGACGCCTCGGCCGCCGAGGACGCCGACCTGATATTCAAGCTAACCTTGATCCCGGCCAGCTTTCAGGAGGTTACCGCCAGCTACGCCATCACGCCGGACACGGCGCAGGCCGAGGACTACACCGGAACCACCTTGGGCGCCGTAACCTTCGCCTCGGGGCGAGACATCCAAGGACGTCACCCTCAATGTCGTGGACGACATGGCGGACGAGCCGGACGAGACGGTGACCCTCTCCCTCTCCAACCTCACCGGGCCGGCCAGCCTCGGGGAAGCGACGGCCACCGGCACCATCACCGACGACGACCCGCCGTCCGTGACGGTGTCCTCCGGCGGCGATATCACCGAGGGCGAGAGCGCGGAGTTCACCCTGACGCGGGCCAGCGAGGACATTGACGAGGCACTCTTGGTGACCTTCTCAGTGACCGGCGGCGATGCGGCGCTGAGTGATGACCCGCCAACCGCGGCGTCCATCCCGGCCAACGAGACCACGGTCACGGTGAGCCTGGCGACCGAGGACGACGAGAGCGAGGAATCCGACGCCACCCTAACCCTGACCCTCGCCGACGGCGACGACTACGACCTGGGCGCCGACAGCACGGCCACGCTGACCGTCCAAGACAACGATACGCCGGAGGTTGCTGATACCGTCGTGTCGGTCAAGTCGGTGAAGTCCACGATTACGGAAGGCGATGATGCGACCTTCGCTCTGACGCGGGCGGGAGAGCCATCGGGCGAGTTGACCGTAACCTTCGAGGTGACCGACTCCGGGTCGGTGCTGAGCGGCGCCGCGCCGACGTCCGTTACCTTCGAGAACGGCCAGACCACGGCCCCCGTCATCCTAGCCACCGAGGACGACAACACCGAAGAGGATAACGCCACGCTCTCCCTGACGCTCACCGACGGCGACGGCTACAACCTGAGCCGAGACTCGGCCACCTCCGCCTCGTCCGACGCATCGTTGTCCTCCACCGTCACCGAGGCGGAGGTGACCCCTCCTAAAGTGACGGTTGCGGCGGTTGATGACCCGGTCATGGAGGGCGAGGACGCGGTGTTCCGCCTGACGCGGACGGGCGATGCGACGGCGGCGCTGGCGGTGACCTTCACGGTGACCGACCCTGACCCTGACCGACGGCGCCGCCTACGACCTGGGCAGCGACAGCGCCGCGACGCTGATGGTGGCGGACAACGACGGCACGCCGGCGCTCAGCGCGGCCGACGCCGAGGCGTCCGAGGACGCCGACCTGGTGTTCACAATCAACCTGACCCCGGCCAGCTCCCAGGAGATAACAGTAGACTATGAGATCGCGCCGGACACTGCGCAGGCGGCGGACTACACAGGCTCGACCTCGGGCAGCGTGACCTTCGCGCCGGGCGATGCCTCGAAAGACGTCCCCCTGGATCTGGTGGACGACGGGGCGGACGAGCCGGACGAGACGGTGACCCTCACCCTATCCGGCGTCACCGGAACGGCGAGTATCGCCGACGGCGCGGGCCACGGGCACCATCACCGACAACGATCTGCCGGTGGTGACGGGTGTCCTCAGGGCGGCGACGTGACCGAGGGCGCGGACGCGGGAGTTCACCCCTGACGCGGGCCAGCGAGGACACCGGCGCGGCGCTGTCCGTGACCTTCGCAGTGACCGGCGGCGGGTCGGTGCTGAGCGGCGACGCGCCGACCTCGGCGACCATCCACGGCGGATGCAACCACGGTCACGGTGAGCCTGGCGACCGAGGACGACAACACCGACGAATCCGACGCGACCCTGACCCTCACGCTCACCGATGGCGCCGCCTACGACCTGGGCAGCGACAGCGCTGCGACGCTGACCGTCCAGGACAACGACGACAACATCAAGGACGAGCCTCCCGGTGGTAACGGTAACCTCCGGCGGCAACGTCACCGAGGGCGAAAGCGCAGAGTTCACCCTGACGAGGGGACGGAGTGACGACCGAGGCGCTGCCCGTGACCTTCTCCGTAACTGGCGGCGACACGGCGCTGAGGAATGACCCGCCAACCTCGGCCACCATCCCAGCCAACGAAACCACAGTCACAGTGGGCCTGGCGACCGAGGACGACAACACCGACGAACCCGGCGCCACTCTAACCCCACACGCTCACCGCTGGCGCCGCCTACGACCTGGGCAGCGACAGCGCTGCGACGCTGACCGTCCAGGACAACGACGGCACGCCGGAGCTGACCGTGGCCGACGCTTCGGCATCTGAGGACGCCCAATCTGGTGTTCACAATCAACCTGAACCCAGTCAGTTCAGGAACAGTGACCGTCAAATACAACATCACACCGGACACGGCGCAGGCCGCGGACTACACCGGCGCCACCTCGGGCACCCTGACCTTCGCCCCGGCGAGACATCCAAGGACGTCACCCTCGATCTGGTGGACGACGAGGCCGCCGAGCTGGACGAGACGGTGACGCTCAACCTCGCCAACCTCACAGGGCCGGCGAACCTCGGGGACGGCACCGCCACCGCGCACGATCACCGACAACGACCAGCAGGTCGTGACGGTCGAATCGGCAACGGAGACGGAGAACGGAGAGGTCGTGTTCACCCTGAGGCGGAGGGGGAATCTGTCGGTCGCCCTGCCCATCGGGTACCAGACCGTGTATCGGGGTCAGGGTGTCAGCCTGCGAGAGGGATATCGGACCTTCGCGGTGGGGAGTTCCGCCCTGGAGATGCGCGATCCGGAATTCGTGGAGGGCATCGTCACCGAGGCCGACAGAACGGCGGAATTGACCCTCCTTCCCCTCGACCACCATGCCTCTGGGTATGTCGTGGGGGATCCGTCCGAGGCGACGCTGCGGGTGGCGGGCATTCCTAGACCGGCGCTCAGCGTGGCCGATGCCGCGGCATCCGAGAGTGCCGATCTGGTGTTCGCGCTGACCCTGAGTCTGGCCAGTGAGTTGTCGGTCGCCGTCGACTACGCCATCACGCCGGGCACGGCGCAGGCCGCGGACTACACCGGCACGACCTCAGGCACAGTGACCTTCGCACCAGGCGATACGTCGAAGAACGTCACCATTGACGTCGTGGACGATGACATCGCCGAGCCGGACGAGACAGTGACGCTCGTGTTGACGCTCCCTGACCGGCATGAGGACGATCAGCTCAGTACTGGGTTCTACCGCGTGGGGACGGCGCGGATCGCGGATGCCACGGCCACCGGGACGATCGAGGATAACGATCTGCCGGTCGTGGCGGTGGCAGCGGAGTCGGGTGCGGTCACGGAGGGTGAGGATGCAGTGTTTGTTTTCTCGCGCACGGGCGATGCGTCGGCGCCGCTGACGGTGACAGTGGCGGTGGGCGAGACCGGGAGCGTGCTGGCCGTGGCCCCGCCGCCGGCTGTGGTATTCGGAGCGAACGAGACGGAGACGCGGCTGCGGGTTGCGACCGTGGACGACTCGACGGAGGAGCCCGCCGGCCGCGTGACGGTGACGGTGCGTTTGGGGGACGGCTACACGGTGGCCCCGAGCGCGGGTTCGGCCGGGGTGGACGGTGCTGGACGACGACGGCTCGAATTCCAAGGGTCAGGTCGGCGGGGAGGCATCGGATGGCGGTTCGGGTCCCCGGGGGCCGGTCAGCGGGGAGGCATCGGATGATGATGCGCCGAGTCCCGCTGCGCTGACGGCCACCGAGAAACCCGGCACGGTTCGGCATCTGTCCGTCTCCGTCGGCGCCGGCGGGCTGACTATATCCTGGGAAGCCCCCGACGCAGGCGGCGCGGCCTCCGGTTACGACGTCGACTACGACCTTGCGGGCTCGGCCGACGGGTGGGTGACGGCCCTGGATGGCGGCGAGGCCACCAGTGTCACCGTCACGGGCCTGGCCCCCGGCAAGTACCGTATCCGGGTGCGGGCCACCAACTCATATGGCAGCAGCAGATGGTTTCACGACCAGGTCACCGTCGGCGGCTGATGCTCGCGGGCCGCAGCGCGACTTGGCGCCATTCCGTCCGATGCCGGGCATCGCCTGAAGCCACGCCTTCGGCTCCTTGACCGGCCCGTCTTCCAGGGTGTGTCGTCAAATTCGGGATATGGTGGTAGGTTGGCCGGGCAACCCACCTGGCAGGATTGTCCTAGATTTTAGAGAATGGCGTGGGATAGCCGCCCGCTATGCCCAAAGTGCAGCATCTTTCCTGGCCACCTATCAAGTCCGCGCTCTGATGTTTGGAGTAAATTATTTTGACGACACGCTCTAGGGAATGGGACAAACTCGCTCCCCCAGAAGTGCGATGCTGGGGGCTGAGACAGACCACATCAGGCGGGCGATGAGGAGTACTGAGGAACGAGAGGAAGCGCCTATCCTTCGATTTGGAAATCAGACAGAGTACCGCGGTCAATTTTCCAATGCAAGCCGTACACGCATGGTTGCCGCTTATAGGTCGGTCCGTCTACCAGAAGTAACCGGATTGCCTCCGGTCAACAACCCCGGCGGGGATGCCTTCATACCCATGTCAATGGTATCAGGTATTCTAATTTTAGCTGCGGACGAACTGGCTGCGATTAAACCGGAACTGGCAATGAGGTTGGCGCTCCGTGTCTGTAGCTATGACAAGGACAAGGGGCTCCAACGGGCACTGTCCCGCACCCGCGTTGCCACCCTGTCAGAAGTTGCCGGGATCATAATCCCTGAGCATATTGCCGGGAATCTGTTTCAGAAGGTTGATTTCTTTTGGGACACAGAATCATTTAAGAAACCCTTTCTTCAGACACCTAGACGCCATACGAATAGCCATCAGGTTCGCACTTATCCCGGGCTTGGTCAAGACAATGCCAGACCGTTTCGACACTATATCGATGTGGCCAAAAAACCGGACTGGTGTCTGAGGCTGGAGTACGAGTCAGTAGAACGATCTCAGCGCTGCGCTCCTGGCTTTTAGCATCCTCCACCGCGGCGTTACGACCGGTCCCCGATGATTTAGTTCGAGAAGTAGGGGCCATCATTATCGCTTCTGGTCGCAGGGTCGCACTCTCAGGGGCCTTGTTGTGCGCCACGTCGGTGTTCGACAAAGGAACTAGGACGAATCAAGACACGATTGGCCCGCTTGCGTTAATGGACCTTAGTTACCTTGCCGAGAATTTGCGATACGGCGCTGGGGAAGATGACGATGTACATACGCTGAGATTACTTTGTGTCCAGCTTGCAACGTATATGGCACGACACGGATTTGAGTACGACGATACCATAGCTAAATGGTTGGACATAGGCAGGGATGACCCGTTTCCTGAGACTAGGAATCTCGTGGTCTCTTATGAATCGCAGTAATACAACGATACGGAACATTAACAGGCTTACTTCAGTCGCCCATCAGACAGTCCGGGTCAGTCGTCCAAGAGACCGGAGTTGACGAAGAACCTTAGTTTCCTCATCGCAGGCTCTTCAGGAGGACATCGCAGGGGTTATTGCACCATTCCAACAAGCTGAAGGTCCCTGTTTGGGAGGCATAGAGGCGTTGCCTAGCCTCCTCCTGCCCCCTATAATGGTCGAGGGTTACCAACTGCACCGAGAACTCAGTGGACTTACAGAGCCACAACCAATTCAAACGTGGCACTGCGTACAGTCTTAGGCCCACCAAACTACACGAAATCAAGAACCTTCACGCTGTGGTTCAGGCTGGCGGTGTAGTAGAACCGGCCTCGCAGGCCGTCCACGACTACCGGGGAGTGAGTGGAGGAACTGAGCCACAGGCACCCTCCTATGGAACGTTCTGGCATATAGAGAGCCATGCCTTCAGAGTCACGCCCCATAGCTATGTTGATTGACGGCGACAACGTCCAGCCGACACTGACAGAGCACGTGCTGGCCGAGACAGCAAAGTACGGAATCGTGACGACGCGACGGGTCTACGGCGACTGGACGACGCCACAGATGTCTGGGTGGAAGGACGCCCTCCACTCCTACGCAGTCCAACTCATACAGCAGTTTCGCTACACCGTTGGCAAGAACGCCACGGACAGCGCTCTGATAATCGATGCGATGGATTTGCTACACGCCGGAACCGTCGGCGGCTTCTGTATCGTTTTCAGTGACAGCGACTACACCCGGTTGGCTGCTAGGATTCGTGAGCAGGGCCTGTTCGTGATGGGCATCGGCCGAACTGACACGCCGAAGTCGTTCGTGAACGCCTGCGAGGTCTTCGTCTACACGGAGAACCTGTCCCCACAGGCGGAGCATGAGACTCAGATCGCAGAGATTGCCTCCTCGGATTGGACTCAGATGGCTGCGCGCGCTATCGAGATGGCTGTACAGGACGATGGGTGGGCATTCCTCGGAGCCGTTGGCAGCTACTTACGGCAGCTGGACCCCGCATTTGACCCTCGCAGCTATGGGCAAAAACAGCTGTCACTGCTTATCAAATCCCGTCCTGAACTGTTCGAGACACGAGAGTCAGGGGCTAAGGGTGGACCTACGGTCGTTCATGTGAAGCTGAAATCCTGAAGCCTCTTTGGTTGGCGCAACAGATGATGACGGCCTTCACTGCCTTTTCCAACTAGGCATCATCGAATCAGGGTGCTCCGCCTTTCCAACAGTGCATCCGCCCGGTCCAAGGCGGTGAGTGTGACTGTTCCCGCGATCACGTTCAAACGCAATCCGATGGTGTTACCGCATGTCTAACTTCGGGCAGAGGGTCTTCCCTAGCAATCTTTATCCAGAGCTCAACAGCCTGTTCGTCGCTGAGACCACTTTGCGCCATTGACTGTGCAATCTGAGCACAGAGAAGCCTAAACAGTGGCACATCAATGCTTCCTTTTTGATCGTGTTCGCGGTCGTACTTCAACTCTTCGGCGAGATAGCTTAGACCCTGCAATACCAAGGGGCTTATTATCTCTCGCTGCGACGGAGTTCCTCCATTGAACACCCACCTGGCAAGCTGAAGCGCATGGGGGAGTGCGACGCTTCTGCGGGAGGCGATCATCAGACCGACTTCACGCAGCATATCGTCCGGAGGAGGCCGAAGCGATGCTCCCGCATCAACCGATGCCTCCAACCAGGAGCGCAAACCTGATATGGCGCTTGCAGCCAAGGCGTTGTCGTCAGAAACCAGCCCCATCCTCAGCCAGTTCACGAGTTCGTCAAAGTGGCCTGGAATTGTCTTGACCAGTCCATGCACGAGTTCGAAGCTCGGTGTACCCGAATCAGTCAGCTTCCTGAGTTTCTCGTAGAGGCGTTCACCAGCAGATTTGGAAATCGTGACTTCAGGTAGAATCGATACCAACCCTTGAATCGCCCACCTCGTGGGTTGCCGTGCTTCAGTGTGGATAAATGGTAGCGGGTGCGATGTGATGTCCGTATCAACCCAGTGTTCAACCATATCGACAACGTATTTGCACTCAGCATCGGTAAATTGGAGCGAACGTCCGTGCTCTCGCAATCCTGAGACTGCGGCCCCTACATTCCAAAGGACATCTTCAAGCTTATCTGAGTTTACGGGCTTAACACCAATCGGCACCGAAATAGTGTTTCCGCGGCTTTGCGTGCTTTCGCGAAACTTGTCCATGTTGCCAGATAGCCACTTGAGACGAAATCGTTGTTCTGCCAGACCCGGGTTCGGCTCGGGCAGCAAGAGAAACGTCCAATCATAGAGTGGGGTATTGCTCGGCAGATCGTTAGATGGGGTGTGCTTGTCGCTCCAAAGAGCTTGGGCAATCTCCAACGACTCAGTTTCTGTTAGCACTCCCTTAAATGCTAGGGGTAGGATTCGGAGCGACGCTCGCTTGCGTGCTTCGCCGCCATGGCTCAATCCCCGCGCGATGTAGTTGACGACTTCTCGCCATCGGTCATCGTTCTCGGATGTACGTATGGCTGGCAAGTCCTCAACTCGCAGGAACTCTCCCGGGTCGGGGCGTTCTGCATCTCCAGCAAAGCCATCGAGTCCTACAATTGGCGCAACCAAGAGATCTAACGCGCGACTGGTCCGAGCGTCCTTCGGCAGGGCTTCCAACGAACGTCTCAATAAGTTCCCGACAGGCGGCCCCAGCCAAGGATGTTGCGCAACTTTATCTGCTTGATAGCATTCCATGCCAATATCTAAAGCTGCATTGACCATGTCTGGTGGAAGCCGTAGTACAAGCCTAGACAAGACTTCCAAAGCGACCCGCATCCGCTCAACCCATGCTATGCCACCAGTGGGTACGCCCGGCGCAAACAAGCGGGGCAACGCATATTTAATTATGCCGGTGCATATCTGTGCGAGAGTAACTACAGTATCACCTGACAGAGTAGCAACGAGGGGGCGGGAAAGCACCCGTTGGAGTGTCTTATCCTTGTCATAGTTACAGATGCGTAGAGTCAGCCTTATTGCCAGTTCTGGTTCAACAGCAATCAGTTCGTCTGCCGCCAATCTGAGAGTGTCCGATACCATCGAAACAGGTACGAAGTCATCACTAGGGTTATTCACTGGAGGAAGTCCGGCTACTTCGGGCAGACGGATGGCCCTATAAGCCGCTATTCTGTGTGCACGGCCAGAGTTGGAGAATAGACGTTGAGTGACCTGTCTAGTTCCCAAATCGAAAGATGGTGTGTCATCTCGTTCTTTGCTACCTCGCAGCACTGCTCTAAGGAGGTCGAGCTCGGCTCCAGCATCACAATGCTGAGAAGAAAGTTTGGCCCATTCCCGAGAAATCTCCTGCCGATTATTGAATGTCATAGTAGAAGCCAACGCCCAGCCCTCCCGCGAGGCGCTGGCAATGCTCTTGCCGGCTACTAGGTCGCTCCGAAGCGAGGTGAGCGCACTTTGAATCAACGAGGCAGATTCCTCATAATGGCGCACCTCCGTGAGCAAGGCAGCCTTGCGAATCATCCATATTGGGTCGCAGTCTTTGACCGCCCAACCTTTAAGTAGGCGCTCTAGGGCCTCAAAGTCGATCGAGTAGATTTCCCACAGACACTGCTCGTGCAGAACACGATGGGCGACATCAGGGTCATCGTTCATGAAGGGCTTCAGGGTTTCGATCCTCTGATCGAAGAGATCGCGGTCGAAGCGAAACCTTGCAGGCGTCAGGAGTGTGAGCGCTGCGGTCCGCCAAGCCTCTCGAACTGAGACCCAATCGGCAGTGGCTTCGGAAATCTCATTGATCCTGCGGCTATGGCAGTCAATCGACTTCAGCGCCTCCTCTACCGCTGCTTCAAGTTCAGTGGAGATTGGCTCAAGCAGTATTTCATGCCGCCATACCAGTTCACGAACTGCGTTTAGTCGTTCCACCGGCGTAAATTCAGGGAGCGAGCTCAGAATGTGGCCTTCCCAACTGCCTGTGCGCCTACTGAGGTTCTCGCGTTCTTCCCCAGATGGAAACAACAGCCATCCGGGATAGAGGCTCCTGTTATGCTTCCATATCTCAAGAGTTCTCCTGACAGCCTCGCGTAAATCGCTAGGGCCAATCTGTGGCTCCACATCCTTCTCTTCTCTGGGCTGCTTGGAAGTCACAGTTGTTACAGGCTTAAGGTGTTCAGGAATCTCCGGATTCGGCTGCCGCTGTGGTGAGGGCCAAGCTGTGACGTCATAGGGACGCCCCCGCTCCAGTGTGTGTAGCACCCACTCGGCCGCATAGCGATGCCGCAAGTGTTCGGGCCAATCATGAGCTTTGGGATGTTGAGCGAGATCAATGGGCACGACGCCCCGACTTTCCAACATTCTGCGTCTGTGAGGCGATAAGTTGAACCATCCGGCCAAGTATATTTTCGGTGCAGCAGCACCCAAATTGTCGCGGACCCAGCCCGACCAATGCAGGAAATTAGGGTCGCTCCCAGAAAATCCGATCAGACAAAACACGGTCTCCATCATTGCCTGCTGGACAGTATTGACGAATGGAGCGAACTTGACAGGGTAAGTACGGTAGTCCTCTTCGGTGAAGATGAGTGGAAACTGCGCAGGCAGAGAGCCGTGCAGCTTGACGATACGCGGCTGGTTCGCAAGCGGAATCTCGTCCATGTCTCGGATGACACTGTAGGCACGTTCTGCTACGTGAGAACGCGCTCGCTCCAATAGCGTGTCCCAGTTCGTGGTAAAGACATCACGCCAGGGAAGTCGCAGCAATCGGGAATGTTCATTCCCAGGCTTGAAATCTTCGTCTCGAATCAGTTGGTGGAGGAACCGATGAAGGTCACTCCGCCCAAATGCTGTTTCATATTCTTGAGCCCGACTCAGAAGTTGGCTTGTTGCAGTATCCTCACCCTCCTGCACTGCCCCATCGCTTTGTGGGTACAATCTATTGGCAATCTCGCGGGCCAACTCCCTCAATATGGGAGGTTCGCCTGCATCGGGCCTTGATTTCACGGCATTTTTACTGAACCCGCTCCCCACCATCACCGACGCACCGCCTCCGCGAGGAACCCACAGGGCATCACGAACCCGGTCTATGTGGCTTTGGTCAGGAAAGACGTCCTCTGCATTCGACATCGTTTGATTCCCTCATGTACCCATAGCGGTAAGAGTCAGTATCGCCATTATCCGCCGGGCCGTGCCTGTGAAATGCTGAACCTCGTCCGGCAGCATGGCTCTGCCCAGGACCTTACGCTCCCGGTAGGAGAGCCACTTCTTGAGCGCCTGGTAGCCGCCGAGCTTGTAGCTCCATACGGCGGCGGGCACGTTACGCCAGTAGGCGCGGTCGTTGAGGTACACATCGAACGTGGTGTCGCCGAGTTTCTGCGCAGCTTCGCCCAGGGCGACTTGCTCGTCCGCGGTATAAGGGCGTTCGACGACCCGGCCCTGGCCCGGCATGACGGTCTCGCCCTGGCCGAAGTGCCCCCAACCCGCCGTCAGCGCGAAGTCGTCGCCGGTCATGTTGCCGCCATTAGTGGTGGACGGCACGGCGACGGCAGCGATCTCAGGGCGAAGCGCACCCGTCGTGACGCCGGGAACGAGCGTGTCCGAGTCCAGCAGCATAGCCAGCTCCCGTCCCCGTGCCGCCGATTCAGCCAACTTGTCCGCTGTTCCATCGGCGTCGCCATTGGGCCAGCCCGGAATCGGGATGCGCGGCCACCCCACCCGCAACGCCCCGGCGTTGGCCTCACGGTAGGCGGGGTCGTGCAACACGGCGAGGACATGGTGGAAGAGGTCCTCCACGCCCGCGCCCAAGCCGGTCAAGATAGCGTTGCGCGGCCTCTGATAGGTTGGGCCTGCGTCCATCTTGGCTGCTATAAAGCCCTAGACTACTGTCGCTGAGCCATGCGGGGAACATGCTCGCTCCCCACTCGTTCAGATGAAGTGACGCCATGTGTTGGGCTACTGTTGTCTGCGGTTCGGTTGAGTCCCTTCGTAAGCGGGGAACTGTGGACAGCCATAGATTCCCTTTGAACACATGTGGGTTGTATTCAGGCCGCGGGCGGTCAACCAGCTTCTCTCTGGACTCCCAATAGAGCCAGCGCTTGTCGAACGGCCGGTAGGCGTGGGGAATGAAGCCGCCCTCCAGTGGGCCGCCACGCCTGAGTAGGGCATCCCGGACTGCGCGGGCGTCGTACTCTCGGGGGTTGCGCATTGCGGTCGGGTAGCGACGCTCAATCTCCTCATGGCTCAGATCTGCGTTGAAGTAGTCGTCGATACGCGCATTGAGCCGGTCTAGGTCGATATCGACAACGAACGGGTCACGGCCGCTTTTGACTCCCGGAAACGAGGTCGGGAACAGATCGGGCAGCGATGGCCAGTCGGCCCAGCCGTTATTGACTTCCATTCGTGTGAAAGGTAGGCCAAGTGACATATTCGGCTTGAAGTTGTCATAAAGCGCGCCCGGGTCGGCCGACGCAGTGGCAGTCAACTCGTCGCGCTTTGTCTGGCCCCAGAGGTGGCGGAAGCCGATCGTCTTCGTCGACGCATGGTCAGCCTTGCGCACCAGCGTGGTAATCGCCGTGCCCACCTGGATGCCTACCGGGTCCTCCGGCGTCGAGAAGATGCTGGGGTCCGGCGCACCTTCCGGCGTCGTCTTGCCGGTCTTATACTTGTCGCCATTGAGACAGTCGATGCGTATCGCGTCGAACGCCTCCGGGCAGCGCTCCCTCATGCCAGATGAACGACAGCCCGTCCAGCCAGGAGTAATTGGAGATGAAGCAGACGACGCCCTGGCCTGTCTTCTCCGCAATGCGCCTCTCCGCCATGCGGAAGAACCGCACGTAGAGGTCGTTGAGTCCCTGACCCACGGGCTTCCGCACCTTCTTAACCGTCCGGTAGGCGGTCGAAAGCTCTCTCTCCTCGTCCACCGCCATTCCCGCGAAGCCGTTGTACGGCGGATTGCCGAGGATCACCAGGATTGGCGCATCCTGCTTGACGCTCTCGGCGCGGTCACGCTCCTCCTCCATCTCAGGGAATGGCAGCGGCTTCCGCACCCTCGGCTCCCAGCCTGTTAGGGCGTTGGTGAGAAAGACCCCGGCGCGCTCTGTCCCGTCCTCGGACAGTGGCGCTTCAAGGGATTGCATCGTCAGCCCGACCTGCAGATGGGCCACCACGAAGGGCGCGGGCATTATCTCGAACCCGAACACGCGCTCGGTGGCCGCCTGCTTGACCCGTGCCCCGGTGAGGGCGCCCAGACCGCGTCTCTCCAAATTGGCGGCGATGCGGCGGAGCGCCTCCGCGAGGTAGGCCCCCGTGCCGCAGCAGGGGTCGAGGACATAGACGTTCTCAGCCGCCAGCCCGTCGGCAATACCGAGGTCGTCCTTCAGGGCACGGTCAACGCGGGCGACCATGTAGCGCACCACCTCTATGGGCGTGTACCAGACTCCGAGCTGCTTGCGCAGGACGGGGTCGAAGGCCTCCAAAAACGGCTCGTAGAAGTACGGGACGGCCTCGCCCTCTTTGAAGCGGTCGAAGAAAGACCCACGCTTCACGCGGTCCAGGGCCGCCGCCGTCCAGTCCAATACCTCAACGAGTCCGAGAGGCTGGAGGCGACCAGGGTCGGACAACTGCTGAAAGAGCGCCCGCAGCACCGGCGCGCGAAGATGCCACACGGCGGTGCGCCAGTCGAATGACCCTGTGGGAGGAGGCGTCTGCCGTGCCCAGAGCGCCCACGCGGAGAAGACGCCGTAGAAGAGGGTCTGCACCAGGGTCGAGCGGAAGAACGCCGACCCGCGCACACCCTCGAAGCGGACGCCGAGGGTCTCCTCCAAAGCTGAACGAACAGCGGCTAGGGATGGCGCGTCGCCCGCGACCTCGACCCGCGCCAAGCCGTCGCGGGCATATGAGGCCAGCAGCCAGGCGAGATCCCTCGGCTCGGCGAGCGTAGCGCTATGGGACAGTGCGCGAGACAGGTACTCTCCCAAGCCCGGCCCCATCTTCCGGGCGAAGGCTCTCGGCGTTTGCAACAGGTGGTCGAACTCCTCGGCGCTGC
Source organism: Dehalococcoidia bacterium (assembly GCA_965214185.1). GTDB lineage: Bacteria > Chloroflexota > Dehalococcoidia > Lucifugimonadales > UBA1123 > VXRN01. The sequence continues at coordinate 238,579 of CBDCBF010000007.1, read as the reverse complement.
CCGCGAGACGGAAACTCTCAAGCTTTGTCGGACCACCAGCCGCATCCTCTCGGAGCAGCACGAAGTCGCGGGTGTTGGTCACCATCACCAGACGATAACGACCCCAATATCGGCTCACCTGGTCGCTCTCGGTGGTCAGCCAAGCATCGTCACCCGGGGACTTGACTTCAACCACGCCACATTCGGGAATCTGCCCCTCGCGCGGCTTGCCTCTCTGCACTTGTTTGGCAGCGTAGAGTCCGAAGTCGAGGTGCCCTGCGCCCTGCTGGGCCAACTCGCCGACGCAGAATGCCTTGGGTCGGAGCGTCCCGCCGCCGGCGTTCAGCAGGTTGGCCAGAGGCCCGTAGCTGGACCGCTCCCCGGTCGCGCCGCCGGACGCCCGGACCCGACGCAGGTCGGCTAGGTAGTCCTCGACGGCTGCCATCAGCTTGGCTGTACTCATCCAGCCTCCCTAGGGGTTCATAATGTCGATGCCACAGCCCTCAAAGCCCTCCACGTCTCTGGTCGCTACCCCGGCCTGCCGGGAACGGGCTATGGCCGCTATCTGGCAATCGGCGTGGTTGATGGGACGACCTGCGGCGCGGCGTCCAGCGGCAACCCGTGCGTAGGCTTGGGCAGCGTCGCTGTCAAAGGGGAGCAGCCGACCAGCAAAGTCTCTCGGAGCATCCCCTCAACCTCGGCAAGCAGCCTGTCCCGCCGTTGGCCCGCTGGCAGTATCTCAACCCCGTAGCGCAACTCTGCCTCGCTGACAGTGGAGAGGTATAGGTTTGTCACCGCTTGTTGGGCAACCCATTCCACGACTCTGGAACTGGGATTGGGTCGCATTAACTCGGAGACGACGTTGGTGTCCAGAACTATCATCGCTTGCAGCCTCAGTCGAATCGGGGCGGTTCGCGCATGGGCGAACGGGTAGGTAGGTCCAGCTCGATGCCGCCGAAGGGTGCGAACCGGGCACGAATGGCGTTGGCCAAGTCCTGTGGCGCTGAAGGCTGCTGGTTGAGCGCCCCTCGCAGGATGTCCCGCGCCTCCTCCTCCATCGAGCGGCCATTCTCGGCTGCCCGGATGCGGAGCTGCCGCTTCAGTCCGTCATCGAGATTGCGCACGGTAATGCTGGCCACGATGAGCCTCCCTTCCGAGTGTCACGTCATTATATCTTGATTGCGTTGATGGCGCCAGGAGGCGCCCTCGTCCCAGATCCACCGTCTAATTGATGATGCGGTTGAGTTTCGTAGCTAAATTGGTCATTTTCTACAAATTTTCCTTTCACCCATTGGGTGAAAGGAAAGTACCCGTGATCGAGGCTGAATTAGCTACGTAATCAGATCGTGAGTTCGATTTAGGTGGTGGATTTGGGCTCGTCCCCACACGCCTCCCAATCGCCTGCCCCGTGGGGCTGCCACGCCGCAACCAAGCCGGAACCTGATTGACGTGTCATAGACGCTACCCCCGCCGATGCCCTGTCGACGTCGCAAAGCCCTCCGGGTGAAGCGTCTCCTGGCCTCATTGAGAAGTTGGATTTCCCCTGCACTGGTGAGTGGACAATATGCCACTTTCACGGAGGGCCGATGTCACTAACACCTAGGAGCCCGTCTGAGGATTGCTGACAGGGCCTGATACCAGCGGGGATAGGGGATAGAGGAGTGATTAGACTGTTCCTCTGATCGAAAATACTGCCCCGTCGAAAACTCAGTGGTGGGGACGCAGGGTTGGCGCCCTTTGCTGTGAGTCTGCCCGCCGAAGCGGAACAGCCTCAGCAGGTTGTGGCCGGTGCAGACCAGGGACCACTCGCCCTGCACCTTTTCCATACCCCGCAGCAGGAACTGCCGGAACCCGCGGCCCTGCTTGATCTGTCCGAAGACCGGCTCCACCGTCTCTATGCGTAACGTGTAACGCTGCCGACTCCGCTTGGTCTGCAACTTGCGGCGCATCCGGTCTCTGGGCGAGAGAGCCTTGGGAATGCGTCCTCGCGGCGCGGGCGGCGGTTTGTGGCCGTGGCGAGTCTGCTCCGACGCAATGAATGGGTCTATGCCCAAGGCCTGCAAATCGGTAACGGCCTTGGCCGAGTAGTAACCAGCATCGGCGGATACTTCCCTGGGCGCCGTGCCGGTGTTGGCAATGGCCTCCTCGATCATCACCACCGCCTGCTGCTTGTCCGATGCCACGTTGGTGGCGCGAGTCGCCACTATCACCTGATGCGCATGGTCCACCACCGCCTGGCAGTTGTACGCTTGCTGGAAGTCCTACCACCCGGCCCGGACATGATGCGGGACTCCGGGTCAGTGAAGTTGCGCTGGGCCTTGTCCTCCGGCACGCCAGGATGCGCCTTGCCAGCCTCCGCCACCTGTCCACCTCACGCCTGGGGTTCTTGCCCTCCGGCCCGTAGCCGTGCTGCACCAGGAACCGGGGGAGACCCGCCTCTCCAACTCCTCGATCCGTCGCTGCAACCTGATGATGGTCGCCTGCTGCTCTGCGATGACCGACAGCAGAGTCTCCCGGCTCGCCTTGTTCAGGTCCACCTTGATTCCCATGACCCACTTATCTCACACTACCACAAGATGCGCTAGGCGCTTCAGCCCCTTCATTCGTCTCATCAACTCTGAACAGTTACGCCAACGAGGTCCTCCTTCACTTAGGTGGGGGATTTGGGTACGATGGCCTCGGGCAGGGCGAGCATGACCTTTCGTAGTAGTGGGGTCTTGTCGCTTACCTTGCTCCTGTCTAGCTTTTGTACAAAGTCCAGCTAAGAGCATGTCCCTGAAGTGTTCTTTCTTGTTTATGCCGCTAATGGGCTTGTCATAGACAGGAAGCCGCAGGGGATGGTCTGGAAGGCTCAGCAACTAAACCTGTGAGGCTTACGATGCGCCAATTGCCACGCTCCGCCGCTTGGCTCCTCCGCCGCTGCCGCCCTGACCGTTTCACCCTGCTGCTGATGGCTATCGTCTTGTTGGGCGTAGCCCTTATCCTAGCCCGGCAAATCAACTACGGCGTGGGTCTCTGGGGGGATTGGGTTACCTACATATCGGTGGCCCGGAACCTGCTGGCTGGGGAGTGGTTCGTTCAGATTCATGGCGATCCCTATCTGCACTGGCCGCCGCTGTATCCGATGCTGCTGGCTGCGGCCAGCTTTGGCGTGTTCGACCCATACGCCGTCGCCGGGCCGCTGAACGCCGCTATATTTGGGCTGACCATATTCGTCGCAGGACAAGGGCTGCGACGGTATGTTCAGCGCCGCTTACTGGTCGTAGGGGCTTGTCTCGCCATTATGCTGGCGCTCCCATTGACCGCAGTTGCCGCCTCCGTTATGGCCGGAGCGCCCTTCATCCTATTTGTGACCATTTCCTTGGTCTTGACTGCCAAGTATCTGGATACCAGCAAGCGTTCTACCCTGGTATGGGCGGCAGTTTTCGCCTCATTGGCGATAATGACCCGCTACATAGGCGTTACTGTGACGATGACCGTCCTGCCCCTGCTGCTTTTACAGCGCGGCGTCACGTCGGGGGAGAAGGCGAGGCGCATCGGCCTGTACCTGCTGATTACGGCCTTGCCTGTGGCCTTGTGGCTGCTGCAAAACTTTCTGCTTTACGGAAAACTTCACGGGACCCGAAGGCCGTCGCCGTGGAGTCTGATGGAGATTCTGGACAAGTATTTCAGCGACATGGCCGAGTGGGTATTCCTCTACCTGCCGTCGGGGAATGTCAACTCTCCGGCCGCAATTCTCACCGGAATCGTCCTGCTGACTTTGGCAATAGCTGTCGGCTATACATTTGTTCGCGCTCACCGGCCGAACGGTGGAAAGGACGGGTGGGGTCCTTTCTACCTGTTCGGCGGCTTTGCGCTGGTGTACCTAGTTTTCCTCACCGCGTCGCAATCGCAGACCGAAATCCTGCCCTTGGGCAGCCGCTATCTCGCTCCTGCATATATCCCGCTCCTGTTTGCGACGGTGTTTGCGTTGGACAAGAGCCTGGACTATGAGCAGGGCAGAAGGTCGCTGGGAACCTTCTGCGGCTTGCCGATAATCAGAATATTAGTACGGGGGGGGGGGGGGGGCTGACAGGGGCTGGACGCTTGGCTTGCTGCCCCTTGCGGTCGCCCTGCTCTTTTCTCTCTGGCTCGCCGGCGGCGCGGCGCTGAATGCGCGGGAAATCAGGCGGGCCAACGAAGTCGGGATTACAGGCTTGAACGGCCCAAGGTGGCGTAATTCGGAGGTCTTGCAGTACGTCCGGGAGTTGCCAGCTGACAGCCTGGTATTCAGCGATAACAGCCGCGCTATATACATCTACACCGGCCATCCGGGGAATCGCAAGCTGCTCCGCGAGCGACGACGAGCAATGCGTCAGATGGAAAATGTAGAAGAGGGCGCATACGTCGTCAAATGGTTATATTCGCACATCTACTCACGCCACTACAATTATGGCATAACGGAGCTGCTAGGACTGGAGACGGTGGCGAAACTATCCGACGGCCTCATATTCAGGGTCAACCGGGCATATGACCGCGCCGGGGCGCTGCGAGAGGAGTACCGGGCAATCACGTCCGGCGAACCGGCAATCCACTCCAACTTCGACGTGTACCTTGTAGAAAACACTCTGCGCTTCGTCAAGGTCCCGTGCGCCCGGGGGGACACGGAGGCGAAGTTCTTTCTGCATCTGATTCCTGCCGACGAGGGCGACTTGCCCGAGCGTCGCAAGCAGTACGGCTTTGACAACCTGGACTTTGGATTTAACCAGCACGGCTTGACATTCGACGGGAAATGCTTGGCTACTGTTTCGCTCCCGGAATATGCCATTTCCGCCATCCGCACCGGCCAGTACGTGCGCGTGGAAGGCGGTTTCAACCCCATCTGGGAGGGAGAGTTCCGCCTTGAACGATAAGAAACTATCTCAAGAAATAGCCCGGTCCCTTCTCCGTCATTCCTACGCAAGCAGAAACTGTCCCCATCCTGCTCCCGGCGAGCCATGGCTGCTCATGCGGCCCTTTGAGATAATCTCTTGGCATGGCCCGGAGCGCTCGGGCGGTTCAGCCGCGGGGCTGCTCCTCGAGGGCTTCCTTGGCGGCCCCGAAGAACTGGCCCATCATGAGCTTGGCGGCGCTGCCCTGGTGCGGCGGTACGTCAGGGGGGCGAGGGGCCGGGCTACGAGGATGCCCGCTCGGGGGACGGACGCCGCCGGCTGGCGGTGCGCGCAAGAGACGTGTACCGGTTGGTGGACCGGTTCTGCGGCACGGCGGTGGCCGGGATGGAGGAGTACCGGCTGCTGGAGCGGTTTCTGCGGGAGCAGTGCCACGTGGGTAGTCATAAGGCCGGACTCGATGCAGACGCCCCACGGTCCGGAGGTGAGCTACAGCGGTCACAAGGGGAATGGATACGAGGTGCAGGTGGCGGAGACGTGCGAGGAGGAGAACGCCACGCAGTTGATCACCCACGTGGAGGTAACGGTTTCCAGCGGGAACGCCCTCGATGTGGCCGTGCCTCTGCTCGATTCTCTGGGAGATCGGGGGGCGGGGAGTTGTGGAGCGACGCGGGCTATGGTTCTGGACGGAACGTGTGGGAGGCTGAGCGGCGGGGGACGGAGATGGTGAGTCCGGTCAGGGGCAGGAAGGTGAAGGAGGCCGTCGGGGGTGATGAGCCAGTGATGCCGACGGCTGCCGACTTCGACTTCGACGCTGCCGCAATCGGGTCTGCGGCGTGTCCGGCAGGGCATCGGGCAGTAGCTGCGCACCGGGAGGAAGATGCGCCTGAGCGGGTGGAACTGGTCTTCTCCCGCATGGACTGTGGACCATGCGCGCTCCGCACCCGCTGCCCGGTGACGTACCGGCGTCGCCCAGAGGCGCCCCGGGCCCGGGGCGGAGTGTACGTGCTGAACGCGGACCTGATCAGAGTGAACGTCGAACGGAGACGAAGGGCCGAGTCAGGCAGGGAATGGCGCAAGCGGTACAGGCTTCGGGCAGGGATCGAGGGGACGAACTCGGAGATGAAACGGGGACACGGGCTTGGACGGCTACGGGTGCGTGGCGGCGGGAGGGTTGAACTCGCGGTGTACCTCAATGCGTTGGCGTGCAACGTCAAGCGGATGGTCCGCGCCCGGCTCACCGAGTTAGAGGATGCGATGCTGCCACAAGCTGCGCCTGCGAGTGACCCTATGGCTGCGTGAGGAGGGACAGGCTCTTTTGCACGCCCCCAATGACGGCTCATGCACGGCGCTGACACCCCCAACGCCGGCTTCACCAGCCAGACCGTGAGCCTCAACTGTAACTCAGACCCACTCGCACCCAACCATGTCTCACGACGCCGGCCCGGCCCGAAATAGCCTTATTGCGAGGGAATCAGCTTTCTAATCCGTTTCCGTGCATGTTGCAGTGAGTCACAGGTCCCATCTAGTCTGTCGAAAGACAAAGACTGTACGCCCCCGCGCCCAACTCCACGAGGTTCACGTTGACGGGACTGTCCAGCGTCAGGATTGGCTTGCCCGATGCGGCCAGCCTGCGGGCGAAGGCTTCGGTCTTGCCGCTGGGCGCGGCGTGAGCGATGAAGACCCTGTGGGCGAGATCAGCCACTAGGTCGTTGCGCTGGGCCGCCGTGTCCGCCGTTGGCCTGCGCTGGGAGGATGGGAAAGGCGACAAGCTCGCCTTGATGCTGTGAAGGGGCAGGGACTCGGTTTCCAGGGTCGACAGGTCCAGACGCTGGGAGGCGTGGCCGATGTCGAAACCAACCACCTGTCCGTCGGCATCTATATCGACGTTCAGGCCATCCGTTACCTCGATGGTCTCTGAGCCGGGCAAGGGCTTGAACTCGACGTAGAGGCTGTCAGTCTTCGGGTGATAGTGAAGTTTCATGGGGTTTCCTCCTTCCAGCGTCGATCGAAGAACGCGTTGTGAATGGTCTCTCCGTCTTCCATGGTCACAACCCGCAGGTAGCGAGGATGAGCTTCGTCGGGCAGAACGACCTCTCCCCAGAATCGAAGGCGTTCGTCGGCTTGCATCTCCCTATGTAGCGGCGCGGCGATGATCTGCTCGCACCATCGAGGTTCGATGTAGGGCCGCTTACGGCGCACCTGTTCATCGAAGTAGCGCGTCGTCTTCATAGGCTCAGACTATTGGGAAGCCTCGGTAGGCAACCCGTGGACTGCGTGGTTGGTGTATTCCAGAGTCATCGGTCCCACGACGCCCGCTCCTCCGCTAGGTAATCGTCAACTTCCTTTGCGGACTTGAAGAGACGGTGGCTAGGCCTCTCCGATATGTCCCGCCAGGCCGAGCGAGTTGAGGACATGGATGCCGAGGATACCTCCTTGGGCGGGACTGTTTCAGTTAGTGTAGGTCAACCTGTTGGTAGAGGTGATTGGTTCATGAGACTGGCGCGGCATCAAGCTAGGACATCGCAGACCACCGCCATGAAGTTGAGCGCGCCCGAGTCGGACTTCAGTCCTCGAGTAGTTCTGTATCTGGGTTTGATCCGTCCGAACCTTCCTTCCAACCGGTTCGCGCTGTTGAGCGCATCCGCGCGTCGTTGACGCAGAGTCAACTCTCTCCATTTGACCAGAAGTGGGTAACCGGCCGGCGCAGTTCGTCGGGCAGCCGTCTGTCTTTCGACCATTCGAGCAGTCTCTGCCCTCCGTCCGAAGGCAACTAGTTGACCATCTCAGAGAGTTGGGTGAAAAGAGCCTTGAAACGGATGCGGGTTGTCTTGGACAGTCTGCCGCGCGCGCGTCCGAGCGTTCTTTTCATGTGTACTACACACTGCTGTCCGGACAGTCCGGCCTCCTGTACGCCGGCAGCGTGATTTCTCGAATCGTCGGCAACCACAACCTCCACTCCCAACTCCTCAGACATACGACCGAACCACGCCCGATAGTCGAATCCCGAACCGCTCAACTCTATACTCAGCGTCCTACCACCAACATCCACAACCACGCCCACAGTGCCCGAACTCCCTTTCACCTTCAACCAGGTCTAGTCCACTCCCACAACCTTCGCTCTCACTCCAACCGCTCACATTGTCTGTGTGGTGTCCGAACAGTCCCATCGCCAACTCCACTCCTCTGTGGCTCAGTCCCAGAGCGTACAGAACTCCCTCCACCGCCATGAAACGATGACTGCGTGCGGCTCTTCCCACCCCGTAAGGCTTCATCGTTAGCGTCTCATGACAGTTCTTGCAACGATAGCGCCGGGTGGTTATCTCGCTGATTTCAGTGTCCACTATCCGACGTGTTCCAGGTCTGACCCACCTGTGAAATCCTGCGCTCGCGCATCTCGCGCACCGCTCGGGCTGTGTTCAGGGCAATCGCATCTTATTGATTGAGTACCTTGAGGAGATATTCGCTATCCCATCCAGCCCGCTTGCGCTTGGCGGCGATTCCCACCTTCAGCGACTTCTCCTGCTTGAGCATGTTCAGAGCCATCCGACGCTTGGCGGCGAATATCTCGGCGCTGTTGCCCCTCCTCACCCTGCTTTCATCCTCTCTGAAGCTCACGTCCAACACCCAATGCACCGAGTTCTCGATTCCCCGGTGGCCTCGAACAGCCTCAAGAAGCCGGGAAGCATCGCCCGGCAGACTCGATATATCGAACATCTCTGTGACATCCTCATAGAGCTGTCTCTGATTGCTCTTGAGCGCCAGCGCGTAGTCCGCTCCCCGCTCGATGATCGTCTTGGCGACCTCCTTCTGACATCCCATAGCGTCTATCGCCACTGTGCGCCCGCACACATCCAGCGCTCGCAGCAGCTCGGGTATGGCCATTATCTCGTTGGACTTGTCGTCCACCTTGACCTGTCCGAGTACCAGTCTGTTGGCCGCCGACCATGCGCCGACCATGTGGATGGCATCTTTACCTATGAATCTGTCGTGGGAGCGTATGACGCTCTTGCCGTCTATGGCGACTGTCTGACCATTGCACACCTCGCTGACTGCCTTGACCCATTCGATGAAGCGGCTTTGGAACTGTTCGGCGTCGAGCATGGAGAAGACTCTGCCGAAAGTGTCGTGCGATGGGATTCCGTTTGGCAATTCCAGAAAGCTGTCGAACCATTGTCTCTTGGAGTCGCCAAACATCTCCACGTCGGTCCACGAGTCGGCCCCGCCCACTATGGCGCATATGGCGATTGTGAGCGCATCGGTCAGGCTGTGGCGCTTGGCGCGGTCGATTCTCGGGTCTTCAAGTACTGAGAGGTGTTCGATCAGAGAGGCTGAGTGGGTGTTTCCCATGAGGTCACTCCTTTTCGAGGATGACCTCTATTCTAACCCCCTGTCTTATATTCAATTTAGATGCCATAGCCCTGACCGGTTAGGTTAAGGGTATTCATAAGTAAGCACTGATAATATAAAATGCCTAAAGTCGTTACTCCGAGCTTATAATTCGGTGGGAGGAACGGAATGGGACTTGATGCGCGAGGGCGGTGTGAGCGTTGTGGCGCGCCACTTGCGACCGGGGCTTGGCGCCCATCCACACTTAGGAGCGCGCCGTTTGCCTCACACGAGCGAGCGCGAAGAACGACGTCCGCCCGAATTGCGGAGCGGCCCGACGCGGCGGCTCAGTTCCCGCTCTGCACATCCTTATAATAGCCTTATAGGCCGGAACAATTATGAGAGGAGACAAACCATGACCACGACAGTGAAATACACACTCGACGAATTTGTGCATGACATGGGCGCTCTGGTGGACGAACATCCCGGTCAGGAGCGTTTGTTCGACCGTGGCTCGACATATCTCGAACGCCTCATCAACAACCCCGACGCCCTGCCCGAAGAGTATAGGATTCCCGCTATCCGCAACGGGCGAAGGGCCAACCACGGCACCTATCTTCTTCACTACGGCGACAACGGCCTGCTGGTGACATCCGTCGTCTGGGGGCCCGGCGACCATATTGGTCCGCACGATCACTGCACTTGGGGCATGATTGGCGTCATTGACAACGGAATTACCGAGACCCGGTTCACTCGCCACGATGATCGCTCCCGCGACGACTATGCCCTGATAGAGAAGGGCCGAGAGACACTGGTGAAACCCGGCGACGTGAGCCTACTCATTCCCGAGGTTGATGAGATACACCAGATGGACAACTATTCCGACAGGCCAACCGTGGAGATTCATGTCTATGGAAACGACCTGCGCGGACTCCGGCGCAGCAACTACAACCTGGAAACCGGCCTAGTGAAACACTTCGCCACCACCCGTTTCGACAACTGCTAGGGGCGCCGCATGAAACCGAGAAAACTGCCCGCGCTTCCCAACGGCCTTACGTTCAACGTTATTGACGTGGAAACCGCGAACAGCAACCAGGCTACGATTTGCCAGATTGGCATAGTCAGCGTTGTGGATGGGAGCGTGCGCGATGAGTGGGCGACACTCGTGGATCCCGAGGACTCTTTCAGCGGATACCTTACCGGTAAAATACACGGCATTGCCGAAGAACATATACTGGACGCTCCTACACTACCCAGCGTTTGGAGCGCCATGCGAGAGATAGTCGAAGATCAAGTTCTCATAAGCCATACACACTTTGACCGCACTGCGCTCGACAAGGCCGCAGACAGATACTACCTGAACAAGCTGAGGGTGGACTGGCGGGACAGCTTGATTATAGCTCGCGACGCTTGGCCGACGATGCCCGGCAAGCATGGTTTGAAAAATCTGGCCGCCCGGCTGGATATACAACTCAGACACCACGACGCGCTCGAAGACGCGTGGGCCGCCGCCGTCGTCGTGCTGAAAGCGTATGGACAATCCTGATCACATCAACGAAACGAGGTGCAACCGATGCCTTCCGCCATATCCTGCGCCGCGCTCGCCGAGTCGCTCGAAGGCGACGCTCCGTTCGCGCTGATAGATGTCCGCGAGGCCGGCGAATACAACAGTTCGCACATACCCGGCTCCAGCCTGATGCCCCGCGGCCGCCTCGAATTTCTGATAGCGGACTCGGCGCCGTTCCGCGCTACGCCCATTATCGTCTGTGACGACGACGGGCGTCGCTCCCGGCTCGCCGCCGATACTCTCGAAAGATTAGGATACTTGAACGTCTCGTTCCTGGAAGGCGGGATGAACCGCTGGGTCACCGAGAGACGGCCGACCGAGTGGGGCGTGAACGTCCCAAGCAAGGACTTCGGCGAGAAGGTGCAAGTTCAGCGCGGCGTGCCGGAAATTGACGCCATTGAGCTTAAGAGCCGGATGGACCGCGGCGATAAGTTGGTCATTCTGGACACCCGCACGCCCGAAGAATTCCGGCGGTTCTGCATACCGGGCGGCCGCAGCGTCCCGAACGGCGAACTCGGTCTGCGGATAGCCGATATAGTCGAGCCTCTCGACGAGGATACGACCATCGTCATAAATTGCGCGGGGCGCACCCGAAGCATAATCGGGACGCGGCTTTTGCGACGCATGGGTATGCGGAACGTCGTCGGCTTGGAAAACGGGACCGCCGGCTGGGAACTGGCCGGATATGAACTCGAAACCGGCGCCGACAGGGTTGGATTGGCAGAACCCAGCGAAGCGGGCAGGGTTGCCGCCGAAGAGTTCGCCGATAGGCTTGTCGAGCAGGACGGCGTTCGATACATAGACGTCGCCACGCTCCGGCGGATAATGGCCCGCTCGGAGAGCGAGAGTGTTTACCTGATAGACGTTCGCACAGCCGAAGAGTACGCCAAGGGCCACATTCCCGGCTTCCGCTGGTTCCCCGGCGGGCAGGCGGTTCAGCGCTCGGATGAAGTGGCAGTGGTTCATAACGCGCCGATAGTCTTCTGCTGCGACGGCAGAACGCGCGCGGCCCTCACCGCGTCATGGTACAGGCAGATGGGATTCGACGAAGTGTACGCGCTGCATGGCGGAACCGGCGCGTGGGCGCAGGCTGGCGATTCCCTCGAAGCAGGTGAGCCTGCTTCCGAAACGCTCGGCTTGTCCGAAGCGCGTGAGCGGGTACGCGTCCTCTCGCCCGAACAGATCGGGAATGCCGACGCGGCGCTAGTTCACGTTGGTCTGAGCGCGGAGTTCGCGCAAGGACACATACCCGGCGCGTCATGGGTTCCCAGAGGATGGCTGGAATTCAGGATAGAAGAAGCCGCCCCCGACAAAAGCGCCCCGGTGATAGCAACCTGCTCCGACTCGCAAGGTCAGCAGGCGCTCCTCGCCGCCGCGACCCTGATGGACATGGGCTACACCAACGTGGCGGCTCTGGACGGCGGTATGAGCGCGTGGCGGGCTTCGGGTCGGGAGATCCGGACCGGTCTCTTCGGCGTTATGTACCCGCCCTCCGACATGGTCGCGTCGGGCCCGGACAGAAACTTCGCCGACAAGATAAACTATCTGCGATGGGAAGAGGAACTCGGCCACAAATACGCGGCCGGCCCATAGCGTATCAGGAAAGCGTTTCCAACGCCTTCAGCGCCGCGTTCGCCTCAGCCTCCCGCTTGCTGTTCCCCCTGCCCCGGCCGAGCGGTCTTCCGTTCACAACCGCCCGCGCCGTGAACGTTGGGGCGTGGTCAGGACCTGACTTCTCCATATCCTCGTACACCGGCGCGGGGAAACCGAGCTCCATGGCGGCCTCGTGCAGCAACGACTTGGGATGTCGCGGCGGACTCCGCATATCGGCCGCGGCTTCCAGCGCGTCGGACATCGCGCGAAGCGCGAAATCCCGCGCCGCGCCGTAGCCGCCGTCCAGGAACAGCGCGGCCAGCAGCGCCTCGAAAGCGTCGGCCAAGTTGGAGTCGCGCTCCGCGCCCCCTATCTCCGCCTCTCCCTTTCCCATAACCAGCCACTTGCCCAGTCCCAGCCGTCTGCCCAACCCGGCCAGCGCTGTCTTGTCCACCAGAGCCGAGCGCATCTGCGTCAACGCGCCTTCGGGCCGGTCCGGGAATCTCCGGGTCAGTTCCTCGGCCACGATCAGGTCCAGAACAGAGTCGCCCAAGAATTCCATGCGCTCGTTCGACTCTTTGAACACGCCCGGAAATTCCGCCACAAACGAACTGTGAACAAACGCGCCCTCCAGCAGACCGATGTCCGCGAACTCGACACCGAGAGTCCGCTGTATCCGTCGGAGTTGTTGGTAGGAATGTCTCATGCCTGTTTCCGCGCGAGTCGCGCCGACTACATCGTCAGGAATTCCCCTTCGGCGACCCCAAGAGTCTAGTAGCCGGACACGCTCGCGCCGCGCCGCGTTAGCCGCCGGATTAGTCCCGGAATGCTCTCGTTCATCAGCATATAGACCACCGGAACCACGACTAGCGTAAGAACCGTAGAACTCACCAGTCCGCCTATTACCACTGTCGCCAGCTGCGCCCCGATTATGCCGCCTTCGTCCTCCACGAAGGTCGCCAGCGGCAAGAGCGCGATGCTAGTTGTCAGCGCCGTCATCAGAATCGGTCTGAGCCTTATCCGCCCGCCCGTTATCAGAGCGTCGTAAACGCTCAGCCCGCGCCTCTGTCTCAACTGCTCTACGAAAGATATAAGCACTATGGCGTTGGTGACCACAATGCCGATGAGCATCAGAATTCCCATCATTGCCGGAAGCCCCAGCGAACGGCCTGTGACAAGAAGCGCGAACAGCGCGCCGATAATCGCCAGCGGCAGGCTGGTCACTATCACGAACGGATTCCTCAACGAACCCAGACTCGCCACCATTACCAAATAGACCAGCGCGATACCCACTGCCATCGCCAGAAAAATAGCCTGGAAGCCCTCCGCTATCTGCGCGAACACTCCCCCGCTCGTAACCTGGACGCCGGGCGGCAAATCCAGCCCGTCTATCTTCTCCTGAATGGCGACGCCCACAGACTGGGCGTCGTCCGACGTTATGCTCCCGGTTACGCTCGCGGAACGCAAACCGTCCGTCCGAGTAATGGTTACTGGTCCCGGAAGAACCTGCACGTCCGCTATTTCGGCCAGAGAAGATACGCCCAACGGCCCAGCGACCACCAGAGCCCCGACGCTCTCTACGTCAGAAACTTCGGTCGAGTCCACGCTCAGAATAACGTCAACCGCCCCGTTCTCCGTCCGCGCGCGGGCAACGCTCTGCCCCACGAAGAACTGGTTCACCTGAAACGCCACTTGCTGCGCGCTCAGACCGATTGAGGTCGCGCGCGCCGGGTCCACGTTGACGACTATCTCGTCCCTCGCCTCGCTCACGTTGCTAGTTACGTTCGCTACCCCCGACACTGTCTCCAACTCATCCATCAGCCTCAGCGTAACATCCGAAATATCCGCGTAGTCATTGCCGGTAACGCTAACTTCCAAACCCGCTGTCGGCGGCCCGTTGCTGATCTCGGTGATATTGATAGACCTGCCCTCGACGCCATCAAGCGAATCTCTGAAAGTGGCTATGATGTCCTCCGGCGCGTCCTCCCTGAGTCTCACAAAGGTGGTAGATTGGTTGAATCCACCCGGAACGCTTGCCCCAAAAGACGCAGCCGGACTGCCGACCGTGGAGATGTAAACCTCCGAGTGCGGCGCTATCTCCGACTCCACCTGAGACAGCTCGGCCAGAGTCGCTTCGGCCGGAGATCCCGGCGGCAAACTCATGTCTATGCTGGCGAACCTGTCTCCGGCGCTCTCGAACAGGTTGACCGGAATGAACGCGGTTAAGCTCAAGCTGGCCAGCGTTATCGCTAGCGCGGACACGAGGGTAATCGCCTTATGCCCCAACGCCCACCTCAGAACCGGCGTGTACACTCCCTGAAGCCACGTCTCCGACTCCACCAACTCGTCGCTCTCTCCGACGCCGTCCGGCAGATCGCCCTGCTTCAGCAGATACGCGCCCAGTACTGGCACAGCGGTCAGCGCCACAAGCAGAGACGCTATCAGCGCGAAGCTGACAGTCAGAGCGAACGGGAAGAAGAACGCGCCCACCAGCCCTTGGATAAAGCCCAGCGGCACAAACACCACAATCGTCGTCAGCGTGGAAGCCGTAATCGCCGGCCCAACCTCCACCGTCGCGTCCAGAGCGGCGCGCCACCTCTCTCTGCCACCCTGTATATTGCGGTACACATTCTCCAGCACCACTATGCTGTCGTCCACCACCCGGCCCACCGATATGGCGAGACCGCCCAACGTCATGAAGTTCAGCCCCAGCCCCTGCCAGCTCATCAGCAGAACGCCGGTGAAAATGCTGAGCGGAATCGAAAGCGCTATCACAACCGTCGGACGCAGGGTCGTGAGTATGCCCGCTATCGCGCTCGGCCGCAGCGTCAGGAAAAATATGAACACCACCGTTACGGCCAGTATCAGCCCCAGAATCGCTTCTCGCTCGAGCGTGGTGATCTGGTCCTGTATAAGCGGCCCATCGTTAGAAACGATGACTATCTCCACGCCCGGCGGAAGCTCTCCCACATTATCCAGCGCGTCCAGAACCGCCGTCGTCACATCTATGGTGTTGGCGTCCGGCTCCTTGATGATCCCAACACCGACGCTCGGCTTGCCATTTGTGCGCGATATGCTAGTGGCTCTGCCCTCGCTCAGGCTCACATCAGCTATCTCCCCCAGCGTAACCGGAGACGGCGGAGCGGAATCGGCGGGCGCGACGCCGGGATTGGGCATCGAAGATTGCGAAAACCCGACCACCAGGTTTCGCAAATCATCCAGCGACTCATATTCGCTGGTCGTCTTTATTGGCAAAACCCGGCCTACGCCGTCGCTGATGGCTCCCCCGGGAAGCGCCACGCTGTTCTCTCTCAGAGCCTGCGAGACCTGGAAATAGGCCAGCCCCTTCTCTCGCGCCTTCGCCGGGTCAACCACTACACGGGCCTCCCGCTGAACCTCCCCTGTAACCTCGACCCTGAACACCCCCTCTACATCCGAGATTTCGGGCAATATAATCGAATCCAGCGCATCCTGCAGTTCGGCTATCTCGCGCTCCCCCGTAACGCTGAACTGGACTACCGGGAACGAGTCCGGGCTAATCCGCCCCACTATCGGCGCAGAAACGCCCTCCGGAAACGATATTCCGTTGATAGAAGAATTGATGTTGTTCTCTATCTCGGTCATATCGGCGCCGAAATCGAAACTCGCCAAGATGATTGACCTGTTCTCCGATGAGAACGACTGGACGCTTTCCAAGCCGTCGAGTCCTGAGATGATATTCTCTATCGGCTCGCTGACATCTTTCGCCACCGCCTCCGGGTTCGCCGACGGGTAGAACGTAGTAACCGTCACCAGTGGAAACTCAATCTCCGGGAACAACTCCACCGGAAGTTCATTGTAAGTAAAAATCCCCGCCGCCAGCGCTAGAACGATAGTCAGAGTAGTCACCGATCTTCGGCTCAACGCCAGTTTAGTTATCCATTCCATTTAGACAAGCCTCACTTTATTCCGCCGCGCGCTGGTTATCTGAGCGTATAGTGAAAAATCGCACAATATAATTAATGATAGTAGATGAACTGCGGAAAATATACAGCGGTCCGATTGGGCGGCGCTCCCCAAGGGCCGCCATGTCGCCCCGGCGTTGTAGATAGCATCCCCCAACATACCTGTTAGCCGTTGGCGAGTTTCTCCGTCAGCTACAAACCTCCCCACACTTCACGTGTACTCCGCGACTGCGAAACGAAACCGTACGAGCCGCCCGGCCGCTAGATCTTCCGGAGCGGATGGATGCCGGCGTCCCCTCATCGCAGCCCATATTTCGCGGCTGAGAGGGTGTCCGAGAAGTCAATTCAGCCTCTTGGGCGATGTGGCGACTCCCGCCCTGAGCGCGTACATGGACTCCGCCGCTGAACTCGCGGGCTGCGCCTCAGCCCTCTTGTCGGGCCGACAGTTCTGACTCCGGTATCCGAAGGTAGGCGTTCTGTATGCCGACGGCGGCGAGTCTGGCGAACGCGTTGCACAGGACCAGCGCGTGGTCGGCGTCGGAGTCAGGGCCGACCGAACCGGCGACTATCACTCCCAGGATGTTCGAGCCGTCTTCTATCGGAACTACGACGCGCCAAGAGTCGCCGTTTCGCGCAGTCAGAGATTGCGAGCGAGCGGCGGCGGCCCCGGCCAAGTCGCTCGCCTCTCGCTCAGAAAGCTTTTCGCCAAGCCTGGCGCCGTAGGCCAGGCTGAGCCGGCCATCTTCCCGCCCAGACAGATAAATGGCGCAGTGGTCGTACCTGTGGCGTTCCACTATTTCGCGGCATAGCTCACGCGTCAGGTCATCTATGTCCGCGGCGAAGGCGAGGATTATCCGCGCAATCTCTAGCAGCGTTCCCTGTTCATGAAGCGCCCTCTGAGCCCGCAATCGCCAAGTGTCCGCGTCCATAGGCACATCTCCTCAGACTATTTTCTCAAGCAGGTCCGTCGTATATCTGCCGAGCGCGAATTCCTCGCTTTCAATAGCTTTGAGCAGCGTCGGGACGTTAGTCTTAACCCCCGATATCCGAGTCGCCTCCAGCGCCTCCCGCATCAGGGATATGGACGCATCCCGCGTCTCGCCCCACGCTATCACCTTCGCCAGCAAAGGATCGAACCAGGACGACACCTCATCCCCCGCCCGAAATCCGGTATCCACGCGCAGACCGCCAAGACCGGGAACATGAAATTCGTCCAGAACCCCGGGCGACGGTATGAACGTTCGCGGGTCCTCAGCGTATATCCTACACTGAATAGCGTGTCCCCTGACTGACGCCGAGCGCGCCTGGCCTGTCTGGCCCGCCGCTATTCTCAACTGCCGCTCCACAATGTCAACACCGGTCACCATCTCGGTCGTGGCGTGTTCAACCTGAAGGCGTGTATTCGCCTCGATGAAGTAAACGCGGTCATCCGGGTCAACCAGAAACTCAAACGTCCCCACATTCCTGAACCCGACACTCCGCGCCGCGCGCGTCGCCACCGACGTAAGCTCATCGCGCGCGCTCCGCGATATCGAAGGCGACGGAGCTTCCTCGATTACCTTCTGACGCCTGCGCTGAACCGAGCACTCACGCTCCCACAAATGAGAGCAGCCGCCATCCGAGTCCGCTATAATCTGCACCTCCACGTGCCGCGCGGACGGAATAAACCGCTCCAGATAAATCTCCTCGCTCCCAAACGCGCGCCGCGCGGACGAGCGCGCGCGAGAAACAGCCCTCCCCAATCGCCTCGGATCCGACACCAGCTGCATACCTATGCCGCCGCCGCCCTCGCTCGCCTTAACCATGAGAGGATACCCCACAGCCTCCGCGACCGATTCCATATCATCATCCGACGCCACATCCGCGCCGGGCAATACCGGCGCTCCAACCTCCCTCAGCCTTCGGCGCGCCTCGCTCTTATTCCCCATAAGCCGGATTATCTCCGCCGACGGACCGACAAACGCTATGCCGGCGTCGGCGCAGGCGTCAGCCAAATCGGGATTCTCTGCCAGCAAACCATACCCGGGATGTATGGCGTCCGCGCCGCTCTCCCTAGCCGCCGAGACGACATGGCGCGCGTTCAGATACGCGGCGATAGGATTGGACGACCCCGGCAGAATAATCGCCTCATCCGCAAGCTCCGCGTGAAGCGGCTCGCCCTCGGCGGCGGAGCGGATAGCCACTGTATCTATCCCCAGACGCCGACAGGTACGGACAATGCGGCAGGCTATTTCCCCGCGGTTCGCTATTAGAACCTTCTGGAACACTAACCTCCGCTCACCGCCACCAGCCTATCGCCCTCCGAAACCGACTCGTCTTCCCCGACATGGACGGCAGACACCGTGCCGTCATAGTCACAGACGATCTCATTCTCCATCTTCATAGACTCCACCACCGCCACCACGTCGCCCGCGCTTACCGACTCCCCCACTGACACCAGAACCTCTATCACACGGCCTGTCATGGGTGAATGAATTGTTACGTCTGACAATGTATTCCTACCTCATCCTATCTAAATACCGTTTCGCCCGAATATACCGATAATCTCCTCCCGCTCCATGTCTGCCACGCGCGCGCGGTCCATCCCGAGCAGGCCGACCATAATCCGCTCCGTATGCTCCCCAAGCCTCGCGGAAGGAAACCAAGCGGAGCGACCCACGCTATCCATCCTGATAGCCTGACCCGGATACACCTTCCTCCCCACATCCGGCTCTTCCAGCTCTACGAAGAAACCTCGCTCATTGAGATGCGGGTCGGCGAGAAGCTGATAGTTCTTCGCCGCGCGACCGGCCGCGACTCCCACCGCCTGCAACTTAGACGCAAGCTCCGCCCCGTCCTGTTCGCGCGTCCACTCCGCCACTAAGGCGTCCAGACGACGCGCGTTTCGTCGCCTCGCCGACGAGCGCGAAAATTCCGCCGACTCCGGCCTGCCCATCAGACGACGCATCTCTTCCCACTCCCCGTCCGACATGACGCATATGGCAATCCACTCGTCCTCCCCCCGCGCAGGATAGACGCCATAGGGAGCGTGTTCAGGATGTGAATTTCCAACGCGCGGAGGCTGGACGCCCGTGCGCGAGTGCGTCACAACGTACTCACCAATCTGACAAATCGGCCCTTCTATCAGCGCCATATCTATGAACTGTCCCCGGCCGGTGCGCCGACGGTGATTCAGCGAGGTCATGATCGCGGCCGCCGAATTCAGCGCCGCCACCGGATCCGGGTAGGCGAGCGCCGACGTTCTGGGCGGGCCGCCCTCATAACCCATCATGCTGGGAATGCCCGTCATCGCCTCGACCGAAGGCCCGAAGGCAGGATAGTCCGCGTACTTCCCCTTCGTCCCAAAGCCCGGCATCGAACACATCACAATGTCCGGACGAACCTCGCGCAGAAATTCATATGTCAGCTTGAAGTTGTTCATCACACGTGGACGAAAGTTCTCCACCACAACATCCGAAATCGCAGCCAATTCCAGAAACGCGTCGCGTCCGCTCTCCTGATCCAGACGCAAAGCGAGATTGGTCTTATTGCGGTTGAGCTTATTGTTCGTGCCGCCCATGCGGTCAATCGGAACGCGGGGATCGCTTATCTTGATAACGTCGGCTCCGAAATCTGCCAGTATCCGGGTCGCGAGAGGCCCCGACCACACACGCGTCAGATCTAGAACACGCACATCGCTCAACGGCCCCTTGTCCCGCCCGGACCGGAACCGAGACTTCTCAGCCCCAACAGAAGCGATATTCGGCGCGGACGAAACCCCGCTCAGAACCTCGTCCGTGTGTTCGCCAAGCCTGGGCGCGCGGCCGAATTCAGGCTGCGTCAAGCTCATGCGGAACGGCGTAGTCGGGTACGTCAGAACCCCCGCGTCAGGGTGTTCCACCTCCACAAACAGCCCGCGACGCCTCAGCTGCTCATCGTTCAGCGTCTCCGACAAATACAGCAGCGGCGAAGCAGGCTCAGACCATGCGCCCGCCGCGTACTCGAATACCTCCTGGCGCGTCTTATCCTTCATCCACTCTATAAGTATCGCGTCTATGTCGTCGGCGTGCTCCCGACGTTCGACAAACGTGGCGAAACGCGGATCTTCCAGCAACTCCGGCCGGCCGACCATCGGAAACAGAAGATCCCACTGCCCCTCCGTGGACACTGCGAAAGAGACATACCCATCCTTGCACGGAAGAATCGTGATAGGGTAGCGACCATAGCCGCCTTTGTTTTCCCAACGCGCGCCGTGCCTGCTACGAACCACGCCGCCGTACGTGTGCATAACAGTCGTGAATTGGTGAAGCGCCGCCAGCGTCTCCAGTTCCGAGGCCGCTACCCTACCGCCCCGCCCCGTCCGCGCGCGCTCCCACAACGCTATCATAACGCCGCCATAGCCGTGCAGCCCGGCGAGGTATTCAGGCTGATGTCCGGGTATAGCCAGCGGCTCGCGATCCTCGTCGCCCGACAGGTATAGGAAACCGCCCAGCGCCAGGCTAACCGGCGGCGCGCTCTTCCAATCCGAATAAGGACCGCTCGTCCCGAACGGCGTCAGCGACATATCAACAAGGCGAGGGTTGACCGTCTCCACGCCATCCGCAATCCCCATACGCTCCAGCGTCTCACCGTCCCAATCTTCCAGCAGAACGTCCGCTCCTCGGATAAGCCGCCTCAGCCGCTCGGCCCCTTCGTCGGCGCGCCAGTCCACAAGCGCGCTCCGCTTCCCCATATTCAGATGGAGATACAACCCTCCCGCCTCAGAAGCGCGGACACCGGGCAGGCGCGGTTCGCAAGCGCGCGTCCAATCTCCGCCCGGCGGACGCTCTACCTTCACCACATTCGCCCCGAATGCGGCCAGCATCCGACCGCAGAACGCGCCCGCAACCCCCTCAGCGACCTCGATGACAGTTAAGTTTTCGAGAGGCGGGGGCATCAAGACTCGACCCCGCCCTTGACCACGCCGGCGGCGACCAATCGCCCTATTTCATCATCGGACAGACCAAGATCGTCGCGTAGCACTTCCACCGTATGCTCTCCCAACAGCGGCGGATGTCCCTGCGGCTCGGCCGGCGTGCGGCTCAGATGCTGAAGCGCGCTCGCCAGAACCGGCACACTGCCCAGCGTCGGGTGTTCTATATTCCAGACCGACTTTCGCGCCGCCGCCTGCGGGTCCCCAAGCGCGTCCGCCACCGTATTGATAGACGTAACCGTGATTCCGGCGCTTTGAAGCTCCCCCATCCAGTAATCGCGAGTATTGTCCGCCAACTTCTCGTTGACCAGCGCTTCAAGAACCTCTCGGTTGCGAACCCGGTCCGCGTTTTCCCGAAACCGCTCATCGTCCGGCAGACCTGACAATCCGACCGTATCGCACAAGCGGCGGAACTGGTCATTATTGTTCGCGGCCAGCATAAAGAACCCGTCCGAGGCGCGGAAATCCTGGTACGGCGCAACCTGCGGATGCGCGTTGCCCAGCCTGCCCGGAACTTCCTTTGTAGCCAGATAGCTCTGCGCTATATTCGCCATCATCGCTATTCCCACATCGAACAGGGATACATCAATATGCTGACCCTTCCCGCTGCTCTCCCGCTCGTGCAGCGCCGCCAGAATGCCTATCGTGGACGTAAGACCGGTGAGAATATCTACCCACGCCGCCCCCACCTTCGACGGGCGTCCGTCAGGCTCGCCGGTCACGCTCATAACCCCCGTCATCCCCTGCAAAGCGGCGTCGTACCCGGGCTCCTCCGCGCGCGGCCCGGTCTGTCCGAACCCGGTCACCGAGGAGTATATGATTCGCGGGTTGACCGCCGACAGCGACTCATAGTCCAGCCCAAAGCGCTTCAGATTGCCCACCTTAAAGTTCTCCACCACCACATCCGCCTTTCGCGCCATGCTCTTGACGATGTCCTGCCCGCGCGGCTCTCTCAGATTCACTATCAAGCTCTTCTTGCCTCGGTTCGCAGAGAGATAATACGCGCTCTCGCTCCCTACGAACGGCGGCCCCCAGCCGCGCGTATCGTCGCCCCAAGGCGATTCTATCTTCCAGACCGTCGCCCCCAGGTCCGCCAGAATCTGAGTCCCGAAAGGCCCGGCCAATATTCTGGACATGTCGAGTACGGTTATATCGCTCAGAGCTCCCATTTTCTCACCCCCGCTGAATCTTCAACGCCCATGTTAAAAGGCTTGAGGCGCTTGACGCAACATCCCGACTTTTCAGGCGAATGCGTCCCGTTCGGCAAAACCGGTCGCGAAAATCCGCCCTGTCAAAAAAGACACCACTTATGCTAGACTACCTTCCCCAACACTTAACATCGCTTTATCGAATGAATTAGGAGACATTCATGATAAACAGCAGTTCGCGACGACTGTCGAGTAATAATGCCCCCTCGAGCCGCTGGCCTACCAGAACCCGTCTGATCCCGCTGACCCTGGCTGTCCTATCCATAGTCTGGGTAGCGGCGCTAATCGTCTCGACCAGCCCCGTTGCGGTCGTCAACGCCCATCCAGAAGAATTCCACGAAGAACACGACAACCATCCCACGGCAACCTCCACCCCGCCGACGAATTGCCCCTGGGACCCTCACATCGCTGATTACCGTTGTGACTACCCGCCGACAGCAACGCCGGCAACCCCCACCCCGCCGACAGCGACGCAAACGCCGACGCCGACGGATTGCTCCATTTCCAATATAGCTCTGTCTCGGTCTTACAGGTCCGGTTCATGGACCTCTTCGGATTGCTATTCCATACGTTGGCCGCCGCCAATATTCAATAGCAATTACACCGACTATTACACCTTCACACTCACCGAAACTACACAAATCCGCATAGATTTGGAATCTTCGCTTGACACCTACCTATTCCTGATTAGAGGTACTAACCCTCGGGGTTCTGCCGCAATACTGGCATCCGACGATGACAGTGGACTAGGAGAGGGACGCTACTCTCGCATCCAACGCACCCTAAACCGGGGCTCATACACCATCGCCGCCACCACCTTCTTCCCTAGAAGAGTAGGCTCGTACAAGGTGCGCGTCTACGAGGTTGAACCGACGCCGACGCCTGAGGCAACCTCAACGCCTACTCCTCCCTCAGAGCCGACGCCCGAGGCAACCTCAACGCCTACCCCACCACCAACAGCGACAACTACGCCGCCAACAGCGACAACTACACCTGCGACGTCAGCAACGACGTCAGCAAGTTGCTCTACTAACGAGATAGACCTCTCCCAGTCTTACAGGTCCGGTTCATGGACCCATTCGGATTGCTATTCCATACGACGGGAAGGAACACACGTTGACTACTACACCTTCACACTCGCCGAAACTACCCCGGTCCGCATAGACTTGGAATCTTCGCATGACACCTACCTATACCTGATCAGAGGCGCTGACCCTCGAAGTTCTACCGGAACACTGGAATCCGACGATGACGGTGGGCACGGGCGCAACTCCCGCATCCAACGCACCCTGGACCCGGGCTCATACACCATCGCCGCCACCACGTTGGGCCGCGACAGAGAAGGCTCGTACAGCGTACGCGTCTATAACGTTGACTCGACGCCCCCAGCGCCACAGATACCTCCGGCGCATACAGAGAGTTGCTCGATTGACGAGATAGACCTCTCCCGGTCTTACACCTCCGGTTCATGGACCCCTTCGGATTGCGATTCCATGCATCGGGACGGAAGCTACGTTGACTACTACACCTTCACGCTCACCGAAACTACGCAAATACGCATAGACTTGGACTCTTCGGTTGACCCCCACCTATACTTGATCAGAGGCGCTGACCCTTGGGGTTCCACCGGAATACTGGCATCCGACGACGACAGTGGACACGGGTTCAACGCCCGCATCCGGCTCACCTTGAACCCCGGCTCATACACCATCGCAGCCACCACATACAGCGCTAACGGAGAGGGCTCATACAGCGTGCGCGTCTATGACGTTGACTCCGACGCGCCAGCCTAGTTAACACATCGGCCCCAAGCGCTCTGAAACCGCCGGGATTCGGCTCCCGCCTTTAACCTGATTGAGGGAAGGGCGCCGAACCCCGGCGATGGCTTTTGAAGTGAATGCGCCCCATTCAGCAACAACCAGTTGCGAAAATCCGCCCTACTAGAAAAGATACCGCTTATGCTAGACTGCCTTCCCCAACACTTAACATCGCTTTATCGAAAGGAGATGGGAGACATTCATGATAAACAGCAGTTCGCGACGACTGTCGAGCAATAACGCCCCGCCGGGCCGCCGGCCTGCGAGAACCCGTCTGATCCCGCTGACCCTGGCTGTCCTATCCATAGTCTGGGCAGTAGCGCTAATCGTCTCGACCAGTCCGGCTGCGGAGGTCGTCAACGCTCAGCCCAACCAACAAAACCAGTCGCCCGCTGCAACCTCAACTCCTCCTACACCGACGCCCACGGCAACCTCAACGCCGCCGACGCCAACGCCCACGGCAACCTCAACCCCGCCAGCGCCTACGCCTACGCCCACAGTGAGTTGTTCGATTGACGAGATAGAACTGTCCCAGTCTTACACCTCCGGTTTATGGGACTCTTCGGATTGCTATTCCATACGACAGCCCGGAATACGCGTTGACTACTACACCTTCACGCTCGCCGAAATTACACAAGTACGCATAGACTTGGAATCTTCCGTTGTAACCCCCTATCTCCACCTGATTAGAGGCGCTGATCCTCGGGGTTCTACCAGCTGGCTGGAACGCAATTTTCACGGTGGAGAAGGGCGCAACGCACGCATCCGACGAACGCTGAACCCGGGATCTTACACCATCGCCGCCAGCCCCTTGGGCTCTAGTGAAAGCTCGTACAAGGTGCGTGTCTATAGCCCGGAGCCTGTAGAGGGTTGTTCGATTGACGAGATAGAACTGTCCCAGTCTTACATCTCCGATTCATGGCACTATTCGGATTGCTATTCCATACGACGGGTCGGAAGACGCGTTGACTACTACACCTTCACGCTCGCCGAAACTACGCAAATCCGTATAGACTTGGAATCTTCCGTTGACCCCTACCTATACCTCATTAGAGGCGCTGACCCTCGGACTCATAGCAATCCGCTGGAACACGATGATGACGATGGAGACGGGCGCAACGCACGCATCCAACGAACGCTGAACCCCGGCTCTTACACCATCGCAGCCACCACATACGGCCGTAACAGAGAAGGCTCGTACAAGGTGCGCGTCTATGACGTTGAATCGTCGCCGACGCCCGAGGCAACCTCAACGCCTACCCCACCCTCAGAGCCGACGCCCGAGGCAACCTCAACGCCTACCCCACCACCAACAGCGACTACTACGCCTGAGACACCTCCGGCGCATACAGAGAGTTGCTCTACTAACGAGATAGACCTCTCCCAGTCTTACAGGTCCGGTTCATGGACCCATTCGGATTGCTATTCCATACGACGGGAGGGAACACACGTTGACTACTACACCTTCACACTCGCCGAAACTACCCCGGTACGCATAGACTTGGAATCTTCGGTTGACACCTACCTATACCTGATCAGAGGCGCTGACCCCCGGAGTTCCAGCAGCTCACTGGAATCCGACGATGACAGTGGACACGGGCGCAACTCTCGCATCCAACGCACCCTGGACCCGGGCTCATACACCATCGCCGCCACCACGTTGGGCCGCAACAGAGAAGGCTCGTACAGCGTGCGCGTCTATAACGTTGACTCAACGTCAACAGCGACAACTACGCCTGCGACGTCAGCAAGTTGCTCTACCGACGAGATAGACATCTCCCGGTCTTACACCTCCGGTTCATGGACCCCCTCGGATTGCGACTCCATGCATCGGGACGGAAGCCACGTTGACTACTACACCTTCACGCTCACCGAAACTACGCAAATCCGCATAGACTTGGAATCTTCGGTTGACCCCCACCTATACCTGATCAGAGGCGCTGACCCTCGGGGTTCCACCGGAATACTGGCATCCGACGACGACAGTGGACACGGGTTCAACGCCCGTCTCCGGCTCACCTTGAACCCCGGCTCATACACCATCGCCGCCACCACATACAACGCTAACGGAGAAGGCTCATACAGCGTGCGCGTCTATGACGTTGACTCCGACGCCCCCGCCTAGTTAACATCGCGCCCCAAGCGCTCTGAAACCGCCGGGATTCGGCTCCCGCCTCTAACCTGATTGAAGGCGCCGAACCCCGGCGGTGACTTTTGAAGCGAATGCGCCCTATTCAGCAAAAACCGGTCCGGAAATCCGCCCTACTAGAAAAGATACCGCCTATGCTAGACTACCTTCCCCAACACTTAACATCTCTATATCGAAAGAAATAGGAGACATTCATGATAAACAGCAGTTCGCGACGACTGTCGAGTAATAATGCCCCCCCGAGCCGCTGGCTTACCAGAACCCGTCTGATCCCGCTGACCGCGGCTGTCCTATCCATAGTCTGGGCAATATCGTTGCTAGTCTCGACCGGTCCGGCTGCGGAGACCGTCAACGCTCAGCCCAACCAACAAAACCAGTCGCCCACTGCAACCTCCACCCCGCCGACAGCGACGCCAACGCCAACCCCGCCAACGGATTGCCCCTGGGACACTCATATCGGCGCTTACCTTTGTTCCGACCCGCCGACGCCAACACCCCCCTCAGCGACGCCAACGCCGCCGAGTTGCTCCTTTTCCGATATAGGTCTATCTCGGTCTTACAGGTCCGGTTCATGGACCTCTTCGGATTGCTATTCCATACGTCGGTCTGGGGGGGTGAAATATGTTGACTACTACACCTTCACGCTCACCGAAACTACCCCGGTCCGCATAGACTTGGAATCTTTGCATGACACCTACCTATACCTGATCAGAGGCGCTGACCCTCGGGGTTCTACCAGCTCACTCGAATTCGACGATGACGGTGGAGACGGGCGCAACTCTCGCATCCAACGCACCCTAAACCCGGGGCTCATACACCATCGCCGCCACCACCTTCTACTCTTTCGATGAAGCAACATACAAGGTGCGCGTCTATGACGTTGAATCGCCGACGACGACGCCTGAGGCAACCTCAACGCCTACCCCACCCTCAGAGCCGACGCCAATCCCGCCAACGGATTGCCCCTGGGACACTCATATCCTTTGTACCAACCCGCCGACGCCAACACCCCCCTCAACCCCGCCAACATATTGCCCCTGGGCCACTCATATCCTTTGTACCAACCCGCCGACGCCAACACCCCCCCTCAACCCCGCCAACGCCAATCCCGCCAATGGATTGCCCCTGGGACACTCATATCGGCGCTTACCTTTGTTCCAACCCGCCGACGCCAACACCCCCCTCAGCGACGCCAACGCCGCCGAGTTGCTCCTTTTCCGATATAGGTCTGTCTCGGTCTTACAGGTCCGGTTCATGGACCTCTTCGGATTGCTATTCCATACGTCGGTCTGGGGGGGTGAAATATGTTGACTACTACACCTTCACGCTCACCGAAACTACCCCGGTCCGCATAGACTTGGAATCTTTGCATGACACCTACCTATACCTGATCAGAGGCGCTGACCCTCGGGGTTCTACCAGCTCACTCGAATTCGACGATGACGGTGGAGACGGGCGCAACTCTCGCATCCAACGCACCCTAAACCCGGGCTCATACACCATCGCCGCCACCACCTTCTACTCTTTCGATGAAGCAACATACAAGGTGCGCGTCTATGACGTTGAATCGCCGACGACGACGCCTGAGGCAACCTCAACGCCTACCCCACCCTCAGAGCCGACGCCCGAGGCAACCTCAACGCCTACGCCGCCACCACCAACAGCGACTACTACACCACCAACAGCGACTACTACGCCGCCAACAGCGACAACTACGCCTGAGACGTCAGCAAGTTGCTCTACTAACGAGATTGACCTCTCCCAGTCTTACAGGTCCGGTTCATGGACCCCCTCGGATTGCGATTCCATACGACGGGAGGGAACACACGTTGACTACTACACCTTCACACTCGCCGAAACTACCCCGGTACGCATAGACTTGGAATCTTCGGTTGACACCTACCTATACCTGATCAGAGGCGCTGACCCTCGAAGTTCTACCGGAACACTGGAATCCGACGATGACAGTGGACACGGGCGCAACTCTCGCATCCAACGCACCCTGGACCCGGGCTCATACACCATCGCCGCCACCACGTTGGGCCGCGACAGAGAAGGCTCGTACAGCGTACGCGTCTATAACGTTGACTCGACGCCCCCAGCGCCAGACTACACCTCCGGCGCCTACAGCAGAGTTGCTCGATTGACGAGATAGACCTCTCCCGGTCTTACACCTCCGGTTCATGGACCCCCCTCGGATTGCGACTCTATGCATCGGGACGGAAGCCACGTTGACTACTACACATTCACGCTCGCCGAAACTACGCAAATCCGCATAGACTTGGAATCTTCGGTTGACCCCCACCTATACCTGATCAGAGGCGCTGACCCCTCGGGGTTCCACCGGAATACTGGCATCCGACGACGACAGTGGACACGGGTTCAACGCCCGTCTCCGGCTCACCCTGGGCCCGGGCTCATACACCATCGTCGCCACCACATACAACGCCAACAGAGAAGGCTCATACAGCGTGCGCGTCTATGACGTTGACTCCGACGCCCCCGCCTAGTTAACACATCAGCCCCAAGCGCTCTGAAACCGCCGGGATTCGGCTCCCGCCTTTAACCTGATTGAGGGAGCCGAACCCCGGCGATGACTTTTGAAGCGAATGCGCCCCATTCAGCAACAGTCAGTTGCGAAAACTTCACTCTGGTGAAAAGACCATTCTTATGCTAAGCTATCTTTCCCAAACACTTAACATCGCTATGAAATAGGAGAGATTCGCGATGAACAGCAGTTCGCGACGACTGTCGAGCAATGCCCCCTCGAGCCGCTGGCCTACCAGAACCCGTCTGATCCCGCTGACCGCGGCTGTCCTATCCATAGTCTGGGCAATATCGTTGCTAGTCTCGACCCAGTCCGGCTGCGGAGGTCGTCAACGCTCAGCCCAACCAACAAAACCAGTCGCCCACGGCAACCTCAACCCCGCCAGCGCCTACGCCCACGGCAACTTCAACCCCGCCAGCGCCTACGCCCACGGCAACCTCAACGCCTACGACGCCTACGCCCACGGCAACCTCAACTCCGCCAGCGCCTACGCCTACGCCTACCTCAACCCCGACGCCTACGCCCACAGTGAGTTGCTCGATTGACGAGATAGAACTGTCCCGGTCCTACACCTCCGGTTCATGGGACTCTTCGGATTGCTATTCCATACGACAGGAGGGAAGACGCGTTGACTACTACACCTTCACGCTCGCCAAAGCTGCGCAAATCCGCATAGAATTGGAATCTTCGGACCACCCCCTACCTATACCCTTACCTATACCTCATTAGAGGCGCTGACCCTCGGGGTTCTGCTGGCTGGAACGTAGCGGATGACGATGGAGACGAGCGCAACGCACACATCCGACGAACGCTGAACCCGGGCACTTACACCATCGCCGCCGCCGGTAGAGGACGCACATACAAGGTGCGCGTCTATGATGAATCGCCTACGCCTACGCCCACTGCAACCTCAACCCCGCCAACGCCGACGCCTAGGCCCACAGTGAGTTGCTCGATTGACGAGATAGAACTGTCCCAGTCTTACACCTCCGGTTCATGGCTCTTTCCGGATTGCTATTCCATACGACAGGAGGGAAGACGCGTTGACTACTACACCTTCACGCTCGCCAAAGCTGCGCAAATCCGCATAGACTTGGAATCTTTGGACGACCACCCCTACCTACATCCCTACCTATACCTCATTAGAGGCGCTGACCCTCGGGGTTCTGCTGGCTGGAACGCAGCGGATGACGATGGAGACGAGCGCAACGCACACATCCAACGAACGCTGAACCCCGGCTCTTACACCATCGCCGCCATCGGTAAAAGTCGCTCGTATAAAGTGCGCGTCTATGCTGAATCGCCGCCCCCGGCGCCAACGCCACTTCCATTGCCTACAGTGAGCTGCTCGATTGACCAGATAGAACTGTCCCAGTCTTACACCTCCGGTTCATGGCAACCTTCGGATTGCTATTCCATACGACAGGAGGGAAGACGCGTTGACTACTACACCTTCACGCTCGCCGAAACCGCGCAAATCCGCATAGACTTGGAATCTTCATCATTATTCGCTAACCCATATCTATACCTGATTAGAGGCGCTGACCCTCGGGGTTCTAACAGCTGGCTGGAACGCGATGATGACGATGGAGACGGGCGCAACGCACGCATACAACGAACGCTGAACCCCGGCTCTTACACCATCGCCGCCATCGGCATAGGCTCGTACCCGTACAGTGTGCGCGTCTATGACGTTGACTCGACACCCCCGGCGCCACTTCCATTGCCCACAGTGAGTTGCTCGATTGACCAGATAGAACTGTCCCGGTCTTACACCTCCGGCTCATGGAGCTCTTCGGATTGCGATTCCATACGACGGGCCGGAAGACGCGTTGACTACTACACCTTCACGCTCGCCGAAATTACGCAAGTACGCATAGACTTGGAATCTTCCGTTGACACCTACCTATACCTCATTAGAGGCGCTGACCCTCGGGGTTCTACCAGCTGGCTGGAACGCGATGATGACGATGGAGACAGGCGCAACGCACGCATACAACGAACGCTGAACCCCGGCTCTTACACCATCGCCGCCACCACATACGGCCGTAACAGAGAACGCTCGTACAGCGTGCGCGTCTATGACGTTGACTCGACACCCCCAACGCCGGAGACACCTCCGGAACCGGAGCCTATAGAGAGTTGTTCGATTGACAAGATAGAACTGTCCCAGTCCTACACCTCCGGCTCATGGGACTCTTCGGATTGCTATTCCATACGACTGCTCGGAAAACGCGTTGACTACTACACCTTCACGCTCGCCGAAATTACGCAAGTACGCATAGACTTGGAATCTCCCGTTGACCCCTACCTACATCCCTACCTATACCTCATTAGAGGCGCTAACCCTCGGGGTTCTACCAGCTGGCTGGAACGCGATGATGACGATGGAGGCGGGCGCAACGCACGCATACAACGAACGCTGAACCCCGGCTCTTACACCATCGCCGCCACCACATACAGCCGAGAAGGCTCGTACAGCGTGCGCGTCTATAACGTTGACCCGACGCCCCCAACGCCGGAGACACCTCCGGAGCCTATAGAGAGTTGTTCGATTGACAAGATAGACTTGTCCCAGTCCTACACCTCCGGTTCATGGGACTCTTCGGATTGCTATTCCATACGACGGCTCGGAAGTCGCGTTGACTACTACACCTTCACGCTCGCCGAAATTACGCAAGTACGCATAGACTTGGAATCTCCCGTTGACCCCCACCTACGTCCCTACCTATACCTCATTAGAGGCGCTGACCCTCGGGGTTATCCCAGCTGGCTGGAACGCGATTATGACCCACCCATCCAACGAACGCTGAACCCCGGCTCTTACACCATCGCCGCCACCACGTGGGGCCGCAACAGCGAAGGCTCGTACAACGTGCGTGTCTATAACGTTGACTCGACACCCCCAACGCCGGAGACACCTCCGGAGCCTATAGAGAGTTGTTCGATTGACAAGATAGACTTGTCCCGGTCCTACACCTCCGGTTCATGGGACTCTTCGGATTGCTATTCCATACGACGGCTCGGAAGTCGCGTTGACTACTACACCTTCACGCTCGCCGAAATTACGCAAGTACGCATAGACTTGGAATCTTCCGTTGGCACCTACCTATACCTCATTAGAGGCGCTGACCCTCGGGGTTATCCCAGCTGGCTGGAACGCGATTATGACTCACCCATCCAACTAACGCTGAACCCCGGCTCTTACACCATCGCCGCCACCACGTGGGGCAACAGAGAAGGCTCGTACAGCGTGCGTGTCTATGACGTTGACTCGACGCCCCCACCTAGTTAAATCAGCCCCAAGCGCTCTGAAACCGCCGGGATTCGGCCCCCGCCTTTAACCTGATTGAGGGAGCCGAACCCCGGCGAGGACAGCCGAAACCGTTTCAACCCCACAGCGCCCTCCGCAAGTACGCCGCCGGCTCGACATGACACGGCGGCGTAGCGCTCATCTTGCGGCCCGTTCAGACAATCCTACTCGGCTCGCGCGCGACCATCTCCGTCCCACCTGAGCGTTAGGACGTTGAAGGACGAACTATCAGAACAGGATCCCCCGACTCCCTCACCACCGCTTCCGCTACGCTTCCGAGCAGCAGTCTGCTCATTCCTGAACGCCCATGCGTGGCCAGAGCTATCATGTTGTGACTCGTGGCGCGCGCCATGTCCGCTATCTCGGACGAGGCCCTGCCCTGCACGATTTCCACACCGACATCAATGCCTTCACCTCGTAGCTGCCGCGCGATAGCGTAGAGATATCTACGCGCTTCCGCCCGTATCTCATCTTCGACTTGGGATATAACGTCGCTGATAGCATAGCCGTCGCTGTATATCAAGCTGTCCACGCTCAGCGCCTGCAGCAAAGTCATGCTCATGTTCATTCTGCCCGCTATCGCTGCGGCGTAAGGCAACGCGGCTTCGGCGAATTCGGAACCATCCAGAGGAACTATAATTCTGCTGATTCCGAAATCGGTGTCCCATCTCCCGCCGGCGCGTTCCGGAGTAATCGCCAGCACCGGCATGGGCGACTGGTGCATAGTCTTATAAGTCACGCTGCCCAGAAGTCCGCTGCCCAAAACGCTCCGCCCCCGCGTGGACATAGCTATAAGATCGCAGCCGGACTCCTGAGCCATGCGGATGATAGTCTCCGACGCCGGGCCGAAGCCCACCGCGCTCTCGGCGGCTACCCCCTCCAGAGCCATCCTGTCAGCCAGTTCATCGAGACGCTTCCTCTCCTCGCGTTCGATACTTTCCCTCAGATGAGCCTGAGCCGACAACCGCTCCTCTGAAAGCTCCGACAACCCGGCGGCAAGCCTGTTGAGCGGACCGCCCCCCGTCGGATCCGTTTCGATCGCCTTAGCCAGAACCACTCCCATTTCGAGCCCTCGCGCGAATTGTGTAACGAAGGGAACTATCCCTTCTGAAATTTCCGTGCCGTCCAGCGGAACCAGCGCCTTTGTGAACATATTGCAACTCTCCTGATTCAGTTGACTGTCATTAAAAAACGCAGGTCTAAAAGCATTAGACCAACGCCCTCCCTCGGGTCAAAGTGTAGCCATTCTTCGCATAGTAGTGCATTGACGCGCCAACTTTCTATGCTTGCGATCAGGGCCTTTCGCTATCATCCGACGCGCCCACTCACCCTCTCCTAATAGCAAACCCCTCTCTCCGCCCCTCGCCATAACCGAGCGAGAAGTAAGTCGAACAAGCCGGTTCAGCGGACAAGGAGGATGTGCAGAGCGTAGAGACGTCGGTGGAATAGTTGGCGATGGTATGGCTGAGAGAAGGCTGACACAACATCAGCGCGCGAGAAGAATACAGCCCTGTATCTACATGGCGCTCCACCGTTCCCGTGCGATAGAATAGCGACCATTACAGTGTCCTCTGAGAGGAAAGCGACCTTAATGTCAACAGAAATTTTCACAATAGGACACAGCAACCACACTTGGGAATCGTTCGCGCCGCTCCTGAGCGATAACGAAATAGAACTGCTTGTAGACACTAGAACCAGGCCGACATCTAGATACGCCCCGTTCTCCAACCACCGCACACTTCCGGACCTGCTGGAGTCGGCGGGCATAGACTACGAATTCATGGGCGGTCCGTTGGGAGGCAAACCGCAAAATCCCGCGATGTATGACCCCGCCGGCAAGCCCGACTACCACAAAATACGCGCGCAGGACGAGTTCCAGGAAGCCGTCTCGCAACTGGCGGGCATGGCCTCCCGCCGGAAGACAGCCATCCTCTGCTCAGAGGAAGACCCGTCGCAGTGCCACCGCCTGCTGCTTCTGGGACCTTCTCTGGAAGAAAATGGCTGCCGGCTCCTGCATATCAGAAGTGATGGACGGATACAGGACACAGGTCAGCTTTCCATCGGCGGGAAGTACGGAAGACAACTTCAGGGGACATTCAACTTCTGAGACATGGGAACCGCCAAGATATATACCATCGGATTCACCGGCAAGTCGGCCCGCGAGTTCTTCGACCTGTTGAACTCGACCGGCGCGAAATATCTGGCGGATACGCGACTGAACAACAACTCCCAGCTGGCGGGATTCACAAAGAAAAGCAACTTCGAGTACTTCATCGAAAAGCTGACCCCACTTAAATACGTCGAACTTCCACTGCTCGCGCCCGAAAAGGAGATGTTCAAAGAGTATCGCAAGAACGGCGACTGGGAGCTTTACGAATCAAGATACATCCGATTATTGGAACAGCGCTTGGCCTCAACGCCCATAGAACGCGAATTCTTAGCCGATGGGGTCATCCTGCTATGCAGCGAACGTACCCCGGAAAAGTGTCACAGAAGGCTGGCGGCCGAATATCTCAAAACGAATACCCTTCCCCAAATGGATATACTCCACTTGTGACGCCGAACTATGAGAGACCTGATAGCCATTACGGATATAACCGAAATGTGGGCCAGCGAGGTCTGCATAGCGGGAGTAAATCAGAAACTCGAATGCGTCCGTCCCATCCTCCAAGGCGGCGTCCACATATGGGACCTGACCAAGGACGGCAAGACTATCATCTTCCCGGGCGCCAAAGTATGGATGGACTTTTCCGACACCCGGATAACTCCCCCGCATATCGAAGACCGCAAATTCAATCCTCAGACGGTCGAATACAAGGACGCGTTCCGAGGCAGGGACTGGGAAACGCTCTTGAAGAATACATCCCACGATTCGGTGCGCGATGTATTCGACGGCAACCTGAACGAAAGACGTGTTGCGCCGGGCGCTCAGACCCGCTCCCTGGGAACAATCGGCAACGTAACTATTCTTAACCTCAGCGCGGAGACGCGGCGGGACGGGCGGACGGTCCTGCGCATGAAGTTCGAGGACGCTTCAGGCGCGGTTCACAGCAGATTCCCCGTGAACGACCTAGCGTTCCGCAGAATGTTCTCACAACTTTTGACCCGCCGCCCGAATGAGTCGCAGGCCGCCGACAGCCTAATGGAGAGGCTGTCGCGAGCGGAACGCGCGTACCTACGCGTCGGACTCGCCAGGCCAACCACGATTGGAAACTATCCGGAAAGCTGCTGGGTACAGGTAACCGGAGTATATACATTCCCCGACTATCTGGACACCCGACAACCGACCGCTCAACCCCCCCGGCAGTCCTCCCAAACCCCACTACACACACACTCCCGCCCTCTGCTACAATAAGAACATCGTATCTGGCGAATGCGACGGACTTGCCGACAACAACATAAAGCGGCGGTTATAACATGAAACCCGGAAGTCCCGGAAAATTTCACCCTGCCGCTACAGGTCTTTGCAGGTGAATTACAGCTGAAAAAGCCACCTGTCGGTCATCAGGCCCTCACCTGACCCTATATAAACCAAACCATATGAATAAGCCATCCCGCACAATCCGATAGCCATAGTCGCGCCGGGCATGAGCGGCGAGAGAACGCAGAGTCCGCCGCCGGAAAGACAGACCGCAAGCCCGCGCGGCCCCTCAAACCCCTTGGACTACTGTCCTCAAGATAACCTAACCGATATACCCTACAAGTACGGCCGCGCCCCCCCTACACAAATAAAAACTAATATGCTATATTTAACTGCGCTAAGATTCTTGTATTCATTTTGGGCGACTATATGGCAAAATAGAGTGGTTGACCTGTTCGGGAAAACGGACTCACACAATAACTGACCAAGAGGTAGCTTGCCCATGAGAGTCGTATTTTTGGAAGATGTCCCCGGAGTAGCCCAGGGAGGAGATATTAAAGAAGTAAAGAACGGCTTCGCCCGCAACTACCTGATACCCCAGAATCTGGCCGCGCCCGCGACTCACAACGCCGTACAGCGCGTCAGAAAGCTCCAGAACCAAGCGCGGATAACTCGCGTAAAGCGACTCGAGGACATGAGAGAACTGGCCGCCGAGTTCAACGGAGCCCAGGTCAGCGTCGAGATGCGCGCCGGAAGCTCCGGAAGGCTGTACGGCTCCGTGACCAACGCGATTATCGCCGAGCGGCTTGCCGAACTCACCGAAAAACACATTGACCGCCGCGCCGTCGAGCTGGACGAACCAATCCGCGAACTCGGCTCCTACGACCTCACCATTAAGCTCCACCCCGAAGTCGAAGCCGGCGTTTCCGTGCTGGTATATCCCACCGGCATGACACCCGAAGAGTTCGCCGAATCCCTGAACCCGACCGAAGAGTCCGAACAGGATGCGTCCGAAGCGGCTGAAACCGAATCCGAAGAAGAACAAGAGCAAGAGCAAAGCTGATCGTCTCCGACCCCGCGGACGCGGGGCGCTGCCCAAACAACAGAAGACGGTCCGCCAACCGGGAGGCAGGCTTGGTTACCGACCGTCTTCAACCATACGACAATGACGCCGAAGAAGCCGTAATCGGCTCGATTCTGATAGACGGCGACTCCCTCACGGGCGTCACCGCCTTCCTCAGAGCCGAGGACTTCTACATCCAACGCAACCGCAAGTGCTATGAAGCCTGCATCGCGCTGCTGGACCGCGGAGAGGCCATCAACCAAGTTACGGTCGCCCACCAGATCGCCATATCGGAAGAAGGCGCGCTCGAAGCGGTCGGCGGAGCCCCATACCTCGCTCACCTCGTCTCCGGCGTCCCCACATCCGTACACATCGAGCACTACGCCCGTATCGTACGTCGCATGTCCGTGTTCAGAAACATCATACGCGCCGGAACCCGCATAGTTGATCTCGGATACGAAGGCGGCCCCGACTCGGACGACGTGCTGGGCAAGGCCGAAGAGATACTCTACGGCATCCAGAAAGGGCGTGGCGAGCGAGACTTCGCCCATCTGCGCTTCTTCCTCGACCAGTACATGGAACAAAGCGGCGCGCTGCAAGACGTCAACTCCGTCTCTCTCGCGCCGGTCATAACCGGCTTCCCCAATCTGGACGAACTTCTCGGCGGCGGACTCCAGCGTTCCGACCTAGTCATACTAGCCGCGCGGCCCAGCTTGGGGAAAAGCACCCTCGCCCTGAACATGGCCCGACACGCCGCAATGGAGGGATTCACCTCCGGAATATTCAGCCTTGAAATGAGCGGCGAACAGATAGCGGTGCGACTGCTCGCCTCCGAAGCCAACATAGACAGCCACCGCCTACGCATGAACCTATTGCGGGAGGAGGAGGAACAGCAAGTCCTCGACGCCATCGGACTCCTGTCCGACCTGCCCATCTATATTGACGAAACCCCGTTCCAAACCGTCATGGAAATTCGGAACAAATCCAGAAGACTTCAGCAGGAGCGCGGCCTCGACATGCTCGTAGTGGACTATCTCCAGCTAATAGACACCGGCAGGAACGACAACCGCGCCGTCGCGCTCGGCGAAGTGTCACGCGCGCTGAAAGGACTCGCCCGAGAACTCGACATACCCGTCCTCGCCTGCTCACAGCTAAGCCGCGCGGTAGAGCAGAGACCGAACCATCGCCCGCTGCTCTCCGACCTCCGAGAATCCGGCAGCATCGAGCAAGACGCGGACATAGTATCCTTCATACACCGCGAAGACCAGTACGTAAGTCGGGAGGACTGGGAGCGCAAGTTCCCCTCGGAACAATACCCCGAAAACATCGCGGAGGTAATCGTGTCCAAACACAGAAACGGCCCCGTAGGAACAGTGCCGCTCTACTTCCGAAACGATAGAGTGCGCTTCGAGTCTCTCGACTACGCGCCCGCCCGCGCGCCGATAGAATACGCCCCTGTATAATCGGATACAAGCCATGAACCAAGACAGCAAACAGCCATACCCGGGATTCCCCAGAAAAGTGCGGCAGGTGCCAGTGCCGGCCCCGCTTCTCGGGTCACTGCTCGAGCGGATTGACGACCTCGCGGAACTAAAATGCACATTACGCGTCATATCCCTTCTTAGCGAGAAGCGAGACTATCCTCGCTTCCTCACCCTGAGCGAGATCCAGGCCGACGAAACTATCGCTCGCGCGCTGCCGGGCAGCGGCAAGGAGAATCCGCCCAACCTCATAGAAAAAGCGCTTGGCCGGGCCGTGAAGCGCGGAACGCTATCTTTCGTCATAATGGGAGCCGGCCGCAAGCGACAGCCCATCTTCGGCCTCAACACCGAGTCCGACCGCGCCGCTCTCGCAAAGCTCGCCAACCGGCCTCCGCCCGCC
This sequence comes from Dehalococcoidia bacterium, assembly GCA_965214185.1. Lineage (GTDB taxonomy): Bacteria > Chloroflexota > Dehalococcoidia > Lucifugimonadales > UBA1123 > VXRN01. Next base: position 200,008 of record CBDCBF010000007.1, on the reverse strand, counting down.
GGCTTATCCGAACACGAACCTATGACATCTCCCTTAGAGAGGCCGAACATATTCGAGATGTACGAACAAAATATCGGACTCCTCAGCCCTATTATCTCCGATCAGCTGCGCGAGGCCGAGGCAATGTACCACGAGGATTGGATAGCCGACGCTTTCAGCGAAGCGGTGGCGAATAATAAGAGAAGCTGGAGGTACATTTCTGCAATACTCGAAAGGTGGGAACGCGAAGGCAGAGGACATGGAGAATCTGGAAGACATCTTAAGAAGGTTACGGGATTCTAGGCCGGCTAACGGCGATGCGCGCCACATTGACGCCGTACCCGTCGAAACCGGACAAGTGGAGAGCGCTTGCACCATCTGCGAAGGACGCAGATGGCTGACATTCGACGCGCCCGTCGGCCACCCCGACTTTGGCAGAGCCAGACCCTGCGAGTGCCAAGTCGAAGTCGCCGAGAGCGAGCGCTCCTCAAGACTCCGACGCTACTCCAACCTAGGCGTCCTATCCCGCATGACATTCGACTCCACCAATCCCGTCGGAAGGTCCGAAAGCGAGGAAGCTCAACGCATTTTCATTGCCGCCTTCGAAGCCGCCGCCGCCTACGCCGAAGAGCCGACAGGCTGGCTGATTCTGACCGGCCCCAACGGAGCCGGCAAAACACACATCGCCGCCGCAATCGCCAACCGCTGCATCGAACAGGGAAGGCCTGTCTTCTTCGTCCACGTGCCCGACCTCCTCGACGACCTACGCTCCACCTACGCTCCCCACAGCGTCATCTCATACTCCGAACTATTCGAGCAGGTCAACAACGCCCCACTCCTCATCCTGGACGGACTCGGCGCCCAGAGCGCCACCCCCTGGGCGCAAGAAAAGCTGCAGCAGATATTCAACAGAAGAGCTAACGCCCAGCTTCCCACCATCGTAACCACATCAACAAACATCGCGGACATAGACCCGTACATATCAAGCAGGATGACCAACTCCGACCTGAGCCGCATTCTAGAGTTCCCCGGTCACGGCCCGGAGCCTGCCAAACAGCTGGGAAACATCCCCGAGGATATGCTCCGTCGCATGACGTTCGACACCTTCGACGTGCGGGGCAACAATGGAAGCGCCGCGCAACGCACCAGCCTGGAAAACGCGCTCGAATCCGCCAGAGGATACGCTTCCGACCCGGATGGCTGGGGATGGCTCACCCTCTTCGGGGAAACAGGGGTCGGCAAGACACACCTGGCAGTCGCAATCGCCGCGTGGCGCAAAGCGCGCGGACAGCCCATGTTCTTCACCTTCGTCCCCGACCTCATGGACTATCTCAGATCCACATTCCGACCGGACAGCGGAGTCGCCTATGACCGCGTATTCGACCGGATAAAGAACGCTCCCCTACTCATAATGGACCACCTCAGCAGCGACCATCTCAGCGATTGGGCATACGAAAAGCTGTATCAGATCATCGTGCACCGCCATAACTCGCGGATCCCCACTGTCATCACCAGCCCGATGGACATGGCCGACAGCTCCGGCCCCATCATATCTCGCACGCAAGACCAGTCTTCAGGCACAATAATCCGAATGGACGCCCCCGACTACCGCGTGAACCGCAGAGACGGCAGCAGACGCGGCGCCCCCGAACGTCGCAACCGACGCGGAAAGCGGTAGCCTGTGTCTGAATGCTGCACATTCTGCGAGATAGTCGCCGGACGCCTACCGTCAAGAAGGGTTCACGAAGAGGACGACATACTCGTGTTTCGCAATCGCCTCGACTGGTTCCCCGTCCAGATAATGCTCATTCCCACGCGGCACATGACCCAGCGGGAGCTTTGGGAGAGCGGCGACCTGATGGCGCGCATCGGCAAGCTCGCAGTGCGGCTCGGTGAGCGGATGTGTCCCAACGGATACAGGATAGTCTCCAACTTCGGACAGGACGCGCTCCAGACCCAATTCCACGGCCATGTCCACCTCGTCGGCGGAGATAGGCTCGGACTCTACGTCCGAAATCCTATCCCCTTCTACTAAGCGACCATCTCAAGACCCCTTGCGGAAAGCGGGCGACAAAGAAGGCGCAAGATACATTTCACTGTGAGCAGAACCCAAAACTGAAGGACAATAACCCACGGAGAGAATCGCCATGACCACGACCGCCACATACCCATCTACTCGTCACACCCGCGAACTGGCCGGAATACAGACAAGCCTTGTCACCGGAGGCAGGGGCGAACCCCTTCTAATCCTCCATGACGAAACCGGACACCCCGGCTGGATGCGCTGGCACGACAACCTGTCCGGCGAATTCACCCTGAACATCCCGATGATGCCCGGCTACGGCGGCTCCGAGCGTCTGGACTGGGCAATGACCATGCGCGACATGGCTGGCTGGTACCTCGAGGCGCTCGACGACATGGACATAGGCCAGGTCAGCGTCGTCGGATTCTCACTGGGCGGCTGGCTCGCCGCCGAACTCGCCACTATGAACCCGGAACGCTTCAAAAAGCTCGCGCTCGTATCCGCCGCCGGCGTCAGACCGCCCGTCGGCGAGATACTCGATATATTCCTGATAACCGTCCCGGTCTTCCTTCAGGCTTCAGTATCCGACAAGGACAGCGTCCCCGAGTTCTCCGCTATCTGCCCGGACGAGCCGACGCCCGACCAGATCATGGACTGGGAGGACGCGCGCGAGGTAGCCTGTATGCTCGGCTGGCGTCCTTACATGCACAACCCCACGCTGCCGCGCCTTCTCCATCGCCTCAAGCGGCTGCCGACCCTGATAATCTGGGGCCGCGACGACACCATCATCCCGCTAAGCGCCGGACAGCTGTACAACGAGTCCATACCCGGCTCCCGTCTTGCCATCCTAGACGACTGCGGACACCGCCCCGAAATCGAGCGTCCCAACGAATTCACCCGCATCCTGACCGACTTCCTGAAAGAGGCCTGACAACTGGATGCCGAACTATGTAAACTAATAGCGTAATCATGTGCCGAAGTGGCGGAATGGTAGACACGACGGTCTCAAAAACCGTTTTCGCATATGCCGATTATGACGCATCCGCGCAATCCACAGCATATTTAGCTATGAATGTCGTACATATGTCATACGTATATACGTATCAAAGCGACTGAAAGCGGCGTAGGGTGTGGGCAGAATTCCAGACACCCTCGAACTGTCCTACCGCTTTCCGGCGGAGCGCGTGTCAGGCATCGCATCCCTTTTCATCGCTATTTCCTACGGGCGCAAATGGCGCTAACTCTCCCCGTCAAGGATGAAGGTCGCCGGGCCGGACTTCTGACACTCCGGCTCCCGGCGTCAGGATGATTCTTTCATCTCAGACCGACCCTCGCCGACGTTTGATATGACGCGCCTGAAACGGCCGGCGATACGGTCAGCGGGAACCGGGTTCGCCAGTGATTCGTCCCTGAGAGACAGCGGCTGCGATCCTTCCACCGCTCTTTCATGCCAGATCCGCATTAGTCTTCTCTGACGGGACCGTCCCTGTCGGAAAGCCCTGCGGTCGTTAGATTTGACCGAAGTGCATCTTTGGCGTGACTGTCCATTTCGATCAGCAGCCGTCTGTCCACCATGGCTTCCCACCAACTTTCTCCTCGCCGGATTTGGAAATTTCGATCACCCTGCGTCCCCCTTTCGAGGCCAATCGAGTCATGTGTTCCGTGCCTCGTCCGCCCGGGAAGGCGATCACGTCGGCGCGAGAGACTTCTGTCTCCGCGAGCATCCGCTCATTTCGTCTGTATCCCTCGGCCTTTCCGTATCTTTCCCATTGGGCGGGGAATACGGAGACCGGTACGCCAAATATTCTGGCCCAGTCTCCGGCGATGGTGTCCGCTCCTCTTGCTCCGCCGTGCGCGAGTCTGCGATGGAGTCGAGCGCGTGTTATACGCTCAGCTTGCGGAATGCCATCTCGGGGATTCGAACAGCGTCGGCTCCGGTCCGCGCCAGTCGAGAAGCCCGGGCATTCCGCGAGGAGCCTTGCGTTCTATCAGAACGTCGTTCTGACGCGCGGTCCACTGTCAGAGCAGGTCGAACGCTCCGACGGCGACCATTCCCAGGTTCTTCCTTGAATCATGCTCGCCGCATTTGAGGATATATTCCATCGAGAGCCAGAATTCGCTGTCGAAGTTGTCTCGTTCATTCGGGTCTCTGTGGCCTTCTGAGAAGCCGCTACGCATCCGCATCCGAACTCGCGCAGGAATGTCAGCCTGATCGGTTCTCGCACGAATGGATGAAACGACACATGGTGGCCTGTCGGAAGTTCATGGTCTTTCGAATTGAATGGCATGGGTTGGTTTCTCTCAGCGTCTTCGGGTCTGTCGGCAAGGTACTCGCAATCCGATACGTGGTGGGCGGGCGCGAGCGCAAGTCCTTCCGCGAGCGCGGTCTCCGCCTCGGCGCAAGTCTCGCCCGGTGGAACATGGATGGTGGCGTACGTCTCCCCGCAGTTCGCGTCGCGCCTTTCTTCCATGTTCATCGGTCAGGGAAGGGGGACATCGTCTATGTCCAGTCCATAGGGATGAAGTATCCGCCCTGGGTCGTCATGTCGCCTCTGCGCTTCTTCCATCGTATTTCGCCAGAGTCGAAGCTAAACTTCCGCAGATCGAATGGAATGGATTTGACATATGATTTCGCCGTGAATTCGTGTATATGTAGGTTCATGTTCTCCTCGTTCCGTATGTTCTTCGAGCGTGTCCCCGGCTTTGCCGCGCGAGTGTGGCGCGCGCCTATCAAGCAGTTATCCTAGAAGCGATGGGCGAATCGTCCGCTGGCTGACCGGAGGCCGTTGCGATTGGGGGCCTGTGGGGATTGCCGGACGTAGGCCTCCCTCCGCCCGTCCTGATCTATGGAGATTGCGGGCTTTGGGAAGGTCTGTCAGCCGACGCGCGTTTTCGGCTTCGCAACTGGGGCAGTTTTCCTCTCTCTCGCGTCAGAGGCAGAAGTGATCTCTTAGCAGTTTGTAGGGAATGTATATCTCCCTCGAGATCTGGAGCGTCGTGATGGATGGATGTTCGGCGAGGAGGTCGAAGACGGATTCCGCCGCCTTCTCATCCATGAGCGCGCCGGACCTGATGAATCTCTCTTTGAACAGCGTGAGAGCCTCTCTGGCGCGCTCGACCGAGCGGTGGTCCTTCTTGCTGTTGAATCTCCTCCGAGCGGCCTCCATCGCCTTGCGGAGAGATTCGTAATCGCTATCGAGTAATCTCGCCGTTATTCGGATGTTGAAGCCAGGCGTTGCCTTGATTGTGATACAGATTTCGTCGGAATTGTCGGAGTCGAGCGGGTTCATTCCTTTGAACCTGTCCAGCGCTCGCGCCGACTCGATGGCATCTTCATTGTTGTTCAGCAAGGCATCGCGCCTTGCTGTTTTGTCGTACTCGGCGCGCCGGGCCATTCGGGCCTTGTCCATCCTTTTGAGGATGGACATAACTGTGCGGGTTTGTTCTGCGATGGGCGAGCGTCCGCATTGGATGCAGGCGATATCGTCCCATCTCCGGATGATGTTGCCTCCGCATCTGTCGCAGCGTCGGTATGGAATGGAGAGTGTATCCTCGGTCGTGGCTTGCAAGCTGTTTTCTTCATTCACTGTTTCTCGTCCGGTCTTGGTCGTGATTCGGATTGCAATGTTTAGAAGACGTTGAGATGAGATCCCGATGCGTTGACGTGTTCGGGATCATTCCTATGAGCGTACGGTTGGGAATGCTGAGGGCGAGCTTGTGTGGGAATGCGGACGGAGTCCCGCTCTCCACCGTGTCTGCTATTGAAGCCTGCGAGTTCCGGCGCGGCGCTCGGCTCACGGGAACCAGATCACGCGTTTTGCGATTGCGTCTTGGGCGCCCACTCGCCTGCGTAGTCTCTGGCGTCCATGAGTCGTTTCGTGACGTCTGCGATGTTGGGACAGGTTTTGCGGCAGGGTTTCGTCTCAAACCATTTAATGAGGCCATCGTCCGGGTCTATGAGTCCGAAGAGTATATCGAGGGTATGAATTCGCGATTCATTCCGATCAGGGAAGAAGGCGTACAGGAGGAGCTTGTCTTCGATATGCCTCCTGGTTTTCAGCCGGTCGTTCACCGTCCGCAGGTAACGGACGTTCCACGCTCTGCCGTATGGGGTTTGGTCAATTGACATATCCGGCCTCCACCTCCCATGGGTTGAACCGGTCATGCAGCTGTTGGCATCTGTTTTCCAGAATATCGAAGGCGTGGGTCTCTTCCAGTTCCCGCTCGGATCGTTTGATCACCTCCATTCCTCTTCGAGACGTGCCGGTGAATCCGGGATAAATCCTGTCGGGATGGTATGGATCGCGATTTTTGGCATCCAGTACTCGGTAACATACTTCTGTTATGCAGCAGTCCCCATGTGGGCTTGTTCATAATTCGCGGGGGCCGCCAGCCGCGTCCATCTCGCAGTTATGACCTACGCATCTGCCGCAGTCTAGGCAGTGTGGGTCGTCGTCCGGCTGACCAGCGGATGGGCAGGGGTAGCAGTCGGCATTGGTCTCAGCCATGTCCACCGCCAGCGCGTCTAGCTCAGATGTACGGTATTGTTAGATTTCAGTGCAAATAAGATATACATGTCGAATAGTCGCAGACAGGAGGGTGGATATGGCGCGGCAACGCTCATATCGCCATGATGTGCGCTGTCCGCATTGCGGCTCCAACTGGATACGCAAGGATGGGCATACACGCGGAGAGCGGATTTACAAGTGCGGAGAGTGTAACCGCAAGCATTCGGCTGGCGCCAAGCGCCATCACTTCAGTGAGCGGGTCAAGGAACAGGCAGTGGAGATGTGCGTTGAGGGGATGAGCTTGTCGGCCGCTGCGCGAGTGGTGGGCGCAAGCGTGCCTACGGTGAGTGGGTGGGTGAAAAAAAGGGGGTTCAGGCGCGGCAGAGGTTGCATGAACTTACTGAAAGGCGGACAAGCGGTCGTTCAGGCGCAATCCGAGCCAGTGTCATAGCCTTCGACGAGATGTGGACATACGTTATGGGTTAGGCGTGGTGAAAGGCGCAACGACCTGTGGGTATGGACAGCAGTGGTGGAAGAGCCGGAGGGGACGCGTTGGATGGACTTTGAGGTAGGAGACCGCAGTGAGAAGCCTTTGTTGAGGTTGTTGGAACGACTGCCGGACGCGCGCGTCTACGAGACGGACGCTTACGGCGTGTACCGGTGGCTGCCCAGAAACCGGCACAAGGTGGGGAAGTACGGCGCAGTGAACTGGAATGAGGGGCAGCATTCGGTGTTGAGGGGGAAGTTGAACCGACTGGCGCGCAGGACAAAGGGTTATGCCAAGAGCGTAAAGATGTTGGAGCGTCTGTTGTCGCCGGTGTTCTTGCGGATGCTTAAACTCAATATCACTGAAATATGAGAATACCAGCGCGACCCTCGGTCTTGACAGCGGAGACGCGAACGAGCGCCTCGCTTGACGCCGCGAACGCCCCTGATGACGTCCGCGGGAATGGCGATGTAGCGCTTGCTGCCCTCGATCAATATGGTCGTCACGCCGTTGTAGCGGGCGAAGCGCGCCTCACCCCGGGCGATGTATTCGCCATCGCTCGTCTCGGTATTCGCGGAACTCGCGCCGACCTCGCTCACGGATGTGATTCGGGCGAACTTGTTGCTGTTCAGAGAGTCCATGCGGTACTCCCCGACGATGCGGTCTCCGGCGGTTATCTCGCCGTCATAGATAGACTTGGCGAGGTACGCCGTTGTGGCCGAGGTCGAGGCTGAACCCGGTTCTCATGGCCGAGACGCTCTCGACCTTGCGGTCGAATTTGCGCCTGGTGAACTGCGTCTGCGGTTCATCCTCGCGCACGCTCTTCGCGCTATCGCCGGCGCCGACGATGACCTCGTCGAGCCGCGTTATGCGGGCGAACTTCCCGTCGGCGCGGGTGTCCAACTGGTACATGCCGACGAGGATGTCGCCGACGTTCACTATGCCGTCGTGGACCGAACTGGCGAGGTAGGCGGGGTTCTCGTAACCGAGGTCCAGACTAAGCCCGGCCTTCATGGCCGAGACGCCATGGACCTTGTCGTTGAGCTTGCGGGCGATGGGGTTGGATGTAGTATTCGTGGTCAAGTTCATCTCCTCTATTTGTGAACTCCTGATGGATGTTTCCGTCGGATGCCGACTCTGATTTTCGTGATGCGCTCCTGTCGGTCTGAGCGTTCCGTCCCCGACTTTTCGCGCCAAACAGACGGCGTGGGGAATCGGCCCCTGTGTCGAGAGGTCTCGCTCAGGACGCTCTCAGCTCGAGTGAGTTGAGAGCGTGATCGTCCTGTTGCTTTCGAAGCGAGACTTCGACCCCGCCGCGGGTCCGCCACCAAGTGGAACTGAGCGGGGGAATGATGCGCTGGAGAGCGTCGATGGCGAGCGGATACGGCCTGCTCTTCCTCTCCGGGACGGGCTTCGACTGAGAGGCGCGCGGCGAAGAGCGGAGCGTCGCTCTCCGCCATTCGCCTCTGGATTCTTTCGCTCACCCGCCCAACGCTGTAGGGGTCATTGGGCAGATAGTTGAACCGGAGTTTCTCCGTCAACTCAGACTCCGACCCGGTGGAGTCGGCTCGCGCATCGCGCTCTGTCGCGGCGGCTGCCCCGGTTGAGATCCGCTACGAGATCATCGAGGTCGTCGCGTCGAATTATGCGAGAGACGCGATGGCCCGCTCCGCAGCGTCCCATGACCACCAGCGCGCCGTTTCTGGCCGTCCGGTGCGTCTGCGCGGCGAAGTTTGCGGCGCGCCCGCAGTTGAAGCAGTAGGACTGCTCCCAACCCATCCTGGCCGGGACTGCGGCGGTCGCCGAAGACACGCGCCTGCGCGCGATATCCTCGCGCTTCTTCGGGAAAATCCCGAACGCCACGGCGATGTCTATGAGGTCTTCCTTCCAATCTCTTCCCATGTTTCACCTCCTCGTTGGCTGGGCCATGGAAGCCCATTTATCCCGCTTTCGATGAGAGATGAATCCCGCGCTGGGGGATGGACGGACGCAGGATTCCGAAGGTCGGCGATGAGGTGGTCTTCGCCGAGGACTGGAGGGATTAGGGGCATGGCGGGTTATTGGGGAGACCTGGACGCGGCGTCCTCGGGCTACTGCTCCGGTTGTGAGGGCAAATTCGGAGCGCAGCCTTCGCGTGAATGTTTCTTTGGGTGCTCCCAGTGCGATTCGGACCTGTGGATATCGAATCTCACGGACGCGGGTTCTCTGAGTTATCTCTGTTTGAGGTGCGTCATCGAATCGGAGTCGCTGAGAGCGGTTCTAATGGCGAGTCCGATGGTCCTGGCTCTGAGCCGTATGGCGGCTGGCGAGATATCGCTGAGGTGCGCGAATCCCAATTCTCTCTGCAGCGCCGGATGTGGGCGGCGAACGTCCATTCAGTTGGCATTCCCCGGGGGGACGGAGCGTTACTCTGCGTGGCGTGCATGGTAAGACGCGCGGCGAACCGGGATTTCGTGCGGATAAGTCCCGCTCTCGTTTGCTTCATGTATCCCATCATGCTCTGCGGGTGCAGGCATGATGGGAGCTGTCGACAGTGACTCGGAGAGTGCTGAAGCCGAGGGCGTTTCGAGAGTGCCGTCGTCTCTCTTTTTCGGGATTGCGACGTGGACCCGAGAAGAGTTTTCCCAAGCTCGCGAACGTTTCGGGAGAAAGCGGTTTCCCCATCTGTCTTTCTTGTGGGAGGGCGGCGTGAGCGCCGCTGGACCTTCCGACAACCGGGGCGAGCGCGGGCGTATTCGGAGCTTTTGAGAGCGGGGCGAAAGGTACTCCGGTATCTCTCTGATTCGAGGACTTTCACAGGTTTCGTTGGGTCGCCCGATTCTCTTTTTGGCGGGGTGTCGGCTGCGCTTTCGATGTGGATGATCGAAGCGATTCGGCGCGGCGGACCAAGTGTGAGGGATGTGATTCCCGCGGGCTTTCGCCTGATGCCTGGGCGCAGGATCCTGCGTCGTCTGGGAGGTCTACCATAGGGATCCCGGGGCGTTGGTGATCGCGAGGATTTGGGGCAATGAGTTTTCTGGGAGGAGCGGACCTCAGCGCGCTCGGTCTTTTGGATGTGTGTGTTCTATGGTTGTCGGTAGGAGATCGTGACGCTGTGTCGTCTGGCTCGTGGCACGTCCGTTTGCGATGAATTCTTGGGGCGTGTGGAGGTATCATCGGCTCAGGGGTTCAGTGGATTTTGGGGAGAGGAATTGGGGATTCAGGGGTGATTCCAACGCGAACCCGGTTCGCGTTGCAGGGTGAATGGTCTGGCTGGCGTCCGGAGAGAGCGAAGGGCGTGTGAGCGGGCCGCGCGCTTTCGGTCGCCGGTGATTTCCGGGTGAAGAAAGCGGGGTATGTGGGGGACAGCCCGCCCGACGCCGGGGTGGATGCGAACCGAGTTCGCGTGGCCTTTGTCTTGCAGGCGCAGGTTCTCCGTGTGGGACTGGACCCGGATGGCTCGATGGAGCGCTTGAGCCGGGGCGAGCCCGGTTCGTGTGGAGCTAATCTTGTAGTCGAACATCCGGGGCGTCGGACTGGAATCTGAGCATTCGATTATAGTAGGACTTACGCAGCGGACACCGAGGGCCTCCTCCAAAGCTGAATGAACAGCGGCTAGGGATGGCGCGTCGCCCACGACCTCGACCCGTGCCAGACCGTCGCGGGCATAGGAGGCCAGCAGTCGGGCCAGGTCCCTGGGCTCGGTGAACGTGGCCGATGGAATAGCGCGCGAGACAGGTATTCTCCCAAGCCCGACCCCATCTTTCGGGCGAAGGCTCTCGGTGTTTGCGGCAGTTGGTCGAACTCCTCGGCGCTGGCCGCGAGACGGAAGCTCTCAAGCTTTGTCGGACGGCCTATAGTGTCCTCTCCGAGCAGCGCGAAGTCGCGAGTGTTGGTCACCAGCACGAGGTGATAACGGCCCCAATACCGGCTCACCTGTTCGCCGGCTGCGGTTAACCAGACATCGTCATCAGGCGGCTTGACCTCGACAACGCCGCATTCGGGAATCTGCCCTTCGCGTGGCCTTCCCCGCTGCGCCTGCTTGGTGGCGTAGAGGCCGAAGCCGGGGCGTCCGGCGCCCTGCTGAGCAAGCTCGCCGACGCAGAACACCTTGGGCTTGAGCATCCCGCTAATGGCGTTCAGCAGGTTGGCCAGCGGCCCGTAGCTGGACCGCTCCCCCGTCGCGCCGCCAGAGGCCCGGATTCGACGTAGGTCGGCGAAATAAGCCTCAACGGCTGTTGCGAACTTTAACAAAAATCACTCATTCACCAAGGGTTGATCTTATCGGTTTCACATCCCTATGCCGTAGGCTTGGGTTGGTAGCGTTCGACCCGTATCCGGTCTTCACCCTTGCGTGCCTGCGCCAAGTCATAGGAAGTCTGCCGACGCAGCCAGAAATCAGCATTGGACCATCCGGTCTTCTCGAGACGAATGGCCATGTCGGGCGAAATCGCCGTGTGGCCGTTCAGCGCCCGCGAGAGGGTGTGACGGGCAACGCCCAGAACCCTCACCGCCTCGGTCGCTCAGGCCAAGGGGCTCAAGGCAGTTTTCTCTGACGCTGCGGCCAGGATGGGGTGGGTTCATCATAGCCATGGCCCTCTCCCTTCTCCTAGTAATAGTCCACAAGATCGATGTCATGCGCGTCGCCCGCCTCGAAGCGGAATGTGGTCCGCAGTTGCCCGAAGTCGATTGGAGGAGGTGTTCGGTCTTCAGTTTCCTCGCGCTCGCAGCAAGTGGGAACTGTTGAGTCGAGTGGCGTCCAAGGTGGCCGCTGTGAATTTAGGCATCTGGCTGAATCGCCACTTCGGTCGTCCTGACCTTGCATTGGACACACTCTTCAATCGCTAAAGTCTCAATGTGCGTCACCCGTTATATGGTGGAGACTCTTTCTTGAGCTTCACGCCACCACAACCCGCCGTCCCTCGTCGTTGGACTGTCGGACGGCATCTATAAGTCTATGAAGTCCCACGGCGTGATCGAAGTCGGGAACACTGGGTTCCATGCTGGCCATACCCCGGATCGAAGCTGCGAACTGGCTATACAGCTGCCCCACGTTATAGGCCGCTCCGTCGGGTATCTCAGGGGCAAGATGCAACTCCGGTCCCGCCGTCAAACCCTGTAGGTCGTTGCTGACGCCCCGGGCGCCTCGGATGAGCACCCGCCCCAACTGAGGGGAATCCGCCGAGACCGCCACCAGCGTCCCCTCTTCGCCGTAGATTTCCATACGGTAGCCGCTGCCTGCCCAGGCGGTATTGCCGACCTGCACAGACGCCACGCCGCCGCACTGAAGGTTGCCGCTGATCAGCACGTTGTCCGGAGACGTCACCAACAGGTCCCGACCCGTGTCTCGCTCATGCCAGGTGGTGGCCTGAGCGCTGACAACCGCAGCCACATCCGCGAACTCGCCCACCACGCTGCACAGCGCGTCAATGGTATGCCCGCAGGCGATTGTCAGCGTATGCGCTCCCAGTTCATTGTCCCTCTGCCACGTCCTTGTCGAATCACGCGAAAGCACGCCGTCGCGCATCAGGCGCACGTGACAGGTCATCACCCGGCCCACGTACCCGTTGGCAACCAGATTGCGCAGGTGGACGATGGCGGGATTCGCCCGCGCCTGCAGCCCCACCGCCGTCCTGACGCCCTTCTGATGAGCAACCTCCGCCATCTCGATGGCTTCAGCGGTGGTGCGACCCAGCGGCCACTCGGTGAAAGTGTGTTTGCCCTCCCGTAGCGATGCCATGGTCGGCTCATAGTGTCTAGGCACCCTCAGGGAGATGGTGGAGGCCTCGGTGTTGGCCTCGGCAAGCATCCGGTTGTAGTCAGCCCACGCGCCGCCCGCGTTGAACGCCGCCATCGCCTCGGCCGCCGACTCCTGTCGCGTGGTGCAGACGGCCGCCAGGTCAAATGAGGAGTGTGCCGCCAATGCCGGCAGGTGCGCCCGCGGCGACCAACCATGGTGAATATTCGCCCCGATCAATCCAATGCGAATCGGCCGCTGTGTAGTCATGTTTCACCTCCTGACGTCTTGTCATTCGTTATCGAGGCCATCGTACGTGGCTCCTTCAATCGGAGAAAGGTATCTCGTCAAAGTTTCTCGGTATTCGACCCCCAATTCCATATCGCATCTAAAACCGCTATTGCGCATCTGTGCTGATTTGGCTACGATACACTCATAACTTGACCCTTTCGACCGAACGACCAACGACCTGAAACGGACATTGGGTCATGAAAATCATAAAACACAGTATATACATCAAGATCGGCAGAGAAAATTTCGGCGATATAGTGGCGAATTCAGGTCGGATGCTGGTACCAGACCCCACCTGCGCCAACCTGTTGAGTCACCTGCGTCCGTCACCAGCGCAGAGCTGATCATATAAGCCGACTTATATCGAACCTCTGAAATTTAAGACGCGATTGCCCTGTTGCCGGGACGCAACGACGCCATGGTATGTACCGGTGTGTTGTATGGTCACGTTTCCTGGGTTCATGAATACTCTCACTGTTCTGTCCTTCAACCTCTTCGGAGACGGACTGCGTGACGCCCTCGATCCCAGGCTCAAAGGCACGGTGTAATTCTCTGACCGAACATTGGAGTGGTAAATGATGTATGATGGAAAAACCTTGGGACCTGTGTCAGTTTAGTGGAAGCGCTGTCATTCTTCCCCCAGCTATCATTCTGAGCGGGCCGCGGCGGAGTCGAAGAATCTCAAGACCCTCAAACACGCTGCCTACCAAGCTGACACAGCTTCGAAATTCCAGATATGTTCGCCTGACGTCAGGGTAGAGATATGACTCTTTCAAACACAAATCTCGACTACGATGCAATCGTGATAGGGGCCGGGATTGCGGGCCTGTACCAGCTATACAGACTGCGGGAACTGGGCATGACGGTCCGCGTCTTCGAAAGAGGAACGGGAGTCGGGGGCACTTGGTACTGGAATCGCTACCCCGGCGCCAGGTTTGATTCTGAAAGCTACTCTTACGCATATTCGTTTTCCCAGGAACTGCTCGACAAGTGGGACTGGTCCGAGCATTTCGCCGGGCAGCCTGAGACGCTGCGATACTTGCAATACGTAGCCGATAAATTCGACCTGCTCAAAGATATCCAATTCTCCAGCGAAGTTAAATCCGCTGTCTATGACGATGATACTCGGAGTTGGACAGTCCAATTGGAGGATGGGAGTACCCACAAATGCAGGTTCTTGATTACTGCCGTCGGCAACCTCTCTGAACCCACTCTACCAAGAATCGAGGGTATCGAATCTTTCAAAGGACAGTCCTTTCACACCTCTCGGTGGCCTCACACTCCCGTAAATTTCACGGGTAAGAGGGTGGCGGTTATCGGAACCGGGGCTACTGGAGTGCAGACAATCCAGGAAGTATCCAAAGATGTCGGGCATCTCACTGTTTTCCAGCTTCAACCAAACTGGTGTGCCCCTCTTCACAACTCGAAGATAGATCCGGATGAGATGAAAGCCATCAGGGCCGGCTATCGCGAGATGTTTGACCTGTGTGCCCAAACTCCAGCCGGATTTGTACATGATGCCGATCCCAGAGACACTTTCGATGTGACCGAGGAAGAACGATATCAATTCTGGGAGGAACTGTACGCCAGCCGGGGCTTTGGGATCTGGCAAGGCAATTTCAAGGATATTTCTACCGATCCCAGGGCCAACAAAGCCATATCCGCTTTCCTAGCCGACAAAATACGAGCGCGTGTCAACGATCCCCTAGTAGCGGAAAAACTGATTCCAAAGGATCACGGATTTGGGACCAGACGCGTACCTCTGGAAACCAACTACTATGAATGCTACAACCAGGACAACGTCGAGCTTATAGACATTAATGAGACTCCTATTCTGAGAATCACCCAGAACGGCATCTTGACCACCGATAGGGGATTCGACTTCGACTTCATAATCTATGCCACCGGATTCGACGCGGTAGTCGGCAGCTTCAACAAAATTGATTTCCGCGGTGTTAATCAGCGAAGATTGAAAGACCAATGGAAAGAAGAGTTGGCGACCTTTCTGGGGATGCTGGTCAATGGCTTCCCTAACATGTTCATGATTACAGGACCTCACGCATGGACGGGGAACCACCCGCGCAGCATCGAATATGGCGTGGAGTGGATAACGGATGTCATAAGGTTCATGAATGAACGCGGCCTCACGCGAGCCGAAGCCAGCTTGGATGCCCAAATGGACTGGCATGAAATTGTATTGGAACACGCCAGGGACTTGCTGAGAAGCCAGGTTGATTCATGGTTCACCGGCATCAACATTAATCTGGAGGGTAGGCAGACCCGGATCACGACCCAGTACTCTGGGGGTCAGCCTTTGTTCAGGAGGCGCTGTGAGGAAGTGGCGGAAAACGCCTATCAGGAACTGAATCTCAGGTAGATTGGATTGCCATTGGGACTCGGGGCAAGGAAATCTTCTGGGAAATGTCAGTTATGAGAGAGCGAGGCATTAACCAGAAGAAGACCGCTGCGGTCGCCGACGTCGTCATGACCAAGGATGCGGTCGATACAGCCGGAGAGATCACATGATTAACCTAGAAGGACGGGTTGCAATTGTGACCGGAGGGGTGCGGGGGATAGGCCTGGGAGTGAGCCTGAGCCTGGCCCGGGGCGGGCGCCAACGTGGCGCTGGCCGAATTGGCGGAGGAGCGTATTCCAGATGCCGTCTCCAAGATTGAAGAAGTAGGGGTGCAGGCGTTTGGTGTCCGGACTGACGTGACCAAGGCGACCTCGGTGGACCATATGGCCGCGCGACGCTTGAGCGGTTCGGGCAAACCGACATCCTGGTAAACAATAAAGTTGAACTAACAGTTGACGGTTCTCTCGTTCCAGGTATGCCTCTCGAGCGTCGGCGCGAGCCTTTGGACGTCTTGGTTTGGCTGGTCAATAGTCTATCTCAGAGAGGGATTGGCCTGGAAGCCGGTCAGGTGAAGATACTAGGAGCGGCGGCAATCGCGCCCATGGGCAAACAAGCGATTGCGACTTTAGGGGAACTTGTACGCCTCGAAGCAAGGATAACCAGCCCGTAACCAATTCAATAACTTGGCTTGAGACCCTGCGACCCCAAACAAAGGGCGTACTACGGAGCCACAAAGAACCCGAAGCGCTCGTTGGAGAACTTGAACCAAGAGGTTAGCAAGCTACACTGCGAATACAGACTATCACACTCACGGGAAGCGAGAGACAGACCGTCCCTGACTTTCCACCCAGGGACGACATGCAGAACTGGCTCCATCTCTACGACACCGCCATCGTCTCCTCCCTCTCCGTCTACTTCCGCGACCCACGAATGCCCGAGACCGCCTATGACCACATTGCGGACCGCCGCCCAGAGATACCGTAGGCCCAGGATCCAGCGCCTGAAGAAGCGGGAAAGTAAACGTCGGCCTAAGCCGCCTCACGAGTGCCCTCAAGGCCGACATTGTTGACAGAATCAAACAGCAAAGATAACCTACCATCACGCAATCGCAGAATCGGAATTCATGAAAATGTAGCGGGCAATGGCGGACCACGGCTTGAGGTTGCCGCGAGCGATGTGCGTTCAACCCGATAGAGGAGGAAATCATGGCGCTTGATCCGATGCTTCAGGAGTTGGTAGACAAAGCCGCCATCCGCGACCTGATGGCAAGATACGCTAGGGGAGTGGATAGTCGAGACCCGGAGCTGATCGCTTCCACTCTTACCTCCCACGCGTACACAGACTACGGAGAGTGGGATGGCAGAGGGCGCGAAACCATCGTCAACTGGATAATGCGCCCGTCGGACAGCAATTTCCGGTCCACGCACTTCATGGGCGACCAGGTAGTCCAGATCGATGGGGACACTGCCGAAGTGGAGACCTACGCCGTCGCTTTCAGCGTTCGCGATGTTGACGGCGCTCCGTCGCTGTTCATGACAGGTCTTCGATACGCGGACAAGATGGTACGGAAAAATGGTCAATGGCTGGTGCGGCACAGGGTGTTGCATCATGACTGGGGCAATGCCTCGGCGGACGTCCAACTCCCCAGCCCGGACCGGGGTCCGGGCTCCGAATAGGACGGCCGACCCGCCTGCGACCGCACATCCTATTAACAGGAGAGGAGAGCAGACATGATAACCAAATTTGGAAGCCTATTCGCCGGCAACCTGGACATGGACGACATCGGCCTGGCCGGTACACCCGTCAACGAGCGCAGTTTTTCAGACGATGAACTGGCCGGCGTCTTCCCCAAGACCGAGGCCATAGTCACCACGATGGACAGGCTTGGATACGACGACTTCTGGGCCGCCGAGCATCACTTCCAGCATGAGGGCTACGAGTGCATACCCAACCTGCTGATGCTGTTCGTCCACCTGGCCCACATCACGGAAAATCTCAGGTTCGGCTGCGGCTTCAACATCAACCCCATGTGGCACCCGCTGCGGCTGGCCGAGGACTACGCCATGGCCGACATCCTGACCGGCGGGAGGGTCATCTTTGGCGTTGGACGCGGCTACCACTCCCGCGAGGTCGAGAGCTTCGGCAACCCCATCATAGACCAGGACGCCAACAGGGAGCTTTTCGAGGAGCAGGTGGAGGTGATGATGAAGGCCTTCCATCAGCGCTCCTTCTCCCACCACGGCAAGCGCTACGACATCCCGCCCCGGGTTCCATACAGAGGATACGAACTGGAGGAGATTACGCTGGTGCCAAGGCCCCGCAATCTTCCGGTAGAGTGCTGGCAGCCTATGGTAAGCGCGAGCCAGCGCGGTCTGGACTTCATGGCCAAGCACGGCATCAAGGGCATCATCGGAGGTGGAGCGGCTCCCGGTGGAGCGGGCGAGGAGGTCGTCAAGAGGTGGCAGGAGACGCTGGCGCGCCATGGAAAGGAGACCGAGCTGGGAGGAGACCTCGCCATCGGCATCAACTTCCACATAGCCGAGACTGAGCAGGAAGCCATAGAGAACGTGGGAGACATCTTCCATGAGAACATGAAGATGTTCGCGCCTCTAATCGGACACGACCTCGATGACGATCAGATCGAGGTCCTGGCGGACCCACGCCGCGCTCCCAACGCCGGACTCCCCACCGTGGAGGACGCCATAAGAGGTGGCTCATGGATAGTCGGGCCGCCCGATCTGGTAACCGAGAAGCTTTTGGATCTCCAGGAGAGGTGGCCGGGACTGGAGCGGATACACGTAAATGTCACTCCGATGGGCGCTCCGCTGAGCATGACACTGGAGCAGCTCGAACTATTCGGCGCCGAGGTAATGCCCACTTTCAAGGAGCAGGAGGCCGAAGCGCCCGGGACCGCCGATTAGCCATCCGCTGAAGTAAACCGGCCGGGCGATACGGCCGCCGGGCCTGCCTTCGGCGTCCTCACCGAGGCGGCGGTTCGTCGAACGACTCGTTTCGCGCCCAAGCCTCCTCCCATCGCCTGTACCACTCCGGCCACAAGGCGCGCTCGATAGCGCGGCCTTCCTCTATACCCTCAGCGCATCCCTCGACGATACCTTCAGTGCGTTCCTCCGCGCGCTTTCTCCCTGCGCTTCTCCAGCCAATCATTCACCGCGTCCCATACCTCCATCAACACTATCGCGCTTATCACCGCCTTCGCGCCGTCCCCCTCCAGTTTGCCCAGGCTGGCCGCCGCGATGTCGAGAATCTTCCCCTCGCCACCGCCGACCCCAGCGTCTGCCAGAACGAGACCGACACACCCTTCGCTTCTTCCATAAGTAGTATTTCAGGAATTATAAAGTCTGAAATTTGATTATTGACTTTACCCTCCCCCCATGTTTTAATGGGCGCAGTCTGGGCTGAGGCCCATTTTGAGCTAAGGAGATAGAGATATGCGTAAATCTACTTCACTGCGTTGGCTAGTGGTTGCCGTATCTGCGGCAATGCTGTTGGCGGTCGCCACGGCCTGCGGTTCGGCTGAACCAGCCCAGCCGGCCGGCGTCACGGCGGAAGACATGGCGGCGATTGTGCAGGAGGCCATGGCGGCCCAGCAGCCCGGAGTGACGTCTGAAGAGATGGCTGCCGCCATCCAGTCGGCGATGCAAGCTCAGCAGCCCGGAGTGACCACAGAGGACGTGGCGTCGGAGATAGCCAAGGCGCTTGCCGCCCAGCCCGGCGGGGTCACCTCTCAGGAGATGGCGTCGGCCATATCCAGCGCAATGTCCGAGCAGCCCGGCGGGGTCACCTCTCAGGAGATGGCGTCTGCTATATCCAGCGCGTTGGCCGAGCAGCCCGGCGGGGTGACGTCTGAAGAGATGGCGTCGGCGATAGCAAACGCGTTGGCCGAGCAGCCCGGCGGAGTGACCTCGGATGAGATGGGGGCGGAGATAGCCAAGGCGCTTGCTGCCCAGCCCGGCGGAGTGACCGAAGAGCAGATGGCGATGGCGGTAGAGAGCGCTCTGAAGGCGCAGCCCGGAATAAGCCAAGAGGATATTCAGATAGCTGTCGAATCGGCGGTCGAGGTGGCAGTCGCGGCGGCTGTCCAAGAGGCTGTGACCACCGCGTTCGCCCAGGCGGAGGCAGTTGAGGTTACCGGAGTCACCGGGCAAGCGATGGTTAACCCGAACGCCAAGTACGGCGGCACTCTCACGATCGCGGACTACCTGTTCCCCGGCCTGAATCACCACCCTTATGAATTTTACGGCCACCAAATGAATATCAACTCGATGCATGGCAAGCTCATCGAGTTCAACCCCGAGACCGAGGAGCGATGGGATATAAGGGGCGACCTGGCCGCCAGCTGGGAAGTGGCCGGCGACGGTGTGACTTACACCTTCAACCTCGATGAAAGAGCCACCTGGCACGACGGATTGCCCGTCACCGCCGAGGATGTGGTGTACAGCCTGGACACTATGCAGGACCCCGACACAGATAGGCCAAGGCCCGCGTTCACGCAACTTGACCCATTTTACAAGAAGGGGAATAGCCGGGCATTGGACCAGCACACCGTACAGGTAACAATCGAGAACCCCTCAGGTGAGTTCCTCCCCACTTTGTCTCTGGCGCCCTTCAACATAATTGCCAAGCACTGGGACGAGTCGGACATAGACACAACCAAGTGGAGCAATTCCATGGGCGCGGGGCCCTTCCTGCCAGGAGAAATCGAGAACGACGTCTCCATGGAATTGATTAAAAACCCGGACTACTGGAAAGAAGGCTTCCCTTACGTTGACCGCATACAGCACTTCATAATTACCGAAAGCGGCCCGACGATAGCGGCCTTCAGGACAGGGCGGGTGCTGACCCAGTCCTGGCTGGTCACCCCCATCAGCAACAAGGAAGCGCTAAAGCTTGGGGAGGAGGAGCCGGACAAGCTGGACGTAGTGTGGTCAGGGAGTTTCGGGCCCGCGGGAATGTTCATGACGATAAACCCGCCCTTCAATGATCTAAGGATTAGACAGGCCTTCAATCTGGTCTTCGACCGCCACGAATTTTTGGAGGTGTTCGGCGCAGGACCCGGCACAGACCTCGCGGCCCCTTACTACGGAGTGGACAACTGGTACGGGTATACGGCCGAAGAGGTAGCCAACGCGCCCGGTTACAGACAGGGCCCTAACGGCGAGAAACATCCTGATGATATAGCCGAGGCCAAGAGGCTGCTCGCCGAGTGGGAAGCGGACCACCCCAATGGCTTCGAGGCCACTGACACCACCGACCCCTGGATCTACACCCCCGGTGAGGGCCATAAGTTCACCATGATGACCAGGATATCGGGAGACAAGGTATCCTGGGCTGAGCTGCAGTTGGAGCAGCTCAGGAGGTTCCTGGACATAGACGGGACCCTCACTCCAATAGATAGCGCCGCTGGCATATCGCGCTATAACGCGGAGACAGGCTACCGCGGCGCGGGGGACTACCTCATCGCAGCCCAGGACATTGCTATGTTGATGACGCCGGGCGACCAGACAACCTTTATTGACGGATTTGAACAAACCACCAAGTGGAAGACGGAGCTCGCCCCCCAGTGGTTTAAGGATGCAATGGTCGAGCAGAGAACCGAGCAAGACCCCGAAAAGCGGAAAGAAATCGTCAGGAAGATGCAGAAGTACCTGATAGAAGAGGACCCCGGGCCCCTCCTGACTTTGTGGCACTCAGTTCGGCCGTACATTGTGAACAAGAAGCTCCAGAATTTCCATATGGCGCCTACGCTGTACTCCCAGTTGAAGTGGGAGCATGTCTGGATCGAAGAGTAGTTGCCAGGGGAAGGGTATTTCACCCTATCCCTACCACCACCAGTCTATCCTGAGCCTCCCGTCGAATGACGACGGGCTCAGGATAGACCTACCTCTCCCCTCTGATGAGGCTTACAAGGGTAGGTAAGTCAATGAATCGTTCGTCCTGAGCCTGTCGAAGGGCCGTCCGTTCATGGTTCGACAAGCTCACCACGAACGGACTACTCTAGTGACGCTTAATAAGGGAGCCTGTCGAAGGACGAGACCACAAGACAACACAGAGACTCATATACAGTCCATGCACTCATTCCATGTATACATCCTGCGTTGCTCTGACGGCTCGTACTACACCGGACACACAGAGGACCTTGAGTCCAGGCTTGCTGCCCACCAACAAGGAACCATGAGAGGTTACACATTCAGCAGAAGGCCCGTACAACTCGCGTACTCATCGGAGCTCTCAGAAAGAGCCGACGCCCTAGAGATGGAGCGACGAATCAAGGGATGGTCCAGGCGAAAGAAGGAAGCGTTGATCCGAGGTGACTGGGATGAGGTCCGGCGACTCTCAAGAGGCAGTCCTTCGACAGGCTCAGGATGAACGAGTTGGCATTGATGATAGAGTGTAGTGAATCCAGACATGGCAGGTGTGAACATGGTCAGACAACGCGCGTATCGAGAGGACATGCAGTGTCCACGCTGTGGCTCCAACTGGCTGCCCAAGTACGGACGTTCCCGAGGCAAACAGACCTATCGTTGCGGTCATTGTCTGTATCACTTCATACCCGACAGCCATCGGCCTCAGTCATCAGAGAAGAGCCGGAATCTGGCTGTGGCGATGTACACAGAGGGTATGGGACTGTCAGCTATCAGCCGGGTGTTGGAGAAAAAAGAGGAGACAGTGTATAGCTGGGTCAAAAAAAGCGTGTATGGCGAGGGAGTTGATGGTCAAGCTGAGCGTTCAGCGCGCGTCGAGACAGATGGGTCAAAGCTGTGCGCGGGTCATATCCTTCGATGAGATGTGGACATATGTGGGAGCTAGGCGTAGAGACAAACGTCGGTCTGTATGGATATGGACTGCTGTTGTGGAGGAGTCAGACGGCAGACGCTGGGTGGACTTCGAGGTGGGAGACCGAAGCGAGAAGCCTTTTCTGAGGCTGTTGGAGCGTCTGCCGGATGCGCGCATCTACGAGACCGACGCTTATCATGTGTATGAATGGCTGCCCACAAACCGGCACAAGGTGGGCAAGTATGGCGCGGTGAACCGCAATGAGGGACAGCGCTCAGTGTTGAGGGGTAAGTTGAGCAGGCCGGTCAGAAAGACCAAAGGATACTCCAAGAGTATGCGGATGCTGAGGGATTCGATAGCGTTGGTCTGTCTGAGACTGGGATATATCTAATACCAACACCTATTGAGAATACCAACGAGCTAGTGTCCTTCGACAGGCCCAGGATGAACGGTTTGCTGAAGCATGGAGCCTGCCCCGTACTTGATACAGGGATGGGGGTGAAGCTCTAAATGCAAGCGTGAATACTTCAAGTACCTACCTCTCCCCCGATGGGGCTGAAAGGGGTATGTAAATCAATGAATCGTTCGTCCGGAGCCTGTCGAAGGGAGCCTGTCGAAGGGCGAGGCCACAATACAACATAGAGATTCACATATTTCAATACCTACCCCTCTCAGCCCCCTGATGGGGGGAGAGTTCTACCCTCTAACCAGGGGCGGCCATGCAGACCTATATACTAAAAAGAGTCCTTCTGTTCATACCCACGCTGCTGGTGGTCTCGCTGCTGGTATTTTTCCTCATGCGTATTGTGCCGGGCGACCCCGCGCTCTTCATGGCGCACAGTTCCATGGCGTTCGCGACGAGGGTCACAGAGAAACAGATCGAGGCCAAGCGGAAAGAGCTGGGAACGGACAGGCACATCGCGGTCCAGTACGGAAGCTGGCTATGGGGTATGGTCCGAGGGGATTTCGGGACCTCGATGTACTTGAACGAGCCTGTCAGCGACACCCTGTCCGCCAGGCTCCCCGTTACACTGCAGCTGGCTGTCATGGCGCAATTCATAGCCCTGGCATTCGCTTTGCCTTTGGGTGTCTTTTCCGCTATGAAGCAGGACACGTGGGGCGACTATGCCGCTAGGGTAGTGACCATGTTCGGCGTGGGGATTCCCACGTTCTATGTAGCAATCCTTACCATATACTTCCTGGTCCTTGTGTTCGGGTGGTCGCCGCCCCTGAAATACGCTGAGCTCTGGGAGGACCCGCGGCTAAACTTCCAGCAGCTTATATTTCCGGCGCTCGCCCTCGGGTTCTATACTATGGCCATCACGGCCCGGATGACCCGCTCCGCCATGCTGGAGGTGATCCGGGAGGACTACATCCGCACGGCCAGGTCCAAGGGCCTCCGGGAGAGTCCGGTCATCATACGCCATGCCCTCAAGAACGCCGCCCTGCCTGTGCTGACCATCTTCGGGTGGCAGTTCGCGGCGATGATGGCCGGCTCGGTGACCACAGAGGAGATCTTTTCGATTCCCGGCCTGGGCCGGACGCTGATTGATGCCATCGGACGCCGGGACTACATCATGATTCAGTCCCTGGTCATGGTGGTGGCGGTCATGATTATGTTGACGAATCTTGTGGTTGACATCATCTACGCCTGGCTGGACCCAAGGATACGTTACTCGTAAGACGATTTCATAAGTCCCCTCTCCCTTGAGCAGGGTCTTTCGATTATCAACCAATTAAACCAAGTGCGTTCGTGCAGTTAAACCAAGTACGTTCGTGGTGAGCTTGTCGAACCATGAACGGGCGGCCTTTCGACAGGCTCAGGGCGAACGACAGAAGTGGTATCGGGAAGTAACTGAAAGACCTTGCTCCCCCAGGGAGAGGGCTGGGGTGAGGGTAATCCCCTCTGCCTACCAAACTGATACAGGTTCACTACCGCGCCCAAGGTGGACAAAGGTGGAAAGATGAGTCAGGAGATACCCGTAGCGACAGTCGCCGCTGATGCGCTTGCTCAGGGGATGAGACCGAGGCCCAAGGTTTGGCGGATTGCAGCCAACTTCTGCATTCAAAAGCCTCTGGGCGGCTTCGGAGTGATAGTAACCGTAATTCTCATAATAGTCGCCGTCTTCGCCCCCCAGATCGCGCCCTATGACCCCCTTCGAGCCTATACCTCTCTTGTGTTCGCTTCCCCGGGCGCGTCGGATGAAACAGAGGATCCTCCGGTCAAGCTATGGCTGGGTGGCGACCGCCTGGGCCGCGATGTGCTGAGCAGGCTGGTCTATGGGGCAAGGGTCTCCCTGTATGTGGCCGTAGCCAGTGTGTTGGCCGGCGTAACCGTGGGCGCCTTGATTGGGATCACTACCGCCTACTTTGGAAGAGCGATAGACCTCATCGGCCAGAGGTTTATTGACGCCCTCATGGCTGTCCCCGGCCTCATCATAGCCCTGGTCCTCCTGTCTGTGCTTGGCAGCGTCGACGCGGGCGGTGGATTTATGGGATTAGCGGGGTTGGAGAAGGTGATACTGGCTATAAGCGTGGGGTTCATACCCGGCACTGCTCGCACCATACGCTCCCAGGCGCTGCGGATAAAAGAGGGGGACTTCGTGCTGGCGGCGAGAGCCGTGGGCGCCCGCGACTGGCGTATCATTCTGCGCCACATAGCGCCCAATTGCTTTGCCGCCTACCTTATTATTTTTACCATCAGCATGGGCTGGGCGGTCATAACGGAGGCCACCCTCAGCTTCCTGGGCTTGGGTATCCCTCCGGACTTCCCCTCCTGGGGAGGAATGTTGACCGGGGCGACCGAGACCTATACGAGTGTGGCGCCGTGGCTGGGCGTGTTCCCCGGGGTGGCAATAATCACCGTTGTGTTAGCCTGGAATTTCCTGGGCGATTCGCTCCGGGACGTCCTGGACCCGCGGATGCGCGGAACGGGATAAATCATCATATTGAGACTAAAGGACATACAGAATGGAACAGAATAGGCTAAGACTGAGCGGAAAGGTTGCCATCGTCACCGGGGCCGGTTCGAGTGGACCGGGCTTCGGCACTGGGAAAGCCACCTCGATACTGTTGGCCCGCGAGGGCGCCAAAGTGCTGCTGGTTGACGCGGTAGCCAGCCGCGCGGAAGAAACGTTGGCCATCATCGAGGAAGAAGGCGGTGAAGCGTCGGTGTTCGAGGCCGACGTTACCCGGTCCGACGACTGCCGGGCCATGGTGGACGCTACCATCGAGCGCTACGGCGCTCCAAGCATTCTGTTCAACAATGCGGCGGTCAACGCCGTCAGAGGCCACACCGTGGCTGATCTGGAGGAAGATGAGTGGGACCGCGTACTCGGCATCAACTTGAAGGGCGTCATGCTGACCAGCGGACATACTGTTCCGGCCATGGTCGAGGGTGGAGGCGGCTCGATCATCAACGTTTCGTCCACCGCGGGCATCCGGGGGGGGGGGGCGGTGAAGTATCCTATGCGGTGGCCAAGGGCGGTGTTATCTCGCTGACCTACTCCATGGCGGCCCACCACGGACGGGACAATATCCGGGTAAACTGCCTGATCCCGGGACACCTCTGGACTCCCATGGTTTCGGCGGGCGCCAACAGTCCGGGGGGCGTACCCATGAGCGAGGAAGATCGTGACCGTCGCCGAAGGGCCGGCGCCCTGGGCACAGAGGGCACCGCGTGGGACATTGCCTGGGCCGTGGTCTTCCTGGCAAGCGACGAGGCCCGCTGGATTTCAGGCGCGGTCCTTCCTGTGGACGCCGGAACATCGGTCATGCTGCCGGTCCAAATGTTCCAATTGACGTGACGCGCCGCGTGATGACCAGACGATATTCGAGGAAGGGGATTCACTCCGATGAAGATTGGCATCAGCAGCGGTAATTTCGGGTTCCACAGTGATTCTATGGACCCGGCGGCGCTCGGCAAAAAGGCAGAGGAACTGGGCTTTGAGTCCTTCTTCATGCCCGAGCACACCATCTTCCCCGTAGATTGCTCCAGCCCCTATGTTGGCACTCTGGACGGCTCGAGACCCGACTACCTATCCCACCAGGCCGACCCTCTTATCACGCTGGCAAGAGTCTCCGCAGCTACCCAGAATATCAAGCTGGGGACGGCGGTCCTACTGGTTCCGGAGCACGAACCCATGCTGCTCGCCAAGCAAATAGCCACGTTGGACTACCTGTCGGGGGGAAGATTTATCTTCGGCATCGGCGCCGGCTGGAACCGGGAAGAGAGCGAGATTCTGGGTGGGGACTTCGAACATCGCTGGACCCAGGTGCGAGACTCTGTCCTGGCGATGAAGGAGCTCTGGACCAAAGACGAGGCCGAGTACCACGGCAGATACTACGACTTTCCCCTGGTCAGGTGCAACCCCAAGCCGGCGCAGAGACCTCACCCTCCGGTTCTTCTGGGCGGCAATGCCAGGAACGTGTTCAGGCGGGCGGTTGCCTGGGGCGACGGCTGGATACCCGGAGTCCCCATCGGGGATATCGCCAGCGGGGCCGCCGCGGAATATGTCAAGCGCGGCAGGGACACTATGGACGAGCTGGCCTCCGCCGCGGGACGAGACCCCGATTCCTTAGAGATCACTATGTTTGTCGGCATTGATTCCATCATACACAATGTGAAATCCCCTGCCGATGAGATCAGTATGTATGACGGTATCAGCCCCGACGTTATAGAATCCTTCGCCGATGTCGGCGTCGAGAGGGTGGTCTTCCAGACGCGCACCAACAGAGGCGAGGAGGCCCTGCGGGTTATAGAGCGGCTGGCCGAGCGGGTTCTGCGGTGAAACCCGCTCGCCAGACCTGCCGGTAGCGGCGCCTCTCAGCCTGGACCACCCGGCCAAACCTGAGTGTGGCGGTGTGCGAATATGATACGTTCACGATGATAGCCTGCTGTCCATTTGGGAAGGGAATGACGCAGTGGAGAAGGTGTCATAAGAAAGTGAAAGCAGGCGAGAGACTGGGAAGAAACAGTTCAGATTTGAGGGAGAAATGGTAAATGGACGAGATAAATATCGGTTTCATAGGTCTTGGGAATATGGGGCGCCACATGTGCCTGGCCATAATGGAGAGCTCATACAACGTCACAGTGCACGACATAAACGAAGAAGCCGCCATACCTCATCTTGAGTTGGGGGCTTCATGGGCAGACAGTCCGAAGGAAGTAGCTCAGAGATGTGACGTTATATTCACCTCTTTACCAGGCCCTACGGAGGTCGAAGTTGTCGCTACCGGTGAAGACGGAATACTTGACAGCATCAGTAGTGACTCAGTATGGGCCGATCTAAGCACCAGTTCCCCAGCGCTAATCAGACGGTTACACGAAACATTCGCTTCGAAGGGAGTGTCAATACTGGATGCTCCAGTGAGTGGCCGACGCGTAGATCAGAATGGCGCATACCAAAATGGCGTCTTGTCAATAATGGTAGGTGGTGATGAGAGCGCTTACTTAAAGCTAAAACCAATATTTGATTCGTTTGGGGACAGCGTTACTTACACGGGTGAAATCGGTTCGGCAAGTATCTGCAAACTCATGAACAATATATTCCAATACGGGTTGGAAAGGATCTTGGTCGAATCCCTCACACTTGGAGTCAAGGCGGGAGTGCCCGCTGAAACGCTGGTGGAATGCATAAGGAATGGAGCTGGTGGTAGAGGACACATTCTAAACGTCACCCTGCCAGGATCTTATTTCAAGGGCAAATTCGATGAAGTCAGATCAACCTTTGGGATCGCTAGAAAGGACGTGGCCTTAGCGCTGGAACTTGCCCGCGAGTATGACGTCCCTATGCGGACAGCTTCAGACACGTACGACGAAATGACAACGGCTGCGAACAGAAAGGAATGGGCTAATCTGGACCGTACAGTCTATCATCTGCTCCAAGAGGAGAGGGCCGGAAACATTGAAGTAAGGCTCCCAGTGGAAGATTGAACCAGCCTTTGCTGAATGAGCGTCACGTGGCTGCTAGGAATTCCTGACAGCGGCGTGCCCCGATGCCCGTAATTCTACTTTTAAGGAGAGGACATGGAATTTGAGTTTGTTCGTGAAGAAATGAAGCAGGCCGCTCCGGCCCTCGCCGAATACAACCGGAACGTACTCTGGGACGACATGTGGGAGAGACCGGGCCTATCCAAACGGGACCGGAGCCTCATGACACTCGCATATGTGATCTCCGTCGGCCGGCCGGGCCCGATTGAGTTCCACATTCGATTTGGCCTGCATAACGGGCTGACGAAGGAGGAGATTTCCGAGGTGATCACCCATATGGCCTTCTACGCCGGGTTCCCCGCCGGATCCAATGCCTCCATCATCGCCGCGGATGTCTTGGGCGAAGAATAACGATAGCGGACAGGTCGAAGTCCAGGCGGACCTCGACCTGTCCGGGCCGGGCATGCGGGAACGCGTTGGCAAGCGCATTGTGCGCTATCGAGAAGAGACGGGCCTGGATCTCCATGTCGAGCGGCGGCTCGGCGCCGGTCTGCGACATCACGGCGGGAACGGCCGTGATTCTCTCGAAAGTCGCGCAGTGCCGGCCCCAGTTCTCTACCCTCGAATATCCGGCCAGCGTCTATGGGGCGCCTGAGTTCCCACATGGCCCACTTCGACAGCGCGGAGGTCGCGTCCAGTGCGGCCGACATCTCCTCGTCCGACCCGTCAGCCTGTCTCCTGGCCCTGTCAATCCCCAGGCCGATTATGTAGACGGTCTGGGCGGTCGTGTCGTGGACCGACTGGGAGAGCTCGATTCGTTCCCTCTGCAGGCGCGCTCCCTCTCCGCCGCGGCCTGCCTCCTGATCCGTTCGAATCGGGCGGTCAGGCTCACGCACACCACAAAGGACGTACATCGCCGCCAACCTGGCCGGCAGCGCTTTCTCGTCGCCTGCAACTAGGTCGAAGACCGAGTCTTACCGTTAGACATGCGAATGTGCAGACCACTGCGGTCAGAGTCGCCTAGGCCAACCCGATCCACGGCGAAGGGAAGACCGCGACGAACAGCGCCAGGGCCGGGTAGTAGGCCAAGAAGAGGAAGCCTTCGACCCGGAGAACGAGCGGCAGGTGCGTATTGAGGATGCGCCGCCAGGCTCGCGTCTCAACGGTATGCACGGTACAGAACACGAGAACTGTGTTCTGTATCCACGACGGAGCGGTAAGCGTCGCCCGTCGTGGCGCAATGGTTGGGCAGGTAGTGGATGCGGTTCGGCTCACTGCATTCTCGTCCCCACTCCGGTGGGTCTATGCATGTTCGCCAATCGCTTCCACCGCTTCGGCGACCGCTCTCTCGTAGCATCGGCGCATCTTCGTCATCTGCCCGGGATCGCTTCGGTCAGGCAGTCCGGCCGTCGTCCTGAGATCCAGGTTTGCTATTATCTCTCCGTCTTTCCAAGCGCGAACGTCTTCCCTGTCGAGATATTCGCCAACAGCAGTCAGGTCATAACCTTCTATCTCATCTGCCGCGTACCTGGCGGCGCGACGGCAGGCTGCCCTCAACAGATCGAACAGGGTTTCCGAGTTCATCATGGATTCTTCCATCTT
Organism: Dehalococcoidia bacterium; assembly: GCA_965214185.1. Lineage (GTDB taxonomy): Bacteria > Chloroflexota > Dehalococcoidia > Lucifugimonadales > UBA1123 > VXRN01. The sequence continues at coordinate 170,319 of CBDCBF010000007.1, read as the reverse complement.
CTCATCCTTTCTATAAATTTGCTCATCCCCGCCTGGGCAGGGCAGGAAACTCTGTCGAGCGGGAGTCTCAAGGCGATAGAGACGTCAGAGGAGTCGTCCCCCTAATCCACATGCGCAGGCTTCCCCGCCTTCGTTTCGGCTGTCCCGATTCTATCCGTTTTCAATCTGGGGTTATGTTACTGACCAACACCCCTCACGCTGGAGAGGAATATCATGCCTGAAGTCAGTGACGGCGTCCATCGGCTGGCCCGGAGAATGTGCCGTAACCACAAGAAAACCGGTGACCTGACACCCGAGCACAGGAATCATTGCAAACCTCACCATCTTGCCGGGAGCCTCTGGTCCTCCCACTGGAAAAGCCGACATCCGTTAGAGATTCTGGCGCCGGACAAAGGCTCGCCCTTCGCTGCTCAGCGCACCGTGATTTCATTCATGGATATGACATCTCGGGAATAACTGCCGTGTCCCTGATCTGTCGTGACCGGTCCCTCCTCCAACTACTCCAGTACAAGCGCACGCTAATTATCGAAAGATTTGGGCAAATACGCTTTGGCATTCTCGAGCGGCAGATAGAACCGGCGGAGCGCTTTGTCATTCGCCGCTTTCTGCCAAAACAGCATATGACGCTCCACATCCCAGAGTAAGGCCAGTCCTACCTGTTTTTGTACCCCCTGCTTCGGGGCCACCACTTTTGTGACGCTTCCAAGAATCTCTCCAATATCCGCCTCTTGGCATTTAGAATATACGTATTATAGACTGCCATTCACTATCGAATTGGCGACAACGGAGGGTGGGCTATGAGAGTTGCCAGCGTACTGATCAGTCACATGAGAGCCAAAGCGGAACTTCGGCGGCGACCTTCAGATTACCGATAGTCAGGAGTCGCATTCGACCGGCCATCACGATCCCCAATCACTACTCTGGCACGCCGGGCAGGTCGAGGTCATCGGAGAAGTGGCATCGGGTGAATTGATCGAGGGACACCTGGCGAAACTCTGGCTCGGTTGTTCGGCAGATGTCCTGGGTAAACGGGCAACGCGGATGGAAGTAGCATCCGTTTGGCGGGTTGGCGGGGTCGGCGACCTCGCCCTCCAGCGCCTGTCCCAAGGACGGTACCTTGGGGTTCGGCGCAGGCACTGAGGAGAGCAGAGCCTGTGTGTAAGGATGCTTGGGCTGTGTGAACAACTTCTCGGTGGGGGCGAGTTCGACCACCTTGCCGACGTACATCACCGCGACCCTGTGGCTGATGTATTGCACCACGCTCAGGTCGTGGCTGATGAACAGGTAGGTGAGTCCCAGACCTTGCTGTAGATCGAGCATCAGATTGAGTATCTGCGCCTGGACAGACACATCTAGGGCTGAGACAGGCTCGTCCGCTATGACCAGTCTGGGATTCATGACCAGAGCGCGGGCGATGCCTATGCGCTGTCGCTGGCCTCCGCTAAAAGCGTGGGGGTATCGTCGCATCAGCGCCGGAGACATTCCGACCAGCCGAAGCATCTCAGCTACCCTGTCTTCAAGATCGGAGCCGCTGGAGAGGTTGTTGACCCTGAGTGGGTCAGCGACGATGTCGAAGATGGTCATTCGGGGGTTCAGAGACGCGAACGGATCTTGGAATATCAGCTGAATCTGTTGACGGAGCGTCTGTAGCTCTCTTCTGTCTGCGGCGATGGCCTCAATAACGGAGCCATCGTCCATTCGGTAGAATATCTCGCCCGCTGTCGGCTCCACGGCGCGGATGATAGCCCGTCCGGTGGTGGTTTTGCCGCAACCGCTCTCTCCCACCAGTCCAAGGGTCTCTCCCGCTCTCAGGTCGAAGCTCACGCCATCCACCGCGCGCACATATCCCACAACCCGACGCCACAGGCCGGATGTAATGGGGAAGTACGTCTTCAGGTTCCTGACTTCCAACAGGTTTGTTGAGTCGCTCCCGTTGTTCATACTCACTTCGACTCCACAGCTTGATTAGAGGCATCGTCCGCAAACAGCAGGCAGCTCACTAGGTGTCCTTCTCCGACCTGTATGAGTTCAGGCTCTGTCACGTCGCAAATACCGGGGACCGCCTTGGGACAGCGTGGATGGAACATACACCCCTGCGGTCTTGCATATGGGGAGGGAACGCTTCCGGCAATCGCTGTCAGCCTCTCATCCTGCTTAACCCGACTCAGGCGCGGAATAGACTTGAGTAGTTCGACTGTGTAGGGATGCTTGGGATCCTCAAACAGCGTCTCGACGTCGGTCCACTCCACTATTTTGCCTAGGTACATGACGATGACCTCTTCTGCCATCTGCGCCACGACGCCCAAGTTGTGCGTGATTAACATCATAGCCATCCCGAACTCTGCCTGGAGCTCGGCCATAAGCTCGAGTATCTGCGCCTGTGTAGTCACGTCTAGAGCGGTGGTGGGCTCGTCGGCTATGAGCAATTTGGGATCGCTGGCCAACGCCATCGCAATCATGCAGCGTTGCCTCATGCCACCGCTGAGGCTGAAAGTGTACTGGTCTATCCGGACCTCCGGGTTGGGGATACCAACACGCCGGAGCATCTCGATTGCCCTGTCTCGCGCCTGCTCCTTGGATACATCGCTCTGGTGCAGGAGTATGCCCTCGATTATTTGCTTTCCAATGGTGTGGACGGGGCTGAAGGAGACCATAGGCTCCTGGAATATCATCGTAATGTCGCTGCCGCGAATATCGCGCATTTCGGGGTCGTCTTCCGGGACCTGGACGAGATCCACGAAGTCGTCCTCGACGCCTCGACGACTACCTCGGTCGTAGATGACGCTACCCTCAATGGTTCTTCCGGGCGGCCTGACGATGCGCATGATTGACCGCGCGAGGACGCTCTTGCCGCAGCCGCTCTCGCCGACCACGCCCAGAACGACACCCGGACGAATCTCGAAGTTGACCCCATCGAGCGCACGCACCGTTCCCTCTTCCAGAAAGAAGTGTGTCTTGAGGTTTCTAACTCTGAGCAGTGGGGCGTCACTCAATCTGTCTTTTCCTTGTGGGTTTCCAATAGGAGCGCTCCTATCCGGTGAAAATCGCATAAGTCTTACTTCTGGCTTGTTTATTTCCTTGGAATCGAAGGCATCGAAGCTAATCACTCCTCACCTCAGTCCTCTTTCTTTAAGGGAGAGGGGACTTTGGCAATTGTCTATCCGGTTGATAACTTGATAATTCGTCGCTGTCCCGAGTCAACACTTGCTGATTTGTACTCCCTTTTCGCCTAGTCAACTGTTGCCCGTAGAATATGGGTCGGCGGCGTCTCTGAGACCGTCGCCCATGAAATTGAAGGCGAGAACCGAGATCAGGACGAACGCGCCCGGCGCCAGCAACCATGGGGCAGAGGACACTGCCCTGATATTCTGCGCCTCGAAGAGCAGGACGCCCCAGCTGATCACGGGCTGTCTGAGCCCAAGACCCAGGAAACTGAGAGAGGTTTCGGCGATAATCATAGTCGGAACAGCGAGAGTCGTAGTAGCAATTATGTGGCTGATGAAATTCGGCGCCATGTGTCGAAAGATAGTTCTCAGAGGACTGGATCCGTAAATTAGGGCTGCGACGACGAAGTCTTCCCCCCTCAGCACTAGGAACCGCCCGCGAACTTCTCTGGCAAGCGTGGTCCAGCCAATAAACGAAATTAGTACCGTAATGGCGAAATATACTCTCACAACGGACCAGTCCCGCGGCACCGCCGCCGCCAACGCTATCCACAGTGGGATTGTGGGAATGGATCTGAGGAACTCGATAAGACGTTGTATGAGTATGTCTATGACCCCGGAGTAGTAACCGGATACGCCTCCGAGCAGAATTCCCAGGAACAGGCTGATGACGACTCCCAGCAGTCCGACGGACATGGAGATTCGAGTGGCCAGCATAAGGCGCGACCAAAGGTCGCGCCCCATCCGGTCAGTCCCGAGTATGTGGAACGCGGCAAGTTCGTCGTCTGTCTTTAGCCCCACGAGGTGCCTATCCATGGTGACCAGACCCAGCAGCTTATATTCGTAGCCACGCACAAAGTAGTGAAGTCTGTACTTCTTCTCGGTATCGGTCTGGAAATCCAGGGCGAGCGTTTCGGGGTTGCGTTCGCTCTTCAGCCCGTATACGAACGGTTGGGGAAACCAGCCGTCGAATAAATGCACCGGGGTCGGGGAGAGGTATAGTTTCTTGGCGTTTCTTTCGTAGGGGTCGTATATGGCGAGGAACTCAGGAAACAGGGATACAAGGTAGAGGACGATTACGACGACCAGTCCCGCCATCGCCAGGCGATGGCGCCTGAACCGCCACCACACCAGTTTCCACTGGGGCGCGATGTGGATCTGGTCGCTGTCGTCTCTTTGGATTGGAAGCGATACATCCGCCATAGGTCAGGCTTCCATTCTAATGCGCGGGTCCATCAACCCGAGAACAATGTCGGAAATCAGAGTGCCGACCAGGGTCAGCGCGGTGAGAATGAGTACGATAGAACCGGCCATGTACATATCCTGGGACTGGAGCGACTTGAGCAACAGCGGACCTATAGTCGGCAGGCTCATCACCTGCGCGACGATGAGACTGCCCGAGAACAGAGTGGGGAGGGTCCAGCCGGCGGTGCTGACGAACGGATTGAGAGCGATCCTGACTGGGTACTTCAGCACTAACTTCCACTCCGGCAGTCCCTTGCTGCGAGCGGTCTCCACGTAGGGTTTCTCAAGTTCGTCGAGCAGGTTGGCGCGCAGGATTCGGGTCAGCCGCGCGGTGCCATCGGTTCCCAGTATCAGCATGGGCACCCACATGTGCTTCAGCAGATCAATTACCCTGCCGACGCTCCACGGAGCGTCCACATATTGGTCGGAGAACAGACCGGTAACACTCATATCGAATACGGAGAACGCTGTCCACATCAGTACAAGAGCGAGCAGGAAGTTGGGCGTCCCGACACCGAGGTAGGACATGAAGGTGAAGAAGTAGTCTATGAAGGAGTATTGCTTGACGGCGGATATGATGCCGATGGGAATGGCCATAGTCCAGGTGAACAGGACGGTGAACAGTCCAAGAACTATGGTCATTGCCAGACGGTCGTTCACCAACTCGCTGACAGGACGCCTGAATTCCAGCGAGTCTCCGAGGTCCCAGCGCACCACTCCGCTGACCCACTTCCAGTAGCGCTGGTAGATGGGTTGGGACAATCCGTATCGTCTCTCAAGGCGCTCCACTTCGCCCTCATCGAACTCACCCTGCGCCTTCAGCAACGATATATAGTCGTCGAGATAATCGCCGGGAGGCGCTTCGATGATCGCAAACGACACGATAGACATAAGTGCCAGCATGGGTATATATATCGCTATTCGTTTGAGCAGGAACTGGATCACTCGGCCACGCTCTTCTAGGCTAACGGTCCATATAAACCATGCGCCGACCGTAGGTCCCACTTGGCCTTAGCATTTGGCCGGCCCGATGTCTTGATTGGCGCGCGGACTGTGGGGGCGAAGCGTTTTGCGCGTTCGCCCCCACGATTACAATCACAGGATTATGCCACTTATCGTCTGTAGAACCAGACCTCGGGGAAGCCGTTGTTAGGCGACCGGAGCGGCCAGAAGACGTAGGCTTCGTCAGGGAAGTTACCAATCCGATTGCTCACTACAAACGGCTCTGGTCTCAGCCCTATTAGGGAGATGCCGTACTGTTGCTCCGCGTGGTACTTGTAGATGGACTTGGCCAGTTCGTTGCTCTCTTCGACTGGAAGAGTTGGGCCAACGGAGTGCTGTTCGTATATCTCGATCACCTTCTCGGGGGGCTCGACACCCTCGGAGCCGTCAGTGGTCAACCAATCTCTCCACCGCGGCGAGACCAACCCGTACCCGAAGCTGGTCTTGGGACCGGCTTCCGCGAAAGTGAAGCCGGCGGTATCCATCGGGTGGTTATAGATCATGCCTTCGTTGGATTGCCATTCTTGGCCGACATTGCTCCGAGTGCCAATTCGCATTGTGGCCTTTATACCGATATCCTCCCAGTCAGCAATGACCTGTTCGGTGGCATCGGCCCAGTCTGCGTATCCCTCGAACATTATGATCGAGAGAACCATGCGCTCGCCGTTGGACATCAGGCGGAATCCCTCGCCGTCTTTCTGGTCCAGTCCCACCGCGTCCAGCATCTGGTTGGCCAGTTCAGGCTCGAACTGAGTCCAGAGCGTGTCGTATTCGGGGCCCGGGTGGTGCGGATGTCCGGGGGACGGCATGTAATTGCGAGGAGTCGCTACACCGAGGAATGACACTTCGTTGATGGTATTGCGATCAACCGCTATGGACAGCGCGCGTCTGAATTCCGGATTCCTGAAGTATTCTACTTCTGGGCCCTCCCAGGTTTGGTTGAACCACAGCACGACGTTCGATCCGCCGTATTCCGGCCACAACTTGACGGTGTAGTCGCCCTTTTCTCTATTCTCCTGCAGCGTCGGGTATGACGTCAGCTTGATGTGTCGCCCCTGAACTTCCAGTTCGCCGGCAATTGCGCGGAGCTGTATGACTTCGCCGTTTTCGGCGAGGTCATACACTAGCCGGTCAATGTAGGGCAGCTGGTTGCCATCTGAGTCAACAGACCAGAAATAAGGGTTGCGTTCAGCTACAACTCGCTGATCGCCCCACCTCCCCTTCATTACCCAAGGGTGCAGTGTCGGCTGGTTGATGTCCTCCCTGTAGTATCCGTTGACGTGACGCTCGAACAGATCCGGCCAAGTGTCCAGATCGTCCTCCTTCAGCAGCGCCGTGAGAGTGTCGGTGTCCGCATAGTCGCCATGGAACTGCTTCGCCCAGTGCGCGGGGAGTATGAATCGGACCCAGCCGAACCCTGTCTGAGGCAACGCCTTCACGAACGTGTAATTGGGCTTGTGGAAAGTAAGGCTGAACGTCCAGTCGTCTATGATCTCGAACTCTGGAAGCTGCCCTTCTACCGTAATGATCGGGCTGGGTGACGGGTTGATCTCCTCGTTGCCTATCACATCTTCCCAGGCGAAGCGGACGTCTTCCACGGTGACGGGTTCGCCATCCGACCAGCGCATTCCCTCGCGCATTTGGAAGGTGAACTTCTTGCCGCCGTCCGAGATGTCCCAGCCCTTGACTACGGCGGGAATCGCGCCGGAGCCGTCGGTCGTCCATCGCGCCACGGGAGCGCGCGACAGTCTCAGCCAGTTCCAGATGTCTGAATAGCCAAGGTATGCCCTGTGGAGAACTCCTCCGTATCTCCCGGTCTCCTGGGCGGGAATTACCCAGGGTTCCTTAGGCAGTCGCTCTTCGATGGGAGGAAGCAACCCTGCGGCGACCTTCTGAGCGAGAGCGGGAGACTCCTGATAGGTCATTATATCCGGCGCGGGCACCTCGACTGTTTTCACCACCTCGACGGTCTTGATCACCTCTTTGATGACTTCGACCGGTTTCTCGACCTCGACGGTCTTGATCACCTCTTGGGTCACCACCTTTTCGACAGGAACCTCTTTGATCACCTCTTTGATGACTTCGACCGGTTTCTCGACCTCGACGGTCTTGATCACCTCTTGGGTCACCACCTTTTCGACAGGAATCTCTTTGATAACTTCCTTCTCAATCACGATGGGTTCCGATTCTCCGCCGCACGCAAAAATGAACGCGAGCGCGAGTGCCATCACGCCAAGGATACAAGTGATTCGAGAGTACGGTTTGTTACATACAGAGCTGGATATCACGCTTCACCTCTCAATCATCTTCTTGAAGCCGGTCAGTTCGCCGCGCGAATGTCTGGGCTTGCCGATTCATGAAGTTGGAGCAATGAAATCATGTTCTGTCTTTGATGTCAACCCATGATTCCTCCCACAGACGCTTTTATGCTATGAATAACCACAAATCCGCTAATATGGCTCATTGTTCCCTCATATATTGCAAAGAGATGTGGACTAGTCAAAGCTCTAAGGTTCTAAAACCGCAGCCACACTGTATATGGGATGGTTTCCGGGTCAGTCTGTTCGCGTGTGTAAGTGTGCGCGATACGACTTGCGCCAAGTCTGTCTTCAGCCGTTTGAGATATCGTTCTAGTCCTCGATGGCTATGACTCGGCGGGTCTCCGAGGAGCGGAACACGCCGTCAATGATCCGCTGAATGTGCAGGCCCTCGTCACCCGGGATGGGGAATGGATTCCCTCCTTCAATCGCGCCTGAGAACAGCCTGAACTGTGTCTCGTACATCAGAACGGGCGTGACGTCCACCTCTTCGGCCTGAGCCTCGACGGTTGGGCCTTCGTCAGACTTGAGCCGGAAGAGTCGGTTCTTGTCGGAAGGAGGTCCGAGCGTTTCCAGGGCAAGCAACTGTCCTTCGCTTCCATATACTCTGAGAACGCGGCGGCCATGGAAGTTGGGGATGGCAGAGTAACATTCGAGCATCCCCTGCGCGCCGTTTTCGAATTTCACCATCACGGAGGCCAGATCTTCGACGTCGCGGTCACGTGTGAGAGTGTCAGTGAAGCTGCTCACTTCTCGGACGTGGCCGAGCAGGAAGACCATCGTGTCGAGGGCATGGACCCCGTCGTCAAGCATGGGTCCGCCTCCGCCAATGCGCTTGATCTGTCTCCACGCGATCTGGCGGCTGGCGGTGAGGTTGAACATTTCTTCATCATTGCCGGTGTCCTGCGGAACATTCGGATCCCACCACACTGAATACCGCGCGTGAACTCCGAGTGGGCGGCCTATGTCGCCTAAGTCTATAAGTTCTTTCATCTTCGCGTGGTATGCGTTGAAGCGCATCATCGTAGCATGACCGAGTATGACGCCGTTCTCGCGGCATACTCTGACCATCTCCTCCGCCTGCTCTACGCTGACTGCCATCGGCTTTTCACTCAGAACGTGCTTGCCCGCTTGGGCCACCTGTATCGCGGACTCAGCGTGAACCGACGGAGGCGTAGCCAGGTAAATGGCCTGTATATCGGGGGCGACAAGCATCTCTTCGACCGTTTCATACACCCGACCGCCGAACTCGTCTGCGGTCGCCTTCGCCCGCTCTGCGTGAATGTCGGTGACGCCCACAAATCTGGCGTTATCCGCTAATAGGATACCGTCGGGAATGGTTCTGTTCGCTATTCCACCAGCCCCGATTACTCCCCAGCCTACTGTCATGATAAGCTCCTCTGACTCTAACTGAGTGTGTGGAGGGCCTACAGTATGAGAAAATAACGTGCGGAACAGGCCCATTAACGGTCAACGATAGTGTATTCTCACCTCAATACACTGTCAACATGGGGGTAACGGCAATCTTCCCCCAATCAGCGGTTTGGCGTATGTGCGGAGAATGTTGCATTTAGATACAATTCACCTATTACTATCAACATGCGCTCGTCCTTACGTTAAGATAGCAGGCAAGGTTATAGTGGTGGCTGCAATAGGGATCGCGCTTTCAGCGTGGATCGCGACCATCGCTTGTTCTACCGATGCGCCCTCCACCCCGCCTCACACCCCAACTAGCGTCGGCGCCCTTTCCTCCGCCGGCGCAGCCCACAAGTTGCCGACCCGCGCCGCCACTCATCCAAATCCCAACACTTCTCCGACGGCTACCTCGACCGCCACGCCCACAACTACGCCGGCATCTCCGGAAAACGCCCAACAGGCGAACGCGGATACGGATACGCTCATTCGTCAGACGCGGGATGACCGCGCTATTCTCATGCTGGACATCGCCAGGACGAATCGGGAAGAGGTCTTGGTCACCATGGGTGTACGTGCAGACGGACACCGACTCGGCACGGCAGCCCCCGCGCCTGGGGCAGTCTGGTCTCCGGAAGGATCACGGTTCGCATACACCACAGGGGACGGCGTCTCTATCAGGATTGGGGATTTGGACGGGGAGCAGTTTGTCGCTTTGAATACGGGAACCGAATGGCACCCGATGTACCAATGGCCCGCATGGTCTCCGGACGGCAAGCGACTCGCCGCGATAAATGTCGCATGGTGCGAGGTGGGAATGAAGGTCAGTTCGGTTGAGATAATAGACGCGATGAATGGCGGCTCTATCGCCCGCCACGGACCATACGACTTCTGGCAGGCGGACGGAACTCTACAGGGTCCGAGACGGTTCTCATCTCCCAACAACATTAGCTGGTCTAGAGACGGCGACAAACTTCTGGTCTCATGGGACAAGGCGGTTGTGATTGACGCGCGATCCGGCAAACCGCATGTAATCTCGTCCTCCCCCGTGCTGGCTGAGTGGGCTCCCACAAGCGACGCGCTGTACTATTTCGAGATAGATACCGGCGAGCGAAATAAGCGCAATCGGACCCTCGGCGCTTTCTACATCAGACAAATCGAATCAGACGAACCGGAAATCCTGTTGAGCGCCGGGGAGGTGTCGAGCATGGGACTGGCTGTGGAATGGGGACCGATACCCGGTGTAATATCCCTATCCCCTTCAGGCTCGACGCTTGCGGTGTCCGGGGGCGGCGACGAGGATGGAAACAGTGAACTTCATTTATTCGGCATTCCCGAAGGATCGAGCGCAGTGTCTGTGAAAGATGGTGTACGCTTCCCTGTAAACGGGCGGCTTGTCGCGCTGGATTGGGCGCCGGACGGGAATAGTATAGTTGGTCTTATCTCGGACGCGCTGGGCATAAGAATGGACATACTCGACCTCACCACAAGCGAGTGGAGCGCTGTAACAACTTCCGGAATCGAAGTAAATCAGGCGCAGTTCTTAGGCAAAACGGTAAGTTGGTCGAAGTAGGCGCGTGGCAAAAATGAGATGTAATTTCCCTTTGTCGAAACTTAGGACGCGAGTGGTTGCTTTGGGCATTCTAATTACGGTCGCGCTCCTGGCCTGCGGGGAAGAGTCGGAGCCGTTGCCAGCTCCCGACGCTCCGCCAGCGCCAGCCTCCGCTCCCGCGCCGACGCCGATCCCCGCTCCCTCCGAACCCGGCTCCACCGGCAAGAATGTGTCGCTTCGAGATGTGACCGCTGTTGTCATGGCGGTCAGAGATGTAGGCCCCGTGATAGGCGACCCCGCGACAGGGCCGTATCGAACCTCGATACGTGGAGACTTCGGGATTGGGGACTATCTATTTATGGAACAGGACGGGAATCCAATGGCCTCAATGCTTGCGAGCGAGTGGGAAATCTCCTCAGATGGGTCAACTGTCGCCATACAGATCAGGAAAGGGATTCCCTTCAACACGCCCCCGGTCACGCCGAACATGGACTACGGTGAGTTGACGGCAGACGACGTGGTATGGATGCTCAACAGGCACAATTTAGCCCTGAACCCGAAGAGTTCGGCAGGGAACGCAAACCAGTTTGCGGCATTTTTCAAAGAGGCGAAGACCACGAGCAGATACTCGCTTGAAATACCGCTGGTAAAACCTGTGTTTTTTGGTCTTCCGCTAACTGAGATGGGAATACATCGCGCTGTTCCCGCCGTGGAGAGTAAGCGGGCGTTCGACCTGTTGGGGCCGGACCGAATCCAGGATGTATCAGTGGGCACGGGACCTTTCGTCCAGAGGAATTGGATACCGACCAAGCGGGGGGTGGTAGAGGCCGTTCCCGACAATTGGCTGAATGCGGCCCGCATAGATACGTTTACGATAGTACAGGCGCCTACGTCGGAGACGCGAGTCGCCATGTTGGCGTCAGGGTCGGCGGACGCGGCGGAGATCGAACTATCCGATGTACCCGACGCCAGAGCGAAGGGCATGGCTTTTATTCCAACCATGCAGTCAAACGATACCGTAACCGTGTCAGTAGTGTTCGTCGGCAATCTGTGGGAGGAACTTCACGGTAGAACCGGAGAGCCGCTGGAGCCTTGGAATTCACCGGCATACGAGCGTGATTACGCATGGATTGGCAATCCATGGGCAGATGAGTCTCAGTACACGGACACGAACAACCCACCAGGTATGAGCGATATGGAACAGGCGCGTCTGGTGCGTTGGGCTCTGTCCATGGCGTTAGATCGGGAATATGTGGTTAGGGAAGTCCAGGGTGGGTTGGGCGCGCCCTTGTACACAGAGTACATTGGCCCTCTGTATCCGGGATGGGATCCTGATCGAAAGGTCGTGAAATCCGAGATTGACATCATCCTGAAAAAGCACGGATGCGAAGAGTGTCCAACCTACGATGTCGGGAGTCCCGCTTCCGACCGAGAATGGCCTTGGCGAATACCCATAGATCAAGTCTCGTCTGAAGAGCTACTAGATATTGCAGGCTATCCCAGAAGGGAGGACGGATCCCGATTCGAGATCAAGATTGTCAAGAATCCCTGCGAAACCGGCGATATATGTCTCGACCAAGCCAATGCGGTAGCAGACGCTTGGGAGGATATAGGAGTTAATGTAACGCTGCTAAGGGAGCGGATGTTCCCCATCGTCAGTGGTCGTATGACGACACGCGAGCAGTTCTGGCCGCTGGTAATCAACTGCATTGTGGAGAGCGCCAACACTCCACTGGACTGGCCGTTTCCACCGCACGACACCAGCTTGACCCGGCCCGGATGGGGCTGTGGATTCGAGTCGGAGTTCCTAGCGAAGATGCAGCTAAAGATAAGCTCTGAACGAGATAAGGACCGGCGCGAGGCTTGGCATCTGGACGTTGTGGACTGGATGTACTACTGGCAGTTGTTCAACGGGATAGCGCAGCAGCCAAAAGGGATTGTCGTGAACCCAGGTCGCATCGAGAGTTGGACCGCGCGGTCTTCGATGCTGCCTGTATGGCATAGACCCGAGTTCATTGTTCCCGCGGATTAGATACCTCGAAGACGGTCACCTTGGAGCGCTGTGAATCTGGGGTGAGAAATGCACACCTAATCATTTCCGCCCTTCCGAGGGAGTGTGAACTTTCGCAATCGTTTTGGTACATGATGGACCATTGTAAGCCCGGATACAGTCTTATAGAATCGGCTCAGTCGAGTCGGAAGTCATCAACGTTGAGGGATTCTCATGTTCACTGGATTCAACCACGTTATGCTGTGGGTCAAGGACCTGGAATTGGCAAAAAAGTTCTACGGAGAAGGCTTGGGAATGCCGTTCATCAGCGAGGAGTACCGGATGCCGAGAATGTTCAACAAGGCATATTTCGGTACTGAGAGTATGGTGCTAGAACTGTTCGAGTGGGAAGTGCCTGACGAGTACCCGTACGACCCTGACAGAAACAAGCGAGCCGGAATCACCCATTTCTGCCTATGGCTCGATAGTATAGAGAAGACAGGCAAGGAGCTTGAGGAAGCGGGATTTCCGGGCGCCTTGGTAGGTCCGCCGAGCGATGTCCGCCCAGGACTAACGCCGGGCATAAATATCAGAGTCTCTATGGTTGTGGACCCCGAAGGCAACCCAATAGAGGTGTTCGAGTACGTATGACGCTCCGAAGACCGGACGGGACGCCCACAAGGGACGCACCCTGCGGATTTAGGAGGCGCTAGAATGTTGTCGTAATGTCCTGCGCTTGGCCGCTTCGGGCTGCGAGGTAAGTTTTCTCCATAATTTCGACTACGTGCCGCGAGTGATCTATGCTGATGTCGGGCTGCCTTCCCTCCGAGATGCACTTTGCGAGGTGCGTTAGTCCGGTGGGAATCCACCAGAGCTCATCCTCTACAGTGTAGTCGTACCATTGTTTGGAACTGTTGCTGTAGAGGTGAACGGTAGCTTCCCGGGTTCGGGTCACCAGATCGCCGCTGCCAGACACGGTGAGCGTACCATTTGAACCAATTATCTCCATTCCTTGCGCCCTGCTCGCTGCCCCGTGCCAAGCGGCGTTCACGTACACGAACCTGGACTCGCCAAAATCAAGCAGAATAGAGGTGTTATCGTCCTCGGTCACCTCTATCTGTCGAACTTCGTCTGTGCCCTGCATCAGCACACGGGTTGGGTCCACGGTGCCGGAAAGGGCAACCACCCGCCGCGCCGGCCCAAGAAGACCGGTCATCTGAGTTATAGAGTACACAGCGAGGTCATAGACTGGGCCGCCGCCTTTCTGGTAATACCAAGATGCATCCGTCTTCTCCTCTGGACGAGTAAGAACGTCAATCCCGGAATACTCCAACTGCCTGGAGAAACGGTCGAAGTAGCCCGATATTGCTCCACCCAGTTGAAAGGCGGGAGCGGTAGCGAATGCGACGCTCCCAATCGCGCCTTCGGCTATCATCTCGCGCATCATCATATTGGGCGGGTCGAGTATGACTGTCGGGGCTGCCATCAGGTGAACAGCGTTGGTCTCAGCCGCCGCTATCAAGCGGTCGGCCTGTTCCAGGTGGCGGCAGAACGGCTTCTCGACATAGACGTGCTTCCCTGCTTCAATGCCCTGCAGCGTGAGTTGGTAGTGAGTCATTGGAGGAGTGACGATGACGACCAACTGAGCGTCGCTGTGTTCCAGCATCTTAGCATAACTACCATAAGCTTCGGCCCCACCGACGAATTCGGCGACCTTCTCGGCCCGGTCCAACTCAATGTCGCAGATAGCGGTTATGTCAATGATATCCTGCTCCATCGCCTCGGGCAGGTAGTATTTTAGGAAGACGTCCCCTGTACCGACGAAAGCTACTTTGGTTGACATCCTGACTCCTCTTGGTCTGTTCCCTGTGAGATGTTGACAGTTTATGAGAAGCACTATACCAGTTCGACGATTACTTTGGGGGTTCTACACAAGGGAAGCATCACAAAAGTGGCGAGTGTGGGAATAGGGGGTATCGAGACAGAAAGGACTGGCCTTACTCTTGGAAAATCACACAAGCTAGGAGGAGACCAGCCCAATGCAGGTAAGAGTAAGCCGCACAATACACAGTGATGACGATATGCGGTGGACCTTATGGTCAACAGACGTATGAATGGGCGCAGAGCAATGAGTTGGACAAGGAAGTGCGCCGACGCAGTGGTGGCTCTGAGAGTGCTGATGATGAATGATGAACGGGATGCCGCATGGCGTTGCCCCAATGCCTCAGCTTAACTACCCTCCACTTTTTTGATGCTTCCGTTCAGGAGAGTTTTCGACGGTTGGACGCCATGCCGCTTCCAATGCTTGGTCTTTTTCTTTCGGATAACCGCTCCGACTCAGGGGGCATTCGCGCATTTATTCCGACTGTCCTAAAGTTAGGAGTCGGACCAACTCGGGGAAGGGCTCACCCGAGAAGCGGCGCGGGCTGTCATCCGAATACGGCCCTGCGGAAGGTATCGTTGAGGCGAGTTTGCCAGCCTTTGCCGCCAGCGCGGAAGTGTGCGACGAGGTCGGCGTCCCTGCCTTATGGAAACGAGCTCTTCTGTGGGGCCCCTTCTGCTTGCCACGGGTACGGCGAGACCATGCTACGAGCTCAGGGTCAACCTCTATCGTGGGGCGAGCGCGTTCCCAATCTTCCTCCGTCCACTCAGGAGCGTCGGGGTCAAGGGCGATTTCACGCTGAGCCTCGGCTTCTTCTTCGTCTATGAGGATGTATGTCTCACGTTGGCGTTCTGTCATATCTAATCCTGCTTATGTGTAATTCCTATTGAGCGAATCTATGTTCGCACCGAAGAGCCACCACACAGTCCAGCAATACCCTCGCCTGCCGACTTCCCTCTTCCCAAAGAGGAAGATATTGCCGGCAACCAGCGGGTGGGTACGGCCTCCGAAGAAGGACTCAGCGCCGGGATGGTCTCTGTGAAGTGGCTACTCTGATTGAGGATACCCAGTCAGCCGCGCACAGGCTTACCCTCCGGCAAGTCCAACTGGTCTATGCGATGGAATTTGCCATGTCGTTTCGCCTCTAACTCAATGTATCCATCCTGTTGGATGCGTATGGTCAGAAGGTAATACTATTCAGACAATCAAGAAAACTCTGGTCGTCTGTCCTAGACTTGAACCAGGGACTATCAGGACTGTTTGTTATAGCATGATCACCATGCTACGACACTATCATGATCGTATCGTTCAGGAATAGCGGGACAGAGGATGTCTTCAGGGCTATGGCCTCTAAATTGAATATAAGACATGGGGTTAGAATAGAGGTCATCCTCGAAAAGGAGTGACCTCATGGGAAACACCCACTCAGCCTCTCTGATCGAACACCTCTCAGTACTTGAACGACGCGCCAAGCGCCACAGCCTGACCGATGCGCTCACAATCGCCATATGCGCCATAGTGGGCGGGGCCGACTCGTGGACCGACGTGGAGATGTTTGGCAACTCCAAGAGACAATGGTTCGACAGCTTTCTGGAATTGCCAAACGGAATCCCATCGCACGACACTCTCGGCAGAGTCTTCTCCATGCTCGACGCCGAACAGTTCCAAAGCCGCTTCATCGAATGGGTCAAGGCAGTCAGCGAGGTGTGCAATGGTCAGATAGTCGCCATAGACGGCAAGAGCGTCAGGCGCTCCCACGACAGATTCATAGGTAAAGAGGCCATCCGCATGGTCGGCGGCCAACAGACTGGTACTCGGACAGGTCAAGGTGGACGACAAGTCCAACGAGATAATGGCCATACCCGAGCTGCTGCGAGCGCTGGATGTGTGCGGGCGCACAGTGGCGATAGACGCTATGGGATGTCAGAAGGAGGTCGCCAAGACGATCATCGAGCGGGGAGCGGACTACGCGCTGGCGCTCAAGAGCAATCAGAGACAGCTCTATGAGGATGTCACAGAGATGTTCGATGGCGCGGTACGAACTGGCTCTTGCGATCTGGACAGCGACTGGTACGAGACGGTGGAGAAGGGGCGCGGACGGGTGGAGACCCGCCGATGCAGGGTGGTCTCAGACCCTGCCCACATCGAATACCCAAACGAGGATGGGGCGTGGCCGAAGCTGGCGAGTGTGGCAATGGTGGAGTCAGAGCGCCGCGTGGATAGGAAGAGTTCACGGCAAACGCGATACTTCATATCGAGTCTGCCGGGCGATGTTTCCCGGCTTCTTGAGGCTGTTCGAGGCCACCGGGGAATCGAGAACTCGGTGCATTGGGTGTTGGACGTGAGCTTCGGAGAGGATGAAAGCAGGGTGAGGAGGGGCAACAGCGCCGAGATATTCGCCGCCAAGCGTCGGGTGGCTCTGAACATGCTCAAGCAGGAGAAGTATCTGAGGGTGGGAATCGCGGCCAAGCGCAAGCGGGCTGGATGGGATAGCGAATATCTCCTCAAGGTCCTCAATCAATAAGATGCGATTGCCCTTAACCTAACCGGTCTATGGAGAGAGGGGGCTTTCGCGATAGGAATGTGACTCTCTGACTCCGGCGGCGCGGCCTATGCGAGTATCTCGCGGAGGCGGCGCGCCACTACCTCTTCCTCGCCGTCCCGCACGTTGACGGGTATGAAAAGGATGCTGTCGGAGTAGCTCAACGCTCTTACTCTTATGCCCGGCTCGCCCTCTTCCAGCATACGGACGACTTCATCCCTGCTTGGCCCCTCCCATTCAGGCGTGAAGTGAATTTCGGTACGGGCATGGTTGGAGTCGGGTTCTTCCAGTTCGGGTTGCGCTTCGAGCAGTTCGACGCGTAGGCCGGGGATGTCGTCCAGCGCCTCGGCGACATGGGCCGACTTGGCTCTCCAGTTCGACTGCACCGCGTCAAAGTCGGTGTCCACGAACATCTCCAAGGCGGTGACCAGCCCTGCTATCTCCTCTTTGCAGACTTTAGCGGAGCGTCCTATGGACTCGGAATTCGGGGCTGAGTTGGCGTATGCGGCCTCGATCAGATCAGCGCGTCCGGCAAGTATGCCGGTGGACTGCGGACCCAGCACTCCCTTGCCGCCGCTGAAGCTAACCATGTCCGCGCCCTGCCGTATATACTTGCTCAGGTTTTCGGGAGGCGGAAGCATCGCGGCGGCGTCCACTATGACCGGAACGTCGCGGTTGTGGGCAATCTCTACCACTTTGGTCAGCGGGAGCGCGCCCCCGCGCCTGGGCCCGTATATGTAAGCGACGGCCGCTGTGTTTTCGTTTATGGCAGCTTCCAGTTCCCATTCGTGAGTGGCGCCGGTGTTGCCTATCTCGACAAGGGTCGCGCCCGCTGTCCTGAAGTTGTGGTCGTAGTTGACTCTATGGGCGCGATGAATCACTATCTCGTTTTTCATGCCCGTGGTGTCGGGCAGACGCCACGTTCTGGCGGGGTCGTTCCCGGCTATGCAGGCGGCGGCCTCGAGGACCATGCCCGCCGCCGAGCCTGCGGTTACGAGTCCGGCTTCGGCCCCGGTCAGCCGCGCTATTACATCGCCCGCCTTCCTGTTGAGATCGTGCATATCCACGAACCAACGCGAGGCTTCCTCCATCGCCTGCACAACCGGCGGTGGCATTATGCTGCCGCCGTGCACCGTTATCCAGCTGGCCGCGTTTATAATGGGCTTCACGCCCAATCTCCGGTAGAAGTCACTGCCCTGGGTGGTCATTCTATCCTCCGTTCTGGCTATCGCGCTCTGGGGTCTGTCTTAGAGGGATGATGTCATTCACACTGATTTTCGTGTCCGGAAACGCCGTCAGAGATATGGTATCGCCATGATGGCCGGCGCTCCGCCCGTACGCGCCGTATCGGCATAGAGATGCGAGTTGTGCGATTATAACACGCTTCGGTTCGGGGTCTTCAATTACCTGAGAAGCGGAACGGCCGGCCGGACAAAGACCCTCTCTCCCTCATCGCGTTGCACACGGTAGTTGGCGACCTCTATTATTTGGAGACGAGGCGGTCATGCGAAAGAGTGGAAGCGACAGAGGTTCGCTGCAGACCGCTTATATTGGCACTAATGAGAATCCATAAGCCTCATATCTATTGCGCAACTCAACAAAGTCTTGCAGGAGTCGAAAAGATGCCGCCGCGAGCGACTATACATATTTTTGAAGAATTCAGCGATAGCGTGTCGCCTGAGTGGATTCGCGCGGTCGCCGATGGGGTATTGTCAATCCGGCCCCAGTGGTCGAGCGAGCGCCTGAGCGTCGCGATAGCCGACGACGACACCGTAGCCCAACTCAACCGCGCCCATCGTGGACTGAACGGCGTAACCGACGTACTGTCCTTCTCCGGTCGCCACTCCGGTCAATACTACGGCGAAGACGACAATCCGAATACGGAGTCCGAGGCCCGCGAGTTCGTGTTGCCTCCCGGCTATGAGGCCGACCTTGGTGAAGTGATAATCTCATTTCCGCAGGTCAGTCGGCAGGCGCGCGAAGCCGGACACACCGTCCAAAAGGAGCTGGCCATTATCCTTGCCCACGGAATCTTGCATCTGCTAGGTTACGACCATGAGCGGGAGGCGGAAGCCGCCGAGATGCTATCCTTGCAGAACAGGGCGATGGCTGCCCTGAAAGATTTCACCTCCCCGCTCGAGACCGAAGAATAAAGGGATGCGGACCAAGCGTATATCCACTCCCCCGCGCCGAATTCTGAAACAACCGCTTAGATTGAAAGAGAACGATGGCAGAAGTCCTGTACAGAAAATGGCGTCCCCGCGCTTTCGACCAGGTGGTCGGCCAGGACATGGTGACCAACACCCTGAAGAATGCCGTATCTTCCGGCAGACTTGCCCACGCTTACCTTTTCTGCGGTCCGCGCGGCACTGGAAAGACAAGCGCCGCGCGAATTCTCGCCAAGGCCGTGAACTGTCTCCATCCCACCGACGGCGAACCCGACAACACCTGCGATAGGTGCGTCGCCGTCAATGAGGGCCGCGCGCTCGACCTCATTGAGATTGACGCCGCCAGCAATCGCAGCATAGACGACATCCGCGACCTCAGCGACAAGATAAAATTCGCCCCGACCGAGTTCAGATATAAGGCCTATATAGTGGACGAAGTTCACATGCTTACCGACCAGGCCTTCAACGCTCTTCTGAAAACTCTGGAAGAGCCGCCCGGTCACGCCATATTCATTCTGGCGACGACCGAAGTTCACAAAGTGCCTCTCACCATAGTCTCCAGGTGCCAGCGATACGACTTTCGCCGAATATCGCTGAACGACACTACGGACAAGCTCGCTGAACTGTGCGAAGCCGAAGGAGTGGAAACCGAGCGCCAAGCGCTCGAACTGATCGCGCGACACTCCACCGGAAGCCTTCGCGACGCCGAAAATCTGCTGGAGCAAGCCGTAGTTTCCTACGACTCGCCCCTCACTGCAGACCATGTGCGCGATATGCTTGAACTCTCCGGCGACGAGAACGCCCTCGACCTGTGCGAGTCTATTATCCAGAAGAACGTCGCTGAAAGCCTGAGCATCGTAAACAAGGTCTCGGCTCAGGGATCCGACCTCAGGCAGCTTCAACGTTCGGTAACCGACTTTCTCAGAGCGGTCATGCTGATAGCTATAGGTGCCGATGAGACACTTGGTTTCTCCAATGACGTCGTCGAACGCCTCAAGGAAATGTCTCGGGGGCTGGACCATAGATACATACTCAGGGCGCTCAGGGCCATATCCGAAGCCGACCTCAGAATGGATACCGCGTCCCCGCTCCCGCTGGAACTCGCGCTGGTAGAATCCGGCATCGAACCTGCGGCCTCTCCTCCGCCCTCCTATTCCAGGAGGGAGGTCGCTCCCGCCCAGTACACCCAGCGCCAGGCCCCCGCCGTCGAGCGTCCCATGGCGAAAAGCCGCCCACTCCGGCCCGCCGTCCGGCCTTCCCAATCCCGGACGCCCGCCAGCGGCGGCGCGCCGCCCTCCGCGCCGAGGAGCGGACAGGCCGCCGGCCTCGACTACGCCACATGGAACGAAACGCTCCGCGCTCTCAGGACTACGGGCGTGCGGTTCAAGCTGGGAGCGTTGCTCCGCGGAGCTAGGGAATATACCCTTGAGGACAGCAAACTTATAGTTAAATTCGCCCATAGCTCTCACGTTGACCGCATAAACGAGGAAATAGACAACCCCGGCGTTAAACAGCAATTGAAGAAAGCTCTCTCCGAAACAATGGGCGGAGAATATGAACTCGTTCCAGAACTGATTTCAAATGACAATGGTTCCGACACGAGACGAGCCAATCAGAGCCATCTGGTGGTAGCCGCCCAGAGAATGGGCGCGCGGCTCGTCGAGAAATTCGAGGAGGATACGGAACAATGAATCGTCGTATGATGCGCCAAGCTCAGCAACTCCAGAGGAGAATGGCGGAACTTCAGACAGAACTCGAATCCGCCACTGTTGAAGCGACCGCGGGCGGAGGCGTCGTTAGCGTCGTTGTAACGGGGAAAATGACAATCGAGTCCATCACCATAGACCCCGAAGTCGTTTCGCCTGACGACGTGGACATTCTTGAAGACCTTGTGACAGCCGCTGTAAACGAAGGACTCGCCAAGGCCCAGGAGATGGCCAACTCCAAGATGAGCGAGCTGACAGGCGGACTGAACATTCCCGGTCTGATATGACATGAACGCGCCCGCTGAACATTCATCCGATCCGATAGCCCGGCTGATAGATGAGTTTCACAAGCTGCCCGGCATCGGACCCAAGACGGCCCAGCGTCTCGCGTACTACCTGATTCGTATGCCCGGGGAGTATGCCCGCGGACTGGCGGACGCGATTGTGGCAGTCAAAGATCAGGTCGCGATGTGTTCTCGGTGCTTCAATCTCACCGAATCCGACCCGTGCGGCATATGCTCCGACCCGCAACGCGACGAGACCACGGTGTGCGTTGTGGAAGAAGCCCTAGACGTCCTCGCCCTGGAACGCACCCACAGCTACCGCGGTCTGTACCATGTTCTGCACGGCGCGGTTTCCCCTATGAACGGAATCGGCCCGGACGACCTCAAAATCCAGCCGTTGCTTACCCGGATGAGCGACGAGCCTATAAGAGAGATTATCCTCGCCACCAATCCCAACCTGGAGGGAGACGCCACTGCCATGTACATTCACAGGTTGCTTTCGCCGCTCGGAGTCGAGATGACAAAGCCCGCCAGAGGCCTGCCGGTGGGCGGCGACCTCGAATACGCGGACGAATCCACCTTGGGCAGGGCTATCGAGGGCAGGCAAACATTCTAGCCGTCCGGCAGGCGCCAATTCGCGGGTGTATCTTGAGATTGCGTACATACAAGAGTAAGGGCCTTGTTCTCAGACAATACACTCTGGGAGAAGCGGACCGCATCATCTCTATCCTGACCCCGGATATGGGCAAGGTGCGTGTCGTGGCCAAAAGTGTCCGAAGACCCCAAAACAAGCTGAGGGGCCATCTCGACCTGACCAACGTCGTCGAGTTCTCAGCGTCCTATGGGCGCGACCTCGACATCGTTACAGAGGTCCGGTCGCTGGACGACCACCCGCGAGTGCGCGCGGACCTCTCCCTGCTTTCCCAGGCGGTTTACATATGCGAGTTGGCGGATTCGTTCGCGGAGGAACGCTCTCCCAGCCGAGATTTATACCTTCTGGCAATCGTGACTCTCGACCTGCTTGCCGGCTCCGAAGACGTGTGGCTGGTGTCCAGATGGTTCGAGGCGCGTTTGCTCGAAGTGGCCGGATTCAGGCCGGAACTGGAGTCCTGCGTCGAGTGCGGCGCGACTCTGGAACCCGGCGACCATACGCTTGACCTCGCGGCCGGCGGTATGCTGTGTCCCGACTGCCGCGCCTTCGGGGTTGGGGGCAAAGCTCGCGTTTCAGAGAGCGCGATGAGAGTTCTCAGACACTTCCAGCGTTCAAGACGTTTCCGCGACGTGGGGAATCCAAACATCGGCAAACGTCTCAAAAACGAAGTCAGAGGCATTCACAGCCGCTACATCCGCTCAATCCTGGAGCGCGCCCTCAAGAGCGAGGAGTTCGTGAGGCGCGTGGCCGAGACCGAGCGCCGATACAAGGCGGGCCCTCGGGAGTCTGTGTCATCTCCCTCGGACGCCGATTGAAAGGTTACGACAGAGGCGCCGGAGCCGCTTCGTCATCGTCAGTGTATATGTGTGGCTGCTCCGGCGTCGTTACGGCGAGGCGGAAAGAGACGCCCTCGCCAACTGTGCTGATGTGGTGGCGCATTCCCTCAGGCACGAATACGATGTCGCCCTCCCCGGCGTGAATGGCAGGCCTGCCTTCACCCACCTCCCAGGTCAGTTCGCCCCCGAGTATCGCCCACCACTCGTTGAAGTCGGGGTGCCAGTGCGCGTTGTTCGTCATTCCCTGCGCATGGCAGATGAGGTTGGCGCTGTTGCGGTCGTCGGTAAGTATGGAAGTCGCCCAGGGCGGGTCGCCGAACTTCTCCAGCATATATTCCGGGCTGGTGAGAAGGCGGTTGGGCGGCTCCTTATGGTGGGGCAGGGACCTGAGAATGTTGGAGCGTGTCCCCTTCGCGTCGTGGTTCGAGTCGGGCCGCGTGACGCCGAGCCGCAGCGAGTTCTCGGTTCCGACTGTCCTGATGGCGTGCCTGTGTCCTCTGGGAGCCATGACGACGTCGCCCTTCCGCGCGCGCAGAGGCGCGTAGTCGCCTATCTCCCATACCAGCTCGCCCCGGAGGACTATCCACCATTCGTTGAAGTCGGGGTGAGCGTGCGCGTCGTTCTCCTGTCCCGGCGCGTTGCAGATAAGTACCACGTTGTTGCGTCCATCGCTGAACAGCGTCTTAGCCCATGGAGGTTCACCGTGCCTGGCGACTATCTCGGCAATTGATATGTGCCTGGGCTCTGCGCTCGGTATCATGGCGTGCTTTCTCCTGTAAGGTATCGGGTGCGGGGATTATAGAAAGGCGTCAGAAATTGGTCAAATTAGAACAGAATTCACGAGCGGATACCCGCTCAGAGAAAAGAGGGTGTCGAACTCTGAGCAACCTTCACTATGGCGCTGAGTTTTTCGCCAATCTCGGGGTCTATCTCGTGTTCGGGAACGCACTCGGTCAGTTCGTAGAAATTCTTCTTGTCCATCAGATTGGGTAAATCCAGTTTTTGAAAGTAGGCCCGAAAAAGAGGCGTTAAAAAGTCATCGCTTACCTTGGCGCCTTCGCTCCAGGGAGAGCCTCTTCCAAGTGTCCGCATCGCCTGCTCTACTTCCGCTATCGTCTCGCGCATAGCCACCAATCGTCTCTTGACTTCCAACGACGCGAAAAGTGGCTCTGGCGCATCAGATTTCGCTGATACGCGCGCATACTCTTCTAAAGTACTCTGAGAGCATAGATAGTTCTCAATCTCACGCCGTCGCCACATCAGATACTTGATCCGATCATCGCTCGGAGGAATCGAATCCAAGCGGTCGAAAAGGGCTGCGGCCTTCAAATCAGGAAGAGCCTCTCTGAGTCCATAGTAGTGATTCCGAACCGCGCGAGGCTGATTTCCGACATAATGGACAAAGGGCTGTTCGAAAATTCCAAGAGCGTCATCGCGTCTCAGGCGTCGGGCGAAGGCGCGCAGTATAGCCAGATCTGTCGAACCTTCCAGATAGAGTACCCATCCCTTCTGTTCAGCTTGGTAATAGTGTTCGAATCCTATCTGATTCAGCGACTTCAGCGCTTGACTTCCCCTTCCATCAAACCGGTGCGGAGTCCCAACGAAGGCTACAACCATATCCTTGTCGGCTGCCTCATTCAGCAGAACTTCCGAGTGGCTTGCGGCTATGATCTGACTGCCGCTTTCACTGGCCACCTCAGTAATCATCCGATATATCTGGCGTTGTCGAAGGATCTCAAGGTGTGCATCCGGCTCATCCAAGAGTAAGATAGCCCCCGGGTTGGCATACATATAGGCCAAAATGAGAAGAGTCTGTTGAAGGCCTCGTCCGCTGGAAGAGAGATCAAGACTCACTCCCCGCTCACGGTATGTCATCGTGACTTCCCCACGTTCCACGATGTACCGGGCTGCATCGAGTTCCACTCCGAACAGATTGCTTATGCTGACCACGAGTCTTTTCCAATTCTCCGGGTTTTCTTCTTGAATGCGGAAACATAGATTACGGAGCGCCTCCGCCGTGCGACCTTCCCCTATTCGAACATTTACCGCGCCGTGGTCAAGACGGGTCTCCGTAGATGCTAGGCCAGACATAGGTGGCAGAAAGGCTATCTGGGTCTTTCCCGCTTCCTCAGGTATGCTCATTCGTTCAGGAGAACGGCCTTCGGCAAGTCGTAGTGGGCGGCAGTAGAAAGACTCTTCGTTCGCATAGTCAAACTCAAGCCCGCAAGTCCATTTGCGTCCCTCCGTTACCCCTTCAACTATGACATCAATTCGGATGTTCTGGGTCTGTTGTCCTTTTTCGTTCCTGAAAATATCTCTTACATGGAGTCCATGCCACAGAAGACGAGCGTTCGGAACAGGTATGGAAACTAGGTCGCGGCGATTCACAGTGACGCCAGGACGCCTCTCGGGTGTCTTGCCTGCCCGTCTCTCATTCCAGCGTCTAAGTCCGATATCCCAGAGCGCAAGAGCCTGCATTGCCGAGGTCTTGCCCGAATTGTTAGGTCCGATGAACACGACCGGGTTCCCAAGTTCAATCTCCACTTCCTCCTTGAAGCGTTTGAAATTCCGTATTATAAGCTGCGTAAGCATTCTCTCCCGCCCCTCGACAACTTGATGCCCGTCCCATACCAACATATATTTTACACCATAGAAGATGATCGAATATGGGCAGCCTGCGCGGGAGTCTGTGCAAATTATCACAAAATTGACACCCTAAAAATCTAGTTGGTATATTCATTGTGTATATAACATAGGTGATGCGCGCTGTACTGCGTAACGCATCAGACCAAATTCCCCAATTTCAACAATTGCCCACAGACCATCCAGGTGATCATCCCTCCGCCGAAGGAACCTTCGGGCGGCTGAACTATTCTGTCGCGTCCCGGTGCGGCGCGACTCCATTGGTGGTATCAATCCCTAGCCAACACACAAACATTGGCTAAGTGCGCCGCTCCATTGCGGGCAAGCTTAGCCGAGGGAGTATTAAATTGAAGAAGACCGATTTTGTAGTCAGGTTCGCCGGAGAGGGAGGCCAAGGCGTCGTTACGTCGGCTGAAGGTTTCGCCCAGGCCAATGCCCAGGTCGGCTACCACGTTCAAACCTTCTCCACCTTTCCCTCACAGATCAGGGGAGGGCCCACGTGGACACAGACAAGAATCTCCACCGAGCCGGTTCTGAGTTCCGGAGATGAGCTGGACGTACTGGTGGCATTCAACGAATATGCCTACGAGAATCACAAGGACGAAGTGTCTGAAACCGGGGTGATAGTCTATAACTCAGAGGAATTCGAGTTGGAACCGGACGGAAAGAGCTTCGGAATGCGATTCGACGAACTCGCCAGGTCCACCGGGAACGCGAGAGCGGCGAACATGGTGGTTATGGGAGCGTTGGCGTACCTCGTGGACATTGACCAGAAGATCTTGGAGGATTTCGTAACGAAGCGCTTCACTAGGGGACGGCCGAACGACCGGCAGATCATCGAGTCCAATCACCAAGCGCTCGGACTGGGCAGAGCGGAGGCTGAGAAGAGCGGTTTCAACCTGGGCGAGTTGGATGACTCCAATCCTCCGCAGATGAGCCAGGTTTTGATAAACGGAAACGTAGCGCTGGGTCTTGGATCTCTGGCGGCCGGGGTGGACGTGTACATCGGCTACCCTATATCTCCGGCCACATCTCTGCTGATATGGATGGAGAACAACCTGCCCGGACCCGGTAAGTTCGTGCACCAAGCGACTTCCGAGATCGAATCCATAACGAGCATTGTCGGCGCGGGGTTCTCCGGGAAAAAGGCGATGACCGGCACCGCGGGGCCCGGGTTCTCTCTCATGGGAGAGGGTCTCGGCTTGGCGTGGATGGCGGAGATACCGCTTGTCGTCGCGGATATACAGAGAGGCGGACCGTCAACCGGTCTGCCGACCAAGACGGAGCAGTCCGACCTGCTGACCGCGATGTACCCGGGACACGGCGATATGCGCCTGCCCGTTATCGCGCCCGGAACTGTGGAGGAGTGCTTCTACGCCGCCCTTCATGCCTTCAATTGGGCGGAGAGGTACCAGGGGCCGGTCATAATTCTGAGCGAGCATATGCTCTCTGAGCGCAACCAGAATATCCCCAGGCCTGATCTCGGTTCCCTGGCGGTCGAGGGCAGGGATGCCTACCGAGGCTCCAACGGATACCATCGCTACGAGAGCTGGGAGCGTTCCCCCATGCCGATTCCGGGAAGACCGGGCGCGTACGTAGCCAACGGGTCAGAACACGACGGAATGGGCGACACGACTCACAGGCCGGAGCGGCATATACAGATGACCACCCGTAGGTTCAGCAAGCTGGACCTGCTTACCGACGGAACGTATGAGAGCGAGAACGCCGACGCCGGCATTGCGCTCATGCCCTGGGGCGGCTCCAAAGGCGCGACGCTGGGCGCCTGGCGGAAGTTGACCGAGGCGGGCGCGTATATAGGCTGGTACTATACTATGTTCCTAAACCCGCTGCCGGACGGCATGGTCAAGGAACTTAGAGAAAAGGAGCTTGTGATAGTCCCCGAACTGAACTACATGGGCCAGCTTTCGTCGCATCTGCGGTCTCTCGGAATCAACGCGGAATCCATAACCCAGTACACCGGCCTGCCATTCAAGGAGCGTGACCTTGTGGAGGCCATTTCACAGAAAGCCAACATTCAGCAGAAAGAGGGTGTGACAGTATGACGTCCAAGAACCCGGAGTACGATTTCAAGTGGTGCCCTGGTTGCGGGGATTTCGGTGTGCGGCGCGCGCTGGAGAGCGCGATTCAGAAGCGCATAGTAGAGACCGAGACGCCTATGGAAAACAATGTGGTCGTGGCGGGCATTGGTTGCTCCGGCAATATGGTTCATATGCTCGAGAGCGACGAGCAGCCATACGGTTTCCACGGCATACATGGCAGAACTCTGCCCATAGCTATGGGCGTGAAGATGTCGCGACCGGATCTGAACGTAGTGGTAGTGGCCGGGGACGGCGACTTCCTGAGCATCGGATTTGAGCATATCGCGCCGCAAGCCGCGCGCAACCTGGATGTGACCGCGATTGTGATGGACAACGGAGTGTACGGACTCACCAAGGGCCAGAGTTCTCCGACGACCGATCTGGGCGTGGTGACAAGCTCTACTCCCTTCGGAAAGCCCGAAGAGAAGATGAACCCGTTCCAGCTGTACCTGAGCATGGGCGTAAGTTTCGTCGCCTCCTCCATGTCCAGCCAGATAAGACCCATGACTCAGATGATGGTTGACGCCATGGAGCATCCGGGCTTCTCGATTGTGCATATACAGTCGCCCTGCACCGAGTACAACAACACCTACGACATTCTCAAGGGCAACCCGCGCAAGGGAATCCCCGGACTGGCGTATGACATCCCCGACGACTACGATTCCACTGATGTCGAGGCGGCTTTCGAGTTGTCGGCGTCGGACGGGATTCCGCTGGGCATTATCTACAAGGACGATGACCGTCCCACATTCGACCGGCGCATTGACGACATATCGCAGAAGGCGCGGGTAAAGACGGTGTCCGGGCTACTGGATTCCTATACTATCTAGCCCCTCCCTAGTAGTCGGGCGAGACCGGGGTCGCTGAAATCAGCGCCCCGGACTTTCTTTGAGCGCGGCTTCCCTGGTTGCCGATAGGCGCCTCGCCGGATATACTGAATTCCAGTAGAGGTGGGGTAGTTATGTCTATACGCGGCGAGCATCAGCCCTCAGATTCCATCGTCGAATTTCTTATACGCTGCTATATATTCATAAACAAGGAGTGGAGACGAGCGCCGCGGGAACAATTGCCTGATCAGGGATTCGAGATGCGTTTCCGAGAAAGTTGTGTCCGGCAACTTCAGGGCTATTCGGTCTCTGGAGAGCGCGAGATGGGACTGGGCAGAAATCTAGCGACCGCGTCAGGTGTCTTTCATGAGATTGATCTGATATGCCAGCTATCTGGAGCAATGGCGATAGTAGAAATGAAGAATCGCGCCAGTTCTCCGCCCGATAAGAACGACGTGATAATTTTCTACGCCAAAGTCCTAGACTATATGGCTAGGAATCCCAGACTGGCGTCTGAAGAAGTTTCTCTTGTGTTCATGTCCAGTGGGTCGTTCGAGCCAAGCGGCTTGGCGGCATGTTTGGGGCTTGGGATTCATCCGGTCGGGGCGAACATACGACCACTTCCGGTTCTTGTCAACAACGCTAGAATAATGGAGTCGGAGCTTACAGACGGACTAGACGTTCCCGCACACGCGAGAATCAGGTTCGATGATCTATGCGCGCATCTGAATCAACTTTCGCTGGATTTGAACGAAACATGGCTATCTACGCGGTGTAGCTATCTTTCGGAGGATGAAATTTCGATCAGAGCTGCCGGACCTCTAAAAACGTCTGAACTAGCCGAACAATTGAGACAGGCGAACAGCGACTGCGCGGATATACTCAGGACGTTCAGGATCGCGGCGGGGCTGGAAAAGTGAATATATCAAGCTACAACATCACGGATGTTAACTACCACTATATAGGACTTCGGGTACTGGACGGGATTCCGGCAAGCTCGGGACGCGCAGACCAGACGGAGACTATTTCGCGCAACGTACGCAAATTGGTTACCAACAGAGCCTTGCGATTTATGTTGCCCGAACCCAGAGGAACCTTCTCTACAGTTGGCGTGAAGGTATGTCAGGAATTAGTCCATCTTGATATGGCGCGTTCCATCCGCTCCAGTGGGTATGAGTTGACCAACCTCGGCACGGATGCGCTCAATATTCTCAATGCCGGAAAGTTCGTTGAGGCGCGCAGACTGATGGCGTCCACGCATCTGCAGACTTACGACAACCTGAGAGCGATACTCCGGACTCATCTGGACATCGGACGCATCATGCTTCCTGTTGTAGAGGCTCGGCGGCTTGGTGAGAGAGACTACTATCGCAACCTGCTGGAACCGACGCTGGGACAGGAAGCGACCGCCGCTATTGAAGATATAACCGAGGATACTCGCGTCAAAGTTGAAAACGCCTTGCACAACAAAATTATCGGCAAAGTCATATCTGAGACGAAAATAAGTTTGCCGATTTTTCGATCCATAAGCAATAGACTGACAAGCATGAGACTTCTCAACACACGTAGGACAACCCTCAATGGATGCCAATTCGTGGAGAGTTATTCCCCGTGCCTACCATCTCCGCCTTCCCGTACCCGTACATGGCACACGCCCTTGAAGATAGACTTGTCTGACGAAACAGGCTTAACCATTTACCTGAGCGAACCAAACGCCGCCGACGCTGCCTATCAGGAGGCGCTGCTGAAAGCCATTTACGAATCTCTAGTCAAAATGTCCATTCAGGGAGGATACTATGATATTCCTGAGCTTCGAGATTCCGTTTGCAAACATCTATTGATTCCCGAAGCGGCATTCGACGAGGGCTTGAATTCGCTGCTGGATACCCCGCCCCAGCGTTTCTCAGTAGGTTTGGGATACGAAGGCATATCGGCAAACAGGAAACCCCTAATACGGAATAACAACGGCGCCAGTCAGGTAATCAACCTTATCAGGAGACTCTAAATGATTAATATGCCTATGCCCAGGAGAAGGGGAAAACAACCTTCTCCCCGGTCCTCTCCTTATGCGGTTTTCGGGCTCAAAGATCTGCCCTTCCCAACGGAGCCTGTAATCGACCCCCAGAGTACTGACCCTCGAGAGAACGGCGCTATATACGCCCAGGAGCCGGTAAAGGCTGAGATTCAGAAATTCGAGCGACTACTGCTTTTCGACTTCCCCAATCGGAACAAAATAGTCACATTATGGTCTAAGTCGGATGTTGCAAGCGGACGCGGCATGGGAAAGACGGCGTTACTCCGTTTCTTTCAAAAGCGGATCAATCCCGATTGGGGAGCCACAGAGTTTGACGGTCAGTACAACGCAGCGGTGATATACGTCTCATTCTCCGAACAGATTGGCAGATATCACATGGAGCAATTGGCTTGGTCCGCTTTGGTTGATATATGCGAGAACGACGTTCTAGACGCGGCCAGGATGTTCCTCCGGTACCAGAATATGACCGAGTTACAAGCTGAGTCCATTATCCAGGCGAATGGCGATGAGAATTACGCCAACCTGCTCGAAGACGACATTCTATTAGATAATGGCGTTTCCCCAGGCACAATAAATTCCGCTGTCCGGAGGGATTTGATGAGTGAGGGCATTGGAAACGAAGTCGCCGGGGCATTGGCGGGCGGATATTTCGAGGATTACCTACGCAGACTGCGGCGTGATAATAACATCAGGCCTTACTATGTCCCGCGCCTTACTTCTAAGAGTTTGGCTTTCTCCCGAACGCTACTCTTCAACGATGTTGTGAACTATCTCCGCCTCGGAGGATTCGATGGCGGATACTTATTCATTGATGACATCGAAAATTTGGTCGATCAAATGACCGGGAGGCAGAGACTTGAATTCGCCAAAGAATTCGGCCTTTGCACAGTACGACCGGGTTACGCCAACACCACGCACAGCTTCTTCTCATCGGTGCTGACAACGCATCAAAACACTGCCGCCGCGCTGTCGCAGGCTTGGAATGAGTCGGGGATGGGGTCTATGGTGCGGTTGGATCCGACAGCGCCGACCTCTGTGGAATTGCCGTTGCCCAGCGAAGCCCAGGCTAGTGAAATCATCATCGCGCATCTCGACCACTTCCGAATCGACTCTAATGATACGGGAAGCGTCAAGCCATTCACTCAAGACGGACTGACAACTTTAGTGGGCAGAAATCAGCACCCGAGAGCATTGCTTATGTCTGCCGCCAATGTAGTGAGACAGGCGGCGGGAATGGGCGTTTCTTCAATAGACGCGGGCTTTGTCAACCAAGCCCTAGACGGCGAAGGGGCCGGGGCGAGCACGGAGCGCGATTTCACTGGCGGCCTTAATGGCGCGGTGTAACGAATTCAACCCCTGTTTATAGTCAGGTCCGCCACCAGCATTTCAATCGCCAGTTGTTCGGCGATCGGTTTGGTCTTCAGGGTGAGGTCTGTCTCTATCAGGCGGTAGTGAAAGTAGGCTAAGTGATCATGGGTCATGCGCCTCTCCTGCTGGAGCGTCTTGTTGAGTACCCACCCCGAGAGACGCAATTTGCGTCCTATGTCCTCTCGGGGCGCGCCGCGCGCCGTCATATCCTTCGCCATCAGCAGAAGCCTGACTTGGCGCGCCAGCATGGTCAGAATGTAGGCGGCGGGGCTTCCGTCGTCCATTATGCGGGATATTAGTCTGAGCGCAACGCCCGCCCTGCCTTCTATCACCGCGTCCACGGCTTGGAATATGTTCGCCTCCCGCACGTATGCCACCATGCGCTGTACATCTTCTTCCCGAATGCGTCCGCCGTCTGCGTAGAGGTTGAGCTTTCTGAGTTCAGAGTCTATCAACAGCGGCTGTCTGCCGATTGCCTCGGCGAGCGTGGCCGCGGCGCGAGGTTCAAGCGCAATGTCGAGCTTCTTCGCGCGGCTCATTATCCAGCCGGGCATATCGCGCTCCCTGGGAAGCGGGAATTCGCGCATCTCGGACTGCGGGGCGAGCTTTCTCAGCATAGGGTTGTTCTTCGAGAGAGCGCCGTCCAGAAAGGCGAGCTCGGTTGTGGGCGGCATAGAGCGCAGTTCTTCGGGAAGGTCGGTCCAGGGGCCAAGAGGGCTTCCCTTTCGGCGAGTTCCGCTCGCCGCCCTGCGCCTGCGCTCGAAAGTGGAGAGAAGTCCTTTCACCACAACCACGCGGCGATCGGACATGAAGGGTATGGTGAAGACAGCGGAGGAAAGTTGCTGGGGAGTGAGTTCAGCGGCCGCGAAAGACGTGTGGTTGATGTCGCGCAGATCATCCGGCCCCCCGTCCCGGGAGACTTCAGCCATCGCTTCGTCCGCGCTGACCACATCCTCTCCGTAGATTACCTGGATCATGGCCTTGAAGTTATCCGCTACCGGAACGGTTCCTGCCCGGGTCTTCCTATGATGCGAGTGTATATGCGCGGCATGATTTATTCCATGACTCTGAGGGTAGAGGGGACGTCCATTTTGCGAAGCCTGCGGACGGTGAGAAGCGGGGCGACCGCGACGGCGGCGATTCCCAGCGCTATCGCGACGGCGAGTGTGATTGGCTTTATCACCACATCCACACCGAGATCGGGCATTGTCGCCGGAAGCAGCGCGGTAACTACCCATTGCAGCATCAGGTAGCCGCCGACTAATCCGAGAATCGTGGAGATAACTCCCAGAATTGCGCTTTCGACCACCGCCATGCCCAGCACAGAGCGGACCGGCAGGCCGTATGCGAACATGGTGGCGTGTTCGCGCTGACGCTCATCCATGTTGATGCTGGCCGTGTTGTAGGCTATCAAAAGGGCGAGGCCCATTATCGCCACCTGAATAAATATCAGGATTGCGGTGATCTGCTCAAACTGATCCCTGAACACATCGGTCGAGGCGGTCGCTCTCTGTACGGACCCCACTCCGGGCAGCCTGAACAGGCTTTCCTTCATCGCGTCCGGTTCGGCCCCGTTTGCGGGTCGGGCGTGCAGGATGTTGGTCATTTCCCGGATGCCCGTGATACCGGCGTATTCGATGGGAATGTACACATTTAGTCGGAACGGGTGGGCGTGAAGCCCTATGACCTCCAGCTCCGAGTCCTGGAGCGAGAACAAGCCCGTCCCCCCGACAACGGGATGCCGCACAGTCAACGTGTCTCCCGGCTCCACGTCTAGGTCTCTCGCCGCCTTCTCGGAGATAAGCGCGCCCGGAATGTCCGTCCTAAGATTGCCCTCGGTGACCGTGGGCTGCCACAGCCGGCTGTCGAATGATATGAAATTCAGGAACACGCCGAACGATGTATCGTTCTTGGAGAGGGTCCCGCCGATCCTCAGGCTTGTCTCCACATCCGCGGCGCTCGGTGAATCGAGAACGCTCCGAACGGTGGGAGACTCGTTGGGATAGAAGGTGTCTAGGGATATTTCCACTCTGTCGGGGCTGGCGCCCGCCGTTTCTATCTGGGTGCGGTCGAACGCGTCGAAGAACGAGTCCAACATTCCCATGACCATCACCAGAATCGTCACGATGGCGGCGATTCCGAAAGCGGTCATCAGGGTGCGGCGCGGCGCGCGCGCGATATTCCGAAACGGGATCTGGCGTATAGTTTGGCCGGGCGCTCGTATTCTCGCAAGAAACCAGATCAGACCGCCCGCGCGCATGGCGAGGTGTCCGGTTTTGATGGCCTCTATCGGGGGAACCCTTACCGCTCTCCAGACGGGTACCGCCGTAGCTAAGAAGGGGACCAGAAAGCCTATGACCGCGACCCCGGCGAAGAACCCGGGCATGAACGGAGTGCGCCACACCGGAAGCGGAATGAACCCGGTGAGTATAACTCGAAGCCCCTGCGCCACTCCGATGCCCATCGCTATCCCGAACACAACGCCCAGAAGCGCGACCTGCGCGCTGAACAGAAGCGGCCTGAGAGCCACCCTGAGCGGCGTTACGCCCAGAGCCATCGCTATCCCTATCTCGCGGCGCTGCGAGTCCATTATCCGGCTGGTCAGATTGAAGGCTGCGAAGACCGCCCCCCCAAAGATAGCGATGGCGAGAACCGTGTTGAACTGCTGGTCGCCCTCCACGTCCTCGACCATAGCCCTTATGGACGGATCATCGAGCCGCCTGCTGGGCGTCCCGCCGAACGGTCTGAACGCTTCGCTCAAAGCGTCGAACAGCGTGTCTTCGTCCGCGCCCGGAGCAAGAGTCAGCAGAAGGTCGTTGACTTTTCCGTCTTTCGCGGTAATCCGTTGGCCTGTTTCCAAAGATGTGAACGCCGCGGCGAAGTTCGCCTGCGCCAGCAATCCACCTTCGGGAGTTATTACGAAGAAGTATTCGGGAGAGAGAACCTGGCCCACATACTGAAAGGAGACGTTCCCCGAAAGGGTCGCGACGCCGGACTCCGGCAGATCGTAGAACTTGCCGAAGTTGTGTTCCAGCGCAATTGTATCCTGTCCCGCGTCCTGCGAATCCAGAGTCCGCCCGAGCGCGGAATGCAGCATATTTATGTGAGGGCCGTCATCCGACACGTCCACTCCTATCAGACGTCCGGGGACGATGACGGTTTCCTTGTCCGACTCGACGGATACCTGGGTGGGGACCACAAGCCTCTCTTCGGCGTCCGCTACCGACCCGGGGGCGACATCATTCAGAATCCGCAGCATGGCGCCGCGTTCCATAAAGCTGCCCGCGCCCAGTTCGACCTTCAGGTCAAAGGTGTTCACTGCCTCGTAGCTGGCGTCGTTGGACATTCCGCGCCATATATTCATGCTGCGCAGGCCGGAGAACAGTCCCGTGCCGAAGGCGATGATGATAGCGATAGCGGCGGCCTGAACCCAGCGCGAGCGGAGGTCGCGCCACGACAATTTGAGCCATAGTGTATAAGAATTAGAAATGATACGCCTCTACTGTCGGGTGTTTACAGCATATCAGACAAGCGAAAACATTTCTCCAACTTGGCGGATGCAGGGCTTCCGTACGCGCGGTCAGTTTTCGAGCCACACTCTGGCCCAGTGGTAATATTCAGATGCGTCGAAGTTGGGATGAAAGTCCTGTACATGAGGCTGCCACGTCCAGATTCCGATTTGAGTATATGGCATAAATCGGTACGCCTGATCCAGGATGCGGTTCTGGATGCGGCGGATAAGTTCCGCTCTCTTGTCCATGTTGTGTTCGACCGCCTGCGCCTCGAGCAATCCGTCGAGCGTCTCATCCCTGTGGCCGGTGGTGTTCCAGATTCCTTCGCTGTGAAATACGGGCAGCAGATAGCCGTTGGGCGTTGACACCGGAGCCGGCGGCCCGACCATCAGTTGATACTCCCCCTCGATCCATGCCTTTTCGCCGAATTGCCTGCGATTGGCTATCTCCACCCGGGAGTCGAATCCAACGCTCTGCATACCCACAGATATAGCGTGAGCGTAGTCAAGATGAGACCGGCCAAAGTCTCCAACAGTGATGGTGACAGGTATCCGGGATGTTAGCCCGGCGTCTCGCAGAAGCGAATTCGCCGCGTCATGAGCGCTGAACCATCCTGAAATCTCAGACTCCGGCAGAAGCCAGTCAGGAGACGCCACAATGCCTCCCCCCCCTACAAAGCCGAACCCTCCCCACTGCTCCTCAATGATTCTCAAAGGATCCATCGAAAACATAGCGGCCCTTCGCACTCGCGCGTCGTCGAACGGCGGCTCCGTGGTCTTGAACGCGACCTCTATGCCGGAGCCGGGTTGTGGCGCGGCCAGCATCGGCGCGTTGGGAAACTGCCGGATATGTCGCAGCCACTCTGCCGGATCCATCTCATGAATGTCTATCAACCCCGTCTGAAAGGCGGCTCCGCGTGTGGCGGCGTCGGCGAGAATGAGAATTCTGAGGTTGTCCGCCAGCGGAAGACCCGGCTCGAAATAGTTGGGATTGCGCGTGAAGGAGTGAACTTCGTCCGGGGCGGTTCGCTCCAGCTCCCACGGCCCTGTGCCGATTGTGGGCCCGTCGCGGAGATCGCCTCTCACTCCCAGAGCCTCGGGCGCCACTATCTTCGAGTGTCCGTCTGCGAGTGAGAGAAGCGAGTCGGCGTCGGGCAAGTTGAACCTTATTCGCAACTTAAGCGGACCCAGGTATTCCAGGGAGCTGACGTTGCGGAGCAGAGGCGAGTTCGGATAGTCAGGATTTCCCTGCCTCTGGTAGCTGAATATCACGTCGTCCGCGTTGAGCGAGCGGCCCCCGACCGGGGCGATATTATGCCATCGCGCGTCATCGCGTATGCTGAACAGGTAAGAAGTCGCCGACTCCATGACCCAGTCCTCGCATATATCGCACTCCAGTCCCAGACTCGGGATGGGTGTATCCGGACCTGATTTGAGCCGCATGAGCCTCGAGTATGAGATTCCGGGCCCCCATGTGGATAGCGCGGGGGATACGTCTTGGTGAACGTCTTGGTGGGCGATGTTCCGACGGCTCTCCAAGTTCAGCGTACCGCCCCGAGACCTCTGGTCGGGAGTTGGCTGAACGGGCGGCAGTGGGCGAGGCGTAGCGAGGACAGCGCTCGCTGTCGGCAATGACGGGGGTGTCGGCGTACCGGTGGGGGTGGAAGTGGGAGTAGGCGTCGGCGCAGGTGTGGGAGTAGAAGTGGGCATAGGCGTCGGTATGGGAGTGGAAGTGGCCCTTATGAACTGCGTAGGTGAAACTGCGACACTCGGCGCGGCTGTGTATGTGGGCGTGGGCTGGGACGGAGAGGAGGGTTGTTCCGGTTCCGCAGCGTTTCCACACGCCGCGGACAGTAGAGCGACAAGTCCCAGAGCTAACCCGAAAATTGTACTTGTACGGCTGTTGAATTTCATACCGCGTCCGTGGTTGTTTCCATACGTCCGGAAAGCGCTGACTTCAACCGGCTTATGGAACCGATGCCCTCTCTGGGCAGAAACATCACCGCCATGAGGGTTGGCGGCAGGAAGAACACGGCGTGCGTGATGATCGCGAATCCGAAAGCCGATTCGTGTTCCACTCCAAACACGCTTAGTATATAGACGACGGCAAACTCGAATGTGCCGATGGCCGACGGCGCCCCCGGGATGGCGGTGGCGAAGAATATCGTCGCCATGATAACCATTGTAGCCGTCACCGGAGTGATGGACAGTTGGAGGGAGATGGCTATAATCCACGCGGTAACGCCCACGAGCAGCCAATAGATCAGGCTAATCCCGAAGGATACGGTCAGGCGAAGGCGCTCTCTTTCCAAGTCTCTGACGGATTCTGCGAAAGAGAGGAAGAAAGGAATCCGTCGCACCCAGGATATCCCTTTGCCGCTCCACGCCAACAGTCTGACCAGGGCTATGCACAAGACGGCGAAGGCCAGAGTTCCCCAGAGGTATATTCCAAAATCTTGTATCTCGGGTATGAAAAGGAAGGCCGCGGCCAGAATCAATGCGCTGGCGACCACATCCAGGACTCTTTCCATGCCGAGCGTGGCGAGAGCGATGGACGGGCGCACATTGTCCTTTATGGACAGGATAGCAAGCTGGGTCGCCTCGCTGGCTATTCGGATTGGGACGAGGTTGTTGAGACCAATGCCGACGTTCTGGACCACGAAGAGCCTGTTTGTGGATACTTCTCCGTTTACGAACAGCGCGCGCCAGCGTACCGCGCGCAGGTAACTGGCGACGACAAAGGTTAGCGCCGCGAGCGTAATCATGAGTGGCGATACGTCCCCGAACACTTCGAGAACCAGGCCCCAGTCCAGTCCGCGAGCGGCAAGCCACCCAAGTCCGGCGCTGACGACGATTCCGGCTGCGATTCTTCCTATCAATAATGCCCGACGCTTCAATTCCGCTTCTCGCAATGCTGACCGTCTGATAGCGGGCGACTAGTTTAATACCAAATAGTATAATTAACCCGCTATCGGTTGGCTACGCTGGAACCCAATCCATTTCATGACCGATAAGATTCGCTGACGTTGAGGTGAGAGTCGCCATGTTTCTCGATTGTCATGTTCATCTGGATTCATTTGCCGACGCAGAGGTCGAGAGCATTCTGGCCCGCGCGAAGAGGGTAGGGGTGCGCGCCGTCATATCGGCGGGGACTACCATCCCGTCTTCGGAACGCTCACTGGCGCTGTCGAAGAAGTACGACGGGATTTTCTCCGGCGTCGGGATTCATCCGATGGATATCCGAGCGCCTTTCACCGACGCCACCTACGAAACGCTGAAAAACATGGCGCTTTCGACCGATAAGGCGCTGGTC
The DNA here is from genome assembly GCA_965214185.1 of Dehalococcoidia bacterium. Lineage (GTDB taxonomy): Bacteria > Chloroflexota > Dehalococcoidia > Lucifugimonadales > UBA1123 > VXRN01. The sequence continues at coordinate 131,769 of CBDCBF010000007.1, read as the reverse complement.
ATCAGCGAGGTCGGACTGGACTTCATGGAAGGCGCCCCGGACAGAGCTATCCAGTATCCGGCCTTCAGAGAGCAGATCAGGCTGGCGAGGGAGTTGCGTCTGCCCATCGTGTTCCACAGCAGAGAGTCGCATGACGAAGCGTTCCGGCTTCTGCGCGAAGAGCGCGCCTACGAAGTGGGCGGGGTGATGCACTACTTCCAGGCCGACTACGAAACGGCGCGGCGGATTATTGACCTGGGGTTCTACGTGTCGTTGGCGAGGCCCCTGCTGAGGCTGTCGCATCTTCAGCAGGCCGCGACGAAGATTCCCTTGGAGCATATCGTATTGGAGACGGACGCGGCTCCCCAGCCGTTCAAGGCGAAACGGGAGAACTGGACGGAGCCGAGACACGTTGCCGTGGTAGCCGAAACGCTAGCCGAACTCAAAGGCGTCGAGGTAGAGCAGGTGGAGCGGGTCACGACCCGGAATATGCGGCGTGTTCTAGGCGACGGCTGGAGGGTCGTGGAGAAGTACGTCGGCGCGTCCGAATAGCGTCAATCGGCGGTCTTCAATTCCTCCAAGATCCACTTGCGCGCTCGTTCCTCATCCACATCCACGGCGACCCTGACGTTTCCGGCGTCATAGTCGGCGCGTGTTCTGCCCTTTCGCTCGCCTTCTTCATCCACGCTTATCTTTGCCATGCGGTATCCCAACAGGTCGGGCTTGGAGACCGCGGCGACCGTCAGCGGGTCGCAGAGTATGTACCTATCGCGCTCGGGATGAATGTCGAACCATCCCTTGATGATTCGCGCCGCCAGTCGTTCCCCTGTCGAGCTTCCCGTCCTCCAGTCGGTGTCGGAGCGGCCAAACGCCACCCGCTCGCACACGTCTAGGCCCACCAGTGTGACCGGAATGCCGGAGTCAAATACCACGTTGGCGGCGCGCGGGTCATCATATATGTTGAACTCCGCGTATGCGGTTACATTTCCGCCGACCTCAACAGCTCCTCCCATAACGAATATCTCCTTTATCCTATCCCTAACGGCCGGTTCGCGCCGGATGGCGAGCGCGACGTTGGTCAGAGGCCCCAGAGCTACAATGGCGATGTCGCCGTCCGAATCCCTCGAAGCGTCGCGTATGTACTGTTCGGCGGAAGCGAGAGCGGGAGCGGTCTCAGGTTCGGGAAGCTGTGTGGTCATGCCTCCGGGGCCGTGGTAGTTCTCGGCGAACTGGAATTCTCCTATGAGCGGGGTGTCGGCTCCGACGTAAACGGGAATGTCGGAGCGGCCCAGGCAGGTCAGCAGTCCGAGCGCGTTTCGGGTGGCGTCGGACAGGGACGTGTTCCCTGTGACGGTTGTGAGCGCCATGATGTCGAACTCGGGAGAATTGAGCGCGGCTATCAGCGCGATAGCGTCATCCGTGCCCGGGTCAGTGTCTATAATGACTTTATTCATGTGTGAGAGTCCCCCTTCGCGTGTCGCGAGTAATTCCATCATCCTTTCAGCGTCTCGGCGTAGGATTCCCAGGCGGCGCCGGAAGTGTGGCGAAACCGGAGGCCCAGGGTGGATCTTATCTTCGCCGAACTGACCGTCCAGCGGTAACGGATGAAGTCGAGACCGCGCGCCGGGGAGTCGTTCTGAAGCCCGAGACGCCACGCGGCGGCGGTCAGCGTGTACCAGAGAGCGGCAGGAAGCCTGACGCTGCGACTCCCAATTGAATCAGCCATGCGGCTCCATCGTATGGTTCCCTCGGCTGCGACGTTGTAGATTCCGTCCGGCCTGCAGTCGAGGCAGCGGATAAGCGTGTGGACAAGATCGTCTTCGTGAATGAACTGCATTGGAGGGTCCGCGCCCCGAATCGCGGGAAGAAGCGGCTTCCGGAACGCGTTGGCTATGAAATTGTCTGCATTCGGGCCCATGACAGGGCATACGCGCAGGACGGTCGCCACAGCGGAAGAATTCCTCTCGGCGAATGACCGGAGACGAGACTCGGCCGCGGCCTTGTGCTCGCTGTACTTGAAGTTTCTCACAGGTCGAATCGGGTCTTCTTCCGTGAGAAACTGCGGGTTGTCCGGGTGCGCGCCATACACCGAAGCGCTGCTCAGGTACAGTACGTGCCGAACATCCGCCTTTTCGCAGGCTTCCAGGACGCTATCGGTTCCGGTTACGTTCACCCTCCTAGCGTGTGCTTCGCGCCGCGCCGGGTTAAGGACGTAGGCGAGGTGAACCACCGCGTCTATCTCGTGGCGAACGAAAAGATCGGGACAGGGCGCGGTTACATCCCAGCGTACGAACTTCACCTTCGGCGAACGACTGGTTATCAACGGTTTGACGTCGGTGGCGAGAATGCGCTCTACTCTGTCGGACTCTTGGATTTGGCTGATGATCCTGCCCGCGATATAGCCCGACGCCCCGGTTACCGCTATTCTCAGCGGCTTGTCAGCCACCGGCGACCGTATCTGTGAAATCGAAGCTCAGAGAGCCGAGTCCCGGAACCTCGAACCCCATTCCAATCTTGCGCGGGCCGGGACTCAGCCTGATTCCGGCGACTCGTATGGATATGCTTTTGTTCATGGCGAGCGTGAAAGTCTTGTCGCGGGAAACTTCCGCGAATCCGGTTACTTCGCCGTCCAAGTCAAAGGCGGCGCTCTCCAATGGCAACTCGCCGCCGTCCAGCGTCAGCGGAAGCATCTTGAAAGCGTATCCCGATCCGAGGCGATTCAGCAAACGGAACTCGAAGCCGTCCTCCGTGTTCCTGAGGCTCTGTTTGACGTAAAGCCTCCTGAGAAGAAAGCCGGGTACGGTCACCATTAACCATCGCCTCCTATATGCGGATTATTCATCCTGTATATGGCGGATTCAGCCTCCACGAAATCGGCCGGGACAAGACCGACTCGCCCGAGAAAGCGGGACATCACGTATATCTGCGAGGCGCGCTCAACCAGCAGGCAGATTGTCAGAGCCTCTTCCAACGACTTGCCGACAGCTACCGCGCCGTGACTGGCTATGAACGCCGCCTTGTTGCTTCCCAGCGCGTCGCATACCTTGTCAGCCAAGTCCTCGGTGCCCGGAAAGCCGTACTCGGAGACGCGAACAGTTCCACCCACGTACACGACCACTTCGTCTATTACGGGCAGCAGGTCCAAGCCGGATACTGCCAGCACGCTTGAGTATATCGAGTGGGTGTGGACAACGGCTTGAACATCGGGGCGTCTTTGGTAGATGCCCGCGTGGAGCAGGCTCTCCGAGGATGGCGGAAGGTCGCCCTCCACAGGTTCGATCTCAAAGTCAGTCACCACGATATGAGCGTCGGTGAGTCCGTCATAAGGGACGCCGGAGGGCGTTACTGCCATGAGATCGCGTTCGTTCTCGGGAGCCAAGCGGACACTGACATTTCCGGCAGTGCCGACCACAAGGCCAAGTTCGACCATCTTCTTCGCGGCGTCGGCGACATCCTGCTTGTGTTTCTGCCACCCCGCCCTCTCAAATTGCCGCATGATCATTCCCACATCATATTGCTATAAATATACACTCAAGGCAGGGAACTAACAACCGACAGCGCGCCCAAGAGACTGTTTATCGAACGAAACCGGCAGGCCCGCCAAGTCGGTCTGCCGCAGGTGGATTGACATGTCTAGTTTACCCATTCCTACCCGACAGTCCGACCTCCGTTCAACTCACTTGGCAAAGTGGGTACGCATGAGGCCGCGTCAGGCATTTGCGAATTTGCGCCGACGCGGCTAAAATACGTACATCGGTTTCATGCTCCGGTCGGGTAGTTTCATCGTCCCGAACCAGCTTCTGAACTCTGGAATCATAAATCTTAGTATATGACAAGCCTGTCGGGAAAAAAATATTCGGAGAATTAGCTACAAATTCTGGTGGATACAGGTCGGATGGAGGTACCAGACCCCGCCTGCAGAACCCTGTTGACCCACCTGTACCGTCACCAGAATGCCCCAAACCATATAAGCGAAAATTTATGATACCGCTGGAATTCACCCTGACGATACCCCCGGAGGCGAAAATCGAAATAGCTCAGGGGCGCATGAAGGTTGTAGCGTAGAGGCCGGGCGGACGCGGCTCGACGGGTTCAGGAAGGAAGCCGCTCCAGCGCGCTCTGCGCCCGGCGCCAGGTTTGGTAGAGGTCTTCATACTCGGCTTCGGCCTGCGGGTCGGGATACAGCGTCCGGTTATTCGATTCTTGGTTGCGCGCGGCCTCACAAATCGAAGAGAAATGACCCATGACAGTCCGCGCAATGAGCGCCGCTCCTATTGCCGTGGCGTCCGGCGTCGGGGATAGGGCGACCTCTCTTCCCAGAACGTCGCTCACTATCCGGGTGAATGCCGCGCTTCGCGTAATGCCCCCGCACAGCGCTATCCTGTCGGCGGCGAAGCCCGCGACAGTCTCCGCCTGCTCCAGGTTGGCCCTCAGAGCGTAGGCGAAACTCTCCAGCGCGGCCCTGGCTATCTGGCCTCCGGACGGCCCGCCCAGCGTCATCGGCGTCGGAAATACGAGACCCCCGGTTCTCATCCCAACCGCCGACACATCCATGGCCGCCGGTCCGAGGTACGCCGAGACCCCCTCAGCGCCGCGCTGAACGGATTGCGCCGCTTCATCCATGCTGCGGTAGGGAGCGGGACGGTCGTGGAACAGAACGCCGGCAAGCCAGCCCAGAGCGTTGCCCATGTCCCCGGCGTTGCTCTCGACTGTCCAAACGTTGGGACGCTGGAAGCGACCGGACCAGGTTTTCATTTCGGGGGACAGGGTAGGGTTGGGCGCGAGCAACTGGACAGTCGCGCTCCAGCCCGCCACAATGCCCGCCGACCCCGGGTTGAAGATGCCCATTCCCACAAGACCGCATTGGGTATCCGCGCCCGCAGTCACCACCGGAACGCGCCCGGAGACGGGAAGGCCGGGATCGGATATATTCCCGCGCGCCGACAGGCGCGCGCTTATGGCTGGCGTTGGACATTCCAGCTCGAGCTTGTCGAACATCGCCGAAGCGTCGGAGGACTGCGCCAGATCCAGGAGACCGCTTTCGGAGGCGAGGGAGATTTCGGAGGCCAGGTTTCCGGTGAGTTTGAAAGCGAACCAGTCGGCAAGCGTCAGGACATGGGCGAGATGAGAGTAAGCGGCGGGTCGGTTTTCCCTTAACCACGCGAGCTTGCCCGGCGCGATCATGAACGCGGGCCGGTGGCCTGTGGTAGAGTAGAGCAGTTCGCCGTGTGATTCGTCGAGAGCGAAGCCTTCGAATATGGCGCGGAGGTCGGTGTTGGGACCAGCGTAGAGAACTCGTAGATCATTATCGAGAAATACCAACGACTGTCGTTGTGAGGTCACTGACACCGCCAAGATGGCGCGGTCCGCGTCCGGCAGTCCCGCAAGACACTCGGTCATAACCTCCATGGCGGATCGCCAACAAGCGTCGGCGTCAAAGGCGCGCGCGAACTCGGGCGCGTCGGGTTCATCGAGATATGTCCACGCTCTGGATGCGGAGCGGGTTATGCGGGAGCGGAAATCCACTAGGTGGCAGCGGAGCGAACTGCTTCCCGCGTCCAGAACGAGAACCGCCATGCTAGTTCCACACTTCGGGGTTGACTATATTGACAGGTCGTTCTCCCCTCGCGAACCTGAGTATGTCATCGCTCATCATTTTGGAGTGGCGCTCTATCGTCTCCGCCGTCGCGCCGCCGATATGCGGAGTGAGAACTAGGTTGTTCAGCTTCATAAGCGGATTGTCGGGCGCGATAGGGTGCGTCTCGAATACGTCCAGCGCGGCCCCCGCTATCCCTCCGCCTTCGAGGGCATCTATCAGCGCTTCCCTATCTACCACCGAAGGGTCGGAGCAATTTATCAGAAACGCCGAGCTCTTCATCCTGGAAATCTCCCTGTCCCCGATCATTCCGATTGCGCCGGACGTCGGCGGGACGTGCAGACTTACGAAGTCTGAATCGCAGACTATGGCGTCCAGAGACCTCATGCGTACGCCCGGGGGAGGGTTGGCGACATATGGGTCGTGCGCTATGACCCTCACGCCCAGCGCGCCGCACATTGCGGCAAGCTCGGACCCTATGGCGCCCAGTCCGACGATACCGACCGTTCGACCCCGTATCTCTACGCCGCGCATAGAGATATATGGCTCGACGGGGTTGTTCCACTTCCCCGACATGACATAGGCATGGGCGGCGGGAATTCGGCGGGCGAGAGAGAAAATCAGGCCGAGCGCGTGTTCGGCGACCGCGCGCGCGTTCCTAGCCGGCGTGTTGACGACCACTACATCGCGTCGAGTCGCGGCTTCCAGATCAACCTGGTTAGTGGAAGCTCGGCAGACGCCCACGAAGCGGAGGCCGGGCGCAGCCTCGAAGGTTTCCTCGAACACGAAATCGCCCTCCACGACCAGAATCGAGACGCCGCGCTCCCGTATGAGGGCGGCCAGCTCATCGGGTCCGGTGAGCCTTCGCGTATCCAGCCAACTGCGGTATTCGACCGGCGTCGCGTCACGGATACGCTCAAGCTGACAGGGATCGAACGGGGCCAGAATCAGAGTCCGCATAGCGCTAGTTCCGGCTTATGTCAAACTCTGTCCGGGAGAGACGGTACAGGAATCTGGAGAGGGAATTTCTGGCTTGTTTGACTTGCGCCGAAAACTTGGCGACCTCGAAAACCCTGGAGGGATTGGCGGTGATATATCCGAACGAGCGCAGCATACGCCTGGCCGGAGAGTATTTCAGAGTTTCAACATACATAGGGGAAGCCGTCTGGTCCATGGTATCGGACATCGCTTTGACGAAGAGGCACGGCAAACGCTCTCGCCGGAAAGCGTCGGCGACCCAGTAGCCTTCCGTATCCAACGCGGACACGTCGAAAGTCTTTCCCAGCCACTCTTTCATGTGCGATTTGGATATGAACTGGGGAAGACTGAGACAGGACCCGACCTCATATCGAACGTCTCCGACGCTTATCTGACGGTGTACGGCGTCAATAACGGCAGAGTCGGTTTCAATCTCCAGTCTGTCTTCCTTTCCCCAGATGTACGCGGGACCCCCCACAGCCATAATGCGGTCGCAGACAACTATCCCGCCGGTCGCCAGGTTCCGCTTTGCGGCCGAGGCCAAACCCGCGGAAACGACCAGAGTGGGATTGAAATCATTGGTGAGAACGCTGAGGCTTCGAGCCACGTTGTCTCGGCTGAACTCCCCGGCGGATACGACCACGTGCGGAATCGAGTTGGATGTGTAGAACCGCAGGCCGCCTTCGCGGGACGCTTCTCTGAACTGGCCTATCTTCAGAAACCCGGCAATATCCCGACGCAGGTCCGCGACTATCGCCAACATTTCAATTTCCCCTCGCGCCGCTCGATTTGGTCATGCTCGCCTCCGCGATACGATACCACAGCGCCCGGCTTCGGGCTTTCTTGACGAGCTACCTATCACGCACTAGAAGGAAGTGCGTGAACTCTTCTATCTGTTCGCGGTGTTGGTGAGACAGTTCTAGCGGGGCAATGGCGCGAACGGCGGCGTCGGCCCAGCGAGCGGCCTCGCTCTGCGCGTGTTCCCTGGCGCCTACCCTGTCCATAATCCGCAATACGGAGTCCACGTCATCATCGTCAAGCTCCGGTTTCTGATACATGGAATAGATCGAGGCCCTATCCTCGCTCGCGGCCGCCTCCATAGTATATACCACAGGGTAAGAGTTCTTCTTCCTCCTTATGTCAGAGCCGACCGGCTTGCCCGTTATCTCCTCCTTGCCCCAAACGCCCAGCGCGTCGTCTCTTATCTGAAATACGTATCCCAACGCCCTGCCGCACTCCCGCAGAGCGGCTATGGCATGAGGATCGTCGGTGCCGACCGCCGCGCCTAGGTTCAGAGAACAGCGAATAAGGGAACCGGTCTTGCGCGAGATCATGCGTAAATAGTCGTCCATCCCAATATCATGTCTGCCCTCGAAGGACATATCGAGATACTGGCCTTCAATCATTTCCAAGTAGGACTCGGTAAGCAGAGAAACAACAATGAGCGAACGATCCGGCTTCAGCCCTTCGCTCTCCAACTTGTGCAGGGCCGTGTCGGCGACCACCCTGAGAACGTTTCCGGCTACCAGCGCTTTCGGCTTTCCCCAGACGCGCCACAACGTCTTGCGATTGTGGCGCGTCTCGTCTTCGTCCTGAATATCATCGTGAACCAGCGAGAAGTTGTGTATGAACTCCAGCGCGACGGCGGCGGGCATAGCCAGATTGACTGCGCCTCCCACGGCTTCGCACCCGAACAGGCATAGGGTGGGCCGGACGGCTTTCCCGGTCATGGCGGTGATTGGCGCCCCCGTCACATCGGCCCAGCCCACATAATACCTGAGCATATCGTAAACTGCGGAGTGACGCAGATCTAGATTGCTTCTGAGCGCTCCCTGAATGTAGTCGCCGTAATGGTCGAACATCGAGGGCAACGATATGTGATGCGCGGTGTCCTGTGGCATGGTTGAGAATCCGGAGTCGTGGATTCAGCGCGATTCCCTTAGCCGATTTCGGGTCGGGAGGCCGGGCGCCGGTATCGCTAGTATCTAGTATTATGTCATAGCGCGGCGCTGATTGTGTATCGAATCGGGAATAGATAATTCGCAATATCATGTCGTGAGCGGGCCGTTCGCGCAATCTGGCTTGCGGATATGGCCGTCACCTGCTATATTTCAGCCCAAATTTGAGCCTGAGCGGGGCGTGTAGGATGCCCGTCTCCCGATTGTGACCGCAGAACTTAGTCCAAGCTAGAGGAGTGGTTCTCAACGATATGCTTGACGAGTATTTCCGGCAATATGCCTTGATAGCCATTTTCGTACTGGTCGCCGCTGTCGTGCCTCTGGGAATGTTGCTGGCGGGCTGGGTACTTTCCGTTTTTAAGATACGTCCGTATGCGCCGGACGCCGTCAAGAAGGCGATATACGAGTGCGGGTTCGAGACTCTCACGGGTCGGTGGAGCCAGTTCAATTTCAGGTTCTACGCATTCGCGCTCATATTCGTGGTCTTCGACGTGGAAGTTGTGTTCCTTTTTCCATGGGCTGCCAGTTTCGGGGTTCTGTCGGCGCAGTTCGGGCTCTTTGTGCTATTGGAGATGGTGATATTCGTGGCGATCCTCGTAGTCGGGTGGCTCTACGCCTGGCGCAAGGGCGCGCTGGAGTGGAGTTGATGTGATGATACAAGACGCAAACTCAAGCCACCCCCAAGGCTTGCTCCTCCACCAGACCACATGGGAGCTGGACAGGGATGAGGGCGACTACGTCAACCATCTGAAGGCGACCCACACGGAGGCGCTGGCGGAGCCGCTTATTGAAGTGCCGGACGAGTTCGACCGGAATGTGGCCATAACCAGCGTGGACGCGCTAATCAATTGGGGCCGAAAATCAGCGGTGTGGCCTCTATCGTTCGGATTGGCGTGCTGCGCCTTCGAGATGATGGCGAGCGCCATGTCCAGATTCGACATATCCAGGTTCGGGATGGAAGTATTCAGACCCTCGCCCAGACAGGCGGACCTGATAATCATCGCAGGCACGGTGACCTGGAAGATGGCCCCGGCGATAGAGCGCGTCTATCAACAAATGGCCGAGCCGAAGTGGGTGATTTCGATGGGCGTTTGCGCGACCAGCGGAGGCCCATACTACGGCTCTTACAGCGTGGTGCCGGGCGTCAACCACATAATCCCGGTTGACGTGTACGTTCCGGGCTGTCCGCCCCGCCCGGACGCGCTTTTGTACGGAATCATGCAGCTGCATGAGAAGATCAAGCATTATTCCATCCAGCAAGGCGCGAGACAGGTTTCCGGCTAACGCCGGACTAGGAAAGGGAAAGAAAATTCCGAATGACGAGAGCGCACTCCGGCGAGGACGCGGCCCGGCGCATCAACGAAGCCATTCCGGGCGCCGCCGTGGACTATAATCAGACGGACGTTTGGGTATTGCCGGAAAACATTCTGGAGACAGCCCGATTTCTCAAATATGACAAATCGCTCGACTTCTCTTTCCTGAACGCCGTCTCCGCCGTTGATTATATCGAATATTTCGAGATAGTCTATCACTTGCTCTCACTGCGGCGTAACCGGAGCCTTGTAGTCAAATCCAAACTGAACGGAAGGGAAAACTTGACGGCGCCTTCGGTGTATGAGGTGTGGCGAGGCGCCGACCTGCAGGAAAGGGAGGTCTGGGATCTGATGGGTATCCGGTTCGAGGACCATCCGAACATGAAGAGGATATTGCTCTGGGAGGGTTTCCCCGGACATCCTCTCAGAAAGGACTTTCTGGGTTAGGGCAGAGCCTGATTCGATATGGCGATAAAGACTGAGCCAGTTACGATAAACTTGGGGCCGCAGCATCCCAGCACGCACGGCGTGTTCAGGCTTCGCGTCACATTCGACGGCGAGGTGGTTCTCGACGTGGAGCCGGTATTCGGCTATCTGCACAGGGGAACTGAAAAACTGGCCGAGTCCAGGACCTATGTCCAGATTGTCACTCTGACCGACCGCATGGACTATGTCGCCAGTATGTCTAACAACCTCGCCTACGTCCGGACAGTCGAGAAGCTGGCGGGCATAGAGGTTCCGGAGCGCGCTCGGTACATACGAGTCATCAGCGCCGAGTTGCAGAGGATAGCCAGCCACCTTATGGCCACGGGCTTTCTTCTGAACGATCTCGGGGCATTCGCGACCCCGCTGATGTACTGCTTCAGAGAGCGCGAACGCATTCTGGACCTGTTCGAGATGCTGTGCGGCGCTAGGATCACCCTGAGCTATATGCGTCCGGGCGGTGTTTTCCAGGATACTCCGGAGGAGTTCTGGACCGCTTTGGACAGGGTGGTGGATGACCTCCCCGGCTACATTGACGAGCTGGAGGACCTTATAACCGAGAACGAGATCGTTCTTACGCGCACGCGCGGCGTGGGAACACTGACCGCCGAACAGGCGATTGACTGCTCGGTGAGCGGACCTATACTGCGGGCGAGCGGCGTCCAGTGGGACCTCCGGAGGGCGGACCCGTATGAGATCTATGACAGGCTGGACTTTAACGTGCCTATCGGTGTCGAAGGGGACAACTTCGACAGATACATCGTCCGGGTGCGGGAGATGCGCGAGAGCGTGAAGATAATTAGGCAGTGCATCGAACAGATACCGGACGGGCCTATACGCGCCGAGACACCCTATTTTGTGCGCGCGCCGACCGGGGACGCATACGCCGCCGTGGAGGGACCGAAAGGCGAACTGGGATTCTATATAGTCAGCGACGGCGGCATCGCGCCGTATCGCTGCAAGGTTCGCGCGCCGTCGTTTATAAACCTGACGCCGTTGCGGGATATGCTGGTCGGGGGGAAGATGGGCGATCTGATAACGACTTTCGGGTCGGTTGACATCGTTCTGGGGGAGGTGGACAGGTGAGCTTGGACTTCCGGAGCGTATATGGCTTTTTCGACGGTTTTCTTCCGGAGAGCATGGACTGGGTCGCGTTCGCCATAGCGGCGTCGGCGTTGGCCTTCATCGTCATAAACGCTCTGATGCTTTCTACCGCGCTTTACACATGGTTCGAGCGAAGAGTTCTGGGCAGGTTCCAGAACAGGCTTGGCCCAAACCGTTGGGGACCTTTCGGGATCCTCCAGCCGATAGCCGACCTGGTGAAGCTGATTACCAAAGAGGATACGACCCCGGAGGAGGCGGATCGCTGGGTGATGACCCTCGCTCCTCTGGCATTGGTCGTCCCTACGCTGATCGTGGCGGCGGTTATACCGTTCGGTCCGGACAGCTTCCTCGGACGGCTGAATATAGGAATTCTCTTTGTGTTGGGGGTTACCTCTGTCAATACGATAGCGATATTCATGGCGGGATGGGGTTCGGCGAACAAGTACGCTATGCTGGGCGCTATGCGCGGCGTAGCGATGCTGGTGAGCTACGAAGTGCCTATGGCGCTGGGCGTAGTCGGAGTTCTGATACTTTCCGGTTCTCTCGCCCTGTTTGACATAGTGGAAGCGCAGACTATACCTTTCTTACTCGTGCAGCCGCTCGGCTTTCTGATATTCGTGGCGGCGGCTTCGGCGGAAATGAGCCGGACGCCCTTCGACCAGATAGAGGCGGAGTCGGAGCTTGGTTCGGGCTACAATACCGAGTACAGCGGCATCAAGTTCGCTTTGCTGTTCTTGGCGGAGTTCATGGCTCCGATAATTACCGCGCTGGTCATAACCACCCTGTTCTTGGGCGGAACCCGGGGCTTCGACCCCATTCCGGGCCAAGTATGGTTCATACTCAAGACATTCGCGGTGATTTTCGCGCTGCTCTGGGTCAGGGCGACGTGGCCTCGACTGCGGGTTGACCAGATAATGGGATTTGCTTGGAAGGGCCTGTTCGCCCTTTCTCTGCTGAATATATTTGTGGTGGCGGTGGAAGTTGTTATACTCCAAGATGAAGCGGGCAGCCTATCGGCAAGTTCGCTCTGGATAATGGCGGCGATTAACTGGGCAATAGCGATAGCGGCGATAGCGGCGACAGCTAGGATACTTGGCCAGAGAAGGCTTGAGCGTCCGACGCCGACGCCTTCGCCGCTTGCCAATATGTACGCGGAGGCTGATTAGACGATGTATGGCCTCTCACTGTTCAAGGGCCTGGGCGTAACCATGAAGAACCTGGTTGCGCCCGGACGAATGTTCACGGTGAATCAATACCCGGACCGCAAGGTTGGGCTTCTCGCTCTGGCGAAGATGAACGACCTGAATCCCGTGTCCTTCGCGCTCAAGCGTCCGGGCGAGACGCTCAGGGCTATGGTCGGTCTGACTTCGGTTCCCGACAGACAGTACCAGCACCCTCGCTTCAGGGGAGAGGAGTTTTCGTGGTACGAAAATCGTTGCACTGGCTGCGCCTCCTGCGCGAAATACTGCCCACTCGGGATTATCAAGATAGTCACCGATCCGGCGAAGACCGACATTCAGGAAGGGGATAAATACTTCCTGGAAGTGTTCGACATTGACATTGGGCGTTGTATGTTCTGCGGGCTGTGCGTGGAAGCGTGCCCATACGACGCGCTCCATATGGGCAGCGGATTTGAAGAGGGTAGATATAAGCGGTCGGATCTTGTCATAGACAAGGCCACGCTTGTAGAGTCTCCCAAACGCCCCAGCCACTGGTTCAGACCGCAGCTCGCGTCCGCGCGAGACTACAACCCGCTGGATGGCGACGAGGCTGACTGGCGTAAGGTGCATCGCCACGAGAAGCCGTCTCTGACCGAGCAGCAGAGTAAATGGGGGCAGCGATAATGTTGGGACAGGGAACTGAGGGTTCACTGTTTGTTGATATCGCGTTCTGGCTTCTGGCGCTATCGAGTGTCGTATCGGCGGTGGCCGTCGTGCAGACGCAGAACCTGTTCAGGGCCGCGCTATTTCTCATAGTATCGTTCCTAGCGGTGGCGGGTATGTTCGTCTTGTTGCGGGCGGAATTCCTGGCCGCGGTGCAGGTGCTTATATACGTGGGCGCCATTTCGGTGCTGATTATATTCGCCATTTTGATGACGGGCGAAGTGGAGCGCGGGAGCGCGGCCCACTCTATGAGGATTCCGGTAGCCATCTTGGCGGCGCTGTTTGGCGCAGCGGCCATCTTCGTCGCGGTGGATACGAACTGGCTAGTCCTCGACACAGTCTTGAGCAACGGAAGCCTGAGCGCGGCGACCACGAGCCAGATTGAGAGCGTTTTCTCCAACACAATCCCGTGGATAGGCCGGTTGCTTGTACAGGACTTCGTTCTGGCATTCGAGGTTGCCTCGGTCGTCCTTCTGGCGGCTATCATAGGCGCTCTCGCGCTGATCCGAGAAAGGTGAAGCCTTGGGCCTAGACAATTTCCTGATAGTGTCCGCGATCCTGTTTTCCATAGGGTTGTACGGAGCGTTGTCCAAGCGGAACGCCATTGCTGTACTTATGTCGGTCGAGCTTATGTTCAACGCGGTGAATCTCGCGGCGGTTGCATTCTCACGATACACTGTCCCCCCGACGCTGGCGAATACCGGCTCCAGAGCGTCCGATATAGCCCAGTCTCTGCTGACCGGCCAGATCTTCGCCATCTTTATAATCACGATAGCGGCCGCTGAAGTAGCGCTCGGACTGGCTATCGTTATCGCGATTTACAGAAGCCGTTCGACTATCTTTGTAACAGACGCGGCCCAGATGAAGAAGTAGGGGTAAGCTTCTTATGTGGGTTGAATATAAGACCGCGCCGAATCTGATAATGGCTGAGATGTGGAAGGACGTTCTGGAAGGGGACGGACTTCCCTCCAAGATACTTCCGGTTGGAGACATAATGGAGTGGGGCGAACGAACGCCGTTCAAGATATATGTCCCTCTGGGTCGGGAACACGTGGCCGACGAGATACTGAGGAAGCTGTAGATGATATCCGAATCGCTGGTATGGCTTACTCTGTTCGCTCCGCTGGCCTCATTTCTGATAATTGCCTTCATAATCTGGCCCGCCTGCCGTATTCGCGCATACGGCGGCTTCTTGTATTCAAGTTTGCGCGAGCCCGGAGGACACTCGGACGACTCGCCCCCCTCCGAGCATGAATCGCCTAGGGACTTTGTCGGCGCTTCCGCAGGCATCCTGACTATCATCGCGGTCGGGGCGAGCTTCCTCATATCGCTGATGGCGCTGTCCGCGACTATCAGCGGGCACGGTCATATCCAGTATCCCACTCACAACTGGCTGACAGTCGGCGCGTTCGAGCTGAATATCGGCATTCTGATGGACCCGCTCACCGCGATCATGCTGGTAGTGGTCAGCGGCGTCAGCCTGATGGTGCAGATATACTCTGTCGGATACATGAGTGAAGAAGACAATCCGGCCTACGCGCGCTATTACGCTTATATGTCGCTCTTCACCGCTTCGATGATAGGCCTCGTTCTAGCGTCGAACATTATTCAGATATTCGTGTTCTGGGAATTGGTGGGGCTTTGTTCGTACTTGCTCATCGGCTTCTGGTACGGTCGGACTTCCGCCGCGAACGCCGCTAAGAAGGCGTTTATAGTCACGCGCGTGGGCGACTTCGGGTTCTTGCTCGCCATCCTTTACTTATTTACGCATCAGAACGTGTTGGCGGCGCAGGGCCTTAACGGACTCGACATCAAAGATTTGTATAAGGCTGTGGAAGTCGGTCTGGTGGCTGGCGGCGTGGCTACCTGGGTGGCGGCGGGCATATTCGCCGGAGCGATAGGCAAATCGGGTCAGTTTCCATTGCATACTTGGCTCCCCGACGCGATGGAAGGCCCGACGCCGGTTAGCGCCTTGATACACGCGGCCACGATGGTGGCTGCCGGCGTATTCCTAGTCGCGAGATTCTTCCCGGTGTTCCAAGTCTCCGGCGAGATGATGACCATTGTGGCGATAACCGGTGGGTTCACCGCCATATTCGCGGCCTCCATGGGCCTGGTTGCCAATGACATCAAACGTGTGCTGGCGTACTCCACAGTCAGCCAGCTTGGATACATGATGCTGGCGCTGGGAGTCGGCGCATACGCGTTCGCCATATTCCACCTGTTCACCCACGCCTTTTTCAAGGCCCTACTGTTCTTGGGTTCCGGCTCGGTAAATCACGCGTCAGGCACTTTCAACATGAAGTATATGGGAGGTCTGCGACGGTATATGCCGTGGACGTATGTCACTTTCCTGGCCGGAAGTGTCGCGCTGGCTGGGATATTCCCGACATCGGGGTTCTGGAGCAAGGACGAGATTCTGGCGAGCGCTTTCCACGCAGAGAGCGCGGTTGGGTACTTTGTGTATCTGCTCGGGCTCGCGGCGGTATTTATGACTGCGTTCTATATGTTCCGCGCGTTGTTTATGACATTCGACGGCGACTTCAGAGGCGGCGCGGATTCGGAGGCGCAGGATTCCGGCCCCGACGCCGACGAACTCCACCTCGGCCATGTGAGCCTTAGGGAGTCTCCATGGGTAATGGTCGCGCCGATGGCGGTTCTGGCGGTTCTGGCGGTGTTGGTGGGGTTCATCGCAAACCCACTGGTTGATCTAGGTCTTGTTCCCGCCCACTGGTTCATTCACTTTATGGCCGAGGGGTGGGTCGTGGTCAAGATCCCCAGTTTCGATATTGCGTTGGCGCTGGTGTCCAGCGTGACGGCTGCGGCAGGCATCTTCGTCGCGTATATGATGTATTATCGGCAACAGTGGTCAACTGAGAGCATGGGACGATGGTTCAGATCTGCCCATACCACTCTTAGCAGGAAATACTACTTGGACGAACTCTATGAAGACATTCTGGTGCGTCGTGTTTTCTACAATGGAGCGGCGCGCATACTGGATTGGGGCGACAAGAACATTGTGGACTGGGTAGCCGACAGGATTGGCTGGCTTGGAGCCAACGTAGGTACGCCCCTGCGCCAGTTGCAAACGGGTCAGCTCCAGCAGTATGGAGCGGCTATTTCGGTGGGAATACTTATTATGCTTGGGCTGTACCTATGGTTCCTGTAATCGTCGGACCCGAAGCCCAGCTAATTTAAGGAAAGAAGAATTTTGTTTGAAGGCTGGCTAACAACTGCGGTATTTCTGCCCATAGCGGCGGCGGTCCTGATAGCTGTGTTCGGACGGGACGCCGTCAGGGTGAAGTGGTTCGCCGCGATTGTCGCGGTGGTGGAACTTGCCCTGACATTCGTGATATTTCTTCGCTATGACACTTCGGAAGCGGCGGCGCAGTACCAGCTTGTTGACAAGGCAACGAACTGGATACCTGTCGAATCATTCAGGGTTCAGTATTTTCTGGCGGTTGACGGTCTTAGCGCGCCCCTGGTTCTGCTGACCGGTCTGCTCGGAATGGTGGCGATATTCGCCTCATGGAGCATAAACAATCGAGTCAGAGAGTATTTCGTCTGGTTGCTCGCGCTTCAAGGCGCGGTCATGGGCGTATTCACCTCGCTCGACTTCTTCCTATTCTTCCTGTTCTGGGAACTCGAACTGATCCCCATGTTCTTCCTCATATCCGCATGGGGAAGCGGGCGACGCGAGTACTCGGCTATGAAATTCCTGATATTCACCATACTGGGCAGCGCGTTCATGCTGGTGGGCATTCTAGTTCTGTTCTTCTCGACCGGCACGTTCGACATGACCGAACTGCCCGCCGCCGTCAGCGAGAGTCGGCTCCTGCTGCCGGCGGGGGTGACGTTCGCCATGCTTTTCGTCGCGTTCGCGGTCAAGCTCCCAATCTGGCCGTTGCACACATGGTTGCCGGACGCTCACACCGACGCCCCCACGGCGGCGAGCGTCATGCTTGCCGGCGTGCTGCTGAAGATGGGCGCGTATGGAATGCTACGAGTGTCGGCGGCAATGTTCCCGGACGTGCTTAGAGACGTATCCTGGCTTCTGGCGGTGGCAGGCGTGATTAATATCCTATACGGGGCCTCCGTCGTGCTGAGACAGACGGACATAAAGAGGCTAATAGCGTTCAGCTCGATAAGCCACATGGGATTCGTGGTTCTTGGGCTTTCATCCGCGGTCGGGGTCGCCGGACAGATTTCTCCTCTGGGACTCACAGGCGCCTCCCTTCAGATGTTCACCCACGGGGCTATAACCGGACTTCTCTTCCTTCTCGTGGGCTACGTATATGAGCGGGCGCACACCCGGCACATACCCGACTTGGGCGGACTTGCGATGAATATGCCCGTTCTGTCGGCATCGCTCGCCGTCGCAGGACTCGCCTCGCTTGGACTCCCCGCGACTGCGGGCTTCGTCTCCGAAATTCACGTATTCCTCGGTACCTTCCCCGTCTGGAGTTGGCTGACAGCGATAGGCGCGTTCGGGGTCGTTCTGACCGCCGGATACATCCTCTGGATGTTGCAACGGGTGATGTTCGGTCCGCGCAATTCGAGGCTGGACGACCTGAGCGACGCGACGCCACTGGAAATGGTGCCGGTCGCGGCCCTCGTGATAGCCATCATGGTGGTTGGCATATTCCCCTCCACCATCGCGGACGTGTTCTCGACGGGAGTGGCCCCAATAGTGGATTCTCTGCAAAACGCCGTAACCGGCGTCCAGCAATAAAGAGCGCCGTGAGTACACAATGACGTTACACGACATATATCTGCTATCACCGGAAATATCGCTCGTCACGATAGCGATAACGCTCATACTGCTCGATCTTGTGGTGTCTCGAAAGAGTCTGCTGGTCGGATTCGGAGTGGCGGGACTGGCGATTCCCCTGATTCTCAGCGTTGTGCTGTGGCTTGACCTAGATAGCTCTTCGGCCGGCCAGATGCAGGGAGTTTTCGGGACCCTGGTAGTGGACAAGTTCAGCTTGTTCTTCAAATTCCTTCTGACGGCGGCGGCCGCCTTGGTGATACTCATGTCGGCTGGGTATGCGCGGCGCATCCGCCGGTTCCAGGGCGAGTTCTACGCGCTGACGCTGCTTGCTACCTCGGGCATGATGTTGCTTGCGTCGGCCACGGAGTTGATTACGATATACGTGGCGCTCGAACTTACAGCGCTGCCATCGGCTGCGCTGGCCGCCTTCCTGCGCGACGGACGTTCCGCCGAGTCAGGAATGAAATTCCTGATACTGAGCGCGATAAGCTCCGCGGTCCTGCTGTACGGGATGGTCTTCATTTACGGATACACCGGAACAACCTCACTGGCCGGTATCGCGTCGCAGATCGAGCGGTTGCTGTCCTATGGCGTGCTCGACCCACAGGCGGCGTTCGGAGACAACAAGGCCCTGCTGTTTGGAATTGTGCTTCTCATCGCCGGCTTCGGATTCAAGATCTCGAGCGTGCCGTTCCAATTCTGGGCGCCGGACGTGTATGAAGGGGCTCCGACCCCAATAACGGCTTTCCTATCGGTAGCTTCCAAGGCGGCCGGCTTCGCGGTCATACTCCGCCTGTTCTACATCTCTTTCCCGTTCGACGCGCTAAGCGAAAACTGGGCCGCTATATTCGCCGTCCTGAGCGTTGTTTCCATGACATTCGGCAATCTGGTCGCAATTCGGCAGAACAACATGAAGCGGATGCTGGCGTATAGCACGATAGCTCACGCCGGATACGTGATGGTCGGTCTCGCTGCCTTCGCCACCCGAGCGCAAGGCGACGCCACTGATGCCGGGTCTTCTGCGACTCTATTCTATCTCGGAGGATACGTAGCTACGAATCTGCTGGTATTCTCCGCCTTCACCGCGGTATCCAGCAAGATAAACTCCGACGAAATTGACGACCTGGCGGGTATGTCCCGGCGCGCGCCAATGCTTGCGGCGGCCATAGCCTTCGGCATGATCTCCCTTATCGGCATACCGCCGACCATCGGCTTTATGTCCAAGGTGTATCTGTTCGGCGCGGCCGTCAGCGTCAACCTCGAATGGCTCGCGGTCGCGGGAATGGTAAACAGCGTCATTTCCGCATACTACTACCTTCGGGTAGTCAAGGTTATGTACTTGCGCGAGCCGTCTGAAGACAAGCCTGTGACCGCCGACGCCGCGACCGGAGCGGCTCTTGTCGTAACGGCGGCGGCAACCCTCATTTTCGGCATTTACCCCACTCCACTGATAGACCTGGCGAGGTCCGCAGTCGGCGCGCTCGTGTGAGGGAATGGACGTGTCTCTCATAGGATTCGTTTACAACGCGCTCGTGGATGACGCTCCCTTGCTTATTGATTCCCTCGTGTCCGGTCTCCGTCTGCGCGAGCGGGCGTGGATATCTTCCGCATACGACGTGGCCGAGTGCGAGGACAAGTTCGCCGATACATCGTTGGTTATCGTAGCGGGAGGGGACGGAACCATACTTCGCGCCGTTCATTCGATTGCCTCCTATTCAATTCCGATAGTCGCGGTGAACATGGGCAGGGTCGGATTTATGAGCGAACTAAGAGTGCAAGAGGCCGCAAAACGCCTTCCGGACTATCTGAACGGCGCCGCGCGCGTAGAGCGGCGTATGATGCTAAGGGCTGTCGTTACCGACGCCGACGGCAATGCCGCGCTCAGCATGGACGCGCTGAACGACGTTGTCGTGGGACGCGTCGGAGTCGCCCATCTTCTGGACATAGACACAGTAGTGGACGGGGAGTTCCTGACCACGTACAGAGCGGACGCGCTTGTCGTTTCCACGCCGACCGGAAGCACTGGGTACGCGCTGTCGGCGGGCGGTCCCATCTTCTTCCCGGAAGCGCTTATGATGATGCTCCAGCCTGTGGCGGCGCACACTGGCCTTCGGGATGGGCTGGCGCTTCCTCATGATACAGAGATAGCGCTGTCCACAGGTCGGGACAAGGCCGCGCTGGTAAGTGTTGACGGCCTCGAAGATGTGGAACTGCCTCCGGGATCGACGGTCAGAATATCGCGCAGCCCGCACGAGGCCAGATTCCTGCGGGCCAAGCCCAGAACCGCGTTCTATAATGAGCTTACTCGGCGGTTGGGGCTGGTCTATAACCTCACACCTCCGTCCTGAGACACTGGGAGCGGAATATGACAGAACACTATCAGGTCATCAGCCAGGAAACCGCGCTATCGGGCAGGATAATTGAGGCGCGGATTGATACATTGCTCACGCCCGGTGGCCGGCGGGTTGTCAGAGAGGTCATTCACCATCCGGGCGCAGTCGCCATCATTCCCATAGACTCGGATGATAATGTGTTGCTGGTTCGACAGTACCGATACGCTGTCGGACTGGAATTGCTGGAGATACCCGCGGGCGTAATAGAAGAAGGCGAGTCGCCCGACCACACCGCCCAGCGTGAACTCCGCGAGGAGACGGGATACGCTTCTAGGAACCTGCGCGCGCTTGGCGGAATATATTCGTCGCCCGGATTCTGTGACGAAATCCTGTACATCTATCTTGCCCGAGACCTTGTAGAAAGCGGCCTGCCGGGCGATGATGACGAGGACATCACACTGGAGCGAGTCCCGATGACTGAAGTGGAGCGGCTGATCAGACTCGGTGAAATTCAGGACGCCAAGAGCGTCGCCGGGTTGCTGATGGCCCGCTACCTGTTTTGATATATGAAGCTAAGCCCACCCCTCCGTAACACCGATCTCAGGAGAAATCCCAATGCCGGACCTCAGAGCCATATTCGCGCAGATAGACAGCATGGAAGACGAGATTATCGCGCTTCACCGAGATCTAGTTATGATTCCGTCCGTCAACACCGGGTTCATGCCCACCGGTGACGAAACTCCCGTCTGCGAGTATCTGAGAGACTGGCTGGCGGAGGACGGGATAGAGTCGGAGATACTGGCCAGAACGCCGGAACGGGGCAACATCATCTCGCGTATCGAGGGACGAAATCCCGACGCTAGGCTGATGTTCATGTCTCACACCGACGTAGTGCCGGTCGAAGAGGAAGAGAAGTGGATGTTCCCACCCTTCAGCGCCCGGATACATGACGGTCGCATATACGGGCGGGGCGCGTCGGACTGCAAGGGACTGCTGGCCGCGCAGGTCATGGCGATGCGGCTCATCAAGCGGAACAACATTCGCCTGAGAGACAGCCTGATACTGTGCTCAGGCGCCGACGAGGAGCACGGAGGACGCTACGGCTTCGGCTGGCTCGCGGAGAATCATCCTGAGAAAATCACCGCCCCCTTCGCGGTCAACGAGGGTGGCGGAACGCCCATCGAGGCCGCGGGCGGGCTGACCTATCTGCTCGGTGTCGGCGAGAAAGGCAGGCTCCAGATCGAGTTCACCGTCAAAGGAGTGAGCGCGCACGCGTCCGTACCGTGGCAGGGGACTAACGCGCTTTACCGACTGTCGCAGGTTCTGGGCCGCATCGAGAACTACGAGGCCGAACGCGACACCTCTACCAGCCTCTTCGCCCACCTATCCAACTTCGCCATCGAGCATAAGCCGTCCCCTGAGAACGTGGACGAGATTATCGAAGAGATCAGTCCCGACAACCCGCGCTTCGCCTCCATGCTTACCGCGCTATCCAGAATGACCATAACGCCGACTATGATTAACGGCGGCGTCAAGTCCAACAGCGTCCCTGAGCAGATCAACCTGACCTGTGATGTGAGAACCCTGCCTCATCAGAACGACGACTATCTGCGTGGCGAATTGAACAAAATAATCGCGGGCATACCCGGCGTGTCTTACGAGATTGACTACATGGCTGTCCCCAACTCCTCGGACTTCAATACCGAGTTAAGCGAGCATATACAGGCCGCTACCGCGCTCGCGCTGGAACGCGACGACATACAGTGGGTTCCGGCTATAAGCGCCGGTTTCACCGATTCGCGCTTCACCCGTCCGCTCAACGTGATTACCTACGGCTTCTCCGGTTCGCACCCGGACGACGACCCAATGCTGAGTCGAGCGCATGGCACCGACGAATCAATCGGAATAGCAAGCCTGGTTAGCGGAACCAAGATAATGCTCGCGCTGGCCTGCTCCATCTGCGGCGCTGAGTAGCGGCGCGACACCCCAAAGCGCGGAACGGAGACGACTCGTGACAGATTCCCGTAAGAAGGCAATCTATCTCGCCAATCCCTATGGCTTCTCAGAGGACCAGAAGGCGCTCCTGTTGCCCCGGATAGTGGAAGCGCTGGAGTCTCTTGATCTGGAAGTGTGGGAGCCTTTCGAGCGCAACAACCAGGTGGACTTTTCGGGCCCGGGGTGGGCGTACCAGATCGGCCAAGCCGACTTCAGGGACGTGCGCGACTCCGACGCCATCTTCGCAGTCGTGAACGGAGTTCCGCCAGACGAAGGCGTCATGGTGGAACTCGGCATGGCCATTGCCCTAGGCAAGCCCACATTCCTGTTCAGAGACGACCTCCGCCGCGTCACGGACAGCGAGGAATATCCCCTTAACCTGATGCTCTTCACAGGGATGCCGCGAGACAGCTGGCGCGACCACTACTACACCTCGCTCTCCGAGATAGGCGCGGAGGGCAAGGCGCTGGCTCAGTGGGCGAGGTGTGAATAGCTCGCGGTTCTATGCGCCGACGAATTCATCCGCAGAACCAAGCTCACGACTCAGAAACTCACACAAGGCTTGATTGGCGTTATCTTTTACTGCGGTTTGCGACGTCCTACGCCTCCCACACCCACCCGAACCGCTGAACCAGGTCCCAGTTCAGAGCCGCCCCCAGTCCGATTCCGCTCGGAAACCACAGTCTGCCAGCCTCCACCCGTTCCGTCGGCAGAACCAAGTCGGCTCGCCAGTCAGCCTCGTAAACGGCGTGTTCAAGGCGCATCGCCCCGCTTGTGGCCGCCGTCGCGTGTCCGCTGCCCAGTAGCGAGACCGGCCCGGCCGGACTGTGTATCGAGAAGCCCTTCCCCCTCTGAGCCGACGAGCGTCCCGCCCTGACCGCCTCCGCTACGCCCCCGCAATATTTCACGTCGGGCATTATGACGGACACCGCCTCGGACTCCAGAAGCTCGTCAAAGAACTCGGCTCCGTAGCCCGATTCTCCGCCCGCGACCGGCATGGGGGCCCAGCGCGCTATCTCAGCCAGGATATCCGTATCCACTGTCGGCTGAACCGGCTCCTCGAACCAGCCCACATTCAGTTTGTGAAGCTCATCCACTATCAGGGGCGCGGTGTCTCTCTCGAACCGGCTGTGGCAGTCCACCAGCAGAATCGCGTCCGATCCAATCGCGTCCCGCACCGCAGCCGCACGAGCCAGTCCGGGAGCTGCTTCGTCCAGAATGACACTGGGCGCTGATGGCGGACTCACCTCATCGAACGGCGCGCACTTGAACGCGTCAAACCCCGCCTTCGCCGCCCTTTCCGCGACGCGGCGGAAGTCCGCCGGAGTCCGCTCCGTGGCGAACAGCGAGCGGTTGATGTTTGCGTAGAGCGGCACGCTCTCGCCCCGCTCGCCTCCAAGAAACTCAGTCAATCCCACCTCCGCTCTCGTCGCGCCAAGCTGGGTTACGGCGGTTCTGAGTCCGCTGACGGCGGTAGCGCTGACATGGTCGCGTCTCAGATCATCCGCGTCCAATTCGAGCAGCGCCTCAACCTCCGATTCGTCCGCCACATCTTCGCCGCGCAGTTCGGACACCATGTCCGCCAGCGTTCCTGCGACCGACTGCGAATACGCCCCGGCCGTTATCTCGACTGTCGTTGAGTTGCCCTCTCCGTCCGATATGACCACGAACGTCCAGGTCGTGTTGGGCGTCACCACAACAGACGCGAACTTCTCTATGTTCAATTTCATTTCTGTCAGGCGTCCTTCTGGATCTGGGCGAGGAGCTTCAACGTGCGTTCCTCTGTCACGTCCGGTTCATCTCCGCAGGGTATGGGCGTCGCCAGTATTTCAGTCGCTCCCCATTCCAAGACAGTCTTTATGCGCTCCGCCACCGCGTCCTCGTCTCCTGCTATAAGTACCTGATCGAGCATTTCGTTCGTCCAGCCCGAATCCGGAGAGCCTGGGAAGCCGGCCTCTGCGAACATATTCGCGTAGAACGGGATGCTTGGAAAATATCCCAGCCGCGCTCTCACGCCGTCACGGGCTTCGTCCAGGTTCTCGGTTACGCACACGGGAGCGTGCGCTATGAGCGGCGGCGCAGACCGTCCGGCTGATTCCGCCCCTTTGCGCAACGCGGGCAGGGCAGTGTCTTTGAGATAGAAGTGCGGACAAACCCAGCTTATCGCTCCGTCCGAAAGCTCTCCGCAGGTCTCGAAAGCTCCCGGTCGCAACGCCGAAGCCATAATGGGAACGTCCACAGTATCCGACAGTGACGTATTCGCCGAATACCATCGCCCTTCGTATTCGACCGCGCCCGTACGCATAAGGGAGCGCAGAATATGAATGTACTCTCTGAGATGTCCTATCGGAGCGCGGAAATCAGCTCCGAACGCGCTTTCCATTGTTGCCTGGTGACTGGGGCCGACGCCCAGCCTGAATCTGCCGGGGGCCAGACTATCTATGACCTGAACCTGCTGCGCGAGGGTTACGGGATGGCGCGACCATGTTTGCACTATCGAGGTGCCTAACCTGATGCTGTCCGTTCTCGCGGCCGCCGCGGCAAGAATGGCTATCGCCTCGCCCCCGCCTCCGCCGGATGTCAGCCACGCCGCTCCCACTCCGAGTTCCTCCAGACTCTCGACCCGCTCGACGGCGTCGCGGGCGTTAGGGGCTGTTACCGATACTCCGATTACGTTGTTCAGGGTCATTGCGCGGCTCCTATACTGGTTTCAAGCGAATGGGGCGAGTATATCACGTCGAACAATGTGTGAGATCTGAGACTAGACCGCTCTTCTAAGCGTAGGCGGCCACCGGGGTCGTATGCCCGGTTCATATAGCTCGGTTTATAAATCTTTGAGTGGGGACTAGTGACGGCAACCACAGGTTGGCATGATTCGGTTGTAATGTTAAAATTACAAGAGACACTTAGAGATGGAATCTGTTAATCATGGATGGCTTGATAGAACATCAGACATTGGACGCGAAGCTGCCGACAATGATAACGGCGTTCGCTGGCTGGCCGGACGCGGCTGAGGCCGCTACCAGAGCCGTGCGCTACCTGGTCCGGAAACTTCCGGCCAAAAAGTTCGCCGAAATAGACCCCGAAGAATTCTACGACTTCACAGTTACCCGGCCGCACACCAGACTAAACCGGCGCGGCCAGAGGATCATCCGTTGGCCGCGGAACGACTTTTACCACTTCACCGACAGCGACGACGAGAGCAGAAACCTGCTCCTGTTTGTCGGCTCCGAACCGAACCTGAGATGGCGGGCTTACTCCAACATCATCACAGAGATAGCGGTCAGAAGCCGCGTCGAACTGGTTGTTTCTCTAGGAGCGCTGCTCGACGCCGTACCGCACACACGCGAGCCTCGCGTAACCGGGCGCGCAAGCTCGACGGGGCTGACCGACAAGGTAAAGTGGCTCGGGATTCAGGAATTCAGGCTACCAGGGACCGACCGGAATCCATACCGCGTTCACCGACGCCTGCAACAAGCGCGGCCTAGAGCACGCCAGCATATGGGGACATAGCCCCCCACTATGTTCAGACCTCACCCAACCCACAGGTTAGCCATGCTCTGCTGACCAAACTGAACAACCTAGTGGATTTCAATGTGGATCTCCAAGAACTACACCTCGCGGGACAGGCTTTCGGCGAAGACGTATCCAATGCGATAAACTCCCCAGTCAGACGTGGGCGCTTACGTTACCAAGCTCGAGCGGCGATATGACGCCTCGCGCCAGGTGGAGGACGAGGAGATACCCGAGCCTGGCGACATGGTCAGGGAGCTGGAAAACTTCCTGAGGAGCCAGCGCAGACCCGGAGATTCGAGCCGTGATGGCTGACCTGCCCCAAGATAGTTTCGTATCCGTCAACGGCAACTCATTTCACTACCGCGACTGGCGCGGACACGGACAGACCATCGTACTTATTCACGGGCTGGCGTCCAACTGCCGGATATGGGACCTGGCGGCGCCCATTCTGTCCGAAGGCTTCCGCGTTGTCGCGCTCGACCAACGCGGACACGGGGAGTCATTCAAACCCAACACCGGCTACGATTTCGCCACGGTCATCTCTGACCTGGACGGATTCATCGAGGAGCTGGGCATCGTCAGCCCGCTCATCGTTGGACACTCGTGGGGCGGCGACGTGGCGCTGGAGTACGCTGTGGCGTATCCTGACAAAGCGAAGGGCCTGTGCTTCGTGGACGGCGGCGTTATCGAGATTTCGGCCAGGACCGACTGGACACTGGAGGATGCCAAGCGCGAGATGGCGCCTCCGCTTTGGGACGGCGTCACTCTGGAAGCGTTCGGAGCGCGTCTGCGTTCTCGCGGCGTCGCTATGGGCAACCCTCGGATAGAAGACATTGTGATGGGCAACTTCGAGACTCTGGAAAACGGCACGATAATGTCGAAGCTCAGCCGCGAAAATCATTTGAGGATAATCGAGGCGCTGTGGGATCACAGACCCTCAGAACTGTATCCGAGTGTTGGATGTCCGACGTTGCTGATGCCCGCTCGCCAAAAAGGACATGACCCAACCCCGGACCGCCGTTTCAGACGGGAAGAGGCGATAGCTAGGGCGGAGTCTCTGATCCCCAAGGCAAAGACGGTCTGGATGGAGGATAGCATTCATGACGTCCCCATCCAGAGACCTGAGCTTGTGGCTGCCACAATAGCCGATCATATCAAACTCGGCTTCTTCGACTAGCGTTCCATCCGATCATTCTAGCCGGAGCGTCGGCCTGTCTAGAACATTGACTTCATGTTCATTAGCGGAACCGGCGCGTGTCCGTTCGCCGACGTATGCACAGGCGCCGCGCCTCTCACGGACACCATAGACGCCGGAGCGGAATCATCGTCGGACTTGGGATTCACGCCGGCGCGCGCGTTTTCTATGCCGGTGCCTATGAGAGTCAGGCTGACCTTTCTCTTCATGCTATTATCCTGGACCACGCCGAAGATAACATTGGCGTCGGCGCTTGCGGCATCCTTGATGATTTCCGCCACCCTGTGAACTTCTCCGAGCGTGAGGTCGGGGCCGCCCACGATGTTGAGCAGTATGCCATTCGCGCCTTCCAGAGGCATATCGAACAGCGGGTTGGATAGCGCCATTTCGGCGGCTTGGGCGGCGGCGGCGCTTCCTCCTCCCCTGCCCATAGCCATGAACGCTGAGCCTCCGTTGGACATTATCGCCTTGACGTCTGCGAAATCCACGTTGATCATCCCGTTCATCGTGACGATGTCCGATATTCCCCGCACTCCCTGGTGAAGCGCCACGTCGGCCAGCTCAAAGGCGCGCTCCAACTCCATCTTGCCGTCAAGAGCTGGTAGCAGCCTGTCGTTCTCCACCACTATCAGGGTATCCACCTTCTGTCGGAGCGCATTCAAGCCTTCTTCGGCGTTCTCGCGTCGGCGCGGTCCCTCGAACCTAAAGGGCAACGTAGCGACGCCCACAGTGAGCGCGCCGCGCTTTCTGGCGATGTCCGCGACGAGCGCCGCCGCTCCCGTGCCCGTGCCGCCGCCCATGCCCACCGCCACGAACACCATATCCGCCCCTTCCAGCAGTTTCGCCACATCCTTCTGGCTCTCTCGCATCGCTTTGCGCCCGATGGTAGGCTGGCCGCCCGAACCCATGCCGCCCGTCGTATTGGGACCTATCGCAAATGTAGGAACTCTGTCGAAGTCTCTGAGGGCTTGAACATCGGTGTTCAGGATAAGATACCGGACTCCGGCCAGATTTCCGCTTATCATTCTCCGAACAGCGTTTCCGCCCCCGCCTCCAACGCCTACTACCCGGATGCCGATCCCAAGAGCGCGTTCAGCCTCCAAAGGCAATGCGCTCGTTGCTGTCTTGCGCCAACGTTTGAAAAACATGATTCTGATCTCCTTATAGGCTCGGCTATGCGGCCCGGGGGTCGGCCAAGAAGTAGTAAGGTATGTGCCACGTGCCGGCGGACCCCATGTCAACCACGGCCTGGCGGGTGCGTGTCTTCACGACCTTGCCCTTGAGACCGAACCGAGGACCGCCACTTATTCGACCCTGGTACTCCACCACCTGCCCGGGAGTGACGCTGCCAGAGTTCAGAATGCGTCTGACGGCATAAGGCCTCGGCATACCCGGCATCGGTATCTGCGAACTGCTGAAATTGCCTGTCGCTGTTGTCATAGTATCTATGTCCTTAACGATAGATAGCCTTCGTTAAGAACATAATAGAACAGAACCACAGTTCGGTCAAGGGCTTTTTGGGCGATTTCCATGATTTTTCG
Organism: Dehalococcoidia bacterium; assembly: GCA_965214185.1. Taxonomy (GTDB): domain Bacteria; phylum Chloroflexota; class Dehalococcoidia; order Lucifugimonadales; family UBA1123; genus VXRN01. The sequence continues at coordinate 103,124 of CBDCBF010000007.1, read as the reverse complement.
ACCATATCTCTATCCATTCTCGCCCGTAGTCCTGAATCCGCCGCCAAGCCTGACCACACCCGATACGACTGACATCGTCATTGCGGAGTTGCCAAGCGACCAAGAATCTGAAACGCACACTTACAACAATTCTCTCCGGTTGCGCGCGCTTCGGTTCCCGGCGAGGGATTTAGTTCCTTCACCCCGCTCCGCTTCGTCCGGAACGATGAAAATGGAAAGTCCCCGCGCGCCCTTGGCATCGCTTGCACATTCGTGCTAATGAGGCTATAATAGGTACATGACTCACCACCATGATCACTCTACCAACGCCCTAATCAGGCGACTGGGCAATGAAATACATAAGTCACAGTATATGATAAGTGAGACGAGGAATCGTTATATGGTTGACGGCGGGGGCATTTCGCCTGTTGACTCGCTAGTCGAGTTGCCTATCCCGCCTGTTGGATGCCAATGTATAAAAACTGAAATTCTGACCCACCGTCCCTTTGGAGAATCTGGCTCCGTGTGGAAATGGGGTAAAGTCGGCTGGGATGTCCATATTCATGGGAATGACAACAGAGCGATATGGAGTCATTTGCGATTTTCTCGAAAACCCGGACAAATTTTGAAGGAATACTGAATTAAGCGGGCTAGGGGCTTGACAGCGGACATATGGTCTGCTAACATCAAAGAACATTAGTACTCAAGGAGTGACAAATGAAAGCTAAACTCTCGGCCCGACAGGAAAGTATCCTTCAGTTCATACAAGAATTCATGGACGAGCGCCACTTCCCGCCCACCGTGCGCGACATACAGAAGGGTTGCAATGTAAGCTCGACCTCGGTCGTGGACTACAATCTTCACAAGCTCCAGGCGATGGGGTATCTCAAGCGTGAGCCGGAGGTATCGCGCGGCATTGAGCTGATAGGCGAAGGCCTCAAAGGCACCAAGCGCGATATCCTGAGCGTGCCCGTCATGGGCAACATCGCCGCTGGCGAGCCGCTCCACGTCCCCGACGCGCCGGCGTATGCCGATAACAGTTACGACACCATTGACCTGCCTTCGACGCTGATACCCGAGCGTGATAATATGTTCGCGCTCCGCGTGAAGGGAACCTCGATGATTGACGCCCTCGTCGCGGACGGCGATCTAGTCATTCTCGAACCTACCGGCGAAGCCAGAAACGGCGAGATGGTCGCCGCCTGGCTGAACGGCAGCGAGGAGACCACGCTCAAACGCTTCTACATGGAAGGCGACATGGTGCGTCTACAGCCCGAGAACTCTACGATGCGGCCGATTATGGTCGCCGCCAAAGATGTCTCGGTGCGTGGAAGGGTCATCGGAGTCATCAGAAGCATTTAGCCCCGACAACTCCATCCGATTGATAAATCTCAGGCCGCGCGACCGCGCGGCCGCCGCATCTCATAACCGATCCGGTTCCCCAAATTTCCGAATGACTTCTTTCCTACTGGCGTCCTTCACGCCCAGATCGAAACTTAATGCCCTCACCCCCAAACTCGAAAAGCGCATCCAAAGCTCTATCCTAGAGCGTTCTCAAACTCTATGGGCCTACCCCGCGATGGCTTCACGCCCGGTTCAAGACCCACGCCCCCTTTCGTCTATGTTAGAATGCTAGATATACATTCGTAGGCAGTGAGCGGCGTTGATCGCACAAACAGGAACCCGTCTAACCCTTCCCATAACTGGAATGACTTGCGCTGCATGCGTCACCCACGTATCGGACGCGCTGGAAGAAGTAGCCGGCGTAGAGCGTGTTTCAGTCAACCTGGCGACAGAGAAAGCCGCGCTGGAACTTCAAAGCGACGACACCATAGACATCTCTGCCCTCACCCACGCGGTAGAGGAAGCGGGCTACGGAATCGGGACGCGCAAAACCACTCTCGCCATAGGCGGCATGACCTGCGCCGCCTGCGTCGCACACGTCGAAAACGCGCTCCAACGCGCCGATGGCGTGCTATCATCGCAGGTCAATCTCGCCACCGAGAGGGCAGTCATCGAATACGTTCCGGGCATCAGCGGTATCTCCGACTTCAGACGCTCAGTCGAGGAGGCGGGATACTCCGTGACCTCGGTGATCAGCGACCCCAGTGACGACGCCGCGACGCCGCGAGAGGTCCGAGCGCTCAGAAACCGCATGGTCTTCAGCCTCGCCGTCGCCGCCCTGATAATGGCGCTGATGGCGATTCCCAACGCTCCCGACCTGCTTCCCTTTAGAATGGACTTCGCGCTTCTCGCGCTGGCCACGCCGATCCAATTCTGGGCCGGACGCGGATTCTACGCGTCCGCCTGGAACGCCGCTCGCCATCTCACCTCCAATATGAACACCCTCATCGCAGTCGGAACCTCCGCGGCATACCTGTACAGCCTTGCCGTGACCATCTTCGGCCACACCGCCTTCTTTGAAGAACGCGCCACCGACACCTACTTCGACACCTCTTCAGCCATTATTGCGCTGGTTTTGCTTGGAAAGTTCCTTGAGGCCAGAGCCAAGGGACGCGCCTCCAACGCCATAAGGGCGCTGATGGACCTCCGCCCCAAGACCGCCCGCGTCATCAGGGACGGGCAGGACGTGGACATTCAGATAGACAAAATAGCCGTCGGAGACCTGATACTCGTCAGGCCGGGCGAAAAAATCCCGGTTGACGGCACTGTCGAAAGTGGAGCGTCCTCCCTCGACGAGTCCATGCTGACCGGGGAGAGCGCGCCTGTTGAAAAGAGAATCGGAAGCGAGGTCTATGGCGCGACGCTCAACGGCGGCGGGAGTCTCACTTTCAGGGCGACCCGCGTCGGACAGGACACCATGTTGTCGAATATTATCCGGCTTGTGGAAGACGCGCAGGGGTCCAAAGCCCCTATCCAGCGTACCGCGGATCTGGTATCGGCGTACTTCGTTCCCGCCGTGATTGGCGTCGCCGCTCTGGTATTCGCGGTCTGGCTTGCCTTAGGGCCGGATCCGTCCTACGTGACCGCCATTCTGTCCGCAGTGGCCGTGCTGATCATCGCCTGCCCGTGCGCGATGGGTCTCGCCACGCCGGCCGCGATAATGGTCGGTATCGGAAAAGGAGCCGAATACGGAGCGCTTATACGTGGGGGAGAGGCGCTGGAAACTGCCCACAAGGTTGACGTAGTCGCCCTAGACAAAACCGGCACACTGACAAAAGCCAAGCCCGAAGTTACCGACATCTATGCCCTGAACGGGGACGAAAACGCGCTTCTCGCGCTGGCCGCGTCCGCGGAGCGCCACTCGGAGCATCCGCTGGGAATGGCGATAGTGAAATCAGCCGCCGGACGAGGCCTCGACCTGGAAGAAGCCGCCGATTTCGAGGCCACGCCGGGCGCAGGCGTCAGCGCACGGCTGAACGGCATGACCCTTATCATCGGCAACCTCAGGATGATGCGCCGGGAAGGGGCTTGGCTGGACGGCCTGGAATTACAAGCCGACAGATTCGCCGCCCGGGGAAAGACACCGATGTTCGTCGCGGCGGACGGAGAAGCGCTCGGCGTCCTAGCCGTCGCGGACAGCCTCAAACCCGAGTCCGCCGAAATGGTGAGAACACTCAAAAGACAAGGCATCGAGGTCGTGATGCTAACCGGCGACAACGAGCGCGTCGCGCGCGCGATCGCCAATCAGCTCGGAATCAAACGTGTGGCGTCGGAAGTTCTCCCCGTGGACAAGGCGAGAGAAATACGGGCAATTCAGGCCGACGGTAAACGTGTTGCGATGGTCGGAGACGGCATAAACGACGCCCCCGCCCTCGCTCAGGCCGACATCGGCATCGCCATGGCCACAGGAACAGACGTCGCGGTAGAAGCGGCAGACGTAACGCTTGTGGGCGGCGACGCGCGCGGAGTTTCTACCGTCATCTCGCTAAGCCGCGCCACGATGCGTATAATCAGACAAAATCTGTTCTGGGCATTCGCCTACAACGTAGCCCTTATCCCAATAGCGGCCGGTATCCTGTACCCTCTGTTCGCTTCCGGCGGTACGCCCGACGCGCTCAGACCGATTCTCGGCGAACACGGATTCCTCAACCCCATCCTAGCCGCGGGCGCGATGGCGATAAGCTCAGTGTCCGTCATTGTCAACTCTCTGAGGCTGAGGCGTTTCAGGCCGAAGATAGGATGACTGCCCTGGTTGATACGCGCAATTCAAGGAGAACTCAATGAGACTGCCACTGTTCAACAGACGCGGAAGCGCGACAGCTACCGATCCGGTGTGCGATATGCAGGTGGATATCCGCAAGCCGCCGGGAGGATCGCATGACCACAACGGAGAAACTTACTACTTCTGCGCCCCAGGATGCCGAATCGCGTTCAGCAAAGAGCCGGAAGCGTATCTGTCAGGAGAGAAGAAGGTCAGGATGTAGTCCGCCGACATGATGGCGCAGACAGGCTTCATATTCGACGATTCCGACTCACGCACGCGCGAAGGCGGACTCGACGTGGTCTATGCGCGTGCGGAGCGTTCTGCGCGCTTTGACAGAAACTCCCTCTTTGGCGGCTTCGACTCCATGCGCGCGCTCACATACACGCCCAGCATACCGATGATAATAGGCTTGCTGCGAGATTTCGACTACTCAGATTTCGAGTGCATATTCGGACACAATGGAATACTGTCCAGGGACGCGGCTGAGGTGATAGCGTTCCAGACAGTTGTGGATGACAAGCTTAACAAAGGATTCGTGGGAATAGACGGCATATCCGACGAGCGCAGAACAGCCATTTTCGACAGAGCCGCAGACGGCAAAGCGCGCTTCTACGTGGTCAAAGACGTCATCGCCCACGCCAAGATTTATCTTCTGGAGAAAGCCGACCTCCAGAGGGTGATAGTCGGCTCTGCAAACCTCTCAGAAACAGCATTCTCCGGACGCCAAGCTGAAACGCTGATAGTGTTCGACAACGACGATTCCGCTTGGAAACACTACTGCCAACAGTACGAGGCCGTCCGCGATGTGGCCTCGAGCAGGTTGACTTTACGCGAGAAGCCTATACCGGCTGAGATTATTCCGATTGAAGAAACTCCGGCCCTGAAAGAGGCTGCAGGTGGCGGTGCCGGCGTATCAATATACGTTCCCGCGGAAGAAGAGAGCGAAGCTGACGTTAGCGTTCCCAAAGTACTGTCTCAGGTTGAGCGCATTAGACCGGTTCGCAGGCAGGCGTTGGCGGGAATTCGACCTGACCGCAAAGGCAATATCAAACTGACCCCGAACATTGTTAAACAGATGACTCGGGTCATCACGTCGCGGCACAAAAAAGAAGGGCCGGAAACATTTCTCTCATATAACGGCGGAGCCTTCACCCTCTCCGGCGATGAGGTGGATATGAACGTTGACGCCAATGACCTCAGAGGCGACATTGAAGCATGGCTGGAGTTCTTCGGGAACTATGAAAACGGGTTCGTAGGCGACATCCCAAGACTGCAGCGAGACTACTTCACTTTCATGTGCTGGTTCTACTTCTCTCCTTTTATGTGCGATCCCAGAAACTCGGCGCTTCGCCAAAACCGCTTCAGCTTCGATCAACCCATGTTCGCAGTGCTTTACGGCCAGAGCAACTGCGGAAAAAGCAGCCTGATAGAAACCCTAATGACATCCATGTTTTCATATCCGCGCATCGTAGAAACGCAGTCCTTCACGCGCAGCAACCTGCGCGGCCTGCAGGAAACCTACAAACGCTTTCCCATCGTGTTCGACGACGTCACCCGAGAACGCTTCAATCGCCACGCCCCGGAGATCATCAAAGACGAGGCTATCCACTATTCTGAATACCTCTGTTTCGCTCTATCCATGAACGCCGAGGCCCGCAGCTTCCTTCCCGAAATCGTCAAACGCTGTCTTATGATATACACTAGAACCTCCCTGCCCGGCGACAATCCCGCGGCGCGCCGGAACCTACAGAGATCGGTCGCGTCAATTCGCGATAGACTCACAACCGCCCTCTACCGCGAATATCTTAAACGGGTCATTGAAGAAATGAATTCCATAACAGAATCCAACTCATCGAACAGTGAGGACATAGACGCGCTCGAACTCTCCTCGACCGTATTGTGCAGCATCATCGAAGCCAACCTGCCCACAAGCGCCAATATGCCCAATTGGTGTTCGCCGATGACCCTAAGCGAATATCAAGGCAGGGCTTTTGAGAGGCCGCGCCTTGTACTGAATAGCCTTCTACATCCCGACAAATTCACCAGTGAACGCAAGCCCGCCGTGGGCAGTTGGACTTTATCCGGGGATACTGTGATCGTGGCTGTGGACGTAATGGGCGCGTCTCGCACCAGAAGCGATATACCGGACTGGATACTGGATGACACCGCAAGCGTATCCGACCACCAAATCGCTCTGAAGCGCGATCTGCTTGAAGACTTTCTTGAGCGGCGAGTCAGACCGCCGCGTCGCTTCCTATTCTGGGATCTCTGAGAAGGAAACAGGGCATTAGCGATTACTCCGTTTACACCTGCCCATAGGCTATTTCAGGCGCTCGCCCCCGGCGGATTCGTTCGCGCCGGTGGCGCATCCCAGAAACCCGCTCCGGGACGATATGCGTCTCTCGGATGCCTGCCCATCTACTCCACATCCGGATTAACGGCGAAATAATCCCAGAACTTCGTTGCCTGCTCAAGACAGACGCTTATATCCTGTTCAAGAAGATACCGATCTCTGACAAGCGCTTCGGCGGCGGCGCGCACCCTGGACAGGTACTCCTCTCTAGACGAGTATCGCTTCGCTATGGATGGTCGCGGGTCTCCGGCCGATTGCCGAGTCTTCTCATCGGGAGCGAATGGAATCGTGCCCCCCGCGAACATTAGCGGCTGAGTATCGCCGCCTATGTCCGCGTGTCTGAGTGTCCACCCTGTATGCGCCGCCAGTGGCGCGGCTATTTCGGGCAGTTTAACCCCCGCTACCTCGTTTCCGTCCTCATCCACATCCGGAACGAGCGAACCGAATACTTTGCCCACTTCGGGCGGCAACTTGGTGACCTGCTCCACATCCGTCCTAAGCGCGTAGTCGCGGCGGTGGGGCAGCGGATGACGGCGCGGGTAGTTCGATCCCGGTATCAAGTCGTAGACCTCGCGGAGCTTGCGAGTGGGGACGGCTGTTCCGTCATCTATCCGGGGATGCCTGCTGGGCGGTGGCTCGATGCCTTCGGCGACCCAGCGGTCCAGATTCTCGAGACAGGCTCTTAGAAGGGGCGTGTAATCAATCACGCTACGAATATTCTGCGTGCGGCTTATGCCCTCACCGGAGTCCGACGAGTCGGTCGGCGGCCATGCGCCGGTCCCATGCTCAGTTCCCGAGAAGTGGTATATACGGACACTAGGACCCGGATCCGCATCTCGCGCGCCGTCGGGGTCGGTATGTATAAGCGAGGCGTCGCCGCGGTGATACTCGGCGGAAGTGTTAGTATAAAACACGCGCAGGTCGTCGCCACGTTCATCCAGCCTGCGATGGAGCGAGTCCGTCGCGCCGGTTTCGGGTTCAGTCTGCGGCGCGCTCGAGAACGGGAAAAGCTGGGTCAGCATACTATTCCGATCCTTCGAGTTTTGGCCGAATCGCTGATTGAACTCACCCCTCATTCCACCTGCGACGTTGGCGATTATCCCATCCAGCGCGTCTCTGCCCCGTTCATCGCGGTTGAAGTCGTTGTATATGTAAGTGCGAAGGTAGCGTCCGGTCTGAGAACGCCCGTAAGCGTATGCGTAGCTTATTGATATCGGCGAGCCGAATCCTGTCGCCCCATGCTTGAACCAAGATACGCAGTCCCTGAGCGCGGCGAAACTCAGTCCCAGAACCGGCGCTCCGACCGTAGTATAAACTATCTGATAAAGTCTCCCCTTCTCGAATTTGCGCTCCGAGCAGATATGATTGGGATCGGCCACATAGCTTCCGTCATCCTCTATTCTGCCAAAACGCCAGAAGGAGCGCGGCACAAGGCGCGCTGGGCCGTCCGGCATATCGCGGACTTCCAACCGAGCGTCCGTTTCGTTCATGTCGTAGGCCGGATACGCGCGGTGTCCCTTATCGGACAGCAGGAAGTTGTGCGTGTCCTCCACACTCTGGAGTTGGGTGTAAACTTTGCCGCTCAGGGGACGGCCTTCGACATCTGCGGCGTCCGGGCCGTCCATGGTAATAAGCGCGTCGTGAGCGGGAGTGTCTCCTTGCCAGCCGCACGCGACGACAGTGTACCCACGCTCCATCAGAAAGCCGTCGCCGATGTCCACATCCGCCCCCTCCGGCGTTTCAGCGTCAATCGCGAGACGCGAAGCGCGGTTGAAATTCGGCAGCGCAACCCGGTTTCCCCTGTTAACCACATCCAGCATCAGCCGACCGCTTCCCTTGGAACGGTCAACGGGCAGCATGATGGACACATCGGACGAGAACTCAACTCTACCGTTCGCATTCGTAGGCGCGAGTGCGACATCGGTAATGCGTTCGTTGGCCTCATTGCCGGGGTCAACGGCGAAGCGCAGTGTACCGCGTATCTCCTCATACGCTCCAACGTCGCCCCATGAGCGGCCATCGGCGAGTACGCGCCGAAATTTCACGTCAAGTCCTGTTACCGGCATAGCTTTCACCCCTTCATGATCGGTTATTCAAGAACTCGGCGCGCCGAGCGTGAGTCTGGCCCGCGCCCCCCGAGAATATCTTGCGCCGTCTCATCAGGTAAGCGGGTATGGCGACCAGGGCGACGGCCTGAAGTACGATAGACGCCGCGATCAGCATAGTCGCGTCGAAGAAGAACCCTTGCGGGAACATCGCTATAAGATAATCTCGTCGCGGATCCAGCTGCCACAGGTCATTGCTGAAACTAATTAGGTGGAATGCGAGAAACAGACGCTCGAAACCGAAAATAGAGCCAAGCCCGACAATCGTGACAAGCACCAGCGTAACAGCTCCCCCCCATATGAGAAGTATGCCGAGAGACTGCGTGAATCGCCGTCCCCAGATCGCAAATCCGGCCACCACGACAACAAATAAATACAGACCCGTGAGCTCGGAAACTCGATAGACGCCCTGTACAAGCGCCTTCACATCGCGCATATGCAGAACCTCGCGCTCGTTGTACAGGTTATTGACCCACACCCCTCGCACAACGACGCTCACCTCAAGCAGTTCATCATCGTTGTTGAAATACCCTCTTATCCGCTCCCCGACGGAGATGAGCTCCGCGCGCTCAATGCCCGTCCGCCGCGGGATCTCATACTCGTCGAAACCATATGAATAGAGGGGCGGAAAGTTGATGACCCAACGCGCGTTGACCGCCGTCAGAAACACGGGAACGAGCGCGATAAACAGAACGGCTATCAGGATTTTGAACGGTCTGGGAATGTGGGTGTCCGGTTTCATTTGGATCTATGTTTAGAGTTAGATGCAGACTTTGGCGCAAGGGGAAATCTTGGCTTGCGAGAGTGAATAGGGGAGAGATCAACGAGGCCGAGTGTCATGACGTCTCAACTGATACCAATGAACGCCTTCCCTTTCGACTATCATCGTGGCTGTGCCATTAATGTCACTCCCTATAACCATGGCGTGGGACTCTTCGTCGGTAAGCTTCTTCAGGAACTCGGAGTTCCGAATGGCGCGGTCAACATCGCTGCTGCCAACAGTGTACGAAACCTCGGCGGCGATGTAATGATCCTTCCCGGCGCTGTCTTTGGCGTGTATCACTATGTCCGCCTCGATGAAACTCATTCTGTCGTCCTGAGGAACTACATCCGGTCTGGAACGGATCATACCCACAAGGTCTTGGGCTGTTAGTACTTTCTCAATCAGCAGATCTTCAGAAAGCGCGAATACGATTATGTCAGGTCTGCCAAGAACAACATTCATGGCGCTGAAGCCTTTTAGCTCACCTAGATCGTCCTGCATTACCTTGACCGTATCCTGAAGTTCCTTTACAGCGCTTTGAGTGTCTCCGCTTGAGCTTTGTAAATCCTTGACGTCCTTCTGAGTTTGCTTAGTCGTATGCTGTAAATCCTTAACGTCCTTCTGAGTTTGCTTAGTCGTATGCTGTAAATCCTTAACGTCCTTCTGAGTTTCCTTAGCCGTATGCCGCAGTTCAGCTATCGCGGCATCGGTGGCGGCATTATGCGCTCGGGTTTCCTCCGCGAACTCTTCAAATTTTCGAGGCAAGTCTATCAGTTCGGTCGTCAACACCAATGTTCGCAGTTCATGCGCCCATTCCGGATTGTCCCGCAGAAGCTGGAATAGATCGTGTATTGTATTGATAGTGGCCACTGGATTCCTCCGCGCTCTCTACGCAACAACTATATCATATGCGGGGAGCCGCCTACGACGCGCGATCGCGCCGGCCATCGTAGGTTGTGCTAGTATGTAGCGCTGAACCGGGAAGACGCTCCGCATATATTGGGGCGGCTGGGAGAGTTTATTACCTTGGGCCAAGATGACACATTCGCCAGCAGTTTCGAGGGCATCAAAGACTTGGCGGCCAGACTGCGCGGGCCGAACGGATGCCCATGGGACAAGGAACAGACTCCCGAATCGTTGAAGCATCTCTTTCTGGAAGAGTGCTACGAACTGGTCGAAGCCATCGAGCGGGGCGATGACGCAAAGGTCGTCGAGGAGCTCGGCGACGTGCTTTTCCACGCCGCTTCGATAGTGCAGATAGCGGAAGAATCCGGCGCGTTTACTGGCGAGAATGTGTTCGCGGCAGTCATTGACAAACTGGTTCGCAGGCATCCGCACGTCTTCGGAGATACAATCGCCGAAGACAGCAGGCAGGTTGGCGTGCGCTGGGACCAGATCAAGCGCGAGGAGATGAAAGGGACAGACGGCTCCATCTTGGACGGAGTGCCCAAGGCGATGCCGGCGCTGGCATACGCGCAGGCAGTGCAGGGACGCGCGGCGCGGATGGGATTCGACTGGGACAACTACGACGGAGTAATTGCGAAAGTCGCGGAGGAGCTGGAAGAGCTGGAGTCCGACGCGGCGCGTGAGCAAGAACTGGGCGACCTACTCTTCTCGCTGGTGAACGCAAGCCGCTGGCTCGGAATAGACGCGGAAACCGCATTGCGCCAGTCCAACCGCAAGTTCTATTCCCGCTTTGTCAGAATGGAGCGGCTCGCGCGCGAGCGCGGTCAGGACTTCGAGACGATCCCGCTCGACGCGAAAGAATCCCTATGGCGCGAAGCCAAGACGATGGATTAGACCCATCTATCTCATACGCCGCAGCGAGCGGAATCCCCAGGCGGTGAATGCCGACGGCGGCATGATCCCCTTGATAGCCCCCATGGACGCGAGCGCGAACGTGCCCGGAGTCGAATACGATGTCTCCGCTCAGGCGTATTCAACTATGTGACCGAACAGCCCCTCCAAGCGGGCGCGGTCAGAGCCGTCAAGAGCGGGATTCTCCATAGCGCGGACATTCGATTCAAGGTGCGCCGGGTTCGAGGTTCCGGTTATCACGGAGGATATGGCGGGGTGGTCCGCTCCGAACTTATACGCGGCGGCGATTACCGAATCCACCTCCCCGTGAACCAGCCAGCCGAGAGGCTCCTTATCCGGCAGGGCCTCTTTAGGAACAAGCCCGCGCGACTTCCAGTCCGCTATCGTCTCTTCCAGCAACTGCGGGTTGGGCAACCGTATCCTAACCGCCGCCATGTTCAGCACGCCTACGTCATGTTTCAGCGCGAGCGGCAGGATATGCTTGGCGGCGTACTGGTTCAGTATACCGTACTTGAGCATGATCACATCCCAAAGATGGGGGGCCTTGCTCAGCCCGGCCATAGCGCCGCTCTGGGCGGGATCAACAATGAACCGCAGGCTGAATCCGCGATGCCCGACAAGTCCACGCTCCCTGAGCCGCTCCAGTACTGGCATATATCGCTCGACAACCATGTCGTGATGCTCCGCGAGCAGGCCATGGAAAAAGCAGCGCGTCTATGTGGTCGGTATTCAGCCGACGCAGACTGCGCTCGACTGAACGTGTGAGTTCCTCCGGGTCGCCGGTGGGGTCGCCGTCGCGTGGATACGCCCACTTTGTAACAATAATATAGTCATCGCGCCGAACGCCTTTCAGAGCCCGCCCTAGTATCGCCTCGCTATCGCCATAGCCCTCGTGAGTGTCGAACAGGTTTATGCCCAGATCCAGACACCTGCGGATCAGCCGGTTCTGCTCGGCCTGCGACAATCCCCGCTTCTGTCCGAACTGGCTAGGGCCTCCGGTGCCCTGGCTAAGGAGCGAGACTTTCAGACCGGTTCTGCCCAGGGTTCGGTATTGCATATGGCTCCTTAGCCGAATGTCGTCGTATGAAAAGCTCAGAGGCTCTATTGCCGTTTATCGGACTCGTCGTCCTCAATCTGACTGAATCGTTCTCGCAGCCGCGTCAATTCGGCTTCAGCGGCATCGGCGCGGCCCTCGGCGAACTCGCGCGCGGCCCTTTCAGCGTCTCTCTCTTCAATCGCTGCGTCTCGCTCAACCTTCACTTCGGCGAATTCGAGCAAGAACTCGCCCCTCACCGGGTCGTAGAAGCGCAGGTGTCCGTCCTGCCAGTACAGGTCGAGTCCCAGCGTAGGACTGCGCCCCCAGAATACGTCGTCGGATTCGGCGTTTATCCGTATTGGCTCATACCTGCCGTTCACCAGAGTGTCGCCCGCCAGGGGACGGTCGTGGTACTCGCCTCCGCTCGGGTCGAATCGCCAGTATTCCGTAACGCCGTATCCCGCGTATCCGTCTCGCTTGGTGGTATAGTCCGCTCTGCCCGTACTCCTAGAGGCGATCTCGAGAACAAAGTCGGGCGGCTTGCCCACCTCATTTATCACATATCCGTTACGTTCCTCTATAGCCTTGGGGTCCACGCCAAAAGCCACCACGCAGTCGGGTTTGAGCTGACCCGGACTAATCCGGGTATCGCGGCACAGATAGCCCTCCCCATTCACCAGCGCGTCGGTCCGGTGAGAGAAGTGATCCCTCAGAAGGTACAAAACAAGCGAGATGAAGGGGAGTTGCCGCATGGCGTCAGGGTCGCGCGGTGGGTCGGGCAACGATTTGCGCCGGATTGCTCCTCTGGTGGTCATTGTTATCCTCTCTGTCCATGTTTCCTCGTATGAAAAATCTCGCAGTTCTCTTTCGGCGCGGTTTGGGCGCAATGGATACGGGCGCGATATTACGGGACCGGAGCCAGCGCTTCGACCGTCCGCTCGAACGCCTCCAGCCTCGGCAGCAGAAGCGGGGTGTCAACCCCCGCGTCCGCGTACTCGCGTATTCGCTCGCGGCATCGCTCAGCGTCGCCGAGCAGGTAGCAGGCTTCCGCAAGCTCCTCGGAAACGTATCGCGCCGCGCCGGATTCGTCGCCCGCCGCGACAAGTTCCCTGATAGGCGAGAGAATCGAAGTGTCGAAGCCTCCCTGTCCCAGCAGGACTTCCCCGGTGAACGGCTCGGCAACCAAGCGGGCGACGCGCTCGCGCAGAGCGGGCAGCATAGCGTCGGGATCATCGGTCAGGCGAACTATGAGCATACAGGCTATGTCTATCGAGCGAGGGTCGCGGCCGACGCCGAACGCGGCTTCCCTTATCTCGGCGACAGCCCAGTGTATATACTCCACTGGGGCATAGGCATTGAGCAGAACGCCGTCCGCCACTTCGCCCGCGAGCCGGAGCGCCCTTGGCCCTATGGCCGCGAGATATATCGGCAGCGGGTCCTGTACGGGCCGTAGCGCGAGGCCGACCTTGGACAGCCTGACGCCCGCGTACTCATCCGACACCCGCTCGCCGCTCCACATACGACGCAGAGAGAGCGCCGTCCCCCGCAGAGTGGACAGCGGGGCTCGGTACTCCATGCCCATGCGTCCCGAAATCACCTCTGCGTCGCTGCGTCCCAGGCCAAGCGTCATTCTGCCGCCGCTGAGCCGGTCGAGAGTGGCCGCGCCCATTCCGAGCAGCGCGGGATTGCGGGTATAAGGGTTGACTACACCCACGCCCAGTCGGATGCGCTCGGTTCGGGCCGCGAGAAAGCCGAGCATTGAGAAGATCTCTTCATGAAAGTACCTTTCGGTAACCCACAGGGAGCTGAAGCCGGCGTCCTCCGCCATACGCCCGTAGCTGGCAAGTTCCGCGCCGCTCTCGATTCCGTGATATAGTACGATCCCTGTTCGCGCCACGCTGAGGCTCCTTATATATCCGGATTTATGATTGCCACGATGAACCCGGCGCGCCCGCAGTAGGTCTGCTCACGGCCTGCAAGTAGGGTCTGGCGCCTGCATGTCCCCTGCAAAAATCTGTATCCACCGATTCAGCGCATTTTTCAATTCTGCGCGGTTGGTTGGATAAATTCAACCTTATCTGTCTAAGCGCTTTTGTTCGCCGGGATGCGTATTGTAGCACGGTTTCGGCGCATATGCACAGTTCCATCCGACAGCCGTTCGGTGTACAATCGCGCGCATGGACTCGCAATGCGAAAAACCCGCCGGACTGCTGGGCGGTATCAAGGTTCTGGACACAGGAGAAGGCATATCCGCGCCCTATGCCGCGCGGACGCTCGCCCGTCTCGGAGCGGAAGTGATAAAGGTAGAACCGCCGGCCGGTGACATCGCGCGCCGAATGGCGCCCTTTCAGGGCAGCGTGCCGCACCCTGAGAAGTCAGCGCTGTTCCTTGCGCTCAACACGGGCAAGCGCGGGATTGCCCTGGATATGGATTCGCCGCCGGACCGCGCTCGCTTTCTGAAGTTGGCGGCCGAGAGTCGGATAGTCCTGAACAACCACGCGCCCGGCTGGCTTCAGAAACACGGCGTCAGTTACGATCGCCTCGCCGCCGTCCGCGAGGACATCATCCTGTGCCAAATAACCCCATTCGGCGACTGGGGCCCATATGCAAGCTACAACGCGGGCGACCTTTCCCTGTTCCATATGAGCGCGAACGCTCACGGAATGTTAGGCCCGGTGGATGACCCGAATTCCGAACCGCCTATACGGGCGGGTGGATACCAGGCGGAGCGGGTGGCGGGCATGGCCGCCGCCTCCGCCGCGCTCGCCGCCCTATTCGCCGCGCGCATGAGCGGACGCGGTTGTCACATCGTAGTCTCCGCATTCGAGGCGATGGCGACACAAGCGATAGCCGGACTGTCCAACATAGCGTTCGGCGGAGAATCCCCAACGCGCCAACAAAACAAAGTTAGAGAAGCCTCTATCGGCGGACAGGTATCCGCGATAGGGGGAATCCTGCCGTGCAGCGACGGATACGTCGCCATATCACCCCGTGAGGACGCTCAGTGGGCGCGCTGGCTTGAACTGATGGGCAACCCCGGCTGGTTAGAAGACCCGAAGTTCGCCACGCGGGACGCGCGACAAAAAAACGCGAACGAATTGTGGCTGCTGCTATCCGAGTGGACAAGCCCACTGTCCCGCTACGACATAGCGCGAGAGGGACAGCGACGGCGAATACCATGCTTCCCCGTCAACACAGTCAAAGACCTCATGACCGACCCACACCTAAAAGACCGTCGCTTCTTCGCGCCCATAACCCACCCAATCACAGGCATACTGCAATATCCGGGCCTCCCCTACAAGCTGTCCAAGACAACCCTTCCTCGCGCCGAACCGCCCGCGCCGCTGCTCGGACAACACAATCGCGAACTCCTCGATTCATACGAACGCGCGGAGCGCCAACCTTGACTGATTCGACACCCTCTCAAAACAAGGGGCGTGGCTCAGCCTTGGACGGAGTTCGCGTCGCAGACTTTTCATGGATAATCGCGGGCCCGACAGCCACCCGACACCTCGCTCTGATGGGAGCCGAGGTGATCAAAATCGGAAGCGCGCGCAGACCCGACCCCTCCACACGCGGCTCCGCCTTCCATGTTTACAACCAGTCCAAGAAATACGCCGCGCTCAACCTGTCGCAGCCCCGCGGCAAGGAACTGGCGCTCAAACTGGTAGCCCAGTGCGACGTGGTCGTCGAAAACTACGCCGCAGGGGTATTCGAGAGACTGGGACTAGGATACGACATCCTATCCAAGGTCAGACCCGACCTCGTGATGATAGCCTCCTCCGGCACAGGCCACACAGGCCCGGACCGCGATTACGTAGCCTATGGAAGCCTCCTTCAGCACTACACCGGTTGGAACTCTATCTCCGGCTATCCCGATTCCGAGCCTATCAAGGGCGGACTGTGGGCCGACCCATGGGTGGGCATGGAACTGGCGATGATTACGCTCGCCGCGCTCAACCACAGGCTGGAGACGGGCAGGGGACAGTATGTGGACTTCTCCATGGCGGAGGCGCTGTCCGCAAGCCTTCCCGAAGCCCTCTTGGAATACCAGATGAACGGCCGCGAGCCTGTTCCTCTGGGCAACAGGGACCGCAATTCCGCGCCGCACGGAGTTTACAGATGCGCGGGGGACGACCGATGGATAGCCATTGAAATACACACCTCGGAGCAGTGGCGCAGCCTATGCCATGCGATAGGCAGGCCCGAACTGAGCGAGGATTCAACCCTTGACACGCCGGACGGCAGAAAAACGCGGGAAGACGAACTTGATAGCGCAATCGCCGCGTGGACATCCCAAATTGACGACAACGACGCTTTCCACACTCTCCAACGCGCCGGCGTGCCGTGCGGCCTTTCGCTGGATATGGGACGGCTGCACGCCGACCCGCAATTGAACGAGGGAGGCTATCTCAGACCTGTCGAATATCCCGACGGAATCACCCATACTCTGCCGACCCTTCCATGGCGGTTCGACGGCGGAACGGAATTCCAATCACGCCCAGCGCCCAAATTGGGACACAATAACGAATACGTCTATTCGGAACTGCTTGGACTGAGCGACGCCGAGATAGAGACTCTGACCGAAGACAGGGTGATATACTGAGTCCGCGGCGCGCCCGTAACTAATCCGGATCCTCTATGGAACGGATCTCGTCCTCAACCTGTCCGAGCATCACGTACTCCTCGGAAGTCAGGTGGAAACACCTCTGCAGATAGAGGCTGGTCAGGCGGGCGGCGTTCTCGCCCTCCGACCCGGCGGCGTTGGCAAGTCTTGATACCTGATGGTTTTCAGGCATATGGCGTCCCAGAGCGATTATCTCACCCCGAGTTTCGGCGGCAAGAGACATATCGCCGGAGCCAACCGCGTCCCGAAGCCGACCCACCAGTCGAGTAAGCTCGTTCAGCCTATCCTGATCGCTCATAAGGCCATACAACACGTCTTTAACACTCAACCCGGTCTCGTATTCGTCCACACCCTCCGAATCCATGACCTTTGTATCCGGCCGCGCGTACCGCTCCCACAGATCCGAGTACCAGGAAATCGCCTCGCTCACCATACCCATCAGCGACATCACATCCGACACGTTGATAGAGCCGCCGTACAATATGTCGTCCTCGCGCGCGTCGGCCAGTCTCTCTATTTCCTCAAGACCGCTCACCGGCTCAGGAGCCGGCGGGAAAGCGAATGCCGAAAGCTCCCGGGCGCCGACCTCGCCGATCTGGTTCAGCAAAAATGGCGGCACGTACTTGGACACATCGGTCTGGATCGGAAACACTATCAGATAAGTCGCCAGAAGTTCCGAGGCGTCCTGAGAGTTGTGAAAGTAAACCAGCGCGTGACCTCGCGGGCTTTGCGCCGAACCCTTCTCAAATGTGAAATCCATGTGATAGCCTGCCCTATCAACTGCAAACCCGATTCCTATCCCTGCATCTTAGCATACACTTCACCGCGAACTTGAACATATTCAATATGCGGCGAAATCTTTCTTGAAATAATAAATCGCCCCAATCGCCCTACTTATCGTTGCCCCCCCCTCAACCTCTCTAAAATACATTCGCAACATACAGAACGTTCGCAGCTCTCTCAAGATGCTAAGGCCGCCGGAACTGGAGCTATGGTTTGACAAGAGATACACGCGCCCATACCATGAGGCCAAAATTATAACTGCGGCAAACAGCCCCGACTAGGGAGTGTATGCGCGAAAGAAGGGATTCTATCAATGACAAGAAATGATTCTCAGCCGGCCCCCATGTTAGGAGGCATTTTTGAGAGGTACACAGATGAGTTCTATTTGCTGTTCAGGCTTGGATTCGCATTTCTGGTCGGGCTGCACGGCGCTCAGAAAGCGTTCCTACTCTGGGGATTTCCCGCCGGAGCGAACCCGGACGGGATGGGTACGCTGGTGGACATCGCAGCCTGGGTCGAACTCATTTCCGCGTTCCTGATAGGTCTAGGCATTCTGACCAGACTGGGAGCCGGAGCCTTGGTCGTAACCATGATAGTGGCGTACTTCGGAGTCCACTCCAACAACGGGATCTGGCCTCACATCTTCCCGGCCGAAGGCGGCTTCGCCGCGCATGGCGGCGAGGTGCCGATGCTGTGGTTCCTGATAGCTGCCCTCATTGGCGTTCTCGGCAGCCGCAAGTGGGGCGTCGAGCGACTCATATTCAACAGAGAGCTTCTGTAAAGAATCGCGCCCACCCTACCGGAGGGTAGGGTGAGCCCGTCGCGTGTCATCCAGAAGAGCGGGAACTTGCGGAGCGGCTGCGCAAAATCTTGTACATACGTGCTGATTCGGCTACAATACCCCCATCACTCGCCAATGTGAAACTTTCCGACCGGACGCAAACGCGTCCTAAACCGACAACTGAACCCTGAAAAACCATAAACCACAGTAATGACAAGCGAGACAGGAAAATTCACCCTGGCATTTCAGGTCGTTGCAGGTGAATCACAGGCGCTCCGAACGCCTGTTGGTCAGCAGCTAAGTCGCCTGTCGCCACTTCCGGACGACCCAAACTATATAAACGGCGATACATAAAACCGCCGGAATCTAGATGCGACTGCTCCGACGAAGGAACGCGCCGATCCGCAATTGGGTCGGCGCGTTCTGCCAAGAAAGACAAGCTATGCAGTGTGTGATGAGGAGGCGTTAGATGGATGTGGGAATAGGTCTGCCCGCGACGATTCCGGGTGTGCGGGGCGGCGCGATTGTGGACTGGGCGGCGAAGGCGGATGAAGGACCGTACAGTTCGGTGGCCATTCTGGACAGGCTCGTGTATCCGAACTTCGAGCCGATGGTAGTTCTGGGCGCGGCCGCGGCCGTAACCAGTCAGATAAGACTGATGACCACTATCCTGCTGGCCCCGCTACGGAGCGGAGCGATGCTCGCGAAGCAGGCCGCCAGCGTGGACGCCATATCCGGCGGCAGGCTGAGTCTCGGTCTAGGCATCGGCGGTCGCCCCGACGACTTCATAGCGAGCGATACAGACATAACCACCAGGGGAAAGCGATTCGATGAGCAACTGGCCGCGATGAAACGCATATGGGCGGGGGAACCATACAGCGATGAGGCAGGCTGCATAGGCCCGCCCCCGGACAGGAAGGGTGGCCCTGAACTCCTTATAGGCGCTGTATCCCCCAGAGCGTTGGCGCGGGTGGCGCTATGGGGAGACGGGTTCATAGCCGGCGGAGGCGGACCGGACTCCGCGCGGGCCGCTTACGACTCGATTCTCACCCAGTGGAACGAAATCGGTAGAGAGGGCAGACCGAGATTCGTCGGAGCGGCGTACTTCGCGCTGGGCGACGACGCGAACGAAAGAATCGGACAATATATCGGCGACTACTACTCGTTCATGCCTGAACATGCAAAGATAATCGCCAAGGCCGCCCCCTCGAATCCCGAACAGATCCGGAACACTCTGAGAGCCTACGAAAACATTGGGATGGATGAATTCCTGCTCTGGCCCTGCAATCCCGATCTGGAGCAGGTGGACAGGCTGGCGGATATTCTGTGAAGGCGGCAAGCGCGCCTGCCGCAGACCCGGAACAGAGAGGTTCAGTATGCCCCTAATAAAAGCGATACACGCCACGCCGGTGAAGTCTCTGGGACTGGCTACACTCAACAGCGCTCGCGTCACGCATCGCGGAATCGCCGGAGACCGTCGCTTCCTGCTGGTGGACTCGCAAGGACGTGTAGTCACCCAGCGGCAGATTGGCAAGCTAACCCGAGTGTCCGCGGAATACTCCGACGAAGATGACAACCTGCGGCTCAAGTTCCCGGACGGGAAATCAATTGAGGGTCGGCCCGAATCGGGCGGGGAGACTGCGACCGTGCTGTGGGGCAGAGTCGTTAGGGGCGCCGAGGTGAAAGGGGAGTGGAGCGAAGCGTTGTCCGATTTCTGCGGCGCAAGTCTGATCCTTGTGAAGGCGCGGAATCCCGGTGAGTGTTTCGACGAATATCCGGTGTCGTTGATATCCGAGGCGACAATCGCCCACCTGAGCGCTCTCACAGGGGGCGCGAAGAAGTTCGAGCCCGAACGTTTCAGGCCGTCCCTGCTTATAACCGGGTGTGAGGCGCACGAGGAAGATGCCTGGCTTGGAAAAGGACTGCTTATTGGCGACCGCTTGCGTCTCCGCCTCATCTCGCGGGACCCTAGATGCGCCATCACCACCCTGAACCCGAACACCGGCGAGCGCGATTTCGACACATTGCGCCTCATACTCAGCTATCGGCCAAGCCGAAGGGCCGCCTATCTTGGAGTGTACGGCATCGTGGAAGCGTCGGGCAGCGCGGCGGTGGGGGATGAGGTCATCCTCGGTCAGTAGCCGGACTCACCTCGGCAATCTCACTGGGCCGGGCAGATCGTCGGGCGGTTCGTCTGCGATTGCTCGGCGCGCGTATAGGCGCGCGAGTTCCGTGTCGGTCATGCCGAGCAGACCTCTGAACGCCGCCTCATTGTGTTCGCCAAACAGAGGCGACGCGGACCTGACCAGCCCGGGCGTCTCCGACAGCTTCCACGGCATACCCGGATAAGGGAAAACCCCCATATCAGGATGCTCTATCGGCACATAGAATCCACGCGCGTGGAAGTGCGAATTACTGACCAGCTCCCAATTCGCCAGCACGGGACCCGCCGGAACTCCGGCCCGCTGAAGAAGTCGCGCGGCCTCATTATGATCATACTCGGATGTCCACTCGGATATTGCGGCGTCCAGCTCGTCATGGCGAGCGCGTCGTCCGTCCGCAGTCGTCAGACTTGGGTCATCCGCTAGGTCGAGACGGCCGATCAGGCGGGCGAGCGCAACCCACTCCGTCCGCGAGCGGACGCACAACGCAACCCATGCGTCGTCGCCCACCGACGGGTAGCACCCCTGCGGCGCATACCTCGGATGCCTATTGCCCCGGCGCGGAGATAGCCTTCCGGTCATTGTGTATTCGATAATAGACTCAGGGAAGAACGTAATCCCGTTTTCGTGCAGAGACATATCAACGTACTGTCCCTGACCGGATTTCGCCCTGTGCCACAGCGCGGCGAGCGTCGCGATAGCGGCGTGGGCGCCGGTAACCGGGTCCGCATAGAAGAGGGTACTGCGATATGGGCGGTCGTCATCCGCGTAGCCGGTCACTGCGGCGAGTCCACACGACGCCTCCACATTCGCGCCATAGGCCACGTAGTCGCGGTCGGGGCCTGTCTGCCCAAAGCCGGATATGGAAACCATGATAATATCAGGGTTCGCCTCGCAGAGCGCCGGGTATTCAAGGCCGAAGTTCCGCATCACCCGTGGGCTGTTGTTCTCCAGCACAATGTCCGACTCGGCCACTAGACGCAGGAATACATCCCTAGCGTCAGGATCGTAGAGATTCAGGGTAATGGCGCGCTTGTTGCGATTCAGCTTGTTGAAGTAGGCTGCGCGGTTGTAGTGATGTTTGAAGGGGTCGCCGCCCGGGTAACGTCCCCCGCGAGTCGCCGGACGATCAGGCGCCTCTATCTTGATGACCTCCGCGCCCAAGTCCGCCAGATGCCTGGCCGCTAGAGGGCCTGCCCAATTCGCGGTCATCTCCAGAATCCGCACCCCGTTAAGCGGAAGATCTTCTAAGGTCGTCGGACTGCCCGGCATAGGCGTCCGCTCACCGGCGTCAAACCTGTGGTTCACGCGCTTAAATACGAAACCTTCATCCCGGTTCAAAGTTGGGGCGGGAGCGCGAACGGAAGCGGGCGTCCTTGAGAACACGTATGGGAATCCGGGGAGTTTACAGCGCCCGTCAATCGGACTCCCTATCTCCTGAAACCAGTTTCTAAATTCGAGTTGGGACGACTCGACAAGGTCTGAGGCGTCGTTTACCGGAGTGACCGGAATACGCAATTCCTGGCCGGCGCGGAATATATCGTCCTTAGTCCGTCCGGCGCACCATTGACCCAATATTCGTATAACCTCGTCGCGGTTGTCGAACCAAGACTGGCGGTCTGCGAACCGCTCATCCTCCATCAATTCCGGGCGGCCAATGAGAACGAACAGCGTCGGGTCCCAACGGAACAGGAAGAACCAGACCCATCCATCTTTGCATCGGATACAGTCGGGTCCGGTTCGTCTCATCACAGCGCCTTCGTGTGTCCATGAGGATGACGTCCATGCGTGGGCGGAAAGCATCGCTTCCACGCTCGAAACATCCACCCGCTGACCCTGTCCCGTCTTGCGCGACCACCATAGCGCGGCCAAAGTTGCGATGGCGGCCTGCGCGCCCGCGTTCAGCATTGGCTGATTGTTGTTTATCATCAGCGGTTCGCGGTCAGCGTGGCCGCCAAAATACATATACCCACCCATCGCGTAGTCAACTATTTCGTCCGACTTCCAGCGACGATACGGCCCCGTCTGTCCAAAGTGGGTTATCGAAGTGAACACCAACGAGGGGTTCAGGCTGGCAAGATGGTCGTACCCCAGCCCAATCAAGTCCATGTAGCCCGGCGCGAACCCCTCGACAACCACGTCGGCGTCTTCGGCCAATTGGCGAACACGCTCGCGGCCATTCTCCGATTCGAGGTCGCAGACGAGGCTTCTCTTATTAGCGGCGTAGTAATGGAACAGACCGCTCTTTTCGATGTGCGGCGCGTCGCGATATGGACCCGCGCGCCGAAGCGGGTGTCCTGACCCGGGCCGCTCAACCAGAAGCGTCTCCGCGCCAAGATCGGCCAGCAACTTGGTACAGTACGCGCCTCCAATAGATTCGCTAAGATCAAGAACGTTTACGCCGCTCAGAGCCGTCGTATAGGACATAGGTCAACACCACACGGAAGAAATCTGCGCAAGATATTAGCGCTTTTCAGCACTCTCTGAAACGCGATTCGATTGACTGATTATGAGGCGGTCGGTTACAGTCTTAGCAGAAATCACACTTGAGAGGCTGCGCGATATGACCACGCAGAACGATGAAGCGCGACGAGTCAGGTCATACCTGCTCGCCCAGGGAGAGAAGTACGCTTTCACAGAGATGTGGCCGCGCCTCATGAAGGCCCGACTGGAGGTCATAGCCGCATCAGAAGGCGTGAGCCAAGAGCAGGCCGATTTCACAATGGATTCCGACGAGTGGAGTATCGCCGAAGTGTTGTACCACGTGCTGACAAGCTCGGCTAGGGTTGCGGAAACTGTCGAATCTCTGGCGCGCGGGAATGAGGTCCCCCCACGCGCGATTGACCCTCCGAGAGAGTCCTCCGCTCTCAGCGTCTCTGAGTTGCGTCAACGACTGACCGCAGACTCGCTCGCTTGGTGCGCGCTCACGGAGAGACTGCCTAAGTCGCCCAATTTGGACGCGACCGCGCCCCACCCGTTCTTCGGCGAACTTCACGCCGGGGCCCTGTACCTGTTTCAGCGCGTCCACGACCTCGACCACGTAGGACAGATCAACAAGAACAAGAGCGCGCCCGGATACCCGCAGGAATAGCGCGATGAGAATAGCCGTAAACGTAACTACCGACCCGGACGGCGGCTGGGAAAGCGCGGTCTCTTTCGCGCGGGAAGCCGAGCGTCTCGGCGTCGAGTCAATATGGACGGGCGAATCGTGGGGATTCGACGCGATTGCGCCGCTGGCGTACCTGGCGGCTAGAACGGACAGTATCGCGCTGGGAACGGGCATAATCCAACTCGGCGCGCGGTCTCCCGCCAACCTAGCTATGACAGCCATGGCGATGCAGTCTTTATCGCGTGGGCGATTTCGGCTCGGACTGGGAACGAGCGGACCCCAAGTGGTCGAAGGCTGGCACGGAGTATCGTTCGCAAAACCCATTCAGCGCGCCCGAGAGACCATAGAGATTGTGAGGCTAGTCACGTCAGGCGAGCGTGTGAGCTATGATGGCGACATATACCGACTCCCGTTGCCCGATGGCGAAGGCCGAGCGCTCAGAAGCAGCGCGTCTCCTGTTCACACGCCAATATACGTAGCGGCTCTGGGGCCTCGCAACCTGGAACTCACGGGCGAACTCGCGGACGGGTGGATTGGCGGCTCTTTCATCCCGGAGACAGCCGATGTGTTCCTGAAACACATTCGCGCGGGCGCGGAAAGGGCAGGACGATCTCTCGATGACCTGGACCTCCAGATACCCCTTTCGACCGAGATAACCGACGATGTTGAAGAGGCAGGCAAGCGACACGCGCGAGGCTATGGATTCACATTCGGCGCGATGGGATCGCTGCGCAACAACTTCTACAAGAACGCCTTCGCCAGACAAGGCTTCGCGGATGAAGTGAACGAGGTTCAACGTCTGTGGATGCTCGGTGAGCGGGATAAGGCGCGCGATCATGTCCCCGTAGAACTGGCGATGAAGGCGAACCTGATAGGAACGCCCGCGATGATAAGGGAGCGGATAGGGATTTACCGCGACGCGGGAATCGGTACGTTGCGTGTAGGAATCCCGGGTGACGGAATCGCCTCCAAGCTAGAGACGCTTGGGCAGATCATTGACCTGGTTAGGGAAACCGCCCCGGACGGGTAAGAGGCGCCTCTTTCACGCCCTTGCGCTCTCCGCTCCACCCTCAATACGAGAACGCGCCGCGAGCAGTTCTTCGCTGAGCGCGGCCAGCATCCTATCTTCCTCTTCCTCGGACAGTTCCATCTCGCGCATCAGGTCGGCGGCCTCGGACATTAGTTGCGTTCGCAGTCCCTCATAGTCATGGTCTGACAGGTTGCCTAGGGAGTGGTCAAGTTCGGCGCTTGTAAGTCCGGCGACGGTGGCTTCCCAGCGCCGCGCGAGATCGGTCTGGGGCGCGCCCTCGTCATACTCGAACTCGTCCCGGCGCAAACCTACTATGAAGGGCCACAATATGAAGAGCGCGGGCAAGAGTGTGAGAAGTATGGCGATTGTTACTATCATGTTTGGTCGGGCGCCTCAGCGCGCGGCATTTCTGTCAGACTCTGTGACACATAGTAGAGCATTGCGCGAACGATTGTGTAGTAGAATAGGAAACCATGGCAGTCTCGAAACTGACCGTCCGGTTGCCAGGGAGTGGGACAGTTGACTTGATGGGTACGCTAAAGGCGGATCGGATGATTCGGATCCACCCTATTTGTCGCGCGGGCTTGAATATGGTTATCATTAGAACTGCCCATTCTCAATGAGCGGTCTTCGGATGGGGGAGTGTCGGAATTGGTAGACGAGCATGACTTAGGATCATGTGCCGCAAGGCGTGGGAGTTCGAGTCTCCCCTTCCCCACCATCCATGACTCGGATAATTAAATGACCCTGATTGCGCGAGGCCACGGATAGTTTGAATAGGTTCTAGCTAATGGAGGCGCGGTCTCAATTCCGGACTGCCCCTTCTGTTTATTCAGGCACAGGTCCGGATTGACGCAGACGTCGCCTCACCCTTCAGGCCGGCAGTCAGAAATTTCCCCAGCCGCGAGCGCGGAATTCATGGCGGCGGCGTCCGCGGAAACCCAGCTTCAGGATTGCTGCCGAGCCACCAGAGCGCGGCGTCATGACTGTTAGATCCCTCGTTCTCGGACATCCAGGCGGCAACACCCTTATAGACGGTGATGTTGAAATCCCACGTCCTAAGCATTTCCATCACATGAACATGGGCCTCTAGGCCGTAGCCTATAATCTGCGCGGCGTTGACGTCATCGAGATTGTCCATGCCCCGTATTTCGAGACCGTAGGCGACGTTGTACATGACTGACCGGTGAGACAAGAGGCCATAATTCTGGAATCCCATCGCCACCTTGTTTCGGCGGAATTCTGTCAATTCGTCCTGAGTGTGTTCTCGCCGTCGAAACTTATCCGTCCCTCCTGTATTTCGACGCGTATTCTCTGCGTTCTATATTACAAGTCCTCCCATCAGGCGACGCCGGAAACGCCATTGTTGAATATCTGCCACAATTCACGACTGTCCCCGACAGGAAGCTCTTCGCTGCCAAAATGGTTCAGCGTATTGACCGCCTGGATGAGTCCGTAGAACTGCAGCGCCGCCGCCTTTAGATCAACCTCCGGACTCACCTCCCCTTTCTGCACGCCCACGGCCAGCTGCGCCTCTATCATGGCTAGGTGCTTGTCTATGGAAGCCTGCATAAGCTGGCGCAGTTCATCGTCGCCGTTCATAAGCACCTCGGCGATGACGAGGAAGGACACTCCGGTCAGCGTGGAGGGCGCGACATTGACGTTCAGGGCTTGCTCCAGCCTTTTCAGTCCGGAATCCGGGTCTCCGTCCATCAGGTCCATCCGCCGTGTGAGCCTGCGATCAATGTCCTCGATGAGGCTGGCGAGGATTTGCTTCTTGCCTCGAAAATGACGGTATATAGCGCCCTGGCTGACACCTACGGCGCGGGCGAGGTTCCCAATTGTCAGAGACTGCATGCCGCGCTCAGTTATGACGAGGCGAGCCGCCTCTATGATTTCACGTCTTCTTACGCTGGTGGCGCGGCGCACTCTTATGACCATGTTTTTCCGTACCATGATAGATTGGGCTTGAAAGCGAATATACTTTATGCGCTGGAAGAGGTCAATTGCACGAAAACTCGCTCGGGAAGTGGTATTATCTGAAAGACAGTAGGATTGACCGCGCTGGGCGAAAGGAGGTTGCTATGCCCACCAACGTACCTCCACAGTATAGAGAAGCCGAAGAAAGATACAGACAGGCATCAACAATACAGACGAAAATAGCGTCTCTGCAAGAGATGCTTGCCATAATGCCCAAACATAAAGGCACCGACCACCTCAAGGCGCAACTTCGGTCGAGGCTGTCGAAACTAATGGCAGATCTCGAACAGGCTTCGTCGAAGGGCAAGGGCAACGGCAGGGTTGAGCCTTTTTCGATGCCTAAGGAAGGCGGAGGCCGCGCCACTCTCATCGGACCCACAAACGTCGGAAAATCTCTGATTCTCAACAACGCCACCGGCGCGAGGAGCAGAGTGGGCGCATACGAACTCAGCACACAGGAGCCCATTCCCGGAATGCTTATCTACGAGGATGTCCTCATTCAGCTTGTGGACACCCCGCCGATATCCAACCCCTCCACACAGGGACGGCTTTACGGCTTGCTCAGAAACACCGATGTGTTCGTCATAGTTCTCGACCTGTCCATGGACGCGGGCGCGCAGGCCGATGAGGTCTTTCGTGCGCTGGAGCAGTGGGGATTCCGAATGCTCCACAAGGGCGAAATCCCGCCGGAAGACAACCACTGGCTGAACAAGCCGACCATTATAGTCGGCAATAAGGCCGACATACCGGACGCGCTGGATCAGTACCTGACGCTCGATGATAGTCTGGGCGACAAGTACCCGGTGATAATGGCCAGCGCAGAGGAGGGGGTCGGGTTCGACGAAATCGCCGTCGAGGTGTTCGAGGCCCTGAAAGTCATCCGCGTCTATACCAAGTCGCCGCGCGTCAAGGTCGAGGACTACATACCCACCGAGCCGCTGGTGTTGCCCATAGGCGCGACCGTGATAGAGGCCGCGCGCGGCGTTCACAAAGAGATAGGGCAGGGCCTCAAATACGCCATTCTCTGGGGAGAGTCCGGTAAGTTCGACGGCCAGCGCGTAGGACGCGCCCACCAACTCAGCGACAGGGACATCATCGAACTGCACACCTGAGCGCGCTCAGACTCAGCAGAGTTGGTACTCGCGGCTGGACACTATCATCTTGAACAGCGACAGGATAAGTTCCTGGGATGGCTTGCCCATAGGCCCAGCCTGAATTCCCCGCGACGCCATATTCACCAGCAACGACCTGGTGTCGTCGGACACATCCATCGGCCCCAGCGCGTCCAGACAGGCGTCCACCAGTTCGGACGGGTCCGAAGAGTCGTCCATATCGCTCACGCGGCTTACCAAGTTTCTGACGCCCGGATTTGACGGGTCGCCAAGTCGCTGGGCGACAAAATTGACCCTGTCCACAAGCGAACCGCTGGTTATCCACTCCTCGCCCGTGTGCCAGCCCTCCACCGAAGGCGGGTCAAGCAGTTTCTGCCCCATGAAACCCGATTCCTCCATCACCATGAAGATTCCATTGTCGCCGCCGTCCGGCGTTCTGAACTCGCCTGTCCTCCGCAACGTTCCTATGATGACCTCCGTGGGGCTTTTTACTCGGCGGAATCGCGCCTCTTTGAAGAAATCGGAGTTGAACAGAACCCTGAGTGTCCCGCGAATATCGTGGCCATGTTCCACGTAAGCGGCCGCCAGCCTCTCCACTGCATCCTGATCCAAGGGCGGCGTGTCTGACCACTGCGGCGTCGGAACCTCGTCCGCCACAAAGAAATTGTAAAGATGCCTCGCCACGAATCGGGCCGTGGCGGGCTGTCGGCAGATTATCCGCACAACGTCGTCGCCGTTGAAACTGCCCTTCTCCCCTAGGAACGCCTTCTCGCCATTGTCGTGGTCATGGTCGCGGTACTCGTGATTCCACAAGATTCTGCCATAGGGCCATATCGAATCTTTCTGGGCCATCATCGCCATGTACTCGCTGTTCTTAACGGTCCAGCCGGTGAACGCGCGGGAGGAGCTCTTGATGTCATCCTCAGTATAGTTGCCGACACCCATCGAGAAGAGCTCGAGTATCTCCCGGCCATAGTTCTCGTTGATAGAATCCTTGTGGTTGGTGTGATTGTCCAGCCAGATTATCATAGCCGGATCTTTAGACAGCTCGACCAGCAGGTTGTCGAAACGCCCCAGCCCATGTCTTCTGAACATTTCGGTCTGGTTGGTAAGCGAACCCAAGTTGTTGAGCTTCCCCTCGCCCGTGGCGAACACGCCGTGCCAGAACAGCGCTATCTTTTCCTGTAGTGGGCATTGCGTGGAGATGAGCCTGTACGCCCAATAGGCGGCGTTGTGTCCCTGCATAGTGTGGAGGTCAACGTGTCGCCTGAAAATCAGGTCGTCGGGTATATGACGCGTGTCCTGAGGGTTCAGAAACTCTTCCACCAGCGCTTCGTAGCCGATTTCCTCATAGCGGTCCAGCTCTTCCGGTGTCGCGCCGAAGCCGGCGCGTCTTGCCAGATGCGCTATCAGTTTTCTCTCTTCAGAACTCATTGTCTCGTTACCTCCAAAGACAGACCTATTTGGTTTCTGAGTATATACAGTTTAGGACCCGGGCGCATCCGTCTGCGCGTCCGACGTCACTTTTCCACCATGAACGCTCCGTAGGAACTGAAGATCGAAGTCTCGTGATCGAAAGGCGCTCGATGAACACCACACGGGAGAAGTTGTATTGGTAGGTCATTATCTGGCGCGAAACTCCGAATACCGATTGGAAAATAGGCGATGTCTGTTTAACGACAAGTAAGTCGGGATTGAGTATCGCCGAATTCTTACTTCTCGTATATCTGTATCCTGTGTCTGCTGTGTTCGGTCACATACAGGCGGTCTTCAGAATCGAGCTTGACCGACACCGGCCCCCAGAATAATGGCTCGGTCTGCGACGCCACATGGTATGGCGCTTGCAGATGGTCGGGCAATTGCCCGACCATCAATTCAGATTTCTTTCGAGCGTTGTACTCGTCTTGGTTCACCTCCAGCCATTCCTCTGCCCATTTCGAGAGCGTCGCCTCTCCGCGAAGAAGCTGATAAAACGATCCGTCCGGGTTCAGCGTCTGCACGCGCTCGTTGCCCCAGTCCGCCACGTGTATATTCCCCTCGCGGTCCACCGCCACCGAACTAGGGCGATGAAACTGTCCCTCGCCATTGCCCGATTCCCCGTAGGCGGCGATGAATTCACCGTCCGGCGTGAACTTCTGTATCCGATCATTGCGCCAGTCGGCTACGTAAACATTGCCGTCGGCGTCCACTGTCGCGCCCCAGGGAAGGTCAAACTGACCCGGCATGTTCCCTCCCTTTCCCCACGACATCACCGATTCGCCGTCCGGCGTCAGCTTACGCACCTTGGCCGAATACTGTTCCACCACATACACCGCTCCGTCCTTGCCGTGAACGATCCCGGCGGGTCCGTCCAGCCCTCCGCCTCCGTTCAGATCCTTGCCCCACTTCCTGATAAAGTTTCCCTGACTATCAAAGACTTTGACCTCGTTCAGAGATTCGTCTGTAACATAAAGGTTGTCCTGATCGTCGAAAGCCATGCAGACCGGCACCCTGAACTGGTCGTCTCCGTCGCCGGGCCCTGTACTGAACTCGCCCAGCCAGTCTTCGTCGAACGTGCATATCTGGATGCGGATGCCGCGCGCGTTCAGACCGCCCATCCTGTTCAGGACGAAGATTCGCCCGTCGCCGCTGAACGCTATGTCATATGGATAGTTGAACCCGCGTCCTATCGGCTGGTTCGAATTGAATCCGATGGTCTTCAGGTACTTCATCTTTCTCTTGGCCTTATATGTTGAACTGTGGGTCGCTGTAATCCAAGAGCTTGTTGTATATCTGGATGCGCCATCTCTGCGTGTCCGCGACCATTAGCCTCGAATTGAGCGCGTCGAAAGCCACTCCCGTCGGCAGCGCGAAACGCCACTCCGGCTCCAGCGTATAGACGCGGCGGCGCGCCTTGTAAACATCCGGGTTGCTGCGGACGTACTCCAATTGCCATTTGGAGAGCTCCTGCGCGTCCCCTATGAACGTCGTCAAGTAGTTGCCCTCCGAGTCATACGCCTGAACGCGGTGATTGGCCCAGTCGCATACATAGATGTCTCCGTCCGGGTCAACAGCCACGTCCGACGGGTGATCGAACCCATAATCCCCGTCGCCCCGGCTGCCCAGCGCGAACACGAACTTGCCGTCGGAGTCGAACTTCTGTATCCGGTGGTTCTTATGGTCCGCGACGTATATGAATCCCTCCGCGTCGGCGGTAATGCCCCACGGCGAGTCGAACTCGCCCTCTCCGCAGCCGCGAGCGCCCCACTCCGAGATGTACCGCCCATCGGCGGTGATCTTCTGAACCCTGTGATTATGCGTGTCAACGACCAGCAGGTTGCCGTCGCCATTTATGGCTATCCCGGACGGCCTTCGGAACTGACCCTCTCCGCTTCCCGGCTCGCCGAACATTCTCAGGAAATCTCCTTCTCGGCTGAAGACCGAAACGCGGTCCGTCCATGCGTCGGTGACGTAAACGTTCGATTCGCTATCCAGCGCTATCCCCGAAGGCCATATGAACTGACCCGGAGACACGCCCCGTCCGCCCATGCGGATGATCACTTCTTCTTCCCCAGCCATATTCCCGACCTTGAACCGCGCCACGTCACAGGTGCGGTCTATTCGCGTGATCACCGCAAACATATCCCCGTCGAAGCCGGGCGCCAGCGACACCGGCCCCATCACCTCGTTTCGTCCTCCGACCACGTGACTGAAGTCGTAAACCCGATCGCGCGCTATTCTAGTCAACATAATTCCTGATTCCATCCTGGACTTGGTTCTTAAATCCCCGCTTCATACTCTTAATTCATCTATGCGAACTGGTACTCCCGCGTTGCCACGATTAGCTGCAATATCTCCGACACCCGCCTAGCCGAATCCGACTCATTCGCTTCGTCCCATGCCAAGTCTCCCTCGACCTCCGCGTGACTCACCAGTTCTGACATCGTTTCCTCCTTGACCTCCACCTCTCCCAGTAGTTCTAGGCAGGCCCTCACCACCGACTCAGGCGACGTATCCTCGTCCTTCACTCGCTCCACGATCCTCCTCACCCCCGGACGCTCCAGGTCGCCCATCATGTCCGACACGAAGTTGGCCCTCTTCATCAGGGTTCCGCTGTTTACCCACTCCACGCCCGAATGCCATCCCTCTACGCTCGGCGGATTCAGAAGTTCTTGCCCCATATAGGTTATGTGGTTTGCCCATTCAAACACGTCGGGCCCCGGGAGTTCCACGCCTCCTGCCATCCTGACAGTTCCGACGACGACCTCGGTAGGATTCTTCACCTTCGTGAAGCGCGCCTCCTTGAAGAAATCGGAGTTGAACAGAACTCGGAGCGCGTGGCTCATATCGAAGTCCGATTCGGTCAGAGCGTTTGCTATGCTCTCGACCGCCTCCGGGTCTCTTGGAGGGGTGACCGACCATGCCGGCACCTGCACTTCGTCCGCCACGAAGAAGCTGTACAGGTGGCGCGCTATGAACCGTGCCGTGGCGGGATGCGCCAAGACTATGTCAATGATGTCCTCGCCGTCGAAATAACCGGTATGTCCGAGGAACGACTTCTCTCCGTAGTCGTGGTCATTCTCCCTGAACTCAAAGTGCCAGTCCCACCTGCCCATATGGAAGCGTGGCAGCTTGGGAGTCATCGTCCACCCGCTGAAGGCGCGCGAACACTCGTAAACATCCTCTTCCGTGTAGTTGCCCACGCCCATCGTGAACAATTCCAGCAATTCTCGGCCCCAATTCTCATTTATAGCCGTCGCATGGTTTTCGTGGTTGTCCAGCCAGAACAACATGGCCGGATTTCTGGCCACTTCCACCAGTAGGTCGCGATACTTTCCGAGACCTTTCTCCCGGAACAGGTCAATCATGTCCGTTATCTCATCGTAGTGGTCAACCTTCGACACGCCCGTGGCGAATATCTGGTGCCAGAACAGGCACATCTTCTCTTGAAGAGGAGATTCAGTGTTCACCATCCGCCAGACCCAGCCCGTCTGCCCTTGGCCGCCGGCCGTTCCCGGTTTCCACTGGAATTGGTAGTAACGCAAAAACTCATAGATGTCCACAGGCTCCTGTTCTTCGGGACGCAGAAGTTCTTCCACCGTCGCCTCATAGCCCGTGGCCAGTCGCTCCTCCAGCTCCTCGCGGGTGGCGCCAAATCCCGCCCTCCTCATCAGGTGTGCCATTAGAGAAAGATCTTCGTTCGCCATATTGTTTATCTCCTAGGTGCGGATGCTTCGTTCGGCGGATAGGCCGCTGACTCATAGCGGTCCGCCGCTCGCCGCTTACGATTATATTATTCACTGACGCTTCAGGCAAACCGTCAAGAAATCCGAGCTTGACAATCCCCGTCTCCAGCATTACCTTTGCGCGCGGACTCACCACAGTCTCAGTCATTTGCCTTTTAGTTCAGCGTGTGAGCTTTTGGCAAGGACGGCATTCGTGCCACCCTTGACGCTCACACGGACCGGGCGACTGTGGCGAGTAGCCGATTCCCTGCCACAAGGAGGCAACCATATGAGGGTCAAACTACTTGCAGGAATACTTGTAATCATTGCTGGATTCGGGCTAATCGCGCTCGCATCCACGATCCTAGCCCAAGATTCCGCCCCCCCCCCCCCCCATACCAGACCTATAACTATCGCGAATGGTATCTTCAGGGTGTTTGGCAGGTTTATGAACAGACGCCCGATAGCCCCATTCTGACTATCCTGCTAGGACTCTCGGACACTTACATCAGCAACTACGTGATTCCTAATACGGGCGAGGATTTTGAGACCGCCAAAGCGCGGATAATCTCATCGCTCAGTTCCGATCCGTCACCTCTTGAAATTCATACGGCTGTCCTTATCGAATCATACACGGCGGGCGATTGCCCAAGTTGGCGAGAGGGTCAATGCTATATACTGGAGATAACGCTCTGGGCGATAAGCGCGCAGGTTCTTCCTTTACTGGGCTCCACTGCTGATTACGCCGATGTAACCGCGGATGACTACGAACCTGAGTGGGCGGACTGGAGTATCCCCAGGCCATCCGCAACGGGTATGCCCCAGCCGACACCCACGCCTCAACCCAGTCTTGCACTGAAATATGATCCAGCGGGCGATGATAGGGATTGCGATAATTTCTCCACTTGGCAGGAAGCGCAGGCTTTCTTCCTAGCGACCCAGAACGATTCGCACGGATTGGACACGGACGGGAACGGAATAGCCTGTGAGGATTTAGCAGGCGCGCCAGAGGCCGAAGTTGTAGAGGTAGAGGTAATTGTTACGCCCACGCCTGCTCCTACTCCGAGATTCCCCACAACCATAGATGCCGGAACCTACCGAGTGAATATGGACATAGCGGTCGGACTTTATAAAGGCATCGTAACTGAACGCAGATTCTCCTCATGTACATGGAAACGTTGGCGTAAGCATGGAGACTTGGAATACGAAGCCGAACTTGACATTCATTTTGACGAGGGCTACCAGTTCTACGTTCGTGTACTGGAGACGGATTATAGCTTGGAAACCAATTGCCAGTTGACAAGGATTACCGATTTTACCCGTCCGCCGGCTTCCGGTCTACCGAATATCATAGAACCTGGTATGTACTTGGTTGGAGTTGAAATCAAATCGGGAATCTATGAGGGCGTTGTGCCTTCTGAGGACTTCTCATTTTGCAGTTGGGCCAGACACGCTGACTTTACCGGAGCATTTAACGAGACGATTGACAGGGGCTATGAGTCGGATGACGGAACGACGTTCAGTATTCTTGTTGCGTCTAGCGATTACGGATTGGATACAAACTGCCGATTGACGTTCGTTCAGTAACAATAAGATATAGCCGAGAGGAGGCTATTGTATGAAGGTCAAGTTAGCAGTCGGCGTACTCACAATCACCATTCTGGGACTTGGATTTGCTTGTTCATCGGGATTGTCTGAAACTGAGGGTGGTTCAGATCATCTAGGAACGTTCAGAGGAGCTTAGAGGTCGCGGGTCCGCAGGGTGAACAAGGTGTTCAGGGCGTACAAGGCGAGCCTGGCCCAAGAGGTGAGTGAGGTGAACCTGGGCGTGAAGGCCCGCAGGGGAGACCGTGGTGGTCGAGAAAGAGGTCATCAAGGAAGTTGAGGTGCCGGGTCATAGTGAATGTGCAGGCAGGTGAATCCGCGCCTGTTCCAGCCCTAGGTTCACCAGAAGCCGATAAAGCCGTGTTGGAGGCACTCAACGACGCCGCCAATGGAGAGATACAGAATTGGAAGAGAACTTCTGGTATTAGAGACTGGTACGGACTATCCCTGAACAAAGATGGACGTGTCGCCAGATTGACACTTGCGGGAGAAGCAAGGAGCGGAAAGATACTTCCAGAACTCGGAAATTTGGGTGGCCGTGAACATCTTGAAATACCCCGTAATAGGTTGAGGGGAACTATTCCGTCCGAGTTGGGCAACCTTGCCAATTTAGTCTATCTGGATCTCAGTGCTAATGACCTAATCGGGGAGATACCCTCCAAATTGGGCAATCTGAGTCAATTGAAGTATCTGGACCTCCGTGGTAATAAGCTGAAGGGTGAGATACCTGCAGAGTTGAGCAATTTGACCAATCTGGATTATCTCTACCTGTATTCCATGGAGGACCTGGATTAGCCATATCTTCGTTACCGATTACTTTAACCGAGTTTTGGAACAAAAGTCTGGCTTTTGGGACACTACGGAGTTTTGGCGCAAAGCCGAATATTATAGCCAAATCAGCACGGATATGCAATAGCGTTCCGGCGGCGCGCTTTATATTAGATTGCCCCGCCGATGCCCCTGTCCGGCTGTAGCTTCCTGCTGTAAGATGCGTAGATGGCGGCGGTCGCGCGAGTATCGAGACTGAAGGGCGAGACCTCCGAATATAGTATATGAACCGGATTCAAGCCGCGCCGGCCTAGGAGTAAGAATTGAAAGTTACAGATTTCAAAACGATGGTGGTAGAGAATGAGCCGCCCTATATTGGGGGCAGATATCTTCTGTTCCTCGAGCTATACACCGACGAGGGGATAACCGGTCTAGGCGAGAGAATCACGGGCGGAGCGTATTCACGCGACATCGCGGACCTGAAGACTCAGGTCGGCTTGATAGAGGAGATGGTACGCAACTATGTCATCGGTGAAAATCCTTTCAATATCGAAAGGATTTGGGACAGGATGTACGCCGCCCGCCACGACTTCCGCCATCCGAGCCTCTACGCGACGCCTGTCATAAGCGGGATAGATATAGCCCTCTGGGACATCGTGGGCAAGGCGGCGAACCAGCCTATCTACAACCTGCTCGGCGGCAGGTATCATGAGACGCTCCGCGCCTATGCCTATATGCCCGGCGGCGCGTTCCAGGAGAATCCCGAAGCAGCCGGAGAGGTGGCTGTCCAACTGCTGGAAGATGGCAACTCAGCCTGCAAGCTCGATCCGTTCCCGCCATCCTATCCAATACCTAGGGACATTTCGCTGTTGGAGATTGAGCGCGCCGCGAGGATATTCGAGAGCATACGAAACGCTGTCGGCAATAGGCTGGAGGTGGGCATCGGCACTCACGGCCAGCTAACTACGTACAGCGCGATTCGTGTGGCCGACTATCTCGAACCCTATCATCCATTCTGGTTCGAGGAGCCCGTCCCGCCCGAAAACATAGACGAGATGGCGCGGGTGGCAGCGCACACGTCCATTCCGATAGCCACGGGCGAGAGGCTGGTGACTAAGTACGAGTTCTCCCAACTCCTAGAAAAGAGGGCGGCCCAGATAATTCAGCTCGACGTGGGGCAGTGCGGCGGCATAACCGAGGCCAAGAAGATAGCCGCGATAGCCGAGGCGCACTATGCGATGATAGCCCCGCATATGTACTGCGGTCCGATAGCGGCGTCGGCGGCTGTCCAGATTGACACCTGCTCTCCCAACTTCCTTATACAGGAAGCCAATATGGGCCCGCTGCACAAGGTTATTTTCAAAGAGCCGCTCCTGTTCGAGAATGGTCAGATCATTCCGCCGACCGGGCCTGGTCTGGGTATAGAGTTCGACGAAGATGTTCTGAAGAGCCGCCTGGTGGAGTAGGGTCGGCGAAGTCCTAGCCGTTCATGGGGACGGCGGATTCCGTACATGGCCACCGAAGGAAGATCGGGCATCGCTCTCGCAGGATAAGAGTACGCGCGGCTTCTTAGCCGGTTAGGCTGTGCCTTGGGTTCGGATGCTCCAGCGCCGCCGGGTTGACGAGGTTGTCCGGCATTCGGCCTGTGAGGACGTATGCGACCTCGCGGGCGGCGCGCTGTTCGAGTTCAAGGGTGGATTCTTGGCTGAAGAAGGCCACGTGCGGGGTGATGATGATGTTGTCCAGTGACAGAAGGGGGTGGTTGTTGGGCGGGTGATTGTCGGCCATTACGTCGAGGCCGGCGCCGGCTATATCTCCGCCGGCGAGAGCGGCGTGGAGCGCTTCCTCGTCAATCAGGCCGCCGCGCGCGCAGTTTACGAGGAAGGCGTCGGGCTTCATCAAGGTGAGTTCGCGCTCGCTGATCATGTTTTGGGTGTGAAGGTTGAGTGGAGCGTGGAGGGTCACGAAGTCGGATTCTTTTAGCAGCGTGTCGGTGTCCACGTAGCGCGCGCCGCGCAGGGCGGCGGTCTGCGGGTTGAACAGCGGGTCGGAGGCCAGGACGCGCATACCGAAGGCGAGCGCTTTTTGCGCGACGGCCTGGCCGATGCGTCCGAATCCAATTATCCCCATCGTCTTGCCGCGCAGGCGCATCATCCGCATGGTGAGCGGAACGCTGCCCCAACCCTCGCCCTTGACCGAGTTGTCGAACAGCGCGACGCGGCGGTTCCATGCGAGCAGGAGGGCCATGACGTGGTCGGATACTTCGTCAACGCAGTAGTCGGGGACGTAGGTTACGGCCATGCCCAGTTCAGTGGCGGTGTCCACCGCGATGTTGTCCACGCCGACGCCGAATCTGCCGACGGCGACGCAGTTTGGGGCGGCGTGAAGAACGTTGGGCGTTACCTGCGCGAAGCAGGTCATTATGGCGTCCGCCTCTCCGGCGAGCGAGACGAGGGTCTCCTCATCGCCGTCCGGAGCGACGATGGCCTCAGCGTCGGCCTCCTCTTTGAGGACGGCTTCTTCGGGCGCGGTGGTGGGCCAGACGTGATCGGTGATGAGGACTTTGAATCTTGGCATGAGGGTCTCCTAACAAGGCTTCCGGATGCGTACAATCGCTTTTAGAGATACGGTTTCGAGTCATTTATCAACGGCGACCCCCATAGGGCCATGTCCGGACACGGGGACGCTTTTCCCCTATTCGAGTTCCATCGGCTTGAACATACACCCTTCTACGAATATATCAAAGAAGTCGGGCGTGGTTTCGAGCTCGACGTGTTCTATGGTGGCGGCTATGCGCTCTATGCGCGCGCGCATCTTGGAGGATAGGAGCATGATGGTCGCGCCTTCCAGAGCGGCGTTGCCGACCTTGATGATGCGCTCCGGCGGCACGTTGGCTATGAAGCCTATGTTCAGAGCGTTGTTTACGTTCACGTAGTTGGCGAACCCGCCCGCGAGGTACATTCTGGATATTTGGGAGAGGGGCAGGCCGTATTTCCGCAAGGTTATGATCTGTCCGGAATAGTTGGCGGACTTGGCCTGCGCCAGGGCGGATATATCGGCGCGGGATAGGGACATTCCGCGCTCGGGGTCGAAGAAGAATTCGTTTCTGGCGTCGTGGAACGCGCCGAGTTCGTTCATCATGTCGGTTCTGCGGAGTTCGGCGAGCAGGTCAACCAGGCCGGAGCCGCATATGCCTTGCGCGGGCGCGTCTCCGATTGTGGCGCATCGCGCCCGCTCGTCCTCTATGCGGACGGATTCTACCGCGCCGTCGTATCCGGGCATACCGTAGGTTATCTGGCCTCCTTCGAATGCGGGGCCGGCGGGACAGGAGGCGGCTATCATTCTGTGGCGGTTGCCGACGACGACTTCCGTGTTGGTTCCGACATCCACAAGCATCGCCACATCTTCCGACTCGTCAATGGCGACCGCGAGAAGGTCTGCGGCGACGTCGGCGCCGACGTGACTGGCTATGAGGGGGCCGGCGTACACGCTCGCCTGCGGAAAGACGCGCAAGCCGGTTTGCCGCGCGGTCGCGTTGAGCGCGGTCGTCGAGCGAATCCCGTTTCGCATCTCGGTTTCTACGACGGACCGGTAAGGCTTCTCTCCTATGGGTTGAACGTCCAAGCCGAAGAGTATATCGCGCATGGTGGAGTTGCCGACGATGACGACCTCGTAGATCTCGCGGCGATGGAAGCCGAGAGTTCTGGCCATGTCTCCTATCTCGAAGTTGATGGACGAGAGGATGACCTGTCGGAGTTCGCCGTGATATTCGCCGCCGTCGTACGAGATTCTGTGCATGATGTCGCTGCCGCCGAAGCGCTGCGGGTTCTCGAACGCCGCCGTGTACAGAATATCGCCCGTCTCCAAGTCAACCAAGTTCATTACGACGGTCGTTGTGCCGACGTCCACGGCCAACCCGTATATGCGGCCGCGGTATCTGTCTATCTTCTCGTCTCGGCGGTAAACCGAATCGCCCTTGCGTGTGGTGAGCGGGTTGAGGGGCGCGTCTCGGCGTATGGAGTGGGTGAGTATCCGAGGCTGGCGACGCAGGAGTGCGAACTCTACGTCCGCGTGGGGGTCTTCGACGATAGCCTGGCACGCGAGCCGGTAGTTGTCTCTAAGAAAGCGCTCGGCGTCCGTGGGGGGACTGAGCGTGTCCATGCCGCGCCTTATCTCGACGATGCACTCGTGGCATTCGCCTGTGCGTCCGCACGAAGTAGGCACGCGCACTCTGAGGCTGTCGGCGTAGTCGAATATGGAGCGACCTCGAACATGGTTGAGGGTTTGGCCGGAGTGGTAGATGGGAGACATAGCGGCATCACACAGTGGAATTTGGGTTTCAGGTTGTTGCTTATTGTAGCGTAGCGGCAATAGAGCGACCAAACCCCAACCCTGATAGAGACATTGGCGAGTTGACGTCAGCGGAGCGTCACAGGAGCGCCGCCTACGAAGTGTATCGGTGGTTTCCGAAGGACAGGCGTGAGAGAGGGAATACTCTGATAATCAACGCTTGCTAGGAATGCCGCTCTGAATTGCGGTTGTATGAGTCGGGCGGATGGTGTATTATCACCTGTTGGCCTTTTTGATTTTGTGACATCGCTCACGGCCGAAAGCGAGAATGGGATAGCATGAATTACTGGACAGAATCACAACTCGCCTCCATCCATAAGATGCTCAATCCGCGCTCGATAGCTGTCGTGGGCGCCACTGAGCGGATGCAGTACGGGGGCCGCTTTCTTCGTTCTGTCATGCAGGCGGGAGACCGCGTGGATGTATATCCGGTCAACCCGCGCTATGACAAGCTGCTTGGGCTGCGGTGCTATCCGAGTGTAAGCGATCTGCCAGAGAGCCCGGACGCGGTGGGCATAATTGTGCCGTACCACCGGGTGATGCCCGTTCTGCGAGAGAGCGCGGAGAGGGGGGCAGGCTCAGCTATCGTCATATCCGCAGGGTTTTCGGAGCGCGGCGTCGAGGAGCGGCGACAACTGCAGCTTGAGCTTGGCGAGGCGGCGCGAGAGACGGGCGTCCGAATGTCCGGCCCCAACTGCCTCGGACTCGCCAACGTTAAGGAAAATATCTGGGCGTGTTCGTCGTCTTCGCTGTCGGGCGTGGGTCTGAAGAGCGGCAACATAGGTCTGGTCTGTCAGAGCGGAGCGTCGGCGTTCGGGCCGTTTCTGTCGCGGGCGATAGGGCGCGGCGTCGGCTATTCGTACATCGTATCCACCGGAAACGAGGCGGACCTGGAAGCCTCCGATTTCGCTCGCTACCTGCTGGATGATGAGGATACGAAGGTTATCGCGCTGTTCATAGAGGGTTTCAAGGACGCGCGCAAGTTCGTTGAGGTCGCTCGTCTGGCCGCCGAGAGGGGCAAACCTATCGTGGCGGTCAAGATAGGGCGTTCGGGCGCGGGGACCCGCGCCGCCCGTTCCCACACGGCGGCTCTGACCGGCTCCGACGACGCCTACGACGCCGCGTTCAGACAGTACGGCGTTACCCGCGTTCATGACTGGGACAAGTTGCTTGAGGTGTCTCAGCTTCTGGCCGATAGCCCGCCTACTCGCAAGCGCGGGGTCGCCCTGGTTTCACATTCGGGCGGGGTATGTTCGCTCACGGCCGACAGTCTGGGCGAAGCGGGGCTTGACTTGCCCGAGCTCTCAGAACCCGCGCGCAACGGCATAAACGAGATTCTGGAGGGTTTCGGCTGGGCCGCCAATCCCGCCGACATCACCGGACACGCGAGCAGGGATACCGTGTCCCAGATAATGGAGCATATGATTACCGAACCGGAGGTCGGGGCGCTTTTGGTGGCGAGTTCGGCGGGGGAAGAGCAGGCGCGACACGTAATTGAGGCGCGAGACAGACACGACAAGCTGGTAGCCTTTCTATATACCGGAAACGAGCTGGGGGCATCAACGGGACTCGAACGGCTCAAGGAGGCTCGCGTTCCGGTGTTCCACAGCCCGCAGAACCTGGCCTCCGCGATACGCCAACTCCACGACTACTGCGATTGGCGCGATAGCAGAGCCGAAGTCGGGTTTGGGACACTGCCGGCGATGTCCCCGGAACAGCGCGCGGCTCTGATGGGTCTGAGATCGTCTGACCGTTCGACGCTCACTGAGCATGAGGCCAAGTGGGTACTGGATAAATGGGGCGTACCCGCCACCAGAGAAGTCCGGGTGTCTTCCGCTTCGGAAGCGGTGGAGGCGGCGCGCGAAATCGGCTATCCGGTTGTCCTGAAGATAGAGTCCCCGGACATACTCCACAAGACTGAGATAGGCGCGCTCAGCGTCGGACTTGCGGACGACTATGCGGTTAGGGATGCGTATGGGCGGATAGTGGATAGCGCTCGCGCCAACGCGCCTGACGCTCAAATAAGCGGCGTACTTGTTCAGGAGATGGTTTCGGGCGGGGTGGAGGTGATTGTGGGGGCGAGCTACGATTCCCAGCTTGGCCCGACACTTCTCTACGGCATGGGCGGGATATTCGTCGAAGCGCTTCGTGACGTGTCTCTGCGGCTGTGTCCGATATCCGGATTGGACGCTCGGGAGATGATAGGCGAGGTCGCCGGAAGTCGCCTGCTGCAAGGTTTTCGGGGCAGGCGCAAAGCCGATGTCGAAGCGCTGACCGACACGCTTGTCGGCGTATCCCACATGGCCGCCAATCTTGAAGGCGCGATTTCCGAGCTTGATATCAACCCGCTCTTAGTCCTGCCTGAGGGACAGGGCGTGAAGGCGCTGGACGCGCTTATAACCGTTCATCGGCGGCAGGTCTAAATTCAGCTAACAGGAGACACACATATATGATGAGGTTATACACATTGAAAGACATCCGTACAGGAAAAGCTGCAATACTGACGTTCCTTCTTCTTCTCACGCTGATAGCGTGCTCCAACGATTCCGCCGACCCCGCTCCGGTTCCGACGCAGGCGAGCGTAGCCTCCGCTCCGGTTCCGACGCAGACGAGCGTAGCCTCCACTCCGGTTCCGACGCAGGCGAGCGTAGCCTCCACTCCGGTTCCGACGCAGGCGAGCGCCACGCCTACTCAGGCGCCGCAGCCGGAACCTGAGCCAATCCTGGTGGTTTCCTCGACCAATTTCATCACCGACTGGGTAGAAAATATCGGTGGCGACCGAGTTGAGACGTTCAGTCTGCTGCCGATAGGCGCCGACCCGCACTCATTCCTGCCGGGGCCCCGCACAGTAGCGACGATAGCGGAAGCCGATCTCGTGCTGACAGTCGGGCTGCAACTGGAAAACTTCCAGATCCGAGAACTTCTGCGAAGCACAGCCAGCGACCCCTCGGCAATAGTCGAACTGGGTGAGGTCGTTGACCCCATAGAATTCGTTGAAGTCCATGATGAGCATGAAGAGGAGGATCACGAACACGACCATGAGCATGAACATGAGGAGGAGGGGCACGAGGACGAGGACGGCCATGAGCATGAACATGAGGAGGAGGGGCACGAGGACGAGGATGAGCACGAGCACGAAGAGGAGGGGCACGAGGACGAGAATGAGCACGAGCATGAAGAGGAGGGGCACGAGGACGAGGACGGCCATGAGCATGAACATGAGGAGGAGGGGCACGAGGACGAGGATGAGCACGAGCATGAAGAGGAGGGGCACGAGGACGAGGACGACCATGAGCATGAAGAGGAGGGGCACGACGGGCATGACCACGGCGAGTTCGATCCTCACTTCTGGTTCGATCCGCCCCGCGTTAAGCGCGCGGTGACCGACATCGCGGCCAGGCTTAGCGTTCTTGACCCGGCGGGCGCGGAAATTTACATGAGCAACGCCGACGCATACAACGCGCAGCTCGATGAGCTGCACGCCTGGACAGTTGAGCAGGTGGAGATGATTCCGCAGGACCACAAGTTCCTAGTGACGTCCCATGACAGCATGGGCTATTTCGCCAACCTGTACGGGTTCAAGGTACTGGGCTTTGTGATTACGACCGCTACCGAATCCGAGCCGTCTGCGGAAGACCTCGCGGAGCTTAGTCGCAAAGTGGAAGAGTACGGCGTTCCGGCGGTCTTCGGCGAGACTATAATGAGCGAGCGACTCGTCACCGCGGTAGCCGCCGAGTCGGGAGCGGAGCTTGTCAGACTGTACTCAGGGTCGCTGGGGCCTGAGGGGAGCGGAGCGGAAACTTATATAGGCATGGCGCGCGCCAATGTGCAGGAGATAGTTGAGGCACTGAAGTGAGCCTGTTGTATGGCGCAATGCGACTCGATACGTCCTGTACGAGGAGCTTTGCCTACGTAGACTCCCGTTCGCCATCTTAATACGGAGAGAGTATCCTGTGAAAAAAGACGAGACCTCAATGATACGCTGGGCCAACAAACATAGCGGGAGCTTGGCGATGAGCGCTTCAGCGCCAAGCATTGTTATAGAGGACGTAACCATCGAGCGGGGCGGCCATACCGTGCTGACCGACGTCTCTTTTGGAGTCGAGTCGAACACGATGCTGGGGGTTCTGGGCCCCAGCGGCGGGGGCAAAACCACACTGATCGAGGCTATCGCGGGCCTGTTGCCTATTGCGCGGGGTCGAGTGAAGCTGCTCGGCGCGGCCGCTCGGGCAGGCGCGCTGGCCTACGTATCCCAGCGCGACAATATCAACTGGAACTTCCCCGCCACCGTTCTGGACGTGGTAACG
Source organism: Dehalococcoidia bacterium (assembly GCA_965214185.1). Taxonomy (GTDB): domain Bacteria; phylum Chloroflexota; class Dehalococcoidia; order Lucifugimonadales; family UBA1123; genus VXRN01. Next base: position 59,084 of record CBDCBF010000007.1, on the reverse strand, counting down.
ATGGGGCGATTCTGGAATATCGGATGGTTCCGCCAGCCGAGTAAGGGCGATAAAGAATCGGTGCGAACATACCTGGACAGAGTCGGACTGTGGGAATACCGCTCGGCTCTGATGACGGAGCTTTCGGGCGGTCAGCGCCAGAGGGTAGAGATAGCCCGCGCGCTGGCGCAGGAGGCCAACGTCATTCTGCTGGACGAAGCGTTCAGCGGCGTTGATGTGGGGGCGCAGGAGGGGATACTCGAACTTTTGCAGGACTGCTGCGTCGCCGCCGGCAAAATAGTTTTGCTCTCAACCCACGACCTCACGAATATGGAGGAACGCTTCGACAAGATACTCTGCATTAACCGCCATGTATGCGCCTACGGCCCGCCGGACGAAGTATTCACCCCGGATATACTGGAGGAACTGTACGGCTCGCACACCAGGGTATTGGCCCCCGAATATCTAAATTCGGAGGGTTCCGGCGATGGTTGATTACTTATTAGGGCCGTTCCAGTACGATTTCATGGTGCGCGCGCTGATTGTTTCCGTACTGGTGGGGGTGATGTGTCCAATTCTCGGCGCGTATGTGATCACTCGGGGGAGCGCATTTCTGGGGGACGCTCTCGCCCATTCGGTTGTGCCGGGCATGGTTGTGGCGTTTATGTTGGGCTTCAGCCCATTCCTGGCGGCCGTGCCGGCGGGAATCGTGGTTGCGGTGATAATGGGGACCATAAGCCGGCGGACGGGCCTCAGCGAGGACACCTCGATCGGAATCGTGTTCGCGGGTATGTTCGCGCTGGGACTAGTTATGCTTTCCAAAGCGACAGGCATCAATGTCAGTATAGAAGACCTGCTGCTTGGGCAGGTGCTCGGAGTCACACAAGCCGACGTTATCACATCGCTGGGGCTGACCGCGCTCGTGGTTCTCGGCCTGTACGCGTTTCATAGGCAATTGGTGTACACTACTTATGATTCGATCGGCGCGATGGTCGTCGGGATAAGAACGGACCTCGTGGAGTACGTGCTGCTCGCTCTGCTCGCGCTGGTTATCGTCATCGGGATACAGGCGGCGGGAATAGCGCTGGTGATGGCGATGCTCATCACGCCGGCGGCGACCGCCTACCTGCTCGCGCGGCGATTCGTGGAGGTGATGTTCTTGGGCGCTCTGCTCGGGGCGGTCTCCGCGATAGTCGGCCTCTACTTGTCCTACCACGCCGACCTTCCGTCAGGACCTGCGATGGCGCTGGTGGCGACTTTGTTCTTCGTGACGGCCGCGATAATCAGGCAAGGGCGGAGACCAAGCCGTTCAGAAGACTCCGAACCGAGTCGGTAGGGGAGGCGGCGCGCTTTCGGGAAGGTGTTCTTGACACGCGCTGACATTAGATCAGTCCTTCTCTGAGCCACACCATCGCAAGCGAGCCGTCAGCATCCGAGCGCTCTTGGAGTATCCCTTCGTCCTTCTGACCAACCTGTTCAACTTCCCTCTCAACACAGAGCGCTGTCCCTCGTTGCGGTTCACCGCGCCATACGCCCACCCTGTGGCGGTTGGACGGCAACCATATATGTGTCGGTCTCATGGATATGAGCGTCCGGCAAACGCTTGATAGCTGACAGTCCCATCCTCTGTATACATCGCCGCAGCCAGATTCCGGCTCTTCTCTGATGACTGAGGCCGATGGCTGTCGGGTATGAAGTGATACAGACAATGACCGCAACGATAGGTCTGTTTGCCTTGGGAACGTCCATACTTGGGCAGCCGGTCGGAGCCGCATCGCGGGCATTGCATATCGTCTCGGCACGCTCATCTTCCGGCCGTGTTCACACCTACTGTGTCTGGATTTACTATACTTTATCGTCAATGCTGACACGTATTGAGAAGACCCATCTTCTCGTATTCTCAATAGGTGTTGGTATTAGATATATCCCAGTCTCAGACAGACCAACGCTATCGAATCCCTCAGCATCCGCATACTCTTGGAGTATCCTTTGGTCTTTCTGACCAGCCTGCTCAACTTACCCCTCAACACTGAGTGCAGCCCCTCATTGCGGTTCACCGCGCCATACTTGCCCACCTTGTGCCGGTTTGTGGGCAGCCATTCATACACATGATAAGCGTCGGTCTCGTAGATGCGCGCATCCGGCAGACGCTCCAACAGCCTCAGAAAAGGCTTCTCGCTTCGGTCTCCCACCTCGAAGTCCACCCAGCGTCTGCCGTCTGACTCCTCCACAACAGCAGTCCATATCCATACAGACCGACGTTTGTCTCTAAGGCGCCTAGCTCCCACATATGTCCACATCTCATCGAAGGATATGACCCGCGCACAGCTTTGACCCAGCTGTCTCGACGCGCGCTGAACGCTCAGCTTGACCATCAACTCCCTCGCCATACACGCTTTTTTTGACCCAGCTATACACTGTCTCCTCTTTTTTCTCCAACACCCGGCTGATAGCTGACAGTCCCATACCCTCTGTGTACATCGCCACAGCCAGATTCCGGCTCTTCTCTGATGACTGAGGCCGATGGCTGTCGGGTATGAAGTGATACAGACAATGACCGCAACGATAGGTCTGTTTGCCTCGGGAACGTCCGTACTTGGGCAGCCAGTTGGAGCCACAGCGTGGACACTGCATGTCCTCTCGATACGCGCGTTGTCTGACCATGTTCACACCTGCCATGTCTGGATTCACTACACTCTATCATCAATGCCAACACTCGTTGAGAAGACCCATCTTCTCGGGGTATGGACATATGTGAAAATATATTACATAATTACGGACGCTCTAAAATGTGACAGTCATGGGGAGGCCATGCAGAGGGAGGATGAAAAGATGAAATCGTTTATCACCGTTATATCGCTTATGGCCGTATTTGCGCTATTTTTCGCAGTCGCCTGCGGCGATGATGAGAGCGCAGAGCCGGCTCCTGCGCCAACAGTCGCTCCCGCGCCGCAGCCAACTACACCGCCGGCCCCCGCGGCTACCCCCGCGCCGATGACCAGCGCGGAAGCGCCTGAGCCGAAGAACGACGTAGGAACCATCATATTCGCTCAGTCCGCTTTGGGATGCAATCCGGGCGCGGGTTCGGTGTTCTGCGCTCAGTACGACGCGGTCGCGTGGGGCGTGGGCGAGGACCTCTTCACATGGAGGTGGCGGGACGACGGAACTGTGGAGTACGCCGCCGGTCAGCTTGCCACAGGATGGGAACTGGCCTCGGATGGTCTCAGCGTAACGGTTGACGTGAGAGGAGACGCCCAGTTCCACAAGGGCTGGGGAACGATGACCGCGCAGGATGTGGCGTGGAGCTATAACCAAGTGAACCCGCTCATCACCAAACATAGTATCGCGCCGAGCGCATCGTATTTCTCCACTCTGTTTGGGGAAAATCCGGCCGTGGCGGTTGACGAGGATACCATCGAGTACAAGTTCGCCGCGGTTGACTCGCACTGGCACACATACATGATGAACGGCAATGGTTTTGTGGGAATGGTGATCCATCCGCAGAGGGCGCAGGAGGAAAACGGCGAGGACTGGATGCGCGAAAACTTTGTTGGAACGGGACCGTTCCAGGTTGAAGAGTGGATAAGGGACGACCGGGCTGTATTCACCAAATCAGGACACCACTGGGAATTCGACCCTGCCGTAGAGCGTATAGTCATACAGGCGATGCCTGAGGACGCGACCCGGGTGGCCGCGCTTAGAACCGGTGAACTAGACGCCGCCGAACTCGCCATCAAGAGTGTGCCCGAGGCGTTGGGAGCCGGTCTTTCCAGCACCGGCTCAGGCAACGCGAGCCAGCAAGGGGTCATCTTCTCAGGAAACCTATGGGAAACGCATAACGCGCTTACCGGCGATGACCTGAATACGCCCGCGAACGGAGTCTATGCCCGGGACATCGAGTGGATAGGCAACCCGTACAGCCCGAACGACGGCAACAACCCGGACGCTCTGGCCTGCCCGGAAGGAGCCGACCCTACCGAGATGGACCAGAGTTGCGGCGATATGGAGCAGGCTCGGCTGGTTCGCTGGGCAGTGGCTATGGCGATCGACAAAGAGAATATCAACCAGCAGTTGCTCAACGGGTTGGGTTGGCCGGTTCACGTCGGATACGTGGACGAGAAGAGTGAATTCTGGGATACACAGTGGGAGTATCCCTACGACCCCGCTATGGCTGAGGAATATCTGGACAGAGCCGGCTTCCCAAGAAAGGGCAACGGCGTCAGATTCTCGATGCCGCTGTTCATATCATCCGGTCATACGGGCGGACTTGGCGAAGAAATCGGCGACGCAATCGGCGGGATGATGGCCGAAATAGGCATCGAGACCGCGGTGTTGAAGTATCCATACGCTGTCTATCGCCCCGGCTTGGTGAACCGCAGCGCGACTGTCCCCAGACTCACCTCCGGCGACGATGGACAGACTATCTACCCATTCGACTGGCCGAAAGGCATCGAGGAGTCTAGTCTGTCTCGCGGTGGATACTGCATGTGCTATGAGACCGAGTGGATTAGCGAAATCTATCTGGGAGTGGCGAAGGAAAACGACCCACAGAAACGGATAGACCTCAACAGAGATTACTTCGACAACATGCACTTCTGGGCGCTGAAGCCCGGCGTGGTGGCGGTTCCCAACCTGACAATCTACAACCCGAACGCGATAGAGGAGTGGGTGATGGAACCCACTCCATTCGGAACATCGGCGTTCTGGAATATCGTTCCGGCCCAGAGGTAAGTCAATAGTCGAACTGGAAAGAATCCCCCGCCTCCGCAGTGGGGCGGGGGATGGGCAAGCCACCGGAATTCGGGCTTTGCGAGAAATTGGCGGGACGAGCCTTTAGGCGGGTTTGTGAGGTTCACGAAGGGCGACAATGAGAGGCTACCTACTCAGGCGAGCGTATTTCGCGTTACTATCCCTGCTCGCCGCGACGATGATAGTTTTCGGCCTGTCTAGGGTAAAGGGCGACCCGCTTCTGGTCTATACTCAGGAAGGTGGCGGGTACGGCCTCAGCGAACAGCAGAAAGAAGAGATCTCTAAATATCTGGGGTTGGACAAGCCTCTGGTAGTACAGTATCTGGTCTGGGTAGGAAATTCGCTCAGAGGGGATTTCGGCAAAACCCTGTTGGACCGCGCGCCGGTTTACGGGCTGATAAAGGGCAAGCTGGGGGCGACAGCGCAACTAGCGGCTGCGGCATGGATATTCGCGGTGGTTACCGGAGTCCCCTTAGGCGTGCTGTCTGCAACTCGTCGAGGCGGCGCGCTGGACTACGTCGGACGGGCCTTCGCGCTGTTCGGACAGGCGCTGCCGCAGTTCTGGATAGCGATTATGGCCATAGTGATATTCGCGGTGCAGCTCGACTGGCTGCCCGCCTCCGGTCGGGCGCTTCCCGGAGATAGCGTCGGCGACCAGATAAAACACTTCGTCCTTCCCACAGTTACCCTAGGCTGGCTCGGCTCCGCGACATATCTACGCTTGGTGCGCTCATCAATGTTGGAAGTCTTGGATTCGGAGTTTGTCAAGCTGGCCCGCGCGAAGGGGGTGCCGGCCTGGAAAGTGGTATGGAAACACGCTCTGAGAAACGCCCTGATCGCTCCTATCACCTATTCCAGCCTATTTCTGGCCGGTTTCATTACCGGGGCGACGGTTGTGGAGTTGGTATTCGCCTGGCCGGGCATCGGACGGTTGGCGCTGACCGCGGTGGATAACAACGACTTCGCTCTGCTGACAGGCATTGTACTTTTCTTCGCCGCCGCTTATATTTTCTTCAATTTTGTCGCAGACGTTCTGTATGGTTGGGTTGATCCCAGAATACGCTACGATTAGGTACGAGATGGCAAGTTATACACAATCACCGGAGGCCGCGCTTCTGCGAAACAGCGGCGCTTTGGGCAAAATATGGCGCGTTCTCAGACGCTGGCCCATCCTGCCGCTGGTTATCCTAGCCGTTCTGATTGTAGCCGGACTTTTCGCGCCCATTTTGTCGCCAGAGGACCCTCTCAAGCAGGAACTCGCTCTCAGGAACGCTCCCCCTTTCTGGTACACGGAGTACTGGAACGAGCGGCCGGAATTCCCTGATACCTCGCGGCTGCTGGGGGCGGACCATGTTGGGAGAGATGTTCTGAGCCGAATTATTCACGGAGCGCGCATATCCCTCCAAGTGCTGGCGGTATCTCTAACCACCGGTGTAATTATAGGTTCGACCCTGGGATTGACGGCGGGATATGTGGGCGGTCTCTTAGACGAGCTCATAATGCGGATGGTAGATGTGTTTCTCTCTCTGCCGTTCGTGCTGATAGCGTTGGTCGCGGTGATTGTTCTAGAAGCCAGCCTGATTCTGGTGATGGGCCTACTCGCCTTCTTCACATGGCCATCGTTCGTGCGGTTTGTCAGGGCAGAGGTATTGTCGCTGAAAGAGCGGGATTACGTCTCGCTGGCTAAGGTCGCGGGCGCGTCCACTACCAGAGTGATAATGCGCCACATTGTTCCGGGGGTTACAAATACGATAATCGTCATAACCACCCTGAGAGTGGGACAGTTGATCCTCACCGAGGCCACGCTGAGCTTCATCGGCGCGGGCATACCCGCCCCTACGCCGGCTTGGGGGTTAATAGTATCTGAAGGGCGATCTTATGTAACCACAGCTTGGTGGAGCACCTTCTTCCCGGGACTGGCGATCTTTCTGGTAGTGATGTCGCTGAATTTCCTGGGCGACTGGATGCGGGACCGATTCGATCCCAGGTTGAGGCAGCTTTAGGCCGCAGCTTGGCCCGGACGCTATAAGCGCGGTCTGCGTACGATTTTGAGTATCCAAAACAGCAGGTTGACGATGTTGCCGCCGACAATGGCGCCGGCTGTGATTCCGGTAAGAGCCGGGCTTCCGGTCTCGCCGACCAGCTTAAATGAGTCTCTGCTCTCGTAAAGGCCTATCCACGCGCCGATCGTGGAAAAAGCGACTGTTAGAAATAACACGAGCAGCGTCGAGGAAAGACGAAGGTCGCGGTCGAGCCAGGCGAGAAAACTGCCGACGCTCGCGCCGAATCCGATTGTTAGGACAGCCACCAACGCGAAGTTGATCTCTTCCACTTTCCATATGGAGTGGACCAAGGGGACAATCATAATAATGTACAGGCCGACACCGAGTATGATGGACAAAAAGAGGCTGAGGGCGGCGCGAGCCAGAACTACGACTACTTGTTCTGCGATGTCATGGAAACTTACGCGCATTGAGCTTTGGCGAACCCGCTAGAATAGGGACGGCTGGCCGGGGTCGGGAGTATAGTCGCGGCCAAGGTGTCGGTAGGCTCTGCGGGTGGCCACGCGTCCACGCTGAGTGCGGTCAAGGAAGCCGAGCTGGAGGAGGTAGGGTTCGTAAACACCTTCTATGGTGTCGGCGTCTTCGCTGATGGAGGCGGCAAGAGTATCGAGACCCACCGGGCCGCCGTCGAATTTGTCTATTATAGAGATGAGAACGCGACGGTCGGTATCGTCGAGTCCGAGCTCGTCAACTTGGAGCCGGGCCAGGGCCTCCTGAGCGACCTGCGCGGTTATCACATTGTCCGCCATGATCTGAGCGAAGTCTCTGACTCGGCGCAGAAGCCTGTTGGAAACGCGGGGAGTGCCGCGCGAGCGTCGGGCTATCTCGACAACGCCTGTGTCTGTGGCCTCGATTTGCATAATGCGGGCCGAGCGGGCGACTATGGTTCTCATAGCGTCAGGGTCGTAGAAGTCGAGGCGGTGTACGGAGCCGAAACGGTCGCGGAGGGGGGCGCTGACCATTCCGAACCTTGTGGTCGCGCCGACAAGCGTGAAAGGCTTGAGGGTCAGATTCATGCTCCGGGCTTTGAGACCCTTGTCAATCACCCAGGAAACGAAGCCGTCTTCCATCGCCGGGTAGAGCACCTCCTCGACGACGCGGCTGAGCCGGTGTATCTCGTCTATGAAGAGGATATCATCCTCGCGAAGCTGTGTGAGAATGGCGACCATATCGCCCGGGCGTTCAATGGCCGGACCTGAGGTCGTCTTGATTCGGACACCCATCTCGGTGGCGAGGATATTGGCAAGGGTGGTTTTGCCCAGTCCGGGCGGGCCGTAGAGAAGGGTATGATCCAGAGGCTCGCCGCGCTGTCGGGCGGCCTTGGTCGCGATTTCAAGGTTGGACTTGAGAAGTTCCTGACCCACATAGTCCTGAAGCCTGCGAGGACGTAGGCTAGTGTCCAAGCGGTCTTCATCCTGGACGTTTCCTGAGACTATGCGCCGGGTCTGAGTCATTTGGATGGATTGTATCACGTGTATCACGGCGAGAGGCTTGGGTAGTTAGCGATTCAACTTCCAGTTGACAGGTTGATTTCAATTCAATTTCAAGTTTTAGAATTTGACAGGCGAGTTGCAGATCGCTATCATTGCTAATCGTCGCCTATTTATGGTGGCGCGTATGCTTTGCGAACCAAATTCCCGATAGATTTGTAAGGATTTGTAATGCCCACAGTGAATCAACTGGTGAGAAAACCCCGACGTTCGAAGGGTAAGAAGGAGAAGGCTCCGGCGCTCCGATATTCTTTCAACTCGCTGAAAAATCGCGTTCGCAGAGGCTCAGGCTCCCCTCAGAAAAGGGGGGTTTGCGTGCAGGTGAGAACGCAGACTCCGAAGAAGCCCAATTCGGCGCTGCGGAAAGTGGCGAGGGTTCGGCTGACCAACCAGATGGAGGTCACGGCCTACATCCCGGGCGAAGGGCATAATCTGCAGGAACACTCGGTGGTTCTCATCAGGGGCGGCAGGGTAAAAGATCTACCGGGGGTTCGCTATCACGTGGTTCGCGGGACTTTGGACACCGAAGGGGTCGAGGATCGGAAGCGCGGACGAAGCAAGTATGGCGCGAAGCGGGATCCCGGGGTCCGCTAGAGTGTATAGCGGATGGCGTTCCGGCGAGGTTCGGACAAATAGACATCAGTAGCGGCAAGGAACTGGCATGGCTCGAAGACGGCGAGCGGAAAAACGCAAGATAATACCGGACCCGAAGTACCACAACGTGGAACTGGCGCATTTCATAAACTACGTTATGCTGAACGGCAAGAAGACAGTGGCTCAACGCATTGTCTATGAGGCGCTGGAATTGGCGTCGCGAGAGGTGAGGCGGCCGGAGCTAGATGTTTTCGAGCAGGCCATACGCAATGCGACTCCTATGGTCGAGGTCAGATCCCGGCGAGTGGGAGGGGCGACGTACCAAGTGCCGGCTGAGGTTCGTCCTGAGCGAAGGCTGGCGCTGGCGATGCGCTGGATAGTGCAGGCGTCTCGGGCGAGGAAGGGGAGGCCGATGGCGCAGCGTCTGTCGGCGGAACTGGCGGAGGCGGCGCGAGGTCAGGGTACGGCGGTAAAACGTCGAGAGGACCTGTACCGCATGGCTGAGGCTAACCGGGCGTTCGCGCATTATCGCTGGTAGCCTGTCAGAAATTCGCTCTTTCTTTGGGCGGCGAAAATCTGGCAGAATAAGATGCCGGTTTTAGCCGGCGAGACAAAATTATGGCAATACGCCGCAGTAGGGGCGGGTTCCGATCCCGCCCCTACTGCGGTTGATGAGCAAGCGTTATCCGCGCTGTTGCATCGAAGGACGACATGAAGAACGGAGTATTAGAGAACACCCGCAATATCGGGTTTATAGCGCACATTGACGCGGGCAAGACCACGGTCACCGAGCGTGTGCTGTACTTCGCCGGCAGGATATACAAGATAGGCGGCGTTGACGAAGGCACGACGGCTATGGACTGGATGGCGCAGGAGCGAGAGCGAGGGATTACGATTACCTCCGCGGCGACCACCTGTTCATGGAAGCAGTACGCCATTAACATCATAGACACCCCCGGCCACGTTGACTTCACCGCAGAGGTCGAAAGAAGCCTCCGAATACTAGACGGAGGCGTTGTTGTGTTTGACGCTGTGGCGGGAGTTCAGCCGCAATCCGAGACCGTATGGCGCCAGGCAGACAAGTACAACGTCCCCCGCATTTGCTTCATAAACAAGATGGACAGAGTGGGGGCAAGTTTTTTTAGGGCGATAGACTCAATCGCGCACCGTCTAGACACCAATCCGGTGGCGATACAAATACCCATCGGCGAGGAGGACGATTTCCGAGGCGTCATTGACCTTGTGGATGAAAAAGCCATCTTCTACGATGAAGAAGGTCCCGTGATTCCGCGTGAAGGTCCGGTTCCCGAAGAGATGATAGAGGAGTTCAGGAACTACCGCATGGCGTTGGTGGAGAAGGTGGCTGAGACGGATGACGACCTTATCATCAAATATCTGGAAGACGATGAGATAACCAAGGATGAGATCAAGAGCGCGCTTCGCAAAGCTACGCTTGATTACAAGATAGTGCCTGTGCTTTGCGGCACCGCGCTCAGGCATCGAGGCATCCAGCCTCTTCTCGACGCAATCGGCGACTACCTCCCCTCCCCCCTCGACGTTCCCCCCACTGAAGGCCACTCCTACGGCGCCGGAGAGCCCACCAACAGGCATCCCGCAGACCCTGATTCGGGGTTCGCCGCGCTTGCGTTCAAGACGGTCTCCGACCCATATATAGGAAGGCTAGTGTACTTCCGCGTGTATTCAGGCAGCGCTGAGAGCGGCTCTATGGTGTTCAACGCGACTAAGGGGCGCAGGGAGCGACTAGGCAGGTTGGTGCAGATGCACGCCAACCGGCGTGAGGAAATACGCGAGGTTGCCGCAGGGCAAATAGTGGCGGCGGTTGGACTGAAATCCACGACCACCGGAGACACTATCTGCGGCAGCCAGGACGACGCGGTGGTTCTGGAGATGATTACGTTCCCAGATCCCGTAGTGTCGGTGGCGATAGAGCCGAAGTCGAGAGGGGATCAGGACAGGCTGTCGGATTCGCTAGTGAGTATGTCGGACGAGGATCCGACGTTCAAGGTCAACTATGACGGTGAGACGGGGCAGACGCTCATATCGGGCATGGGTGAGTTGCACTTGGATATTATCGTGGACAGGATCCGGCGCGAATTCAGCGTCGAGGCGAATGTCGGTCGGCCGAGGGTGTCGTACCGTGAGACAGTGAGTTCGGACGCGCGGGCAGAGGGCCGATTTGTGAGGCAGACGGGCGGACACGGCCAGTACGGTCACGTATGGATGGATATAGAACCGCTTGAAAGAGGGGGAGGCATCCAGTTCGAGAGCAAAATAACCGGAGGCGCGATTCCGCAGGAGTTCATATCATCGGTGGAGGAGGGCGCCCGCGAGGCCCTCAAGACGGGCCCGTTGTCCGGTTTCCCGGTAGTTGACGCGAAGATGACTCTGGTTGACGGAAGCTATCACGAGGTTGACTCGTCCAAGATGAGCTTCCAGATAGCGGGTTCGATGGCAGCGAAATCTTTGGTGTCGCGGGGCAAGCCGGTTATACTAGAGCCCGTGATGAAGCTGGAAGTGGTTACCCCAGGTGAGTTCTTGGGCGACGTTCTTGGCGACCTCGGCCGCAGGCGCGCGCAGATCACGAACATCGAGGGCGAGGGGGATATCCAGTCCGCGCGAGCCATCATTCCGCTGGCGGAGAGCTTCGGATACGCCAACGCCCTAAGGTCGCTGACGCAAGGTCGAGCCAGCTATACGATGGAATTCGACAATTACGTCGAAGCTCCGAAGGAGCTGGTGGAAACTCTTTAGGGTCCGGACGCCTCAGGCCGGACCTCTTTTAGTTGTGAGTAAAATTCAATGCTAGTTAGTTGAGTGAATGATGGTAACGGACAGTCAACAGAAGATTCGCATTATTCTGAAAGCCTTTGAGCATCGGATACTAGACCAGTCCGCGAGTCAGATTGTGGAAGCGGCGGAGCGCACCGGAGCGAGGGTTTCGGGGCCGGTTCCGCTTCCGACGTCTAAAAAGCGGTTCTGCGTCATCAGGTCTCCGCATATAGACAAAGACTCCAGAGAACACTTCGAGATAAGGACGCATAATCGTCTGATAGAGATTCTGCAGCCTACCTCAAAGACGATAGATCAGCTCACCCGACTGAACGTTCCGGCCGGTGTGGATATTCAGATCAAACTTTAGACGGGGACAGCCCCGAAATCTATTTAGGAACTGCAAGAATCGAGATGCCAGTACACGGAATTATTGGAAAGAAAATAGGGACAACCCAGATGTTCCGAGAGGATGGCAGGTCTGACGCGGTCACAGTTATCCAGGCCGGCCCCTGCACGGTTACCCAAGTCAAAACGGAAGAGACTGACGGCTACGTTGGGATCCAGCTCGGATATGAAACTGCGAAAGCGTTGAACAAGCCTCGCGCCGGTCATCTGAAGAACGCGGGCAAAAACTTTCGCTTTCTTCGAGAATTCGGCGTGGATGACGCCTCTGAGGTGGAGCTGGGCCAGGAGATTGACGTGAGCCTGTTCAATGCGGGCGAGCTGATTGACGCGACGGCATACTCGAAGGGGCGCGGCTTTCAGGGTGGCGTCAAGCGGTATAACTTTCGCGGCGGCCCGAAGACGCACGGGCAGTCGGACAGGCATCGCGCTCCCGGCTCAGTAGGCGCGGGCAGCACGCCGGGCAAGGTCATCAAAGGCCTGCGCATGGCCGGACACATGGGAAACCAGCGTGTGACGGTGCGAAAGCTTGAGGTTGTGGAGGCGGACGTGGAACGCAATCTATTGTTCGTAAAGGGAGCCGTGCCGGGGTCTCGGAACTCGATTGTGCTGGTAAAGCGGTCGGGGAGCAGGAAACGCAAACTAAGGTAGTTAGATAGTTTTCCCATCGAATTTAAGTGGTTGTAAGGGGATGGATATCCGACCCGCGGGCCCATCCCAAGATTATTGCTTACGCGGGAATGACGTCAAAACACTCGAAGCGAGAGTATCAAAGTGGAATTGGAACTACGGAATATAGGCGGTGAAGTAACCGGCAGCATTGAAGTCAGGGACGATGTGTTCGGCGCGAAGCTGAACGAAGCGCTGATTCATCAAACGCTTGTAGGGCAGTTAGCCAACCGGCGTCAGGGCACTGCCAAGACGAAGACACGGGCGGAGGTGTCGGGCGGAGGCGCGAAGCCAAGGCCGCAGAAGTACACTGGCCGTTCGAGACAGGGATCTATCCGCTCGCCCATATGGAAAGGCGGGGGCGTGACCTTTGGGCCGAGCCCCAGAAGTTACCGGCATCGCACTCCCAAACAGATGCGTAGGCGCGCGCTTATCAGCGCGCTTTCGGGCAAAGCGCGAGAAGGCAGTCTGGTCGTGGTGGAGAATTTTGATATTCCTCAACCCAAGACAAAGGCGGTGGCTAGCGCTCTAGACAATCTGAGAGCGGGTCCGTCGGTTCTGCTGGTGGCGGACGGCGCGGGACCTCAGGTCCTGCGGGCGGCGCGAAACATTCCGCGTCTCAAGATGGGACCGAGCCACACGCTGAACACAATTGACCTGCTGAATCATCGCACGGTGATAATGACCGAACAGGCCGTGAGGAACGCGGAAGCGATATGGGGAGGCAGGTTCAAGCGAAAACGGGACGAGGCTCCCGATGGGATGGAGGATTAGACAATGGACTTGCATCCCTTTGAGATAATCCGGCGTCCGGTCGTAACCGAGAGTAGTACGTTTTTGCAGGACAGCGGACGTTACACATTCGAGGTGGCCGTTTCGGCCACTAAGCACCAAGTCAAAGAGGCGGTCGAAGAGGCTTTCAATGTTGAGGTGCTTAAGGTGAACACTATGATGGTGAAGGGCAAGCGAAAGCGGATGGGACCTCGCTTCACCACTGCCAAGAGTTGGAAGAAGGCGATTGTCCAGCTTGCCCCCGGCAACTCTATAACCATATTCGAGGGCGTGTAGATATGCCTCTTAAAGTACTCAAGCCAATGACGCCGGGCCAGCGCGGCCAGATACGTCAGACCACTGACGACATCACCACGTCCAAGCCCAAGAAGTCTCTGCTAAAGCCGCTGAAGAAGCGTTCCGGCAGGAACCACCAAGGACGCCTTACGGTGCGCCACCGGGGCGGCGGACACAAACGGCGCTACCGGATGATTGACTTCAAGCGAAACAAACCGAACATACCGGGAGAAGTCGTCTCTATCGAGTACGATCCCAATCGTTCGTCCCGCATCGCGCTAATCAAGTATCCGGATGGGGACTGGCGCTATATTCTCGCTCCGAACGGTCTAGAAGTCGGGGATACGGTCGAGGCGGGCGAGCGCGCCGAGATAAGGACCGGCAACGCGCTGCCGCTGAGGGCCATACCGGCCGGCACGCAGGTTCACAACGTGGAACTGCACATAGGACAGGGCGGCCAGATAGTGCGTGGCGCGGGAACCAGCGCGCAGGTGCTGGCAAAAGAGGGCAGATACACCCTTTTGAGGCTTCCGTCGGGCGAGATGCGGAACGTTTTGAGCGACTGCATGGCGACTGTCGGCCAGCTGAGCGCGCTCGACCATAAGAATACCAAGCTGGGCAAAGCAGGCCGCAAACGACATCTGGGCCGGCGCCCCGAGGTCAGGGGTGTGGTTATGTCTCCCAGAGACCATCCGCATGGAGGCGGCGAGGGTCGCTCGCCCATCGGGATGCCGAGTCCGAAGACTCCTTGGGGCAAGCCCGCGCTTGGATACAGAACGCGAAAGAACAAGCGCACCGACAGGTTCATCGTGCGCCGAAGATATAACAGATAGAATCTTGCGCGGCTCGGAGCGCGCAAGCCGGGCCGCCTGCAATTCAGCGAGGAACCGAAGATGTCAAGGTCTATCAAGAAGGGGCCGTTCGTACAGGAAAAACTGGCCAAGAAGGTTGAGGCTGCTAGGCGAAGCAATTCGCAGCAGATAATCCGCACTTGGTCGAGGGCTTCAACCATCATGCCGGATATGCTAGGTCTGACGATAGCGGTGCACGACGGCAGGCGTCACGTACCCATGTTCATCACTGAGAACATGGTGGGGCATAAGCTGGGCGAGTTCGCGCCAACCCGTACATTCCGAGGCCACTCGTCGAAATCAGAACGCGCCTCGTCAGTGAGATAAGGGAGCGAAATGCCTATCAGCGCAACAGCCAAAAATACGGGCGTCTCCGTGAAGAAGATGCTGCCCATCGTGAACTTGGTGCGCGGCAAGAACGTCGAGGATGCGCTGGATATGCTGGCGTTCCTGCCATCGCCCGCGGCTTCGCACGTGGCGAAGGTAATCAAGTCTGCGACGGCCAACGCTGAGAACGAAATATTCGCGCGGCCTTCGGACCTGATAATAACGGAGATATACGCGAACGAGGCGCCTACCCTCAAAAGGTTCCGCGCCAGGGCGCGAGGACGCGCCTCCAGAATATTGAAGCGTAGCAGCCACATTACGGTGGTCGTGGACGAGATTGAGGAGCTATAGCTTGGGCCAGAAAACTCACCCGATAGGATTCCGACTAGGGATAGTCAAGGATTGGCACGCGCGCTGGTTCGCCTATAAGCAGGAGGACTATCGAAACCTGGTGTTCGAAGACCTCCAGATACGCCGACTTATTTCCGACAATTATCCGGACGCCGGCATTTCGCGGGTTGACATTGAGCGCAGCAATAACGATGTGACGATAACGATACACACGGCGCGTCCGGGAATCGTCATCGGGCGCGGAGGCCAACGGGTCGAGGAATTGCGGAAAAACATTGTGGGCCTCATCAGTCGGCGGGCTAGGCTGAACGTCCAGGAGATACGTCAGCCGGAACTGGACGCGTACTTGGTGGCCCGCAACGTAGCCGACCAGCTGGAGCGCAGAATCGCGTTCAGGCGGGCAATCCGGCAGACGCTCACGCGCACCATGCAGGCCGGAGCCGAGGGTGTCAAAATTATATGTTCCGGCAGACTGGGCGGAGCGGACATAGCAAGGTCCGAGAAGGCGATGGACGGCCGTGTTCCGCTGCATACGCTAAGGGCGGATATTGACTATGGGCTGGCCGAAGCGGCGACTGAATTCGGGCGCATAGGCGTGAAGGTATGGATATACAAGGGGGACATTCTTCCCGAGGCCGCTCCGGAACCTGCGGCGGAAGAGGAAGAAATATCCCCGATTGAAGTCACACTGACCGCAAACCCTGAACCTGCCGCCCAGACGGCGGTGGCGACGCAAGAGGCGGGAGACAATGCTTCAACCCAACAGAGTTAAATTTCGGAATATGCACCGTGGCCGGCGCAAAGGCGTATCGGTGGCCGGCAGTCGCGTCAGCTTCGGCGAGTTCGGACTGAAGGCTACCGAATCGGCATGGGTGAGTTCCCGACAGATTGAGGCCGCGCGCCGGGCAATGACACGCTACGCCCGACGTGGCGGCAAGCTGTGGATTCGGGTTTTTCCGGACAAGAGCGTGACCGCCCGCGCCGCGGAGACCAGAATGGGCAGCGGCAAGGGCGTGGTTGACCACTGGGTAGCGGTGGTCAAGCCGGGCCGAGTGCTTTTCGAGATAGCGGGCGTGCAGGAGGAGACGGCGAGAGAGGCGCTGAAACTCGCCTCATCCAAGTTGCCGATGGGCACGAAGATAGTTACTCGACACAGATTTTAGCGCGAATAGAGTGAAGACTGGAGACGAGGCTTTGCCATGCCGGTAGATGATCTCAGAGGAATGGCGGACCAGGACTTGGCCGCAGAGTTGTACGACACGAGGCGCGAGCTTATGAATCTCCGCTTTCGCGTCACGACTATGCAGCTATCGGACGTGAATGAAGTGAAAAGAACGAAAAAGCGTGTCGCGCAGATACTCACGGTGATGCGGGAGCGCGAACTCGAGAGCGTGGTGGAATGAGTTATAACAGAAGAAAGGTTCGCGTGGGCCGCGTGGTCAGCGACAAGATGGACAAGACGGTTGTGGTCGTTTACGAATGGAGCCGTCCCCATCCGATATACAAAAAGGCGGTTCGCCGTCAGACCAGACTGTACGCTCACGATGCGGAAAATCGCTGTTCGCTTGGGGACACTGTGAGAATCATCGAATCGCGTCCGTACTCCAAGACCAAACGGTGGAAAGTCACCGACATACTCTCCACTATGGAGATAGCCGACGTTCAGCCGGAAGACATCGCGGTGGACGAAGATGTGCTGTCTTCCATGGCTTCCGCTAGGGGCGAGAGTTCTGAATCAGACGAAAGTTGAAGTGGCGCGATATGATCCAGATATATACAAGGCTTAAGGTGACGGATAATTCGGGCGCCAAGACTATCAGCTGTATTGGCGTCCCGGGAGGCAGCGGAAGGCAATACGCGCACGTGGGCGACATTATAGTCGCTTCCGTGAAGGAGTCGGCTCCGGCCGCGCAGGTGCGAAAGGGCGATGTCGTAAGGGCTGTCGTCGTACGCACCAAACATTCGACCAGAAGAGCGGACGGCTCTCACATAAAGTTCGACGACAACGCGGCGGTGATCGTTAACGAAGACCGTATGCCGAGAGGCACACGGATATTCGGGCCGGTGGCGCGCGAACTGAGAGACAAGAACTTCATGCGAATTGTGTCTCTGGCCCCGGAGGTGCTTTAGATGCGGATCCGCACCAATGACATGGTGATTGTCACCAAGGGGCGCGACAGGGGAAAGCGCGGTCGTGTCATAAGCGTTGACAGAAAGCGCAACAAGGCGACAGTCGAGGGAATCAATGTAGTAACCCGCCATCAGAAGCCCACCGGAGCTTTCCGACAGGGTGGAATCATACAGAAAGAGATGGCTACGCCTATATCGAACCTAGCGTATTACGACGAGCAGTCGGATATGTCGGGGAGAATCGGACACCGATTTTTGGCGGACGGGACGAAGGCCAGAATTTTCAAGAAATCCGGTGAAGTGATCGAATGACACAGCAAGAGCGTCAATCCAACGGGTCCGGCAACGGACAGTTCACTCCCAGGCCGCTTCCACGCCTACTAGAACGGCTTAGGCACGAAATCGGCCCGCAGATGATGCAGGAGTTCGGATATACGAGTCCTATGCAGATACCGAGGCTGGAGAAGATCGTTCTCAATATCGGCATGGGGGAGGCTCTCCAGAACGCGCGCGCGATGGAAGCGGCCACCTCAGACCTGACCGCCATCAGCGGCCAGAAGCCGATGGTGACGCGGGCGAAGAGGTCTATCGCGCAGTTCAAAATACGCGACGGCATGCCGATCGGGCTGAGCGTAACCCTCAGGGGCAGGCGGATGTACGAATTCTATGACCGCCTAGTTAGCTCGGCTCTTCCCAGAATCAGGGACTTCCAGGGCGTATCCAGAAACTCTTTCGACGGGCGCGGCAACTACTCGCTCGGACTAAGAGAGCAGGTCATGTTCCCTGAAATTGATTACAACTCCGTTGACCGTATGCGCGGTTTGCAGATAGTCATCGTCAATACCGCGCCAAACGATTCGGAGGGCCTTCGCCTGCTGGAGTTGATGGGGATGCCGTTCGCCAGACCGGGCCAGAGTCAGAGAGCGTTCTGAGCGAACCGGGCCTGATTGTAACGACAGACGTATATTTTTATGGAGAAGACACAGTGGCCAAGAAATCCGCGATAGCCAAGAACGAACGTCGCATAAGGATGGTCGCGCAGTACGCCGAGGTAAGGGCTGAACTGAAGTCCATCGCCAACAACGTGAATCTGCCCCAAGAAGAACGTATGGAGGCGCGGCGCGCGCTAGCGCGCCTGCCGCGAGACTCGAATCCGAACCGGGTCCGAAACCGGGATTCGGCCACAGGAAGACCGCGCGGCTACATCAGACACTTCGGCTTGTCGCGCATATCGTTCAGGGAGATGGCTCTGAAGGGCCTGTTGCCTGGGGTTCGCAAGGCCAGTTGGTAGAGGGACAGAAAGGTATGCCAGTAACAGATCCAATAGCGGATATGCTCACGCGCATTCGCAACGCGGTAAACGCGCGGCACGAGACGGTGAATATCCCGGCCTCGAAGGTAAAGAGCGAGATGGCAAGAATCCTGACCGAGGAGGGCTTTGTAGAAAGCTACGACGTGGTCAGGCACGGCACGCCCCAGGCGACTATCAGAATCAGGCTACATTACAGAAGCCGGAGCGAGCCCTCGATTATGGGGCTCAAGAGAGTCAGCAAACCGGGCCTGCGCGTATATGTCGGCAAGGGCGAGATCCCCAGATACTACGGCGGACTCGGCGTGGCGATGCTGTCCACATCGCAGGGCGTGATGACCGGCCGTCAGGCGTGGCGTCTAGGAGTTGGCGGCGAGCTTCTGTGTTACGTCTGGTAAGGAGATTAGGATGTCCAGGATAGGAAATCAGCCCGTTTCGCTCCCCGCGGGAGTGGACGTGCAGATCAGCGGACAGCGGGTTACCGTCAAAGGTCCGCGCGGTGAGCTTACACAAAGTTTTCACCCCGATATGTCGCTGGCAAGAGAAAACGGCGCTGTAGTCGTTTCCAGACCCAGCGACTCCAACGAACACAAGGCGTTGCACGGTCTGACCCGCAGCCTCATAAACAATATGGTGACCGGCGCCAGCGACGGGTTCGAGAAAATTCTCGACCTTGTGGGTGTTGGATACCGGGTGGCGCAGAACGGCAAAGGCATAACCCTGAGCGTGATGCTCAGCCACCAGGTTGCTATACAGCCCCCGGATGGCATAACCCTCATGGTCGAGGGCAACAACCGAATCCGGGTTGGCGGAATAGACAAACAAGCGGTCGGGCAGATGGCGGCTGAGATAAGAAAGGTTCGCCCGCCCAATATATATACGGGCAAGGGAATCAGGTACTCCAACGAGATTGTGCGTCTCAAGCCCGGCAAGAGCGCCAGGAGAGTATAGGGTGGCAAAGGCAAGAGTGCGAATGACTCGCCGTCAGGTTCGCCATAAACGAGTCCGACGGAAGGTGTTTGGAAGTCCGGAACGTCCGCGGATGGCGGTGTTCCGCAGCCTGAAAAACATCTACGTCCAAGTCATAGACGATACACGCGGCCACACGCTGGCGATGGCGTCAAGCTTGGAGCCCGAAGTGAAAGCGCGAGTGAACGGCGGCGCGCCCAAGTCCGAAGTAGCCGCGCTGGTAGGTAACCTGGTCGCCGAGCGCGCAGCGCGCAAGGGCATAAAGAGCGTGGTTTTCGACCGGGGCGGCTTCAAATATCACGGCAGGGCAAAAGCGCTGGCTGACGCCGCGCGAGAGGGAGGACTGATTTTCTGATGACTACGAATTTCCCGCGACAGCAGGGACAAGAAGATTCGGAGGAGATGCCCCTTGTCGAAAGGGTCGTCAGAATATCCCGTGTCGCCAAAGTCGTTAAGGGCGGTCGGCATCTCAGGTTCAACGCAGTCGTGGTCGTCGGAGACGGAGAGGGACACGTCGGCATAGGCATGGGCAAGGCGGACGCCGTTCCGGACGCCGTAAGAAAGGGCGCCGTCAAGGCGAAAGCCAATATGATAACCGTCCCTCTCAGCGGCTCGACCATTCCGCACGAAATAGTGTCGAAATACGGCGGATCACAGGTAATGCTGAAGCCCGCCGCTCCCGGCACGGGTGTCATAGCGGGCGGTTCGGTGCGCGCGGTAGTGGAACTGGCGGGCGTCCGAGACATCCTGACCAAGTCAAGACGCAGCAATAATCCGGTAAACGTGGTCAAAGCGACTTTCGAAGGTCTGAAAAAGCTGAGACTCCCTCAGGAGGAATTCGCCAAGCGGCGGCAGACAATAGAGGAAGTCAAGGAACGACAAAGGATACAAGCCGAACGTCGGGCGGCGCGACAGGCCGAAAGAGAGGCCGCGGCGGCCCAGCCCCACCAAGAAACTTCATAAGAGATCGGACAACATGGCGAAAATAGCGATAACATGGAAAAAGAGCGCGATAGGCTATGAAAGCTCGCAAAAACGGGCTATCGAAGGCCTAGGGCTGAGACGTCTGAACCAGACAGTGGAACATGAAGACACGCCTTCCATTATGGGCGTGGTTCATAAGGTTCGTCATCTGGTGGATGTCAAGCCGGTCGAGTCCGACGATTCGGACTGATGCCTTAATAGGGCGCCGACAACCAAAGACAGACCGTAACCAACCCGCAACGCATAGCTTCATAACAGGGCGACAATATCAAAATGCAGCAGCATCTTATGAAATCCCCGAAAGGGAACAGAAAGAACAGAAAGCGTGTTGGCCGTGGCGACGGCAGCGGTTCGGGAACCTACGCGGGTCGAGGCCTCAAAGGACAGAAGTCGCGGAGCGGCAAAGGCCTAATGACCAAGTTCCAGGGCGGGCAGCTGTCACTGCTAAAGCGCCTTCCGAGCATACGCGGATTCAACAACATATTCCGGCAGGAATACAGCATAGTCAATGTCGATCAGCTATCCATGTTCCCGCCGGACAGCGAGGTTACGCCCGAACTGCTGGCGCAGGTCGGGTTTGTCAAAAACCTCAAAGACCCTGTCAAGATTCTTGGCAGAGGAGAGATAGACGTAGCTATAAGCATCTCCGCGCAGCGCTTTTCGGCGTCCGCGCGAGAGAAGATCGAGTCCGCGGGCGGCATGGCGACGGTAATAGAATGAATCACTGTGGATGCCGGCGGTCAGGCAATGCGAGTTCACCTGCGCTGAATAGTGGCGTCAGACCGAAGTGAGAACGGGATTCAGCAACCGACAAGCCTTCATGAAACCGGATCAAACTTATGTGGCAGGCTGTTTGTCTGCGGTGGGCGCGGCTCCGCTGACATCGACGTTTTGACGGCAAGGATGTTATTGAGGATATCGAAGGCGTTGGGGGGACGTCAGTCCGGCAGGTAGAGTGAATTAATCGTATATCAATGCGGCGAATCAGTTCCGCAATTCCCCAATCGGGAACATCAAGGAGTCCGTCTAAATGCGCCAAGCGCAGGCAGCGAGAGCGCAGCAGCAGTCTTCGAGACCGCAGCTGATACAATC
Source organism: Dehalococcoidia bacterium (assembly GCA_965214185.1). GTDB lineage: Bacteria > Chloroflexota > Dehalococcoidia > Lucifugimonadales > UBA1123 > VXRN01. Next base: position 37,264 of record CBDCBF010000007.1, on the reverse strand, counting down.
AATGATAGACGCGATGCGGGTGCCCGACCTGCGCGCGAGAATACTGTTCACGCTGGCGATGCTGGTCGTGTTCCGGTTCGTCGCCCAGGTCCCGGTTCCGGGCGTGGATACGCAGGCATTGTCCCAGGCGTTTCAGCAGCAGGAACTTCTCGGATTTCTGAATCTGTTCAGCGGGGGCGCGCTCGCCAACCTGAGCGTGGCCGCGATTGGCGTGTATCCGTATATCACCGCGTCCATCGTGATGCAGATACTCGTCCCCGCAGTCCCGAGCCTGAAAGCGCTCTCCCAGGAAGGCGACTATGGACGCCAGCGCATCAACCAGATAACTCACTACGCCACCGTGCCTATCGCGTTCCTGCAGTCATGGGGACAGCTGACGTTGCTCAGGCAGTCCGGCGTTCTTCCGGGCGTGGATTTCGGCCTTAATATAGGGACGGCCGCGATGCTTATGTCCATGGTCGCGGGAACGATGTTCCTAGTATGGCTCGGTGAGCTAATCTCCGAGCGAGGGCTTGGCAACGGCATCTCGCTAATCATATTCGGCGGCATAGTCGCGGGCTTCCCAACCATAATAGGCCAAGGATTCCTCGAAAGCGGTCCGACCGCGAACCTGATGCTGCTGGGCCTGTTCGCGTTCGGAATCATATACGTGATTGTGTTGTTCAACGAAGCGCAGCGGCGCATACCCGTCCAGTACGGGCGCAGCATATACAGGGGCGGCCAGATGCAAAGGCAATCGGGTTCCACGTTCCTGCCGCTGCGAGTGAACAGCGCGGGAATGATACCGCTCATCTTCGCTTTCAGCATAATCATCCTGCCCGCGACGATATTCAGCTATTTCCAGAATCCTCTGTCGGATTCGTTCTTTACCCGGGTCGCCAGATTCTTCACCGATACGCTCGACCCCGCCAATTTCCCATACTGGATTGCGGTGTTCATTCTGGTCGTGATTTTCACGTTCTTCTACACGCTCGTGGTATTCCAACAGCAGAACTTGGCAGAAAACTTGCAGAGAAACGGCGGGTTCATACTCGGAATAAGACCGGGTAGGCCGACGCAGGAATACCTGAACCGCGTCATTATAAGAATAACCTGGGGCGGAGCTCTGTTCCTGGGAATCATCGCCATCCTGCCCTACTTTGTTACTCTGGCTACCAACGTAAGGGCCCTTACGCTTTCCAGCACTAGTTTGCTAATAATGGTCGGCGTCGCGCTGGACACTATGAGACAGCTCGAAGCCCAACTATTGATGCGTAACTACGAGGGCTTTATCCGCTAATCGAACGGCGCGCGGACACGGACAACAGGCAATAGAGCAGCTAGACGGAGTCAGAACAGAATTGAACGTAATCCTTATGGGACCGCCCGGGTCCGGAAAAGGGACGCAGGCGACAAATCTGGCCGAGAAACTGGGAGTGTACGCCGTATCGTCGGGCGACCTGTTCAGAAACCATCAGCGCCGAAATACCGAACTCGGCCGGCTGGCGCGCTCGTACATGGAACGCGGCGTCTATGTGCCGGACGATGTGACCATTAAAATGATAATGGATTGGATAAACGACCCCGCCCACTCGTCCGGTTTCGTGCTGGACGGCTTTCCCAGAACGCAGGCGCAAGCCCAGGCGCTAGACGACGCGCTCCTGGACCGGGGCGGCATTGACCGCGTTATTCTGATAAGCGTATCAGACGCGGAGCTTGTTCGCAGACTTGGCGGACGGGTTATTTGCGGCGAATGCCAGATTCCATACAACCTGAACACTTCCCCGCCCTCGGTAGAAGGCAAGTGCGACGAGTGCGACGGAAGCCTGTACCAGCGCGATGACGACAAGCCCGAAGTCGTCGCCAGTCGCATCGAGATTTACAATCAGGAGACGCAGCCTATTCTGGATTACTATCGGAGCGCGGGGATACTCTTCGACGTGGACGGCGAACAGTCGGTGGAGTCAGTGGGGGAAGACCTCCGGGCCGCGGTCAGCGCCTGATTTGTTAGAAGCGCGAATTTTTATGTAAACTTAATGTCTATTTTCAATAGCGCGCATCTGTAAACGCCAAAGTCAGGCGCGCGCATGGGAGACTCGCTTTATATGGCCCGTAGAAGCAGGACGGATGGAATAACTATCAAATCGCGCCGCGACCTGAACAGGATGGTCGAGGCAGGCCAGATAGTGGCCCACGCCAAAGCGAAAATGATAGAGATCGCCGAGCCGGGAATGGAGACCCGAGAGTTGGACGCGGCGGCGGAGAACACAATCAGGAAGCTGGGAGCGGTTCCGTCGTTCAAGGGATACAACCCCGGAATGTCCATGCCCTACGCTTTTCCGGCCACCATATGCGTATCGCTAAACGACGAGATAGTGCACGGCATACCGGGGCGGAGAAAGCTGAAGGACGGCGATATCCTAAGCGTGGATGTGGGCGCGATATATGGCGGCGTCCACGGGGACAGCGCGTTTTCGATCGGAGTGGGCAATATAAGCAAAGAGCGCCAGCGTCTCATGGACGCCACCAGAGAGTCGCTGAACAGAGGGATAGCTAAGGTACGGGCCGGTGGCAGAATCGGAGATATATCGAACGCGATCCAGAGATACGCCGAGGGCCTCGGCTATTATCTGGTCAAACAGTACGTCGGACACGGGATCGGCTACGCCATGCACGAGGAACCTCAGGTCCCCAACTACGGAAAGGCGGGAAACGGTCCGCTCATCCGCAAAGGAATGGGACTCGCTATCGAGCCGATGCTGAATATAGGAACGTCTGAGACGAAGGTTTTGGAAGACGGCTGGACAGTCTCCACCGCGGACGGAAGCCTTTCAGCGCATTTTGAAGATACGGTTATTGTTACGGATAAAGGGCCCGTAGTAACGACCCGCCTGCTTTAAGCGACGGGTCGCCCTGAAAGGAATCTAATGGCTAAGAAGCAGAAAGAAGCTATCGAGGTCGAGGGTACGGTTACGGAATCCCTCCCTAACGCCAGTTTCAGAGTTGAGCTTGCCAACAAGCACAAGGTTCTAGCCTATGTGTCGGGCAAACTCAAGCTGAACTTCATCCGCGTTCTGCCGGGAGATAGGGTTCTTGTCGAACTGTCCCCCTACGATCTGACACGCGGAAGAATCACCTATCGCTTTAGGTAAGCCCGAAGGAAATCAAAACGGAATAGCACGGCTTCGGATGGCCGATTGGGAAGAGGCTGACATGAAGGTTTCGGCATCGGTTAAGGTTAGATGCGCCAAGTGTAAGGTGATCAGACGCCACGGACGAGTGATGATTATCTGTGAAAACCCTAGGCACAAGCAACGACAGGGATAGGAACGGCAGAGAGGCGACATTATGGCAATAGTATCGGGAGTCAACATTCCTGACAACAAGCGGGTGGAGATCTCGCTGAGAAGCATATACGGCATCGGTCCTCACCAAGCCGAGGATGTCTGCCGGAAGGCAGGTGTTTTGGACAATCCGAAGGTGAGAGATTTGTCCGATACGCAGCTTGCCCGCATCCGCGAGATCATAGACCGTGAGAAGATGGTCGAGGGCGACCTCAGACGCGAAGTCAACATGAACATTCGGCGTCTGATAGACATAGGCTCGTACCGAGGTCTCAGACACCGGCGCAATCTGCCCGTGCGCGGCCAGCGCACCAAGACGAACGCGAGAGCCAAGCGCAGCAAACGTGTGGCGGTCGCCGGACGCGGACGAACGACCAACAAGAAGTAAGGAATTAGCAAGTTATGGCAAGAAGACCAAGAGCGCGACGCAGAGAGCGCAAGTCCATTCCGGTGGGCAGAGCGTATATTCAGTCCACATTCAACAACACTATAATCACCATTACCGACCCACAGGGCAATCCAATCGCGTGGGGAAGTTCGGGAACCGTGGGCTTCCGCGGCTCCAGGAAGTCAACGGCTTTCGTCGCCCAGCGCGCCGGAGAGGACGCCGCGCGCAAGGGGATGGAACATGGAATTCGCCAAGTGGAAGTGTACGTTCGCGGACCGGGCTCGGGCCGCGAAGCCGCCATACGCGCGATACAGGGCGCGGGCATCCTTGTAACCTCCATCAAGGACGTAACTCCGATCCCGCATAACGGATGCAGACCCCCCAAACGTCGGCGGGTCTAACCCAATTAACGATGTGGTGATCGAATGCTAGACGAACAAAGGAGGGACAGACAACTTGTAGAACGCAGTCTGATGGACATTCTAGGGGATACGTTCGCCATATACTGGCGACGCTTTAGAAAGTTAATCGCTCTGGTGGCGATAATTCAGGTTCCGATAGCCGTTCTCGAACTGTCGCTAAGATTAATGGCGCCGGATAGCGACTGGGCGTTCCTGAGCGTGGGCGTCATAGACGGCATGGCTTCTATGCTCGTGTACGGGGCGGTGATATTCGCGGTGGGACAGCACTATCTGGTTGATGATATATCGGTGGAACGCTGCTATGTCAGGGTTATGTGGCGAATATCGTCAGCGGCGATTCCCACTGTCATACTCGGAACGCTGTTCGCGATACTGATGTGGCAGGCTATCAACATACCCGAAGCGTCCGAAATATCAGCAACCCCGGAAACCGAAGCCATAATAAGCATCTTGATAGGAACGGGAATAGTAATCGCGGTCCTGGTTGTTATACTGATATACGCCATCTATCTGGTCGTCATAATGCCGGCTATAATCGTCGAAGGATATCGAGCGCAGGGCGCGTTCAGACGCAGTTCTCAACTGTTGCGGGACACCAAAATGCGAGTGCTGGGACACCTATTTGTTTACTCCTTCGTAGCTATCGGGCTGTTTTTCGTGCTATCCATACCGTCTTTCGTTCTGGGAGAAGCTACCGTATCGGAGGAAGCGCAGGCTTTCTCGACTTCTGCGGTCGGGATAGTCCTGAACAGGATTGTTTCGGTACTGATAGCGCCTGTGACTTTCATAGCTACAACACTACTGTATTACGACATCAGAATAAGGAAAGAGAATTACGATATACCGCGCCTGTCCCAAGAAATGGGAATCACGCGCGCATAGCCAGAAAGAATAGAGACAAGGAAGGCTGATGGCGAGATATAAGGACGCAGTTTGTCGGAAATGCCGGCGCATAGGCGAAAAGCTCTTTCTCAAGGGCGAACGATGCTATACGCCCCGGTGCGCCGTGGAGCGCAGAAGAAGGCCGCCTGGAGATTCAAATCTCCGGCGTCGCAGGCCCTCGGACTGGGCGTTGCAGCTGCGTGAGAAGCAGAAGGCGCGCTTCACGTATGGGATACTCGAACGACAGTTCAGGAAGTATTTCGATATGGCGCGCAGTCGCCCCGGAGTGACAGGCGACAACCTGCTCCAGATACTGGAAACCCGATTGGACAACGTCATTTACAGGCTGTCTATGGCAGATTCCAGACAACAGGGAAGGCAGCTAGTCAACCACGGACACTTTACCGTTAACGGGCGGCGCATGGACATACCGTCATACTTGGTGGAGCCGGGCGACGTCGTAGCCTGGAAGCGTGTCAGGGCCAATGGCGCGTCGCCGCCGCAGTTCATACAGGATCTGACCGACGGCCTTCCCAAGAGACCCGTTCCACCCTGGCTCAGGCTTGACGTGGCGAACCTGACCGGCGAGGTAGCTTCCCTGCCCGATATAGCCGAAATAGAGTCCGTCATAGATGCCCGGCTGGTTATCGAGTTCTACTCGAAGTAACGCCCGCCGCATCCGGGACGGCCGCGCCCTCAAATCGCGGCCATGATGCTTCGTTAAGGAGAATAGCGCATGGTCTATGACATAACGACATTTATGCCGGAGATTCCCTATGAGGAAGAAGAACCGGCGCGCGACCCAACCATACGGGTCGAGGTGGACGAGGATAGGTACGGCGAGTTCATCATCGAGCCTCTGGAACCGGGATACGGCGTCACACTCGGCAATCCGATGCGCCGCATACTTTACAGCGGCTTGGAGGGAACCGCGATAACGTCTGTAAAGATAGAAGGCGTCCAGCACGAGTATCAGACCATTCCTAACGTCAAGGAACAGGTCACGGAGATGTTGCTGAACATCAAAGCCATCCGACTCAGGTCGGAAGTTGACCGGCCCGGAAAGCTTCGGCTGGAAGTCGCCGGCGAAGGACAGGTCAGCGCGGCGGACATTATGGCCTCCGCCGACTTCGAGGTGGTGAACCCCGACCTTCACCTGGCGACTCTCGCTTCTTCCGACGCCAAGCTGTCCCTCGAAATGAACGTCGAGCGCGGCAAAGGTTACAAAGACGCGTCCGAGGAAGACGGACGCGCCATCGGAGTGCTTCCGATAGACGCGATATTCACGCCTATCAGGAAGGTCAACTACACTGTGGAACGCACACGTGTCGGGCAGCGGACAGACTTTGAACGGCTTGCGCTCCAGGTATGGACCGACGGCTCCATATCCCCAGTCGCCGCTCTCAAAAACGCGTCCAATATCCTGGTCAACCAATTCTTCCTGTTCTCCAACATACCGCAGGGTGTGGAAGACAGCGCTGAAGGTGTAACGCTTGTCGCCAACAAACTCCATGCCGAACAGTACAATGTGCCGGTGGAAAAGTTGGACCTAAGCTCCCGCACCCTCAACTGCCTGAAGCGCGCGGGCATAAACAAGGTGGGCGAGGTGCTCAGCAAGAGCAGGTCCGAGTTGATGAACATAAGGAATTTCGGCGAAAAGTCCTACACCGAACTGTATGACAAACTAAGAGACAACGATCTGCTGCCCCCGGAGGTTGACCCGGAAGCGCAGCAAGCGGAAAAGGAAGCGGTCGCCCCGGGCGACTAGCGGGAGCTGAATGAAATGAGACACCGGCTTTCCGGGAAGAAGCTGGGACGCCCCACGCAGCATCGAATGCTGATGCTCAGAGGCATGGCGACCAACCTGATTCTCAATGAAACTTTGAAGACCACCGAGGCGAAGGCGTTCGAGGCTCGGCGCATGACCGAGAAAGTCATCACGCTTGGCAAAAAGGGCAGTTTGCACCACCGTCGTCAGGCCGCCGCCCTTCTGACCGACAAGGAAGCTGTGCGTAAAGTCTTCGACGATTTGGCGGAACGTTACGGCGACCGCGACGGAGGCTACACCCGCTCGTACAAGCTGGGCAAGAGAAAGGGCGACGCCGCGGACATGGCGCTGGTGGAATTGGTCTGAACCGACGCAAGCTACCACTTAGGAATGACCGACGATGCGCTTAGCGATGATCGTCGAATACCACGGAATGGGATACAGTGGGTTTCAGTATCAGAAAAACGCTCCCACCGTACAGCAGCAGATTGAAAAAGCAATACAATCCCTCACCAACCAGCCGGTTAGAATAAAGGCCGCGGGCCGTACGGACGCGGGCGTCCACGCGCTCGGACAGGTAATAGCTTTCGATACCGACGCGAACTATGCCCCCGGAGTGTTCCTGAACGCGCTGAACGCCCGACTTCCGCAGGATATAGCCATAAGGGAGGCGTACCGGACGCGCCCAAACTTCGATCCGAGACGAGATGCGACAAGTCGCCTGTACCGCTACACACTGTTCGTATCGAAGATCAGATCGCCGGTGCGGAGACACACATCCCATCGCGCCCGCCCGCCCCTGAATCCGGACCGGATGCGGGAGGCGGCCTCGCTGATGGTGGGCGAGCGCGATTTCGCCAACTTCGGCGGCCCGCCGGAGCGTCCTGAAGCCAGCACGGTACGCCGGATTTACAGGATTGACCTGAAGACCGACGAGCCTTTCATCTACGTGGAGGTCGAGGGAAACGCTTTCCTGCCGCGCCAAGTTAGGCGGATGGTGGGCGCGCTCGTTGACACGGGCGCCGGAAGGTTAAAAATAGACGATATTAGAAAACAGATTTCGAGAGCGGAGGACGCCGTGGCGACTCGCTCGCTGCCGCCGCAAGGCTTGTGCTTGGTGGCGGTGAAGTACGCGGACTTTCCTCCGCGATTTGAGGAATAGATCAAAATGGCGACAAGTTCAAAACCATACGAGACTAAAGCATCCGACCTCAATCCAAAATGGCACGTCGTGGACGCCGAGGACCAGACGCTTGGAAGACTCGCGTCAGAGATAGCGACTATCCTGAACGGCAAGCGCAACCCGCTATACGTGCCGCATCTGCTCACCGGCGACTATGTCATCGTAACCAACGCGGACAAGATAAAGGTGACCGGCAACAAGATGAGCCAGAAGATGTACTATCGGCACAGCGGCTATCATGGCGGATTAACCGAGCGCACTATGGAACAGATGATGGACAGAAACCCCGACCGCGTTGTAAGGCAGGCTGTGAAGGGTATGCTGCCCAAGAACTCTCTGGGCGCAAAGATGTTGAAGCGACTGAAGATATACACCGGAACGAGCCATCCGCACGAGGCTCAGGTATCGGCGGGCAAGGGAGCGTAAATGGTTCAGCAAATCCAACAGCAGCGCCACTACTACTACGCGATTGGAAAGCGAAAGACCTCCGTCGCCCAGGTCAGACTCTACACCGACTCAGGCGTAAACCAAGTGAACGGGAAACCCCTAGAAGAGGTTTTCCCGTGGGATTCGTGGCAGCAGCTTATCAACCAGCCAATGGACGTCACCGGCGCTCACGGCCAGTTCCGAATCGTCGCCAAGATACGAGGCGGCGGCGTGGTGAGCCAAGCGGGCGCGCTTCGCCACGGCATCGCGCGGGCGCTCCAGACAGCGGACCCCAGTCTGCGAGCGCCGCTCAAGAGGGCCGGCCTTCTCACACGCGACGCCCGTGAGAAGGAGCGCAAGAAGTACGGTCTGGCCCGCGCGCGCAAGGCCAAGCAGTGGACGAAGCGCTGACCGACCTCCGGTAGAAACAAGACCTGCCGACCTGATCTGACCGACGCCGAAAACAGCGTCGGTCAGGTATGCAATCCTGAGGGATCGTCCGAGCCCGCCGACTGTCGCAATGATGTCGCTCAGAGCGTCTTGGCCACGAGAGCGCGGCGATTCCCTGCGAGGTCTCGCTCGGAGTATACCTCCGCGACGCCGGTCATAGTCCGGCGCGCCAGTTCCATCGCGACATCCATCTGCTCAGGCATGAGTTCCACTATCATGACTCCTCCCTGAGCGAGTTTGTCATTTGCCTGTGTCGCGAGTCTTCTGAAATGATCCAGGCCGTCAATCCCGCCGTCCAGAGCGACGGCCGGTTCGCGCCGCACCTCGACGGCTAGGAGTGGGAGCGCGCCGCTGGGTATATAGGGCGGGTTGGATACGATTATGTCAACAGGCCCGCTGAACGCTGTCAACAGATCCCCGCAAACGAAGTCCACCCGGTTCAGGAGCAGGCGGTCCCGGTTTCTCATAGACACGTCCAGCGCGCTCCGACTGATGTCCACTCCGATGAGGTTGACTCTCTCGGAGCGCGTCGCCACCGCCAGGGTCACCGCGCCCGACCCTGTTCCCACGTCAATCAGCGTCGGGGTTGTCTGCCGTTCGACCATGCTTTCCAGATATTCGAGCGCAAGCTCGACTATAAGCTCGGTCTCCTGGCGTGGTATCAGCGTATTCTCGTTCACTTCCAGTTCGAGGCCGTAGAACTCACGCCGACCGACAATGTAAGCCAGTGGCTCGCCGGCGAGTCTTCTGGCGGTAAGCGCGCTCAACAGGCGGGACTGGGAGCGAGTGAGCCGATGTTCGCCGGCGTAAACATGGGACAGAAAGTCCGCCCTGTCCAGCTCGACAACGTGCCTGAGAAGGACATCGGCCTCTATCCTCCACTCGCATATTCCGCGCTCGCGCAGGATGGTTCTGACGCTATCCAGGCTTTGACGCAGAGAGTGGGGTCTGTCTGAACGGCGCGCGCGCATTGGAATGGACGAGCGGTCAGATTGCGCTCAGGACTGGACGTTAGCCAGTTTCTGAGTCTGCTCCTCTTCTAGGAGCGCCTCGATTATATTGTCTATGTCGCCGTCCAGAGACTGGGCGAGGCTATGTACAGTCAGCCCGATTCTGTGGTCAGTAATCCTGCTCTGCGGGAAGTTGTAGGTTCTGACGCGCTCCGACCTGTCGCCGCTGCCGACCTGAGACCTGCGCGCATTGGAGCGTTCGCGCTGCTGTCGCTCAACTTCCTGCGCGTAGAGCCGCGAGCGCAGGACGGACATAGCCTTCTCCTTGTTCTTGAACTGGCTGCGCTCGTCTTGGCACACGGCGACTATGCCGGTCGGCTTGTGAGTGATCCTGATAGCGGTAGCGACCTTCTGAACGTTCTGACCGCCGTGACCGGAGGCGTGGAACACGTCTATCTGTAGGTCGTCGTCGCTGACCTTTACATCAACCTCTTCGGCCTCCGGCAGTACGGCGACCGTTGCCGCCGAGGTGTGAATCCGCCCGCTGGACTCGGTGACCGGCACGCGCTGCACCCTGTGAACGCCGCTCTCGTGCTTCAGACGCGAGTAGGCTCCCCTGCCCTTTACCTCGAAGACTATCTCCTTCAGCGCGCCTATGCCGGTCTCGTTGAGGTCAATCACCTCCGTCTTCCAATTGCGGCGCTGGGCGTACCTGTTGTACATCCTGTACAGGTCGGCGGCGAACAGCCCTGCCTCGTCTCCGCCCGTGCCGGCGCGAATCTCTACGATGACGTTCTTGGCATCGTTGGGGTCCTTCGGGATAAGCGCGAGTTTCAGGGCGCCCTCGGTCTTTTCCCTGCGCGTTTCCAGTTCATCCAATTCCTCGCGCGCAAGTTCGGCGAACTCGGGGTCCGACTCCTCCCTGAGCATAACCTGAAGGTCGGACGCCTCAGTCTGGATGGCGCGCAATTCGCGCGAAAGCTCGACAACCTGACGAAGTTGCGATTGCTCCTTCGCAAGTTCCTGTATGCGGCTGTAATCCGACGCGACCTCGGGGTCGGCCATCATGCGGTCCAATTCTTCGGACCGCTCTTCTACCGCTTTCATTCGCTCTAGCATGGTTTCACTGTCTCCATACGCCAAATAGTACAGGACATGGCAGTTTCGGTTCAAACAGAAAGAACGTGTGAAGACGGCCCGAGGGGATAGACGTGACGGATATTGACCTCTCGCCCACTATCAAGTTTCCCTACCGCCTGTGGGACGGTTGCCAGTCCACTGGGCTTCTGCGAAGGCGGACGGATCTGCCGAGTTATATATGTAGTTCTACGGGAAGCGGAATATCTCTACTCTGTACTCCATCGTCGCTAATCAGTCTGCCCTCGGAACTATGGACGGCACTTCCAGTTCGGCCAGCAGGTTCTGGAACTCGTCCAAGTCTTCGTCAAGGATACTTTCCAGAATTCCAAACTGTTCGCCCAGAAGTTCGCTGAAATGGGCGAACACTTCATAAGCCTGCCGGGGCGGCCTGAAATCCCCCGCCGACACCACCGGCGTCAGCCCGGCGAGTTTCGCGTTCAGCTTGACGGGCATATGCAGCCTGTCTCGAGCTCCCTTGTACCCCGTTTGGATTAGCGCGCTCTCTACCGCGTTCAGCTTGTCTTTCAGAGAGTCCGCCGCCGTAGAGACCGCTTCTTCCGCCCCTGTTCCATCGGCCCGCTTCGCCCACTCTTCCACCTGCGACCTCGCGCTCCGCAGCCGGTTGATGTTGTCGTGCGTCTCCGAAATCTTGTCTCGGATGCGGACCAGAAGCTCGAACTGCGCGTCGAAGTCCTCTTGCGTCGCCTCCACACGCGGGTCCTTCACCATATCGAAAGCCTGTGTCTGAGACTGCTCGCCGGCGCTCAATCTGACCTGATATTCGCCGGGCGGCGCCAACGGCCCGCGTCTCACCCCGTCCGTCGTCTTGTCTCCCGGAACCTTGCGTGCGCCCGGATAGCGCATATTCCAGTCGAACTTGTTCATCCCGGTCTCGGCGGAGACGCGCGGGCCGTTCGAGTCGTCGTCATCTTGCTTCGCGCTCGTAAAGCTCTTGATCTCCGCGCCGTCCGCGTCCAGGAACGTGAGAGTGACCTCAGATTCCGGCTTCTCTTTCAGCCAGTACCACACGCGGACGCCGCCCGGCGCGCTCGCGCCCGCATCCAGCAGTTTGCGCTTGAACTCGCCGTTGGGACCCTTCGTGTCCACGAACGCCACTGCCGCGCCCAGCGAAAGCTGGTAATCCTTGGACGCGCTTCCCCCTCGTCCTCTGAAAGGCGCGGCCATGCGTATCTTCGTCGCGGGCTTCATCAGGACGAATATCCTCATCCGCCAACTCGCCCGATACCTGTCTCAACTGGCTCAGTCCGTCCAGAATCCAGAAACTGCGCCCATGTGTCGCCGCCACCAAGTCGTCGTCCCTGATCGCCAGGTCATACACCGGAACAACCGGCAGATTCCCTCGCATCGAATGCCAGTTCTCGCCATCATCGAACGACACGTAAATCCCCGTCTCCGTTCCGACGTACAGCAGGCCCGGACGCTCGGTGTCCTCGCGGATGCAGCGTGTGAAGTCGTAACCGCGAAGATTGCCGGTGATGGACCTCCATGTCGCGCCATAATCCGTCGTCTTGAACAGGAACGGCCTGTTGTCGTCAAACTTGTACCGCGTCGCGGAGATATATGCGCTCGCAGGGTCGTGGGGCGACACTTCAATCATGTCCACCCGCGTCCATTCCTCAAGGTCCGGGGGCGTAACATTCTCCCAGTTCGCGCCGCCGTCCCTCGATATATGCACAAGTCCGTCGTCCGACCCCGCCCAGAAGACGCCCTTCTCGTGGGGCGATTCGACGAACGAGAATATAGTGCAATAAGTCTCCGCGCCCGACGCGTCCCCGGTTATGTCCCCGCCGGACGGCTGGAGCTTGTCCGGGTCGTTTCGGGTGAGGTCGGGACTGATAGCTTCCCAGCTCCCGCCCTGGTCCGTTGATTTAAACAAGACGTTGCCCGCCGCGTACAGCGTCCCGGAGTCATGCGGAGAGAACTGTATAGGATACGTCCACTGGAACCTGTATCGAGCGTCAACCGGCCCGTAGCCGGTATTCAGCTCAGGCCACACCGTGATGATTCTGACCTGTCCGGTCGAGTGGTCGTAGCGCAGCATATTCCCGCCCCCGCCCGGCGAAGAGCCGATAGCGCCTGAGATGACCACGTTGGGGTTCGTTGGGTCAACGACGATGTAGCCGCTCTCCGAGCTTCCGACCGTGTAGCAGTCGCCCCACGGAATCGCCCCTTTGTGCGAGCGGGACGGAACGCTTATCGCGCTGTTGTCCTGTTGTGTTCCATAAACGCGATAAGGGAACTGCGTATCGGTTGCGACATGGTAGAACTGCGCTGTCATCTGGTTGTATATCGTGGAGAACGTCTCGCCCCCGTTGTAACTGACACACGCGCCGCCGTCGTTCCCTTCTATCATCCTGCGAGGATTTCGCGGATCCAGCCACAGGTCGTGGTTGTCCCCGTGCGGAGTGTTCACCTCTTCCCATGTCTTCCCGCCGTCTCCGGACTTCCATGCTGAATAGTTCAGCACCCACACAGTGTCCGCGTCCTGCGGGTCCGCGAATATATGCTGATAGTACCACGGACGTCCCTGGAGGTCGCGGTCATCGGACACAAGCTCCCACGTGTCGCCGTAGTCGTCCGACCTGAACACGCCCGGCTCTCGAGCCTCAATCGTCGCGTATATGCGGCCCGGCTTGGCGGGCGAAATAGCAACGCCGATACGACCGAACGGCCCTTCCGGCATACCCGGATTCTCTGAGACGTCGTCCCAGGAATCGCCTCCGTCCACGCTTCGCCATAGCCCACTGTCCGGCCCGCCGCTCGCAAGGTTCCAGAAGTTGCGCCGCACTTGCCATATCGCCGCGAATAATAGGCGCGGATTGCTTGGATCTAGGCTCAGATCGCCCGCGCCCGCGTTCTCGCTCACGAACAACACGTTTTCCCAATTCTTCCCCCCGTCCCTAGACCTGAATATGCCCCGTTGGTCGTTCGGACCGAAGGCGTGCCCCAACGCGCCTACGTACACGATGTCCGGGTTGGTGGGGTGAATTCTGACCCGCGAAATATGCCGGGTGTCCGTCAGCCCTAGATGAACCCACGAATGTCCCGCGTCGTTCGATCTGTAAACTCCGTCCCCATGAGTGACATCCAGCCGTATGCACGCCTCGCCCATACCAGCATAAACCACGCTCGGGTCCGAGTCCGACACCGCTATCGCGCCCACCGCCGCCGTCCTGAAATATCCGTCCGAGACGTTCTCCCAGTAGGTTCCGCCGTCATACGTCTTCCACACGCCGCCCGCGCACGCTCCGAAATAGAAGGTTCCCGCGTCAACCGGGTCCCCCGCGACCGCGACCACCCGTCCTCCTCTCGGCGGGCCTATGCACCGCCATTCCAGCGCGTTCAGCATCCTGGCGTCAATCTCGTCGGCGCTTCTCTGAAGTGTCATAGGCGTCCATCTCCCAGAATAATAGTCAATCCATTATAACCTTAATCGCTCCTATCCGCGCTTGCGTCCCCGCATCTTCTTGAAATTGGACACATAGTTTCCTATTCCGCTATACAGCCAGGCCTACAACACGCTACAATGTTGCCCAGCGTCAATGGATGACAATCAGATGACCCCGCTCATATGACAACTATCCCCGATAGAGTGCGAAGCGTCGCCATGCCGCCGATTGACGCGCTCAATACTCAGATGAACCGGATGAACTCCGCCGGGCGCGATGTCATCAGCCTGGGCCAGAGCGTGCCATTCTTCGGCCCCCCGCCACAAATGCTGGACGCGGTGAGAGACGCGCTGGACAGTTTCGGCCCACGACTCCACACATACGGCCCCGACGCGGGCATCCCTGAACTCCGAAACTCGCTCGCGCGAAAACTGCGCGACTTCAACGGTCTCACCTTCGACCCAGACACGCAGATTCTCGTTACTCCCGGCTCCAACCAAGCTTTCATGGTCGCTATGACAACCATTCTGGAGCCCGGCGACGAGGTAGCGATAGCGTCGCCCTACTACTTCAATCACCACATGGCTATCGAACTCTGCGGAGGTAGGGTAAAGCAGATGCCGCTCAGCGAGGAAGACGGGTTTCAGATGCGGATGGAAGACGTGGAGCGGGCGCTGAGCGATCGCACCCGCGCGATGGTTATCATATCCCCAAACAATCCCACCGGCGCGGTTTACCGCCCCGAAGAGATCGCCACTATCGCTAGAGAGCTGACCAAGCGCGGCATCTACGTCATCAGCGACGACGCCTACGAGGTCTTCTGCTACGACGGAGAGCGTCACGCCAGCGTCGCCGGGCTCGCAGACTCCGCTGACAACATCATCACGCTCGGAAGTCTGTCCAAAACCTTCGGCATGACAGGCTGGCGGATTGGGTACATGGCGGCGAGCGCCGAGTTGTGTCGTCAGGCGCTAAAGGTGCAGGATGCGATGGCGATATGCGCTCCTATCATCTCCCAAGTCGCCGCCGCGGCCGCGCTAGAGCGGATGCCGGAATATCCACTAGGCATGATAGCCGAACTAGATGAAAGACGAACGCTGCTCGAAAAGACGCTGGACGAGATACCCTCGCTGCATTGGAATAAGACGTATGGCGCGCTCTTCGCCATGGTTCGAGCCGACGTCGAGACACAGAATAGGGAACTGGCCTGGGAACTTTTGGAGCGGGCGCAGGTTCTTATGGTCCCGGGCAGCGCGTTCGGCGCTCAATGGGAAGGATTCCTGCGCGTTTCCTACGGATGCTCGCCCAGAGACAGGTACGAAGAAGCGCTGTCGAGACTGGTAGAATGCTTTGAGCGACTTTGATACGGATGACTTCGAGGGGAGCCGCCTTATTGCGAACGAAACCCGGCAGACGACTGCCGGCAACGATGAGGCGGACTGAAACGCGCCCGCCTCATCATGAGTCGCAATCCTGACAGGAACGTTATCCTGATACCCGCTCCACCGCGGAGCGTATCGCCCGCCGCGCGAAGACCTTCGTCAGATGTTCTCGATATTCCGCGGACGCGTGAATGTCTTCGTTGAGTTCAATTCCGTCCGCCGCGTGGCCGGCGGCGCTGAGTATGTCGCTGTCTTCCAGCGCGCTGCCAACGAGCCTGTCTTCGGATGTCGAGGCCCTCGACGCGCTCGCGCCCGCTCCGGTAATCCCGATTCGCGCCGAAGCGCAGTGTCCGCTCGCGTCAACGGATACCACCGCCGCCACTCCTACTATCGCGTAGTGGGACGCTTTGTTAGCCATCTTGGCGTAAGCGGCGCCGGTGTTTGAACCGAGCGCGGGAATGCGGATCTCTGTGAGGATCTCATCAGGTTCCAGCGCTGTGGTGAACAGATCAACGAAAAAGTCGTCCGCCGCTATGGTTCGCGAGCCGACGCTGGATATGGCTACCAGTTGGGCGTTCAGAGCGAGCGCCACCGCCGGAAGGTCTCCCGCCGGGTCTGCGTGAGCCAGGCTGCCGCCTATGGTTCCCATATTGCGAACCTGCGGGTCTGCGACGCTGGCCGCCGCCTCGCCCAGAACCGCGGCGCCTGCGGCTATGACCTTCGAGGTGGAGAGTTCCTCGTAGGTGGTCATTGCGCCAATCGCAAGTCCGCCGCCATCCTCGTTAATGTAACTGAGCCCCTCCGCTTTGCCCAGGTCTATAAGCGCGCCCGGAGCCGCAAGCCCCGTCTTCATCATCGGGATAAGGCTGTGTCCGCCTGCGAGAATCTTGGCGTCTTCGTTGTTCTTCAGAAGATCGAGCGCGTCCTCCACTGTGGAAGGAGCGTGATAGTCAAACTTGGCTGCTACCATCTCTAGTTTCGCCTCCCGGTCGAGTTGAACTCGTCCATGACCGACTTCGTGGTATCGGCTGCTTTACATATAAGAGTCGTCGGGCTTAGGATGACATCTTGTCAGCTGCGTACTGCACAGCCTTCACTATATTGTGATAGCCGGTGCAGCGGCAGAAATTGCCCGCGAGACCATGTCGTATCTCGGCCTCGGACGGATTCGGATTCTTCTGGAGCAGGTCGTAAGAGGACATTATCATGCCCGGAGTGCAGAACCCGCACTGGAGACCGTGCATCTCCCAGAAACCTTCTTGGATAGGGTGCAGGTCGCCGTTCTCCGACTCCAAGCCCTCCACCGTTGTGACTTCGCCGCCGTCCGCCTGAACTGCGAATACGGTGCATGACTTCACCGCCACGCCGTCCAACATCACAGTGCAGGCCCCACAGTTGGACGTGTCGCAACCGACATGTGTGCCGGTCATGTTCAGCGTGTCCCGCAAGTACTCGACGAGCAGCAAACGCGGCTCCACTTCAGAAGTATGTGTTGTGCCATTAATTGCTATTGAAATTTCGCGCCCCATATAAATCCTCCGCGTTATCGTGGATTTTGCGAATCACCTTTCGCAAGGCAAGCGGATTATATCAGCAAATTCCGCGTTAGGCTACAAGGCATTCATGTACAAGAAATCGCCAAAGCCCTCTGTTCAAAGCGCGACTCGAAGAATCAAGTCACAAGTTATCAATCGCTCGACCCGCTCACACGCCATAACTCCCGACAAAAACAGGGGCGACTTTCCATAAAGCCGCCCCCGCGCTGTCTGGGCGCGTGTTGGGTCTGCGAACCTAGCGCGCCTCGCTGTCCGCCTGGAATCCCGCGGGGCGGTGCGCGCCGTCGCAGAATGGCTTGTTTCCGCTCTCGCCGCAACGGCACAGAGCAATAACCTCGTCGTCGATCTTGTACTTGTTTCCCCGTGCGTCAACAACCTCAAAATCGCCCTGTATCAGATACGGACCGTTGGCGCGAGGTGTAATCGTTACGTCTGCCATTGTGTGATAACCTCCGGGCTATTGAATGCCTTGGATGTCCTATCCGGCCTACTCATGCGGTTAGGCGCTTCCTAACCGCTCCGGTGAAGACCGGGACAACCTCTCTCCAATCACCAACTATACCACAATCGGCGGCCCTGAATATGGGTGAGCGCGCGCTGTTGTTGATGGCTATCACCGTCTCCGACCTCTGTATCCCGACTGTGTGGTTGAACGGGCCGCGCAACGCCACCGCGACATAAAGTTTCGGCGCCACCGACTTGCCCGAAATCCCTATCTGGTACTGGCGCGGAAGCCAGCCCGCGTCAGCCACGTCCCTCGTCGCGCCTATGGACGCGCCAAGAGCGTCAGCCAACTCCCTGATCGGGCCCATGTTCTCTGCTCCGCCTATGCCCATCCCCACCGATACGACCCGCTCCGCCCGTTCGAGTTCCGCGCCCTCCGCCGATTCGTCCGACACGCTGCTGACCACCTGAACCCGCGAGCGGATTGCCTGCGCCGTCTCCAGTCCGCTCACAACCGGCGCTATCGAATAGTCCGGCGCGCGCGCTGTCAGGACACCCGAGCGCACTGTCGCCATGTTGGGGCGCGTCTTGGACAAGATAGGCGCGACTATCCCGCCGCCGAAAGCGGGCTTCAGTTGCGACAATCTACCCTCGCGGTCTATCTCTATCCCAACGCAATCCCCCGTCAGCCCCAGCCCCAGCCTTCCGGCGACCCTAGCCGCTAGGTCGCGCCCATTTGCGGTGGACGGCAGAAGCGCCGCGAAAGGGGATTGTTCCTGTAAGGCCGAGGCAAGTACGGCGGCATACGCCTCAGTATCGTACAGCGCCAGATGCGGCGCGTCGGCGACGTACACCCTGTCCGCGCCGTACGCCGTAAGCTCTCTGATATGCGATTCCGAACCGCTTCCGATAAGTACGGCCTCCACCGTCGTTTCCAGCGTGAGCGCCAACTCTCTAGCCCGACCCAGCAACTCCAGCGTTACAGGACGGACACTGCCCCTCATAGTCTCTGCCACCACCCAGATCGCGCCCCGTTCGCCCAACTCCAATCTTGGACCTCTCGGCGCGACCCTTTGCCCATACGAGCCGCCATCCTCAAACGCTCCGCGCTCGTCCAGAAACTCCATCATCTGCGACACCGCGTCCTCCGGCGTCGCGTCTCGTATCACCACCCCGCTTCGCTCGGATTCCACCTCGAAGATATCGCTCACCCAAGTCGGCGAGCCGCTCTCCCCGAACTGCCGTAGGTCGCCGGACAGATCCTCGGCCCTGACCTCCCGTACAGTCTCGCTTCGCGCCGCCTCCATGTCTTCGCGGCGCGGATACGTCTCCTCAGCCGCGCCGTCGGTAACGCTGATGAGCGCAGGCAGGTCGCATTCCACCACCTGGTGGCCCTCATCCGTCAGGCGCGTAGCGGTCAGCGTTCCTCCATCCGGCGCGACGTCCAGCCTCGATACGGCCGTTATCTGCGGAATCCCCATCATCTCCGCTATCTCGGGCCCCACCTGTCCGGTTTCGGAGTCTGAACTGTTGCGACCGCATATGATGAGGTCGCAACCCTCTCGCCGCAGCGCGAGTGACAACGCTCTCGCCGTGGCGATAGTGTCCGACCCCGCGAACGCCCGGTCGTTGAGATGTATCGCGTAGTCCGCGCCCATGGCGATGGCCTGGACGAGAGCCTCCGACGCCTGCGGCGGCCCCATCGAGATCACGACAATCTCGGCCCCCAACTCAGCCTTGAGGCGGACCGCCAGAGATATTCCAAGAACATCGTAAGGGTTCACCTCGCTGGGGACGCCCTCCCGCGCCATGCGGCGCGTCTCGTTGTCGAAGCGCAGCATCGAGACTACCGGAACCTGCTTTATACAAACGGCGATTTTCATATTGCGTCCATGCGAAACTTAGAATCCGTTGGTCTGACGGCTAGGAAGAGCTCGTCGCATCCTGTCCGATGAATGCGATTATACCAACGCAACGCCTTTCCGCAAGCCGCTTACACAATTGCGAACTCCCCCAACAATAAGAACTAGCTTACACAATAAGTAAGTTCAACCTAGCTATAAAAATTAGTGTTGACATATATATTCAATGAGACTATCCTAATTTCAAATTACGTATAGACATATCATAGAATTTCAGGAGGACTAATTTAGATGGATTTCCGCAGCATTCGTAGGCTGAACGCAAGTATGTTCAGACTTCCGGCATTCCTCATCGCTCTGGCGGTAGTCGGCATGGCTATCGTCGCGTGCGGACCGCCGGATAGCGTCGAAAGATCGCGGACGGCCATGACCCAGACCAATCAAGCCGTTCAGGATGCCGCCGCGGCAGCCCAAGCCGCCGCCGCCGCCGCTGAGAAGGCGAGATTCTGAAGCCGGGGCGGCGACCGATGTATCGATCCGGCCGCTCGGCCTGAAATTCGGTGCGGGCGATCAGGCGATAACCGGCCTTGGGAATGGTTTCGATGATTCGAGGATTTGACCGATCGTCACCGAAGGCCCTGCGAATCTTGGCAATGGATCCGCTCAGGGCATCGTAGCCGACTACGCGCCCCTGCCAGACATCGTCCTCGATCTGCTGTCTGCCGACGACCTCGCCGGCGCGATCGGCCAGATACAACAACAGCGCCATGCTGCGTGGTTCCAGTTTTTTTCCTCGACTCCGTCGCGCAGAATACAATAGCGATCCGCATCGATCTGCCATCCATCAATTATGACTGACGCACCTGGTTCCATAGATAAGGTACTAATTAATAATGGGTTTTTACTCCGTCATAAAAAAATCGGTTTTTCTTCACCAATTTTGGTGAGCATTCTGTTGCAATCACACCGTCCCTCGGCCGGCGAATCGAACCGGGACCGGGAAACTCACCCAAACTAACACAAATCGAGGTAAACCAGATCATGCAAGGCAGAAAATTTGCAACGCGGTATTCCTGGTGGGTGGCGGGATTTCTGTTTGTCTTTGGCGGCCCTTGCGAGCGCCAACCACGATGTCAATCTCAAAAAAAGCGTCATGCTGGACGGCTATGATGTCGTCGCCTATTACACGCTGGGCGAAGCGAAACGGGGTACCGAAGAATTCCGGGCCGACTGGCTGGGGGGCAAATGGCATTTCAGCAGCCAGCAACACCTGGACCTGTTCCTCGGCGATCCGGAGAAATACCTGCCCCAGTACGGGGGATACTGTGCGCTTTCCTATGCGAATGGTAAGCAGCACGGCAAGGTCGATCCCAGGGCCTGGCAAATTGTCGAGGGCAGGCTGTACCTGTTCTACGCCAGGCGGGCCGTGTCTCGCTGGGATTTCGAACAGCCTCATGTACAGGAAGCAAACCGGCGCTGGGACAAAGCGCGGGACGGATTGCTGAGCGAGTAGGATTTGTGTCCCCACGCAACAGCTTCGAGACAGCGATGTTAGCGTTCCAACCGATACCTCCTCACTTTCGCCCTGGTTACCTGGCTGCAAACGGGTTACGCGTTTCATGCCGAGATCCCCGATAATCTAACGCCCGAACAGGTAACCTGGCTTTGGGGCCACCATGCGATCCCGGGCGAGTATCACCCGCACCGGAACACCCTACCGGTACGTTTATCCGCATACCGATATCAACCGGATCGACGATCCCGCCTGGAGCGAGGTCGCAGCTACTCATATCAAACCCGGCGCCAGGGCGCCGGCGGTACTGGTCTTGCATAGCTGCGGCGGCTTGCCGGTGGGGACCACGGAGTATCGACAGTATTTCATCGAGGCCGGATATGCGGTGTTCGAACCGGACAGCTTCGCTCGTCCGGGCCCGGGGCCGGGTGCCAGAAAATGTGATCGATCGAGCAACAAGGCAAGGGTCAAGGAACTCAAGCATGCGGTGACGGAAATCAAAAAGCTCGTATGGGTCGACCAGGAGCAAGTGTTCCTGATGGGCTTCGGTCAAGGGGGGAAAATCGTTGCCAGGTGGGATGGAGGCGGTTTCGCCGGCCACATTATCCTGGGCGCCAATTGCTGGGGAAGTCATCGTAAGGCCACCGCGCACATACCGAAAAGCATCCCGGTGCTTGCTGTAATCGGTGAAAACGATCCTTATCTGAACGGCCCGAAATGCACGGGTCAACAGCCAGATACCGGGGAGTAAATCGATCGTCATCGAGGGAGCAGGACACTTCATCCTCGATTTTCCCGAGACCGGTCGGGCGATTCACGAATTTTTAACTACGGTAAGAAAACGCAGCTCGAATTCGAACCAATGATTACCGGCCGGGGGAAACAGCCCCGAATGCCGGTGATGGTGCCACGGTAGTCATCCGGCAGTTAAAACGAAGCTGCGAGATAGTCATCTTGCAAAACCCTTAAGTTGAAACGGCGAAATACCATTGGTTTTCATTCCCTGTTCGAGTTCGATGATCTGGTGGAAAGACAGATTAAACGCGTATACTGAACTCGAATATTCTGCCAACTCGGACCATAGATTCGACCTGGACCGTCCGCGGTTAAGCGGCGCTATCCCTGCGTGCTTTGTCTTATCGGCCCTCCCGGTTCCGGCAGTTTCCCAAGGAGCACAGCTATGGAAGGCGCATTTTTGTGGAACAACTGGTTACTGTTAGCCTGGGCCGCACCGCTGGCCTGGGGGCTGGGGAGCCTGGTCGATGTACTGATGATCGAGCAGCGGGTATACCGGCGATCCGATTCAGGCAACAGTAATCTCGTCACTGGTCGTCTCTGTGCCGTTCCTGACATTCGCATTGCCGGCGACCGAAGCCGAAAGCCTGGATATACGGGTGTCCATTCTCGCCATGCTCGGCGGAATCAGCTATCTGTTCATGCTGCTGTTTTATTACAAGGCCATGTTCACGGTCAACGACGCGGCGCATGCGGAATCCTTCCTCAACCTGGAAGTCCTGTTCGTTCCGCTGCTGGCTTTTATCCTGCTGCGAGAGCAGCTGCTCAGCGAACACTATCTCGGTATCGGTCTGGCAGCACTCGGAGTCCTGGTCCTGAACGGCCGACAAGGGAAATACTTTTTAAGCCACAGTCGATTGACCGGTTTGCTGCTGGTCTCGGTCTTCGCATCTTCCTGCAGTCTGGTGATACAGGATCTACGTATTCACACTGACGAGTTACTGGAACGGTATCGCCTTTTATGCCTTCGGTATGTTATTCGGGATGCTGGTAATGGTATTGATCCATGGCTCACAGGACATCGGCAAAACCTTCTGGCGTTATCGCAAACCGATACTGGCCGCCGAATTGTTCACCCTGGTGGCGACCTTTACCGAACTGCGCGCAGTCGATCTGAGCCCTTCGGCTTCGCTGGTCGCGGTCATTGCGACGGCAGCGCCTTTGATGATCATGCTGGTTTCGCTGCTGGCCTGGGGGGCGTTATGTCTGATCCCGCAGCATCCGAAAAACATCCGGCGGGCGTTTCGCGAACAGTTCGAAGCAGCGCCCGCAAAGCTGTTCGCCAACGGTCTGATCATCGGCGGAATCTACGTCATCAGCACCTCGGCCTCGAGCGGTTGACCGGGCTAAATCGTTTTGCTGAAACCCGATCCCGACCGGCGGCCGAGCGCAGATAATCGAATCAGCCTAACCGTCTTTAACCGCTGCCTCGAACAGGGTCACCGACGGATTGTCGAAACGCGGCGGGGGATGATGCCCGAACAGGCGGCTGGCCAGGTACTGATGGAAATCGATGACCGGGCGCTCCATCTCAATCAGTTTGCCGCCGCGGCCAGTCTGACATATCCCCGGGGGTCGGACCACGCCAAGCCATTGATCTGGCTGAATAATCCCCCAGAATCGAGGCGAGAATAAGCCCTATTCGACACCTTTTTTGGGTGCAAAATAAGGTTCTAAGGATTCGCATCCGAACCTCTCTTCACAGGTCTCGTTAAAACGGCAATTCGGGGGTCAAAAAAGGGCGTTTAAAGCCCTGTATGCGCGCAAAAAACTGCTTTTTTCTAATCTTTTCAGAAAGTTACCGTGGTCCGACCTCGAGGTACTCGAGGTAAAAAAACCTGCGTGGCGGATCGCCACGCAGGTATATCCAACCGAGGAGCGGTTGGTCAATCAGCGGCCGGCTATGCCAGCCAGATAAACTCGGGCCACTCGGACGCACCGGCCTGACCCAGCGGCACCATCGGTATGCCCTTGACGTTGTTGGCGACACCGTCATTCATATTGGTAAAGGCAGGGATAACCATGCCACTGCCGTTGTGGATCAACTCCTGCATCTCGCAATACAGCTTGTGTCGTTTGTCCGGGTCGGTTTCCGCCAGCGACAGGCTCAGCAGTTCGCCCATGCGCTCATTGTTCCAGTAGGTGTCGTTCCACGCGGCACCGGGACCGAACTGTATCGCCATTTGCGAATTCGCGGTCGGCCGCATGTTCCAGGTAACCACGTTGATCGGTTCCTTCATCCAGACCGCACCCCAGTAACCGTCGGTCGGCACTTTTCTTCAATTGCAGATCGAAGCCGATCTTGGCGC
Source organism: Dehalococcoidia bacterium (assembly GCA_965214185.1). Lineage (GTDB taxonomy): Bacteria > Chloroflexota > Dehalococcoidia > Lucifugimonadales > UBA1123 > VXRN01. The sequence continues at coordinate 13,061 of CBDCBF010000007.1, read as the reverse complement.
AGTTGGCCTGGGCCAGCAGGCACAGGTGTCCTCGAGCCCCGAGGCCACCGGCGCAACAAAGAGCTCGGCACCGGTCGTATCCCGATTTCTCGAAGTGAAACTTGGCCTTGTCCGGATCGTATTCGCGCTGCGGCAACTCGGCGCAAAAGTCCGCGCCGTGCGCGGAAGAAATCGGCGTATCGTTGCCGATCGAACCCTTGCCTTTCAGGATTCGTTTGACGATGCGTTCCCGGTCCTGGATGTACTGCATGCCCTTGACGAAATCGTCGTTGCTGCCGGGTTCGGTATTTTTCAGGCAGCAGAATGCCGAGCTGTACCGCGGCCGGGTATCGACATGCAGCGTCACGCCGAATCGGCGGATTCGACCTGCCGGAAGGACTTGGGATCGAGGTTGGTCGAGATCATGCACATCGCCGGCGATCAACGCATTGACGCGCGCCACCGGATCGGTGATCGCGGTAATCTCGATCGCGTCGACATTGGCCGGCTTGCGCCAGTAGTTTTCGTTGCGCAGCGAAATCGATTTGACGCCGGGCTCGAAGGTTTCCATCGTAAACGGCCCGGTACCGATCCATTCGCCTTTGGTGCCATTCTTGACGATCTTGTTCTGAAATACCCCGAGCAGCGTCGGCAGGTCCGAGTTCGGTGTATTCATGACCGCCTTGACTTCGTGCGATCCGACCTTCTTCCACTCCTTGACCGACGACATGACCGACTTGATGACCGAGGTCGAATCCTCGGCCAGGTGGCGATTCATGCTGTAAACCACGTCGTCGGCGCTGAACTTCGAGCCATCGTGAAACTCGACGTCCTTGCGCAGCTTGAAAGTCCACTCGGTCGCATTCGAATTGGGTTCGAAAGAGGTCGCCAGTTCCGGCTGCGGCGACAAGTCTTCGGCATGCTGGATCAGGCTGTTATAAATCGTGCGTCCGCGCGCATAGTCGATATTGGAGGTAAACTGAGGCGGATCGCTCTGATCGTTCGGTCCATGCAGATTGGTGGCATAACGAATCGTGCCGCCTTTTTTCGGCGTCGCCGCCGCGACTTCGCCTGCTTCGGTAAACAGTTGTCCGGCCATCGCGGCGGTTACACCGCTGGCCGCCATCAAGGTGATCGCCTCGCGCCGGCTGATGCCGCGTTTGACTTCGTCGACCAGGCGCTCGCGCTCGGCGAGATCCAGTTTATCGAGAGCCGGGGTATCCGGCTTTTTGAAATAGGGGTTGTCGCTCATTTCTTCTCCTCAGGTATGCGGCTATCAATCGGCCATTCGTTAGTTATGTTGACCACGGGACTAATGTGGCTGAATCGGGTCGATTTTAATGCGACTCGCCAATACAGTCCAATCCGCCGCCTTCCGGGCCGATACGCAAGTAGCTCCGGAAACGATGAAATCCCCGGTTTTCCTGCCGGCCGACACCGGAGAAAGCAAAATCGTGAGTAATGGAAGGACACAGAAATGGTCCGTTCCGCGATTGCCTTAGCGCCGAGACCATGCAAAGTGCGCGTAGTTCCGATCACCCGCTAACTTGCCCCGGGGCGTGGCAGAATCCCGCAGCCTCTGACAAGAATTGCGACATTGCCCGCCGGTCCTGACCGGCGGGGTTAACCTCGCCCATCGAGCGGTTGCAGTATGAGCGCAGATCCGATGAAGTATCCGATCCCGGTCAATCGATTTTTTTCGTGCCACCTGCCGCGTCGAATAGTGATATAACCCTTGTCCTGCCATTCGAATACATGACCGCCCCGCGGGATAACCTGAACCAATCGGGGCTGATGCGGAAACAGACTTGAAACAGGATTTGATCATCAAACACGACACCCCGATCGATGGACCGGGTGATACCGGGTTCGAAGTCGATCTCGCCGTCAGCGCCGCTTCGAATCTCGAATGCGATATGCTGCAAGTGTTGCCGGCGGCAGAACCGGGCCCGGGGACCCGGATTCCGGGATCCAATCCGAAACCGCAGGAACCCGGTCGATGAAACTTGCCGGACATTATCGCAGCGCCATCGACTGGGCACGAATGATCCGCGACGGCGAGACCAGCAGCGTCGAAGTGGTACAAGCCCATATCGATCGCATCAATCAGGTGAATCCACTGCTCAATGCGGTGGTGCACTGCGACCCCGAAGACGCACTGGCGCAGGCCCGCAGCGCCGACCAGGCGCTCGCCAAAGGCAGCGCTCCGGGACCTCTGCACGGCGTCCCGATAACCCTGAAGGATTCCATCGATACCCGTGGCATGGTTACCACCTGGGGCAGCGCGGGCAGAAAAGATACTGTGCCGGACGAAGACGCCACCGTGGTCAAGCGCTTGCGTGCAGCCGGCGCCATTGTCCTCGGCAAAACCAACACGCCGGAGCTGACCATTGGCGGCGCCATGGACAACGATGTCTTTGGCCCGACCTGGCACCCGTGGAATCCGGATTTATGTCCGGGCTTCAGCAGCGGCGGCAGCGCGGCCAACGTCGCAATCGGCGGCTCGCCACTCGATTTCGGTTCGGATACCGGCGGCAGCATTCGCGAGCCGGCGCATTTTTGCGGCATCGCAGGAATCAAGCCCAGCGCCAACCGGGTGCCGCGCACCGGACATGCAGTGTCCTATGATCTCGGGCCCGTCGATCGACTGACCCAGATCGGACCCATGGCGCGCTGCGTCGCAGATCTGGCCATAGCTCTGAACCTGATCGCAGGCGCGGATTATCGCGACCCCGAAATCCTGCCGTTTCCGATCGGCGACATGGCCAGGATCGAGATCGGTGAACTGCGCATCGCCTGGTATACCGATGGCGGTCTCGCGATGCCGATCGATGCGATTGCCAACGCGATCCGGTCCGCCGCCGCCGAGCTCTCCGCGGCCGGGGCCCGGGTGCGCGAAGCGGCGCCGGCGGCATTGCAACGCGCGATCGAACTGCACCCGGCGCTTTGTTACGCCGATGGCGGCGCCTGGCTGGAACGCCTTTTGACCGCGGCCGGAACTCCGGGCGGCGGCCGGCACATGCGCCGCGTGCTCGAAGACGCGCGCAGCAGAACTGTCAGTGAACCCATGCTGGTGTACCAGGCAGTCGATCGGTTCCGTGCCGATATGACGGCATTCATGGCTGACTACGATGCAATCGTTTGCCCGGTCGAGTCCGGCCTTGCTCATCCTCCGCTGCCGCCCGGGGAATCCGGATCGTCCCGCGACTGGACCGGTACCGCGAAAGACTGGGCGCATATGAAAGCCTACAATCTGACCGGCTGGCCCGCGGTTAGCGTTCCGGCCGGTGTTAGCGGGAACCTGCCGTTCGGCATTCAGGTGGTGGCGCGGCCCTGGCGCGATGACATCGCACTCGCCGTGGCCGCATTCATCGAACAACGGATGGGCGGCTTCGTTGCGCCGCCCGAACCAGTCCGGGCCTGGCGGGTTTAGCAGAGCGGCGGATCCGATGGCAGATGTTAAAGATCACCCATGCCGGCTCGATAAGCATGTACCGGACACTTCTCTTTTGTCACAATGATCGGAGAAGGGAAATCACCGAAGCATTCTGCGGTCATGCTGCTACGCGAGGCTGGGTTAACTGTTCGTTCCTGCCGTCCGGAAACAGTTCCGGGCATAGCTTCAGAAATCACGGATCTACCGGAATGCAAAGAGACCCGATAGTTCAACCGCCACCGACCAAACTACAAATCGGAGACAACAGAAACTTGTGACTGCCTGGATCAAAATGATTTCTGATGAAGATGCGGACGAAGATTTGCTCGATGCGCTCGCTTTATCGCGTACCCCGCACGGAACCGTCGACAACGTCATGCGCGTACACTCGTTGCGGCCGAATACGATGCGCGGTCACGTAATACTTTACCGGGCCGCGCTGCACGACGAAAGCAACACCCTGCCCACCTGGTTACAGGAAACCATCAGTTCCTATGTGTCCATTTTGAATCGCTGCGAATACTCGCTCGCGAATCACTGGGCAAACGCAAAGCACTTGATCGCCGACGACCACCGCGCCGATAAAATCAAGGCGGCGCTCGAGGATCGTTCCCCGGCGCGGGTGTTCGATGGCCGCGAACTGGCATTGATGCAGTACGCAGAAAAACTGACCCTGCGACCGGGAGAAATCCAGGAACTCGACGTTACCCGGCTGCGCGATGCCGGGCTCGACGATGGCGAGATACTCGAAGCCAACCAGATCATCGGCTATTTCAACTACGTCAATCGAAGCCTCAACGGTCTCGGCGTAAGCACCGAAAACGATATCGTCGGCTACTACGCCGACCACCCTGGCAATGACTGAAATCGACGCCACCGACATCGAGCCCGGCGTCAGAAACCTGTTGTTTAACTGTGCGGGCCTCCGAGAACGTGATTCGCTGCTGGTCGTTTACGAGAAACCCGAACTCGGGTGGTGGCAGGCCGACCTGATCGAATCGGTGATCGAGCAGGCGAGGAAATTCGGCATCGACGCGCACCCGCTGGAAACCGGAGCACCGACCAATCAGCGCGACGAAAAGGTTCAGGCCGCGATGCAGGAGCATGATTGCAGCCTGTTTTTCGCGCGCGCCGGCGACCAGGATAGATTCTCCACGGCAAACGCGGGAAACAAGATTGTGATGTGCTACGCGCGGGATAAATCGATGCTGGCTTCCAGTTTCGGGCAAGTCGATTACCAGGCCATGAAAGCGCTGAAAATTGCACTCGACGGAATTATTGCCGGCGCCGGCAGCATCGAAATCAGTTGTCCGCTCGGCACCCGCCTGAATGCGGAGTTCGATAGCGCCGCGACCCCGGCCCCGGGCGACGTAACCGTGCGGCGCTTCCCGATGGGCATCGTCAGTCCGGTACTGGCCGAGCCTTTCAGCGGAGAGGCAATTATCTCGAACTACCTGACGCCGACCGGCGCCGGGGTTTACCAGCCTGCCAATCTGAAAGTGGGGGCGCCGGTAAGCGCACGGATCGAACGCGGCAGAATCAGCAGATTCGATGGCCCGCCCAGGTTGGTGGAATCGATCGAGCAACACTACCAACGAGTTGCGAGACTGTTCGATCTGGAACCATTCGTGATCCATTCCTGGCATGCCGGGATTCATCCCGGAGCGACTTGTTCGATTTCGGAAGACCAGAATCCGGACCTGTGGGGCAATACCGTTTTCAATCATCCGCGCTATCTGCACTTCCATAGCTGCGGCGTGAACGCCCCCGGCGAGATCAGCTGGATGCTGCGCGATCATCGCGTAAAAATCGATGGCCAGCCGCTCTGGGATGCCGGTCGAATGCGTTTGCAGGATTTCCCGCAAGCGCGCCAGTGCCTGGAGTCCTGGCCCGAGTTAAAAAAACTTTATCAGGTCGAAGACTGATGCGGATAAAACCCCTGCTCGACAGTTTCGGCGCCGAAATCGACGGCATCGATTTGTCCGAAGCGCTGGCGGAATCCGAATTCGATCAGCTTCGCGATCTGTACTACCGCTACTCCCTGCTGGTGTTCCGGGGTCAGGATTTGTCACCGGCCCAACAGGCGGCACTATGCAGGCGCTTTGGCGAGCCCAAGATAGAAACCCGCAAGCAATACAATTTCCAGGAACATCCCGAAGTTTCGACCCTCGGTAATATCACCGACCCGCAAGGCAGGCCGCTGTGTTACTTCTCCCGAGGCCGGCTCGGATGGCATACCGACGGCACAGCAGCTTGCCATGTCAATGCGGCCACTTTCCTGTATGCCGTCGAAGTGCCGCGCGAAGGCGGCGATACCCTGTTTTGCAGCAGCACGAATGCTTATGATCGTGCGACCGGGGAACTGAAAACAAAACTGCAACCGGTTTCCTACCTGGCCAGTTTTCACGCCCACAACGACCCGCTGCACGATAAGGATCCCGAGTCGTTCATCCCCCTGACACGAGGCGAGCGCGACGCGATTCCGCCAGTCTGGCACAGGGTCGTGCAAACCCATCCCGTGACCGGCCGCAGGCTGTTTTACCTGAACTTCGATCCGCTCGAATTCGATGGCATCGAAGATTCGGAAGGACGCAGGCTGCTGGCACAGGTGAAGGAACTGGCGACCCGGCCGGAATTCGTTTACCGGCATCGCTGGTCAGCGGGCGAACTCGTCGTCTGGGATAATCACGCCATGCTGCACAGCGATACGCCGATCGTCAACGAAGCCGATCGCCGCCGCATGCACCGATCATTCGTCTATACCCTGCCGACCGAGCGGCCGCTGCCCAACTACGCCGAGGTAAGCCGAATCTTCGCGCCGACTCCGGCATCGATCAGCCTGGCCGATTTCGTCTGATCGAGCACCCCGGGAGCGCCGCCGGAGTGCAGATTCGATGCTCAAACATATAATATGAAATTATATTGAATCGCTAAATAATAATATGGCATTATGTATTAATGCAGCGATATTCGATATTTTCACTGGCGCGCAACGCGCTCAGCGGGCATCAGAACTGGACCGAGGCCTGGCGCAGCCCGCCGCTGAAGCCACGCTACGACGTCATCATCATCGGCGCCGGCGGGCATGGCCTGGCGACCGCCTACTACCTGGCGAAGAACCACGGCATGACCAACGTCGCGGTGCTCGAGCGCGGCTGGCTCGGCGGCGGCAACATCGCGCGCAACACGGTCACGATCCGCTCCAATTACATGCGCGACGAGAGCATTCCGTTCTACGTCAAATCGGTCGAACTCTACGAAGGCCTGACCCGCGAGCTCAATTACAACCTGATGTATTCGAAGCGCAGCATGATCGACGTGGTGCAGACCTATCCGAAATTGCGCGAAATCAAGCGGCGCATGTTCAACATGGATCTCTACGGTTCGAGCTACGAGCGCATCGATGTCGACGAATTGCGCCGGCGCATTCCGCCGTTGACCGGCGGCGGTCCCGATTCCCGCCTGCCGATCATCTGCGGCATGGTCCATCCGCAGGCCGCGGTATGCCGTCACGACGCCGTGGCCTGGGCCTATGCGCGCGCGGCCGACGATCTCGGCGTCGAGATGCACCAGAACACCGAAGTCATGCGCCTGCTGCGCCACGAACGGAACGGCCGGATTTCGGGGGTCGAAACCAGCCGCGGCGTGGTGCACGCGGACAAGGTCGCGGTCGTGGTTTCCGGGCATACCACGTCGATCACCGACAGCGTGGATCTGAAACTGCCGATCAAGTCGTTCAATTTGACCGCTTTCGTCTCGGAGCCGGTCAAGCCGCTGATCGACGTGGTGGTCAATTGCCCGGACATCGGCGTATATCTCAGTCAGTCGGACAAGGGTGAACTGGTGATCGGCGGCGCGCCCGACGCGGGGCAATCGTTTCGCCGCGATATCAAGCAGCATGTATTCGAGGATGCGGTGTGCTCGATGCTGGAACTGTTTCCAGCGTTCAAACGATTGAAATTGATGCGCCAGTGGGGCGGCACCCTGGATATCGCCCACGACGCGACGCCGATCGTGAGCAAGACCGACATTCCCGGCCTGATCGTTTCCGCCGGCTGGTGGGGCGGTTTCAAGGCGGTGCCCGCCGGCGGAATGACGCTGGCGCATTTGATCGCCAAAGACGAGCCGCATCCGCTGACCGCGCCGTTCACCCTGGATCGTTTCAAACGCCTCGATTTCATCCTCGAGGCCGGCACGACAACGGCGACCTGACGGCGGCGACCTGAGATGCTGAAGATCCCCTGCCCGTTTTGCGGCCCGCGTAATGAAACCGAATTCGTCCACGGCGGACCGTTGAAAAAGCGCCGCCCGGACGATGCGTCCTCAATCGACGATGCCGACTGGATCGAGTACCTGACCGTACCGCAGAACCCGCTCGGCCCGGTGCAGGAACGCTGGTGGCACGTGCGCGGTTGCGGTCAGTGGTTCACGATCACCCGCGATACCCGCAGCCACGATCTGGTCGACGGAGACGCGGAATGAGCCATGCGCAGCGCCTGGCCCAGGGCGGGCTCATCGACCGGGAAAGTCGTATCGGGTTTAGCTTCAATGGCAAGCACTACCGGGGTCTTGCCGGTGACAGCCTCGCCTCGGCCCTGCTCGCCAACGGCGTCACGCTGACCGCACGCAGTTTCAAGTACCACCGCCCGCGCGGCATCGTCGGCGCGGGCCATGAAGAACCGGCCTCGCTGGTCGAGCTGGTCGGCGACGAGGCCTCGGGCAATCAGCCCATCACCAGGGTAATTTTGCGTGACGGCCTCGAGGCACGCTCGGTCAATTGCTGGCCGTCGCCCGATTTTGACTTGATGGCGGTCAACCAATGGTTTGCCAAACTGATTCCGGCCGCGTTCTACTACAAGACCTTCAAGTGGCCTGACTGGCATTTGTTCGAACCCTCGATCCGCCGCGCGGCCGGTCTCGCCGCGGCGCCGGATCGATTGCTGCACGACGGTCACTACGAAACTCGCTACGCACACTGCGATGTCCTGATCGTCGGCGCCGGTCCGGCCGGATTGAACGCGGCGCTGACGCCGCGAAGCGCGGCGAGCGGGTCATGCTCGCCGACGACGGCATCGAACCCGGTGGCAGCCTGCTTTCGTCCCGGCAGCCAATCGATGGCGAGGATGCGCTCGACTGGGTGCGGCGGACGACCGCCGAGCTCGATGCATTACCGAATGTCACACGGCTCAGCCAGGCCACGGTGTGGGCTTACCGTGAACATAACCTGTTGATGATCGCCGAACGCGATCCGAAATCCGAATCGGTGTTTCAGCGCAGCTGGCGGGTGCGCGCCCAACAGGTGTTAATCGCCACCGGCGCGATCGAACGCAACCTGGTTTTCGCCCACAACGATCGGCCCGGCGTGATGCTGGCCTCGGCAATACAGACTTACATCAATCGCTACGCGGTCCGCCCGGGCCGGCGCGCAGTCTTGTTCGCCAACAACAACAGTATTTACCCGGTGGCGCGAAATATGCTTACCGCCGGAATCGCCATCGAAGCGATCGTCGACAGCCGATCCCGGGCGAACGACATTCCCGACGACCTGCATTCGGTGCGCGTGCTGGCCAATCACGTGGTCGAAAGGACGCACGGCGGAAAACAGTTAAAAGGGGTTTCCGTCAAATCGCGAGATGGTTCGCAACGCCTTGACCTCGACTGCGACCTGCTCGGCGTGTCCGGCGGCTGGAACCCGGCGGTACACCTGTATTCACAATCGCGCAGTCAACTGAAGTACGACGATCGTCTCGCTACTTTCCTGCCCGGCGACGCGGTTCAGGCTTGTCGCTGCATCGGCGCCGCCGCCGGAGATTTTACTCTGAGTAAAATCTTTGAGGACGGCGCCGAAACCGATTATGACATCGAGCCGCTGTGGCATGTCGACGTCGACGATCGGGCTCGCGGCGAAGAGCTTCATCGATATCCAGAACGACGTCACCCTGGCCGATGTGCACCTCGCCATTCGCGAAGGCTTCGGCGCGGTCGAGCACGTGAAACGCTACACCACCGCCGGCATGGGCATAGACCAGGGTAAGACCGGCAACCTGAACGTGGTTGGCGCCATCGCATTGCACAACGGCATCGAGCCCGGCGAGGTCGGCACCACTACGTTTCGCTCGCCTTACGTGCCGATCGAGTTCGGCGCGATGACCGGAATTCGCGAGCAAAGCGTTTACCTGCCTTACCGGCATACCCCGATCACGCAGTGGAACAAGGATAACGGCGCCTGCATGTACGAGGCCGGCGCGCGATGGCGGCGCCCGGGGTATTACCCGCGCGCGGGCGAATCCTTCCAGCAAACCGTCGATCGCGAATGTCTCGCGGTGCGCGAAAACGTCGCCGTCTACGACGGCGCGCCGCTGGGCAAGTTCGAGATCAAGGGTCCGGACGCGTTGAAATTCATCGAGATGCTGTATACGAACAACTTCTCCAATCTGAAAACCGGCATGGGACGCTACGGCATCATGCTGTCCGAGGACGGCCTGATCCTCGACGACGGCGTGACCACCAGGCTGGCCGACAATCACTATTTCATGTCGACCTCGACCGGGCACGCCGACGCGGTCAACCAGCACATGGAGTTTTTCCTCCAGACCCAATTCGCCCGAAACCTGCCCGCAACCTTGGCCGCACTGGAAGTGTGGAACGGCAACATACTGGGCTACGGTTCACTCGCCATCATCCCGTATAGCTACCGCCTGCGACTTCTGCCAGCCTATCTGCAACAGTTGATTATGGAGAGCAATGGCAAGAGCCACACCCTGACCGGCACTAAAGTACAACACAGTACCGCGCCACTGATCTGGGGAACGGCCGGGACCGAGGGACAGCATTCCTACCACCAGTGGTTACTCCAGGGCACCCAGACGACGCCGGTGGATTTCATTCTACCGCTCGGACCACGCGAGTCAGAATCCTCATTGCGCCTGGCCAGCCACTGCATCGCTCAGAGCAAGGCCTTGATGGAGGGTAAGCGGCTGCATGCCGCGTTGTCGGAACTGCTCGATCAGGGCCTGACCGAAACAGCGGCGCGCGCCATCGCACCCCACAAAACCATGCCCGGCAACAGCCCCAGCAATACGCTGATCATGGATGGCATGACGCCCGCGAATCTCGGAGCCCTGCTCGCCATGTACGAGCACAAGACCTTTTTTACCAGCGTACTGTGGAATATCAATGCCTACGACCAGTGGGGTGTTGAACTGGGCAAACAATTGAGTCGCGCAGTGCGCGCGCAACTGACCGAGCCCGGCCCGGCCGGCTTAGATGCCTCTTCTGATGCACTCATCGCGCACTTACATGCGCAGCTCGGCTAAATTCACCCAAAACCTTGGCCCAACCCGCACCCAGCGGGCCAATTAGCGTGCCAACCACGCAGCGGAACCAATGATGCCCACACCACACTTCGATCCCAGTACCGTTCACCTGGCCATCATCGGCCTTGGCTACGTGGGACTCCCACTGGCCGCCACATTCGGCAGACATGTGACCACGTGTGGGTACGACGTTAATGCCCAGCGCATCGCCGCTCTCGAGCAAGCCGTCGACTACACCCTCGAAGTCTCCGAGCACGAAATCCTTACAGCTAGTAAGCTCTATTTTCGCCACGACAGAGCAGCCTTGAGAGCCGCCAACGTGTTCATCGTCGCGGTGCCCACCCCGGTAGACGAGGACAAACGCCCCGATCTACGCCCACTCCAACAAGCCTGTGAGCTGTTGGGCGAGTCCATCGGAGCCGGGGCAGTGGTAATCTTCGAATCGACGGTCTACCCCGGCTGCACCGAAGAATTCTGCATTCCAATCATCGAGCGCCTTTCCGGCCTCCGCTACAACATCGATTTCTACGCCGGCTACAGCCCCGAGCGCATCAATCCGGGCGATAGTGAACACCGCCTCACCGAGGTTATCAAAATCACCTCGGGATCCGATGAACAGACCGCCGACTTCGTCGATCAGCTCTACCGCCTCATCGTCGAGCCGGGCACCCACAAGGCACCATCGATCGCCGTTGCCGAAGCTGCCAAGGTCATCGAAAACGTGCAACGTGACGTGAATATCGCCCTAGTCAACGAACTCGCGCTGATATTCAAACGGCTCGCGATCGATACCCATGCCGTGCTGGAGGCGGCCGGCACCAAATGGAACTTCCTGCCGTTCAGGCCCGGCCTGGTGGGCGGCCATTGCATCGGAGTCGACCCGTATTATCTGGTCACCAAGGCCGAGCGGGCCGGCTTCGAACCACGCATCATTGCTGCGGCAAGACAGGTCAATGAATCCATTGGGCCTACCGTCGCCACTGAGGTCATGCGCCTCATGACCCAGAAACGCATCCATATCGTCGATGCAAATATTCTGATATTGGGCTTGGCTTTCAAAGAGAACTGCCCGGATCTACGCAATACTCGGGTCATTGATATCATCCGCGATCTGCAAAATAGCAACGCCAACGTCGACGTCCACGACCCTTGGATCGACCCCGCTGAGTGCCAGACACTTTTCGGCTTCACTCCTATCGAGCAACCCTGCGCAGATCATTACGATGCCATCATCGTGGCCGTCGCACATCGCGAGTTTGTCAACATGGGGGCCGGCACCATGCGCCGATTCGGCAGAGAAAATTCCATCATCTACGACATCAAATACCTACTACCCAAGCACGAAGTGGACGGGAGACTCTAAGTGAAGATACTGGTAACCGGCACCGCTGGATTCATCGCCTCGGCCTTGAGCCTACGGCTGTTGGCACGCGGCGATGATGTCGTTGGCATCGATAATGTAAATGACTACTACGATGTACAACTGAAAAGGGACCGACTCGCGCGACTGCTCGATCACTCGGGCTACCAGCATCTGGAGCAGAACCTGGAAGACAACGATGCCGTGGCGGCGGCCTTTGCAGCACACCGACCACAGCGGGTAGTCCACCTCGCGGCACAACCGGGAGTACGCTACTCGCTCGAAAACCCCCACGCCTATATTCAATCAAATGTTGCCGGCTTCATGAACATGCTCGAGGGCTGCCGCCATCAGGGCGTTGAGCACCTGGTCTACGCATCGACAAGCTCCGTCTACGGCGCCAACACCAAGATGCCCTACGCGGTGACACAATGTACCAACCACCCTATCAGCCTCTATGCCGCCACCAAGAAGTCCAACGAACTAATGGCGCACTGTTACAGCCAGCTGTTCCAAATCCCAATGACTGGGCTGCGCTTCTTCACCGTGTATGGCCCGTGGACCCGGCCCGACATGGCGCTGATGACCTTCACGCGCAAAATCCTCGCTGGCGACCCGATCGATGTATACAACTTCGGCAATCACCAGCGTGACTTTACCTACATCGACGATATCGTGGAAGGCATTGTGCGCTGCCTGGACCAAATTGCCCTCGGCAATCCCCAGTGGCAAGGCGATAACCCCGATCCAGCCACATCGAGCGCCCCTTGGCGCCTGCACAATATCGGCAGCAACCGCCCAATCAAACTGAACCGCTATATCGAGGTGCTGGAGCAGTGTCTGGGAGTGACCGCCAAAAAGAACTTCCTGCCCATACAAGCTGGTGATGTGCCCGAGACCTTCGCCGACGTCGGATCGCTAGTCGATGCAGTCGGCTACCGACCACAAACCACGATCGAGAGCGGCGTGG
>CBDCBF010000006.1:0-83903 GCA_965214185.1 Dehalococcoidia bacterium | reverse complement strand
CGGATGAGGTCGGGTATCCGGAAGGCTTCCTCGCGCGGCAGGATGCCTACGACCACGTCGCGCTCGGCTGCGACTTCGGCGTTGATCAGCTCCTCGACGCGCTCGGCGAAGTCGGCGGACATACTATCAAGCTCAAAGTCCATCCGCGCGCGCAGCGGGGTCATATTGCCGCCTGTAACCTGCGCGCCGTAGTCTCGCCACACTACACCGCAGAGTATGTGAAGCGCGGTGTGGGTCCGCATGAGTTGGTATCGGCGTTCCCAGTCCAAAGTTCCGTGAACTCGCGTCCCGACCGCGGGCGCGTCTCCGCCTTCTATCTCATGGACATACGCTCCTCCGTCCCGCGCGACCCGCTTCACGCGGAGCTCAACGGCGTCCGCCTTCAGGAAGCCGCTGTCCGGAGGCTGTCCTCCGCCTCCGGGATAGAACGCCGTGCGGTCGAGAACGACGCCCTTGCCGGCGACGGCGGTCACTGTGGCATCGAACTCTTTGAGGTAGCTGTTCTGGTAGCAGAGAATATCAGTCGTCAATTTCTAACGTCTCCGGACTGTCACATTCCTTAATCGTGCGGCGGTTCGTTCGTGAATATCAGGCTTCCGGCGGCCATGAACATACCGCCCACTCCCTGGCAGAACGATGTCTTCACACCCTCCACCTGATGCGCCGCCTCGCCTCGAATCTGACGCACCGACTCCTGCATGGCGAACATCCCATACATCCCCGTATGCGTGTAAGACAGGCCGCCGCCGTTCGTGTTCAGCGGCAGCTTGCCGCCGGGCGACGTGTTGCCCTCTTCGATGAACGCCCCCGCCTCACCGCGTCCCACGAAGCCCAGATCTTCCAGGCCGTAGATGGGCAGGTGAGCGAAGGCGTCGTATATCTGTATATGGTCAATGTCGTCGTGGGACACCTGCGCTTCCTCGAACGCCTTCGCGCCGGAGGTCTTGAACGCGGCGGAGGTCGTCATGTCGTACATCTGGCTGACGGCGGGCGTCTCTACCGACTCGCCCGTTCCCAGGATATATACCGGCTTGGTCGGATAGTCGTCCACCCTCTCCGCGCTAGTCAAGATGAACGCGCCGCCGCCGTCCGTAACGGGACAGCACATGAACAGTCGGTACGGATAGCAGATCATCCGGCTGTTCAGCACGTCTTCGACCGTGACAAGCTGTCGGAACATGGCGCGCGGCACCTTGTTTGACCACTTGCGCTGAGCGACGGCGACCGAGGCCAGCTGCTCGATGGTCGTCCCTGTCTCTTTCATGTATCTCAGAACGCCCATGCCGAACATGGTTGTTGGGCCGAGGACGCCGTATATGGACTCGAACTGTCCGGGATACGATCCGTCGTACCTGGGGCCTGAGGACGCGCCCGCGGTCCCGATTCGGGTTCCGCCCACTCCGACGCGGCTGCGTCCGCTCTGTCCCATAGTGCAGAGAATCGTTGTGGCCAGACCGGACGCTATAGCCGCCGCGGCGTGTCTCATGTGTATCAGGAAGGAAGTTCCGCCCACCTGCGTATTGTCCACCCACTTGGGAACGATGCCCATGTAGTGGGCGAGTACGGCCGGGTTCATAGTGGCGGAGACGCCGTCAATTTGGCTCGCGTCAATTCCGGCGTCCGCCATCGCGTTCATCGCCGCGTCTATATGCAGCTGGGTCTCGGACATATCGGGGATAACACCGAGTTGTGTGGTCTCGGACGCTCCGACTATCGCCGTCTTGTATCGCAGTGACATTTTGTCGTTTCTCCTGGAAATTGGTTGAGATCGAATGGTCTCGGGGGGTTACGCCGGTTCCCAGTTCGGAATGGCTATTTCGTCGTTGGCGTCCACAAACACAACCTTCAGCGGCATATCCAGAACGAGATTCTCGGGCGTGTTCTCTATCCCGTGGATGTTGCCCATCATGCGAGGGCCTTCCTCAAGCTGTATAACGGCTATCGCGTATGGGGCTTCGTCCTCGAAACCGGGCGCGGGCCTGTAGTTTATCATGTAGCTGTACAGCGTCCCATTTCCCGACGCTTGGAACCACTCCACCTTGTCCGTCATGCACCCCGGACAGTGCAGCCTGGGATAGAAGAACGCGCGCGCGCACTCGACGCATCGCTGTATCCAGAGTTCGTGTTCCTTGCACTTCTTCCAGAAGAAGGCCGTCTCCGGCGTGGGGTCCGGTATGATTTTTCTGTATTCCTGCTGAGCCATTTAAGTTAGACCTCCATTCGGGCGCGGATTTCAAGTCCGCCCTATTGTATGAGAGCGTTCAGGCGAGGGCAACGCCCTAGTCTATCGCGCAGCCAGCGATAGCCATATCATACAGGCCGCGCCGCAAATACTCCCTTAAGGCTAAGGCTGCCGTATGCTCATACACTCCGAAACCAGTATTCCGGTCACGACTTCTACGCTGCCGGTCCGGCCGCACATTTCCAGAAGACTTTCCATAGTGTATCCGCCCCAGCGCGTCTGGTCCGAATCCGGTCTGCCGCCGAGGATGACTGAGTCAATGTTCGCGTTCATCAGCGCGCCGCAACACATGGGGCATGGCTCGAACGTAGTGTATAGGCTGTATCCGGCCATGTCGTCGTCGGCCAGAATTTCGGAGGCCGCTCTCAGCGCGACCGTCTCGGCGTGGGCTGTGGGATCGTGGGTCGTCGGGACCAGATTGCGGCCCAGCGCTACCACTTCTCCATCTCGGACTATTACTGAGCCGACTCCGACGTTTCCCGCGTCGGCGGCTTTCTGCGCCTCTTCCAGCGCTACTCTCATAAATCGTTCGTGATCCATTCTCGTTCCCCCCGCCGCCGCGCTTGCGGCGCGATGCCCGTAGTCTCTGTGTGATTTTGTGGAGGTTGCGTACGATTGTGAATTGGGGCCGCTCATATTCAGCAGTCCCATGACGGCTCGGGTTGACTTCTGTCAGCGCGGACCGACTCTATATATCCAAACCTGAAAGTACACTTCGGGTTCGCCTTTGGGCATACCTTGGAACTCTTCGGTGACGTGAGCAAGTTCCCACGCGCCTTCGGATTCGAGTTGGCGCTGCTTCTCGCGAAAGCCGTTTCGCTCGTAAACGTCGGGGCGCAGCGTAAAGACTATACAGCCTCCAGGTCTGACTATGCGCGCAAGCTCGTCGAGAGAGTGGGCGGGCGCGTGTCCCAAGGTCAGAACCCCGACACAAATAGCGGCGTCGTAGCTATCTGTGTCGAAGTCGAGCGGTTCGCCCATGATCATCTGGTGAAAGTCGCCGTACACCCCCTTACGACGCGCCTCATCAAGCATACCCCGCGACAAATCCATCGCCTCCATGTTTGTGTAGCCCAGCCGATTCAACTCGACGCCGACCAGTCCGGTGCCGGCTCCCGCGTCCAGAATTCTGGCGTCCTTATGAACGAATCGGCCGAACGAATCGGCGGCTATGCGGGGAATGACGTAGCCAAAGTCGGAATCCAAGTCTTCATCGTAGTCCTTTGCCCATTCGTCGTACCTATCCTCAAGTTGCCGGTTGTTTTCCGAGGCGTAAACCCACTGGACTTTGTTCTCGCTGTTCATTAGATGCCTCTTTTCATAGGTCGGCGCGGCGCTTTCAACTAGCGGCCAAGGCGCAATCAGGTTGAGAAGAACGCTACTCCGACGGCTCGTCCAGCGGGAAGTAGCGGTGGGTTATGGCGGAATCGTCCATCGTGACCAGCCTGATGCCTGACGGGTCGTCGCCGAGCGGGTAGCCCACCGCGCCCGTCGTTATCATCTCGATGCCCCCGTCCCGCGCGTAGTTGTTTCTGTGCATATGGCCCGCGAATACGGCGGAGGCGTCGTTGTCCCTGAGAACGCGCATTATCACGTCCCGCCGTTCCGGGGGAATGGTGAAGTAGTCTTCGCCCTCGTCGGCGCGCCGCAGGAACAGCGGGTGGTGGACGAGCAGGACTAGACGCTGAGCGCCCGCGCGCCTAGCCGCGCTCAGGTCGTCGCCCAGGAACTGGACTATCCTGTCCCATTCGCGCGGAACGTTGGAGGGGTCGGACGCGACTGAACTGTTTATGACCGTGAAGTGGCAGTCCGAGTGATCGAACGAATAGTTGTCCGCTCCGAAATTCTCCCTGTACGCGGCTATGGACTCGGACGTCGGCGACTCCCCAACGTCGTGATTGCCGGACACCCAATGAATCGGAATGCGCTCATCCAGCTTTTCGGTAATGCGGAACAGTTCGGCCATCTCCGCGTCGTCGCCCATGTTGTGTATCATATCGCCGCAGACTACCACGAAATCGGGCTTGAGGCTGTTCGCCTTTTCGATGGCCCTCGTATAAAGTCGCGTTTCGTCCGCGAACCCGCTTATCCGTCTCGGAGCTTTGCTCATCAATATGCCTCTCAGCCTGCGCTGCCGTATCTCTTCCTCGGAGTACTCGCTTACGGAAGCGAACATTCCGAACTGCGGGTCCGACATCTGAACGAAACTGAACGCCATAATCACTCTCCAAATCCGATGGTAGCTCTCTAAGCCAAGTCCTGACCAAGTTTCAGTTCGTACCAAACGCTGTGGTACACCCTGCGGTATCCCAGCTTCAGGTACAGTTCTCTGGCGGGCGTGTTCTCTGCGTCCACTTCCAGTTCGACGGCGTCCACGCCCTTGGATACGAGGTGTGCCATTCCGCTGACCACAATCGCGGTGCCGAGCCCGTTTCCGCGATAGGACGGATGCACGCCGGTCATCGAGACGAAACCGATGTGTCCGCGCGCGTTCTCGTTGCGCTGGGTCCAGTTGTAGGCCGCTGGCCTTTCACCGTCCATAATGAAGATGATTCCTTCGGGCGGGCTGTTCTTGACGCGCACCCGCGCCGCTATCTGCTCGACGGTATTGGGACAGAAGCCCCAATTCTCCCCGAACGAGGCGTTCTGCAATTCGGTCAGCGTCGTCTCGTCTCTGCCCGGCTCGAAAGACTTCAGCCGAAATCCGCGCCTGAGTCGCAGGGGTGGAAGTTCCGCGCCCTCCCATCTCATCTGCCAGAACTCCTTGATCTTCTCGAAGCCCTCGGCTTCAAGAAGACGCCTGTCGTCGCGCGCGTCCAGAGCCGTCTGCATATGCGCCAGCCGGAGACCCATGGCGCGGGCGCGCCCGACGGAATCGCGCAGAAGGCGGCGGTTCGTATCGTCGCGGCGGAATTCGGGCAGCGTTCCCCCCGCGATCACCGCTCTTCCTATAAGCGGCTCGGGCGAGAGAAGGTGGTAGCCGATGATGTCCGCGCCCTTGACCGCGAGGCGCAGATTGGCTTTGGGAGACACGGATGGCAGCGAAAGGTTCTGGCTCACAAGTTCGCTGTCCAACTCTTTCTCCGTCCCCTCGGCGCCGCTGATACGATTGAACAAATCGGTTACCGATTCAAGATCTTCCCACTCGAACCCGCGTATATCTATGTCTTGAGCCATATTCCCTGCCTGCGGTTGAAAGTTTTCTCGATTGTAGCAGACAAAAGGTCTGTTCCGAGAAAATAGCGAAAATTCTCCGTTATAGCCCCGCTTATGCGATTTTCTTCTGTTTCATGCCTTGTAATATCGCCAAGCCTAATTGTGCTATACTATCGTCTGTCGACAATTCGGACTTCGGGGCAACTAGCGCATCAGGAGAAGCACCATGGTATCAAGCGCGTCGAGCAGCGAGTTCTCTTTCTCCACCTTTTCCCAAAACCCCTTCTACGAAAATCTGAATGCCAGACTGGTCGCCATGGCGGAGCCGGGCTCCGGCCAGCGCATCGTGGACCTGGCCTGCGGCACCGGCGGCGTTACAAAGATCATCCTCGAACAGGTGCGCGGAGCGAGGAACTCGGTGGTTATAGCCATGGACCACTCCGCCATCGCGCTCAAACAAGCTATGGAAGATATCAAATCTCACAGAGACAACGCCGTACAATTCGTCCAAAGCCGTGTCGAGCAGGTATCTGACGCCCTCAAAGAGCGCGCCGACACCATCATATTCTGCAACGCGATTCACTACATACCGGACAAGGACGCTCTCGTCACCGAAATATCCAAGTCGCTCAACCCGGGCGGCAAATTCGCCTTCAACACCTCGTTCTACGAGGGCGGCCAAGTCCCCGAATCCATGACATTCTATCGCAAGTGGATGTTTAAGTCCGCGCGCACTCTCCGCAGAGAGCATGGTCTGTCTCCCCAAAAATCCGAGAAGGTCGAGTCGAGAAAGCACCTGTCCGCGGCCCAGTACCGAGAACTGCTTGAACGAAACGGCTTCCGCGTGATTCGCATCGAGGAAGATACCGTTCTGGTCCCAATAGAGGGTTGGCTGGACATCAGCACGTTCGAGGACTTCATCGCAGGCACTCTGCCGGGCGTTCCCCTGAAAGAGGCAAGCGAGTCGCTCCAGAAGGGCGTCCACCAGACGTTCGAGGAGATGAACATAGACCACGTGCCTCGAAACTGGCTGGATGTCGTGGCCGTCAGAACCTAGACATTGACGCTCTATCTCACAGAAAGTGATGTTGGCCGCGTCTTCGATATGGACGCGGCGCTCCACGCCGTAGAATCATCACTGCTTCACCAAGCTCGCGGCAGAGCCATCAACCGGCCTCGACAGAGGCTCAACGCGGGCCCGGACACTCACCTCAATACCATGATGGCCGCGGACGACGAATGGGGCGTCTTCGGATTCAAAACCTACACCTTCGCCGGCGGAGTTTACAACTTCTTCGTATTTCTCTCCGACAGCCGCACAGGGGCGTCGCTCGCGATTATAGAGGCCAACCGCATGGGACAGCTTCGCACCGGCGCGGCCACAGGCGTGGCGACGAAGTTCATGGCCAGACCGGAGTCATCGAGCGTGGGCGTCATTGGCAGCGGATTCCAGGCGCGGACACAACTCGAAGCCGTCGGCAAGGCGCGCGCCGTCGGGCGGGTGAAAGTGTACAGCCCCAACCCTCAGAGACGAAACGCGTACGCCCTAGAAATGTCCCAGAAACTGAACCTAGAAGTAACCCCTGTTGATTCAGCCCACGATGCGGTCTTCGACGCCGACATACTGATAACCGTCACCAGTTCGCGGACTCCTGTCCTGCGCGGCGAGTGGCTGGAACCCGGTATGCACATAGTTGCCGCGGGCGGCGCCGACCCCTACGTCAGCGAACTGGACTACGAGACAATTGGCAGGGCCGACCCGATAGTGGTTGACGACAGAAGCCAAGCGGGGATAGAGTCCGGCGAGCTGATGATGCCCGCGTCGCGCGGCCTGCTCATTTGGGAACGCGTCCGCGAACTCTGGCAGATAGTCGGCGGACATATTCCGGGCCGCGACGCGCCTGAAAACATAACCCTATTCAAGTCGCTCGGAATGGCGCTGTGGGACGTCGCTTCCGCCAAGGTCGTGTACGACAGGGCTGTCGAGTCGGGTGTCGGCAGGGCCATGCCCTAAACCCCGCGACTCGCCTGCTCCTCGCTAGAACGGTCGCCCCCATACATCCGCCAACTCCAGCGTGAACCCCGCCAGTTCAGGCTCGCCCGATACGGTATCGGGATTCTCCACAACCTCCACGTCGCGGTTCGGGCGATAGACATATACGCGCCTGTTTCGAGGATCAATCAGCCAGCCCAGCCGCGCCCCGTTCGCCATGTACTCATCCATCTTTGTCTGAAGCCTCTGCGGACTGTCGGTACTCGAACGCATCTCTATCACCAAGTCGGGGCAGATGAGCGCGAATCCCCTTCGTCTCTCGGGCGTCAACTCCGCTAGGCGCGTCTTGAGAATCCAAGAGGCGTCAGGCGAACGCATTGCCCCGTTGGGCAGCGTGAACCCCGCGCTCGGACCGAAGGCGACGCCATTGCTGTCGCGTCGGGCCCAATTCCGCAACTGGGCGGCAACCTCCAGTTCCTTGCTCCCGGTGTCGCTGTGGACAGGGGCCATGATTTCTAACTCCCCTTCGGCCGTTCTCTCTATGCGGAGTTCGTCGTTCATTTCGCAGAAAGCGAGGAACTGTTTCTCGGTCATCCTGATAACCGGACTCATCCTGAGAACGATGGGGAGCGCGTATTCAGACCGCTCCGCGCGGGTTCGCGTCAATGCCTGCGTTGTCATAACCGCATTCTCCAAAGCTCCAATCAGATCGGGTTTTGAGACAATAGCCAACCCCCGCGACTCGCCTGCTCCCCGCTAGAACGGTCGCCCCCATACATCCGCCAACTCCAGCGTGAACCCCGCCAGTTCAGGCTCGCCCGATACGGTATCGGGATTCTCCACAACCTCCGCGTCGCGGTTCGGGCGATAGACATATACGCGCCTGTTTCGAGGGTCAATCAGCCAGCCCAGCCGCGCCCCGTTCGCCATGTACTCATCCATCTTGGCCCTGAGCGCGATAAGCCTGTCGC
Organism: Dehalococcoidia bacterium; assembly: GCA_965214185.1. GTDB lineage: Bacteria > Chloroflexota > Dehalococcoidia > Lucifugimonadales > UBA1123 > VXRN01. The sequence continues at coordinate 75,541 of CBDCBF010000006.1, read as the reverse complement.
TTCTCGACCTGAGTTCCACCACGAAATCCGGACATATATGTCCGAAGCCGTCCTTGTCCTCGCCGGTCAACTCCGCTAGGCGCGTCTTGAGAATCCAAGAGGCGTCCGGCGAACGCATTGCCCCGTTGGGCAGCGTGAACCCCACCGACGAGTCGAAGGCGACTCCCGCGCCGTCCTGTCGCGCCCAATCATATAGCCGCGCGCTGACTTTAATGTTCCGACTTGAACTGTACATACCAGCGGGCGGCATAATCACCAACTCTCCCCCGGCCGTTCTCTCTATGCGGAGTTCGTCGTTCATTTCGCAGAAAGCGAGGAACTGTTTCTCGGTCATCCTGATAACCGGACTCATCCTGAGAACGATGGGGAGCGCGTATTCAGACCGCTCCGCGCGGGTTCGCGTCAATGCCTGCGTCGTCATAACCGCATTCTCCAAAGCTCCAATCAGATCGGGTTTTGAGACAATAGCCAACCCCCGCGACTCGCCTGCTCCCCGCTAGAACGGTCGCCCCCATACATCCGCCAACTCCAGCGTGAACCCCGCCAGTTCAGGCTCGCCCGATACGGTATCGGGATTCTCCACAACCTCCGCGTCGCGGTTCGGGCGATAGACATATACGCGCCTGTTTCGAGGGTCAATCAGCCAGCCCAGCCGCGCCCCGTTCGCCATGTACTCATCCATCTTGGCCCTGAGCGCGATAAGCCTGTCGCTTCTCGACCTGAGTTCCACCACGAAATCCGGACATATATGTCCGAAGCCGTCCTTGTCCTCGCCGGTCAACTCCGCTAGGCGCGTCTTGAGAATCCAAGAGGCGTCCGGCGAACGCGTCGCCCCGTTGGGCAGCGTGAACCCCACCGACGAGTCGAAGGCCACTCCCGCGCCGTCCCGTCGCGCCCAGTTGCCCAGTTGCCTACTGATCTCGGAGTTCCGACTTGAACTATACATACCAGCGGGCGGCATAATCACCAACTCTCCCCCGGCCGTTCTCTCTATGCGGAGTTCGTCGTTCATTTCGCAGAAAGCGAGGAACTGTTTCTCGGTCATCCTGATAACCGGACTCATCCTGAGAACGATGGGGAGCGCGTATTCAGACCGCTCCGCGCGGGTTCGCGTCAATGCCTGCGTTGTCATAGCGATAACCTCCAACGCTTCCTGTTTGTCATGAAGGCGGGACTTCTCAAAAATTCTCTCGAACGCCTGTAAGCGCTATCCCCACAGGACGGGCTTGAACACCATCAGGTAAACCAGCGCGATAATGACGACCACCTTGGCCACCATAAGAATTCGACCCCGATTGTGCGCGGCGTTATATTCAGCGGGGTCGGCCGATTCGTCTTCAGACAACGCGATCTGTCTCTTGATGACCCGAGCGTGAAACCCCACAAGTCCCATCAGCGCGACAAAGAGAAGTATAGAAAGCTCCAGCCACGGAGTGGACCATCCCCACGACGCGCGGTCAATCAGTCCCACGCCTGTCAGAAGCGCGACGATGTACGAGGGCGTCACCATACGCTGTTCCAGCAGTCTGATAGTCTCCAGCGTGAACGGCCGCGACTCCGGGACCAGCGCGGCGCGGCGAAGCCAGAAAAAGTACGACACCGTGGCCCCGACCGCCACCAGCGCGCTCAGGATATGCAGCGTTAACAGAATCTTGACAGTATCCATACGCTACGCCCCCATTGAGCAGGCGCAACCGCCCGGTCCGCAACCGCCGCAGCCGCCCATCCCGGCCACCGAGCCGATGCCTCCACCGTCATCCGAAGTGAACGCCGCGAACACCGACAATTTGCGCTCCGTATCGCCATCGCATATCGGGCAGGGCGCCTCGTCGTCCATGCGGCTCACCGGCCGCAACTTATCGAACCTATGGCTGCAAGTATTGCACACATACTCATATATAGGCATAACTTCCACTCTCCCTTTGGAACAATCGCCATAATTGACATTAGTATTCTAGGTTCAGGAACCAAGACGGTCAACCAATCCCCCGATTGTTGTATAATCATCCAACACAATTCTTAGGAAGTGACAGATGCTTCAGACACAGGTTCTACCCGATGAAAGAGGGCGCTTCGGGCCTTTCGGCGGAATGTTCGTCCCTGAGACGCTCATGGGCGCGATTCACGAGCTGGAAACCGAATACCGCGCGGCCTGCTCGGACGAAGAGTTTCAGACCAAGCTCCAAACCCTCGCGCGAGACTATGTCGGCAGACCCACAAAGCTGTACTACGCCGAGAACCTGACCCGCGAACTCGGAGGCGCGCGCATCTTCATCAAGCGCGAAGACCTCGCCCACACCGGCGCGCACAAGATAAACAACGCCCTCGGCCAGGGGCTACTGGCCCAGCGCATGGGCAAGCGCCGCGTCATCGCCGAGACCGGCGCCGGACAGCACGGAGTCGCCACCGCCACCATCTGCGCCATGCTCGACCAGGAGTGCATCGTCTATATGGGCGAAGAGGACATCAAACGACAAGCCCTCAACGTGTTCAGGATGCGCCTGCTGGGCGCGGAGGTTCGATCCGTAACAAGCGGCAGCCGCACACTCAAAGACGCCATCAACGAAGCCATACGCGACTGGGTTACCAACGTAGAGACTACCCACTATCTGATAGGCAGCGTCGTCGGTCCTCACCCCTACCCTAAAATAGTGCGCGACTTCCAGGCCGTCATCGGACGCGAAGCCCGGGAACAGCTGCTCTCCACCATCGGAAGACTGCCCGACTACGCCATTGCCTGCGTCGGAGGCGGCTCCAACGCCATGGGACTCTTCTACGAATTCATCAAGGACGACAGCGTGAAACTGGTCGGGGTCGAGGCCGGAGGCAGAGGTATCGAGACCGGCGAACACGCCTCAACCCTAGTGGCCGGACAGATCGGCGTTCTTCACGGAAGTATGTCCTACCTTCTACAGGACGATGATGGCCAGGTCCACGAGGCGCACAGCATCTCCGCCGGGCTGGACTACCCCGGAGTCGGCCCTGAACACAGCTGGCTCAAGGACACAGAAAGGGCGGAATACGTCAGCGTCACCGACGAACAGGCTCTCGAAGGCTTCCGCCTGCTCTGCCGAACCGAGGGGATAATCCCCGCGCTGGAACCATCCCACGCCCTGTACTATCTATCCCAACTCGCCCCCAAACTGGACAGCGACCAAGTAATACTGCTCGGACTCAGCGGACGCGGCGACAAGGACATGGACACCGTAGCCGGCGCGCTCAGCGTGGAAATATAATCAACCGAAATACCATAAATAGACCCTGACTGGCGAAAATTCAACAAAGCGCGCGGGAGACACGGAAAGTAATATGGCAAGCCGAAACCCACAAACACCGAACATACTGTTCATCCTCAGCGACGATCAGGGCGCGTGGGCGATGGGCTGCGCGGGCAACGACGAACTGGACACCCCGAACCTCGACCGTCTGGCGTCCACCGGAATAAGGTTCGACAACTTCTTCTGCGCCTCCCCTGTCTGCTCTCCCGCCAGAGCCTCTATTCTCACAGGCCGGATCCCTTCCCAGCACGGAGTGCAGGACTTCCTGCGGCGTGGAAACTCCTCCCTCCTGCCCGGCGACGGCGAAGAGATCGAGTATATGAGCGGACAGAAGTCATACATCCAAACTCTGGCTGAAAACGGATACGTCTGCGGACTAAGCGGCAAATGGCACCTCGGACGCTCCGCGCTGCCGCAAATGGGATTCGACTATTGGAACGTCCACGCCACCGGCGGCGGCAACTACTACCGCGCGCCCATGCTGAAGGACGGCGAGCTTTGCCATCCGGACGGCTACGTAACCGACGTGATAACAGACAACGCGCTGAGTTTCCTCGACGCCCAGACTGAATCCTCCGCCCCCTTCTCGCTCAACGTACACTACACCGCGCCCCACGCCCCATGGGGCCGTGAACACCATCCCGACCAGACTTTCGACAACTACTATCGCAACTGCGCCTTCGAGTCGGTTCCCGATGAGGACATACACCCCAATCAGCTCAGCAAAGAGGCGCGCGCCGCCACCGTGGGCGACACCCCCGAAAACCGCAGGCTCGCGCTCAGCGGATACTTCGCCGCCATTGCCGAGATGGACAGAAACATCGGCAGACTGCTCGACCGGCTGGAAGAGAACGGACTGAGAGAAAACACTCTGGTCGTATTCAACTCCGACAACGGCATGAATATGGGACACCACGGCATATGGGGCAAAGGCAACGGAACTTACCCGCCCAATATGTTCGATACCGCTGTCAAGGTCCCGACACTGATATCCCGCCCAGGACACGTCCCCCAGGACCTGGTATGCGACAAGCTGCTGAGCCAGTACGACTTCATGCCCACGCTGCTCGGCTATCTCGGTTTGGACGCTCCCTCCGGACAGACCCTCCCGGGAAGGGACTTCTCCCCCATCCTGCGCGGCGAGTCGTTGGCGGAAGACACGCCCGTTTTCGTACTGGACGAATACGGCCCGACCCGCATGATCCGCGCCCGGACATGGAAATATGTTCACCGCTACCTCGACGGCCCCAACGAACTCTACAACCTGGCCAACGACCCCTTCGAGACGCGCAACCTCGTTGACTCGCCCGACCGCCAAACCCTCGTTGCCGAGCTCAGAACCGAGTTGGAAACATGGTACGACCGCTACGTTGACCCGCGAGTGGACGGCGCGAAAAACAACGTAACCGGCAGAGGCCAGATGGGAATAGCCGGCTCAGACGACTTCCCCAAGCCGTTCGCGGACGACGTGGCGTTCTTCCACGACCGTTAGCGCATCCCGCTCCCGGCAGCCGCTACGACATGGACGCTACTCGCCAAGTCGCATCTTCCCCTCCCAGACGCGCTCGTACCCACCCTCCGCGCTCACGAACTGGCCCGTCCTGATTTCGGCTATGCCGTATTCAGGGAGAGGCGCGTCAACAAGGCATATCCCGCCATACTCAAAGCCCTGTTCGTCGAAGCTGAAGTCCAAGTTGTCGTAACCATGCCGCTTGCGATGGTCGGGGAGGTCATTCACGTCAACCGGGTAAAGGTGCAAGAAGAAGGCCGCCTCGATGTCCTCCCGCGCGCACCGCTCCCTCAGGTAGATGAGACGCCTATCCACAAGATACACGTCGAACTCGGAGCGGACCGCGGCCTGGCGGCCTCCTATCAAATCCGCCAAGTAATCATCCGGCGTCATACTCTCAGCCCGAGCCGGCGGGAGAGCGCCGCGCGGCAGCGCAATCGCGTTCATGCACAGCCCCGTTCCCGATTTCACCCAGGACCCGGCTACCGATTCCGCTCCATCCCCGGAACCGGCCCATGACCACACAACCAGTTCATCCGGCGCGCAGTCCTTGGCGAACGCCTGCGCCACCCGTCCGGCCGCAATCACCCCCACCCCATCCGCGCGGTAATCAAAGCGGGACTCCATGTCTTCCCAGAACCGGGCTGAGGCATTGGCGTCCCCGAGCGGCGCGTCGCTCCATATTTGGAATGCCAGCCGCCGCCCATTGCTGTCGAACGGCAAACCCATGTACTGCAAAGCGAAATCTCTCCGATTTACGCCATACGCATTGGCGAAATGAGTTATTCCAAACTCTCGATAGGGAGGCTTGAATTTGAATTTATGATAGCCCCAGGCGGAAGCCTCGCTTGTCGCATGAAAAAAAGAGTAGGAGTTGACCAGTCCGTCCAGGTTCACCACCGGAAAACGAGAGAAGTATCCGACGACGCCAGAGTCCCACGACCCTATCACGCTGTCGTCGGGCAGGGCGCGGTTGATGACCTGAGCGCCCATGTAGTCGGATAGCCTGAAGTTCAGGCGCCCGTAGCCTATTGACTCAATGTTCCGGTCAACCATCCGGAACGGCCCGGCGAAGTCCGCTCTCGCAAAAAGGAATGCCGCCCCGGCGAGGACAACTCCCAGACTCAGTACCTCAGACGCAAGTCCCCACCTGAGCCCAACGGAGCGGCGTATGATACGGATAAAGACGTAACACACCGCCGGAACAATCAGCGCCATCATCAGGTACGCCGGAACGTAATGCCACACGCTAACAGATTTGAGGTTGGGGTGCATAGTGAGAACCGTATGGGCGAACTTGGCCAGATGCCCTATCGCCAGCCCGAACATAACTGTCATATAGGCCAGCGGCAGCCGGTCTTCCGGCTTCCGGAAGCGGCGGGCAAGCCACCACATCAGAGGAAGACACGCGCAGACTCCCACCGCGACCAGCAGCGCCTCATAGCGAAATACAGGGAATTGCAACGTGTCGCGCAGGTTCTGGGCGAAGCTGTATCCGCCCTCCCTCTCCCACAATAATCTCGACCAGTTCTGCTTGGTCGCGCCGCTCACAGGCGCGACGCCCCCGAATACAACGCCGTTGTAGGCGAAGTACGCCAGGACGCCGCCCACCGCGCTGACCAGTGGCGCAACCGCGTTCAGCGTCGTTATGGAGCGCGCCCGCTCCCTCCAAGACGAGCCTGGGACGCGCTCTCGCCATGACCATTCGATGAGGCACAGCGCGCCCGTGACCGCCAGGGATATGGCCACGTACTCCGTCCGCGCCCACGGCAAGACAAAGGCGACGGCGGCCAGCGGCCACTTCCAACGCGCCGAGTCTCGCGCGTACAGGCAGACGGCCAGGAACAACAGCCCCAGCGTGAACAGCCCCGCCGCCGCTTCCAGACCCAAGAGCAGAGCGCGCCGCTGATAGAGCAGAGGCGGCGTGGCGAACAGCAGTATCCAGGGCAGGCGCGCCAGACGGGCCGCCGCGACAATCAGCGCCGTCCCGCCCGCGATGAGCGCAATCTCGAGCGCCTTGACGGCGAACAGCGCCTCTTCCTTGTCGAAGAACCAGTACAAGGGCGTAATCATCAGCAGCCAGAGCGGATGATAGCCGTTGGTGCGAGTGACGCCGCCGTCGAAGGTGGAGAACCTGCCCTCGGACAGGTGGTGCGCTATCTGAAAGTAGTAGAAGGCGTCGTCTGCAAAATCACCGAAGATCAGGTTGACGAGGTCAAAGCTGGTCAGCCTATGCCATGCGAGCGTCGCGCCGTAGGCAAGAATCCCGACGATGAACAGCGCGAACAGCGCGTTGCGCAGCAGGGAGGAACGGACCCCCCCCGCACTTGCGTTCGCATAACGGGCGACAAGAACGCGCATGACCCGTTTCACTAAGAACTCAATCCGATGCAACAGACTATCCTCACCTGCATCATCCCTATACCGGCGTCGCAACCCTGAACCGCTTGGCGATATTTCGGTTCCAACCGCCGAATCTCCAATGGCGGACCACCCTGCTTTTCCCGTCGCCGCGTCCGTGGATAGCGAAATGCGCTGGCCATTGTAGTATGCGCGACTCCGGAATCACAACCCGCGCCAACGCCTCCGCCTGTCTCTCGACGCCATCATCTTGATTCCCGACCACGCGCCATTCTTGCACATTAGTGCTAACTGCGCTACAATAATCCCATGACTCATAAGCGCAAACTTTCCGACTGGACGCCACTGCGTACCAAACCGCCAACTGAGCCTCTGAAACCATAATATATGACAAGCGAGATAAAAATTTCCCCATAGCTAATACAGATGGTTGCAGGTGAAATGCAGCCGTCCTAATCACCTGTCGCTCTGATGAAATGCAGATGGAAAGTGCCTGTTGCTATATAACCGAGGATATATGACGCCGAAATCCGCACGCGATTGCCTCGCGAATCAGACATAAATTTTGCAAGATGCTGACATAATGTATATTATATGGACTCGCGATTCTCAGTCATAAAGAAATGGAGGAATAGTTCCCTTGGCCACATGGACACCGGACCCGACGTTTTACCCATCCCCAAAGATGGCTATGGACGCCCCGCAGGAAGAGATAGCCTACGTAGCGATAGTAAACCCTAAAGACGATGGGCGCCCCGACGCAGTGGGCGTTCTCAACGTGAACCCTGAATCCCCCGAGTACGGCAAACTGGTGAGCCGCCTCGACCTCCCGCACTCCGGCGACGAACTTCACCACTTCGGATGGAATGCCTGCAGCGCGTCGCTCTGCCCGAATATGCCCCATCCGCACGTCGAGCGTCGCTACCTTCTGTTCGGAGCGCTGCGCTCATCCCGAATATACATCATTGATACCCAGCCCGACCCGCTCAACCCCACAATTGCCAAGATCATCGAGCCTGAAGAACTGGCCGACAAAACCGGATACAGCCGTCCGCATACTGTCCACTGCGGCCCGGACGCCATATATATGAACGCGCTCGGCGCGCCCGACGGCGGAGGCCCGGGCGGCGTCTTCATGCTTGACCACGACACTTTCGACATCAAGGGCGCCTGGGAAGCAGAAAGGGGACCGCAGACCCTCTCCTACGACTTCTGGTGGCATCTCAACCACGACACCATGATCACCAGCGAGTGGGGCACACCCAGCATGGTCGAAAACGGAGTCAACCCCGAGCTGCTCATGAGCAGCAGCTACGGACACAAGATCCACGTCTGGGACCTGCGTGAGCGCAAGCATCAAGAAGAGCTCGACCTCGGCCCCGAAAACCAGATGGTCCTCGAACTGCGACCCGCCCACGACCCGCGCAAGACCTACGGATTCGTAGGCGTCGTGACAAGCCTGAAAGACCTCTCCGGCTCGGTGTGGCTGTGGCACAGGGACAACGGCAAATGGGCGATTCGCAAGGTCATCGAAATCCCCGCCGAACCTGCCGACGCCGACCTTCTGCCCCCTCTCCTAAAAGGCTTTGGCGCGGTTCCCCCAGTCATCACCGACATCAACCTATCTTTGGACGACAAGTTCCTCTACGTCTCGTGCTGGGGCACAGGCGAGTTCCAACAATACGACGTATCCGACCCCTTCAACCCAAAGCTGACCGGCTCGGTTCACCTGGGCGGCATCGTCCGCAAGGCCGGACATCCGGGCAATGGCAACCTGAACGGCGGCCCCCAGATGGTTGAGGTCAGCCGCGACGGGCGCAGAATCTACGTTACCAACTCGCTCTACGTCGCGTGGGACGAACAGTTCTACCCCGAGGGCATTCGCGGATGGGCCGCCAAGATAAACGCCTCGCCGGAGGGCGGAATGAGCCTCGACAGCGACTTCCTCGCCGAATTCGGCGACGAGCGTCCACACCAGATCAGGCTCCAGGGCGGCGACTCCTCATCCGACTCGTTCTGCTACCCAGACTAGACCCTGGCGTATGGGCTAACCCGACGGCCGGAGGCGAGATGCGCATCTCGCCTCCGGCCGCGTCAATCCCCGCGTCCGGACCTCATTTGGAGCGTTCGCGTTGGAAATAGAAGAACTCTGGCCTTGGCTTGCTCTGCTTGCCCTGGGAGCGTATCACGGCGTCAACCCGGCGATGGGATGGCTGTTCGCCGTCGCGCTAGGACTTCAAGAGGCGCGGCGCGGCGCGGTATATCAGGCCTTCATCCCGATAGCGCTGGGACACGCCGTATCGGTCGCCGTCGTCGTCGGCTTGGCGTTGCTTGCTCGCGCGGTCATCCCATTCGACACACTCAAGATAGTCGGCGCGGTCGCCCTAGTCGGATTCGGGATCTACAAGTTGGTTCGCGCTTCCCACCCTCGTTGGGTGGGGATGCGAGTTGGCTTCCGAGACCTCACCGCCTGGTCCTTTCTCATGGCGTCAGCGCACGGCGCGGGGTTGATGCTCATACCGATTCTTCTAAATCTGCCCGGATACAAACTCTCGATTGCGGAGGCCGTTGACCTGCGCGACCTGCCCCACGCCGACTATATGATGATCGGCGCTCCCGCCACCATCGAGACCGTCGTATCCCAGATCGCCGCCATTTCAATTCATACCCTAGCGATGTTCGGGGTAATGGCGATTGTGGCGATTGTGGTGTTCGAGAAGGTAGGCGTCGCGATACTCCGCCGCGCATGGTTCAACTTGGACAAGGCATGGGCGCTGGCGCTGATAGGGACCGGCCTACTGACGCTAATACTCTAGACGTCCGGGGACGGTTCGTCGCTCGCTGGCGCCCCCGCTCCCTCAGCTCCCTGTGGACAGATAATGACGCTCCCCGAACCTCCACACACGAAGCGCCACAACCAAGAACATGAAACCCACTAGCGGCGCGGCGTACTGGAACCACAGCGGCGAGCCAAGCGGGTCAGGCTTGCCGATTATGGCAAGCGACGGGAAGTAGCTGACACAGGCCAGCGGAACGCCGAAAGTGAATACCCTCTGAAACCAGGGACGGTAGATCGCCAGTGGGTACTGAGTAGTCTCCACCCCACCATAGGTGACGGTGTTCATGATCTCCAGCGTCTCGGTCGTCCAGAAGGCCAGCGTCGCCTGCAATACAACCAGCCCCACGAACATACACACGCCCCCCGCGACCGCTCCCAGCAGCAGCGCGATATCCGCCGCCGACCATCCTACGCCCATCGCGACGCTTGCCCATACCATGACCCCAAATCCCTGCGCGAACCGCCCGACCCTCCTCAGAGTCAACTCCTGGCCCGCAAGTTGGAGCGGGGTGGAGCGTGGCCTCGTCAGCAGGCGGTCGAAGTCGCCGGACTTGACCATTTCGCCAAATGTGTCGAAGCCGCGCGCCGCCCCGTCTGCTATCGAGAACGAGACGTTCACCATCCCGTACAGGAAGGCCACCTCGTGAAGAGTCCACCCCCGGAGGCTGCCAAACCTATCGAACAGTACCAATATTGCGATGAACTCCACGCCAGTCGCCAGCAAGTGCCCGACGCTCAGCATGACGAATGAGGCCCGATACTGCAACTGTCCCCGCACTGAGACCTCTATGTAGCGCATATACATATAGACGCTGTTCAGCATCGTCCTATCCTCCCTGTGTGACCATTCTGCGAAGTCCCATGGCAAGGAGCCATCGGCCCAGAAGCGCTATGGCGACAGTCCAAGCCAACTGGTGCGTCAGCAGCAGGGGCAGGTCGCTCGGCGGAATGTGTCCGAGGTACAGCCGGAACGGTATGTCCACCAGTCCGCGAAACGGCAGAATGTTCAGGACAGCCTGCGCCCAGCCGGGGTACAGCGGTATAGGAACTATCATCCCCGATAGTATGGTAACAATCGCGGGAGCGAGTCCGAGCATTCCGTCCGCCGAGATAGTCCACAGCATCGTGATGTTGAACAGTGTCGAAATGGCTGCGCTGAGCAGAATCACGCCCGCCATGGACGCGACGAACGCGCCTGCCGAAGCCCAAGACGCCGGCGCGTCCATCCCCATAAATATGAGCGCGACCGCTATCAGAGGCGGCGCCCTCAGAAGAGTCGGGGCGCCGCGCCAAGCCACCGAGCGAATGAACCAGTAGCTATACAAATCAACCGGGCGCAGAAGTTCATAGCCGACGCCCCCGGAACGTATCTGCGAGCGCAGGTTGAGGTCTATATTCCAGGGCAGCAGCGCGAGAAACGCCTGTCCCAGCCATACGTATGTCACCACCTCGCCGATTTCCATCGGCTGCGCGGCGGTGGACGATCGGTAGAACGCCTCGAAAATCATTACCCGTATGAGTCCCCAGAACAACTGGGTTCCCATGCCCGCCACCGCAGCGGCGCGGTATTGGAGCAACTCCCTGAAACGCGCGCTGAGAACCGCCCAGTAGCTAATCAACTACTGTCTCTTTATAGATACGCGCGACAATCTCCTCGATGGGCGGGTTCTCCACAAACAGGTCGCGCACCGGATGGGCGGCGGTGACGCGCGAAATGAGCGCGGCGGCGGAGACCTTGTCCGGGTCGAAACCGAGCTGAACCCTATCCCCTTCGCGCCGCTTGACCACGGCGTCGGGATCGGATATGGCGGCGCTTTCGTCCAGAAGGTGAACGACCAGCAGACGTTCGCGGGTGATGCGGCGGCGAAGTTCCTCCAACGGGCCGTCTGACAGGATGCGCCCGCTGTTGATGACGATCACACGCTCGCACAGCGCCTCGATATCATCCATATCGTGAGTGGTGATAATCACAGTGATCCCTCGCTCCCTATTGAAGCGACGTATGAACTCTCGGAACGCCAGCTTGGACACCGCGTCCAAGCCGATTGTCGGCTCGTCCAGAAATAGGATCGAGGGAGAGTGCAGTAGCGCGGCGGCGAGATCGCATCGCATCCGCTGTCCCAGACTCAACTGGCGCACCGGTGTGTCCAGCAGCGATTCCAGCCCCAGGACCGCAATGAACTCGTCGCGGTTTCGGATGTAATCCGATCGTGGAACTCGATAGATGTCCCGCAGCAGATCGAACGATTCGATGACCGGAAGATCCCACCATAGTTGTGTGCGCTGTCCGAACACCACACCGATGCGCCCTACGTGCGCTTTGCGGTCTTCCCAAGGAATGCGACCCATTATCTCGCACCTGCCGGAATCGGGGACGAGTATGCCGGAGATGATCTTGATAGTCGTGGACTTTCCGGCGCCGTTCGGACCGATATACCCGACAAGTTCTCCCGGTTCGATGCTGAAAGACACCCCATCCAGCGCATCTACCGTATGGTAGCGACGGCTGACAACCCCGCGCAGCGCGCCCAGCAGTCCGGGCGAACGTTCGGCCACGCGAAAGTGCTTTATGAGGTTCTCGACAATAATCTGCGACACTGGGAGCGAGTTCCGGGCGGCGTTTGCAGAACAGAACGGAAAACATTCAGCATACCGCATCGGAGTGGAGCGGGGCGAATTTGATACAAGCGCGACTCCGCGCTAACAGCGAAATAGTGGACGATACATTCATAGCCACAATAGCGTTGAAAGCCGGCGAGGACAAGATTGATATTGGGCGGCAACTCACTCATGGAACTCAGCGAGTGGGGAGAATATCTTTTCACCAACATGGTTGATTGAATAGGCTGCTGCCATTATCATGACAGAGTACAGGAGGCCAGAATGCTAGACGACAACGTTACGCAGACCCTCACCATCATCGTGCCTATACTAGCCGCCATCTTCGGTATGGCCTACTTTCTGATGAAGCAGATCAATGCTGCGGAAAGACGGCTCAACGAGCGAATTGACGCAGTAGAACGGCGCTTGGATAGGCGCATTGACGAGGTAGAGCGGAGTACTCGCGAAGAGTTCGGGAAGGTTTACGAAGAGTTCAGGAGGGTTTACGAAGAGTTCGGGAATGTTCACGAAGACATTGCCAGAGTCCGTGAAGATCTGGCCGAAGTCAAAGGCAAGGTTGACCTAATGGCCGCCATTGTCACGAAGTCAGAGAATGAGAGGATGGCGGAAGCCATCATCGCGCTGGAAACTCGGAGAGCGTCTGCCCGGAGCGAGTAACAAGGGAGCGCGCTCGTCAAATAGAGATACGGCGCATCAGGCTATTCTGTGTTTGGGGACTTGGCGCGCTGATGATCATCGCGTGGCGTATCGCTCTCACGCAGTTTTGTACCGGCGGCGGCAGTCTGTCTGTTACGCTCTTGATGGATAAGCTGAGGGTTCGGACTCTACAATCACTCCAGCGCACTGCCCACACTGCTGAACGCGCGATCAAGCTTGGAAGCTAGTTCGTCGGCCTCTGCGTGGGTGATGCAGAGAGGGGGGCCGATTGTCACCTTGTCCCCCCTGCACCTGAGGATAAGGCCCTCCGCCTCGAAGGCGTCATTCAGCTTTTCGTCCACGCGGACTTCCTTGGGGAAGCGAGCTTTAGTGTCCCTGTCCGCCACTATCTCCATCCCTATCATCAATCCTATTCCGCGAACGTTGCCGATTATGGGATGTTCGTCCGCGAGGTCTTTCAGGTTATCTAGGAGATGCGCGCCAACGTCCCGAGAGTTGTCGGCCATCCTCTCCGACTCCATTATCTCGATGTTCTTCAGGGCGACGGCGGCCGTAACCGGATGGCCGCCGAATGTAAGCGCCTGCCTGAAGATGTTGTCCGCGCCGGCGAACACGTCGGCGACCTCTGAGGTTACAATAGTATTCGCCATTGGCAGGTAGCTCGATGTTATCCCCTTCGCCATAGTCATTATGTCCGGTGTGACGTCCCAATGTTCCATAGCGAACATTTTGCCGGTTCTTCCAAATCCGGTTATAACCTCGTCTGCTATCAGTATCACGCCGTACTTGTCGCAGATCTGACGCAGCATCGGCCAATACTCGTCTCCCGGCGTCGCCGCGCCCGCGGAGGACGAAACCGGCTCTGCTATGACCGCCGCGACGCTCGACGCGCCGTGGAACTGGATTAGGTCCTCGATTGCCTGCGCGCACCGAACGGCGCACTCCGAGTCGCTCTCATTTAGACCGGAGTTGTAGGCGTCGGGCTGCGGAGCGTAGAGCATTCCGGGGAAGGCGGGTTCATAGTCCTCGCGTCCGCCGCCGCCCAGCCACATCGTCGCGCCCAGAGCGCCGTGATACGACTCCGCTCTGCTGATGATCTTGTAGCGTCCCGACTCGCCCCGACGCTTGTGGTAGGCGCGCGCTATCTTGATGGCGGTCTCGTTCGCCTCCGAGCCGCCGGTCACCGGCCATGAGCGCTCTAGGTTCCCGGGGGTTATCTCGGCCAGCTTTTCCGCGAGTTCGATGAGCGGTTGGGTGGTCGCGCCCTGCGGAAAGTACACTAGTTGGGACATCTGCTCGCGCATGGCGTCGGCGAGTTCACGCCTGCCGTAGCCTATGTTGACGCACATATAACCGCCGTTCACGTCTATCCACTCGCGGCCGTCCGCGTCAGTAACGCGTATGCCGTCGCCGCCGCTGATAAGGGTCGGGCCACCCGATTCGGCGGCGGCCGCCCAACTCATGTTGTGCATCCAGAGGTGTCCAAGCGCGGCGTCGCGCGCGGCGCTGATAGGGGTCGCTGCTGTTTCAGGCATATTGTCCCATTCCCAGGTCGCCCTCAAGTTCCCAAAGGCTGAGATCAAGGGCGTGTATTATCTCGTCAACTTCCGAAGTCGTGATGCACAGGGGCGGGCCCATGTTGATGATGGGGCCGCCCACCCGCAGTATCAGACCGTTCTTCTTGAAGCTCTCGTTCAGGCGGTCCGCGATACGGTCTTCGGGGGCGAACGGTTCCTTGGTTATCCTATCTTTTACAAGTTCGATGGCAACCAGAAGGCCGATTCCACGCACGTCCCCCATCGAGGGGTGATCTCCCATCATGCCCTCAACCTGCTCTTTGAAGTACGCGCCGACGCTGGCGGCGTTGTCCACCATGTTTTCGGTCTCGATTATCTCGATGTTTTTCAGCGAGGCGGCGGCGGACACCGGATGCCCGCTCGATGTAAGCACGTGTCTGAGGTAGTCGTTCTCGCCCGCGAACACGCCCGCCACCTCCTCAGTAGCGATGGTCGCGGCCAGAGGCAGGTAGGAGCTTATTATGCCTTTTGCAACAGACATGATGTCCGGCGCGACGTCCCAGTGTTCGACCGCGAACATCTTCCCTGTGCGGCCGAAGCCGTTGATGACCTCGTCCGCTATCAGCAGGACGCCGTATCGGTCGCAGATGTCTCGCAACATCGGCCAGTACTCATCGGCCGGCACGACGGCGCCCATCGGCATGGCCACAGGTTCGGCTATGAGCGCGGCCACTGTCTCCGGGCCCTCGAACCTGATTAGCTCCTCCACCGCCCGCGCGCAGCGGATGGCGCACTCCGAGGGCGTCTCGTCGGTCAGGTATGGCAGCGGCTGGGGCGCATAGAGCATACCGGGATAGGCAGGCTCGAAATCGTCTCGCTGGGTTGTGGGGGTCCCGCCTAGCCACAACACTCCGGCGGTCGTTCCGTGATATGACCCCCACCGGCTGATAATCTTGTAGCGGCCGGCGTCGCCCCGCCGCTTGTGATAGGCTCGCGCTATCTTGATGGCGGTCTCGTTCGCTTCCGAGCCGCCCGAAACGGGAAACACGCGGGATAGAGAGCCCGGAGTGATCTCGGCGAGTTTCTTAGCGAGCAGGGCGGTCGGCTCTGTGGTCGTCCCGTTCGGGAAGTAGGCGATGCGGTTCATCTGCTCGTAGGCGGCGTCCGCTATCTCCTGTCTGCCGTATCCTACGTTCACCGAGTTGTATCCGCCGTTGACGTCTATCCAGCTATTGCCTTCGGAGTCAACGATTCTGACGCCGCTGCCCTCCACGGCGATCATCGGGTCGCCCTCTTCCGCCATCTGTATCCAGTCGCGGTTGTGCATCCACAGATAGCGGACCGAATTTTGCCTCAGCGCGTCAGCGGTTCTTTGCGCTACCATAATCTCGACTCCATAGTTACAAGGTGTGTTTACAATCTCAAGTGTACCCGCATGGGCCTGATGGGGCAACCCGGGGCTTTCGAGGGTGTCGCAGGGACAGACGGTTCAATTATATAACCTTGATTTATAGAGCTAGTGGCGACAACAGGTGGCGTTGATAATGGCGACAGGTGGTTGGAACGCGAGCATTTCACCTGCAACGGCCTGTAATGCCAGGCTAAAAATCTTTCGGGCCTCTGAGTTTTCATAATATAAATATCGCTTTATGTAGTTGACATTGAATTCTCCGTCGGTCGGCTGTTCCGAGATGATATGTTCGCATTATAGCATACAGGATAGGTGTTGTGAATGGAGAGTTGGGGGGCTCCGCATAAATGCGCGGGGGCATGGATATATGCTATAAGTTTTTTATGCTTTTTGATTTCAGCGTGAACTTCGCGGAGCGACAACGATGTCCGAAACTCTCAACCCCATTCAGCAACTTGGCAGGCTTGGCCAAAGCGTCTGGTACGACAATATGTACCGCGCGCTCATAGCGACCGGCGAGCTCGACAGACTCGTGCGGCTGGGCGTCACCGGTCTTACTTCCAATCCGACTATTTTTCAGAAGGCCATATCGTCCGGGGACGACTATGATGATTCGCTTATGGAGTATGCTTCTCAGGGCCTGACGACCGAGGGGTTGTTCGAGGCTCTGGCGACAGAGGACATACGCGCGGCGGCTGACATTCTTCGTCCGGTGTACGAGCGCGGCGGAGGGGCGGACGGGTTCGCCTCGCTGGAGGTCAGCCCGCGCTTGGCGCATGATACGCGCGCCACGGTTGAGGCCGCGCAGAGACTGTTCGACGCTCTCGGCCGCCCGAACGTGATGATAAAGGTTCCGGCCACGCCGGAGGGCATCCCCGCCATCCGCGAACTTATTGGGCTCGGGATCAATGTCAATGTAACGCTGATATTCTCGCTTGATATGTACTCTCGCGTTCGGGAAGCGTATGTCGCCGGGCTGGAGGACCTGGCCGCCGCCGGCGGCGACCTGAGCGCGGTGTCATCGGTGGCGTCCTTCTTCGTCAGCCGTGTTGATACGGCGGTGGACGGACTCATAGAGCAGAGGGGCGGCGCGCTGAAATCGCTGATGGGCAAGGCCGCGGTCGCCAACGCCAAAATAGCCTATCAGGATTTCAAGCGGACGTTCGGGGCCGATAGATTCGGCGCTCTGGCCGCCAAAGGCGGGCGGGCGCAGAGACCGCTGTGGGCCTCGACCAGTACCAAGAATCCCCTGTATAGCGATGTCCTGTATGTGGAGACGCTCATAGGCGTGGACACTGTGAACACCATGCCGGACGCTACGCTTGCCAGCTTTCTGGATCATGGGAAGGCAAGCGCTTCTATTGAGCGTGGCGTGGAAGAGAGCCGAGAGACGCTGAGCGTACTGGAAGAGAGCGGCATCAGCATGGATGCGGTTACGTCCGACCTGACGCGCGATGGGGTGAAGGCGTTCGCGGACTCTTTTGACCAACTGCTCGATGACATAGAGGCGAAGAAGGAGAGGTTGATGGCGCGCGCGGCCGCTCCGGCGGGGGCGTCGTGAAGAGCGTAGGCGCTGTCGCGATGGCGGTGGAATCGCTGGACGCAATCAACGCGGTCAGCCGCCTTTGGGAAAGAGACCATACCCTGTGGTCGGACGACCCGGCCGAGATAGCCGACCGGCTTGGCTGGCTGGACATTTCGGACGCGATGCGCGCCGAGATTGGATCTCTGACCGATTTCGCGCGGCAGGTTCGCGACGAGGGTGTGGGGCATATCGTTCTGCTTGGCATGGGCGGAAGCGCTTTGGGCGCGGAGGTTCTCAGTCAGAGCTTCGGACCTGTCGAGGGCCGGCCGGAGCTCATTGTCCTCGACTCCACCCTGCCCGCGCGGATCAAGCGGGTTGCGGGGTCCGTTGACATCGCGCGAACTCTGTTCGTCGTGTCTTCCAAGTCCGGCTCGACAACCGAGCCCAATCTTCTGTATAGATACTTCAGGCGCAAGGTGGACAAACTCAGCGATCCCGGCAGGCGTTTCATAGCCATAACCGATTCCGGGTCTCCGCTTGAGTGTATGGCGAGACGGGAAGGTTTCAGAGAGATATTCCTGAACGCGCCCGATGTCTGCGGACGTTACTCTGTTCTGAGCTATTTCGGCCTCGCGCCCGCGGCTCTGGCAGGGTATGACATTGAGGGAATTCTGGACAGCGCGGAGGCGATGCGTTCAGGGTGCGCCGCCAGAGCCGCCCGCGACAACCCCGGCGCATGGCTCGGAGCGTCTATCGCTTCTCTCTACGAACTGGGTCGGGACAAGCTCACCATTCTCACCTCTCCGACTCTAAGTTCGTTCGGTCTCTGGATCGAGCAACTTGTCGCGGAGAGTCTGGGAAAGGATGGGAAGGGCATCGTCCCTATCGTGGACGAGCCTGCCGCCAATCCGCGCCGATACGCCGCCGATAGACAGTTTGTGTACCTGAAACTGGCGGGGGATGATTCGACGACCGATGAACTGGCGGACGCGCTGGAGTTGGTTAGGCATCCACTTATCCGATACGAGATACCCGACATCAGCGCGTTGGGCGGTGAGTTCTACCGCTGGGAGTTCGCCGTAGCGATAGCGGCCGCGCTGATGGGGGTTCATCCTTTCAGCCAGCCGGACGTTCAGCTGGCCAAAGAGCTGACACGGCGCGCGCTGGAATCTTCGGGATCATGTGGGAAGGCGCTAACGCCCAAACCGCATGGTTCGCCGGCTGAGCTTATTGCCGGCGTTGAGGCGGGCGATTACATGGCGATTCTGGCTTATGTTCCGCAGACGCGGGAGAGTGACGACACACTTTCCGGCCTGAGAGAGGCTATTCTGGACAAGTATCGGATACCGACGACTCTCGGATACGGTCCGCGCTATCTGCACTCGACGGGACAGCTTCATAAGGGCGGTCCGAACAACGTCGCTGTCTTGGTGATTACATCGGCGCATAAGGAGGATATTGACATTCCGGAGGAGAACTTCACGTTTGGCGCGCTCTCCGACGCGCAGGCGGCGGCCGATATCCGCGCGCTGCGAGACGCCGGCCGCCGGACAGCGTGTGTCGCATTGTCTTCAGGGAGTTTGGAACAGATCAGGTTAAAAGGGGAGCCGCGCGTCTCGGGAACTCGGATTTAGGTTATGGTTGGTTATTTCGCTTGCGGGGTTGAATTTAAGATGGGACGGAATTTGTAGTGGGCTTTTGACTTCCAATATACTTTCTCTCAGCCCCCAATTCCATTCCGATATGATACATAGAGGCTTGATTCATGTCAGATAGATCCACACTCGCGGCGAAGGACTTTATAAGGGCGCGGATAGTCGAGGACAATGAAAGCGGCAGGTTCGGCGGAAGGGTGCATACCCGCTGGCCGCCTGAGCCCAACGGTTACCTCCATCTTGGTCACGCGACGGCTATCTGCCTGAATTTCGGGATAGCGGACGACTTCGGCGGTCTGTGCAACTTCCGTTTCGACGACACGAATCCGCTCGCGGAGGAGATGGAATACGTTGAGTCTCAGAAGGAGGACACGCGCTGGCTGGGTTTCGACTGGGAGGATCGCGAGTTTTTCGCGTCTGACTACTTCGATAGGCTTTATGAACTGGCCGAACAGCTTGTGACCCAGGGCAAGGCGTATGTTGACAGCCTGAGCGCGGAGGAGATTCGGCGGTATCGAGGAACGCTGACCGAGCCGGGGGCGTGACAGCCCGTACCGCGACCGGCCTGTGGAGGAGAATCTGGATCTGCTGCGACGGATGCGCGACGGCGAGTTCGAGGACGGCGTTCATGTGCTGCGCGCCAAAATTGACATGGCGTCTCCCAACATGAATATGCGCGACCCGACCATCTACCGCATTCGCAACGCACCTCACCATCAGACCGGGGACAAGTGGCATATATACCCGATGTATGATTACGCGCATCCGGTTTCGGACTCGATAGAGGGCATTACCCACTCGCTTTGCAGCATGGAGTATGAAGACCATCGTCCGCTGTACGATTGGTTCCTAGAGGAGCTTGGTCTGTACAGGCCTCAGCAGATAGAGTTCGCTCGTTTCAATATATCCCACACGGTTTTGAGCAAGCGGCGGCTGATAAGGCTGGTCGAAGACGGACACGTTGAAGGTTGGGACGACCCGCGTATGCCGACGCTGGCCGGGATGCGCCGTCGGGGTTATACGCCGGAAGCGTTGCGGGAGTTCTGCGCCGAGGTGGGCATTAACAAGACAGCGGCGCTTACCGAGATGGCGCTTCTGGAACACAGTTTGCGCAACGATTTGAATCGCCGCGCCGAGCGGCGCATGGCGGCGCTGAATCCGCTGAAGGTTGTTATAGAGAACTTCCCGGAAGGGGAAACGGACTACTTGGACGCGATAAACAATCCCGAAGATGAGAGCGCGGGAACGCGGCGGGCGCCATTTACGAGAGAGATATACATAGAGCGGGACGACTTTATGGAAGATCCGCCACGCAGGTTCTACCGCCTGGCTCCCGGCCGCGAAGCGCGGCTGCGCTACGGCTACTTCATCAGGTGCGAGGAGGCGGTCAAGGACGAAGAGGGCAATGTGGTTGAGTTGCGCTGCACATACGATCCTGAGACGCGCGGCGGCTCGGCGCCGGACGGCAGGCGCGTTCGCGCTACTCTGCACTGGGTGTCCGCCGTACACGCGGTGGACGCTGAGGTTCGGCTGTATGACAGTCTATTCACCATCCCGAACCCGAACGACACGCCGGACGGCAGGGAGTGGACGGAGTTCATCAACCCGGACTCACTGAAAGTCCTGGCGGGATGCAAGGTGGAGCCGTCGCTGTCAGACGCTCAGGTCGGCGGAATCTTTCAGTTCGAGCGCATCGGCTATTTCGCCAAAGACAAGGATTCGACGCCGGAAAGGCCGGTGTTCAATCGCGCAGCGCCTCTTAGAGACACATGGGCGCGGATACAGCGCCGTGGCGGGCGATAAAATCCTCCACCTGATTCATATTAGGCATCGGCTCGGTGTCGCCGTGACGGGTGCATACCAGCGCGCCGCAGGCGTTGGCTATCTCTAGGACGCGGCGGAGTGTCTGAGCGCGAGCGTCGGGGTTCATTTGGAGAAGGTCGGTCAGAGCGCATCTTTGGAGTATGCCCGCGAGGAATCCGGCGACGAAGGCGTCTCCCGCGCCGACGGGGTCAACCATTTCTATGGTGAAGCCGGGATGTGTGATGAATCTTTCCCCGTCGTAGGCGACGGCGCCGCTGTCGCCTGTGGTGACTACGGCGAGGCGTGTGTTGTCGCCGAAGAAGTGTTGAGCGTATTCTTCGGCGGACAAGCCGAGTCGCCAAATAGTTTCCGCTTCGTCGCGGCCTACTTTGAACAGCGTGGCGAGTCGGCGCATCCGGTCGCAGACGTCCATCGCCTCAGCCGGAGTCCAGAGCGCGTCGCGGTAGTTTACGTCCATGCTCACAGGTATGCCCCGTTCGGCGGCGACGCGCATCACGTCAGTGACGGTACGGCGACAGGTGTCGCTCAGCGCGGGCGTGATTCCTGTGACGTGAACAAGGTCGCTGCCTTGCAGGCGCGGCAGGACCTCGGCGGCGGTCAGTCGGCTCGCGGCGCTTCCGGCGCGTCTGTAACGGCGTATCACGTCCCCTCCGCCTAGGTGGTTGAGAAACTGGATGCCGGTGAACTCACCCGCCGCCTGAGGGGCGTGGACGGTTATCCGGTCTTCCAGCTGTTCCAGTATCATGTCGCCGTCGGCGTCCCGACCGAGACGGCTTACCCATACGGCTTCTATGTCGGGCATCAGCCTGCGTAGGTCGAGCGCGACGTTGGACTCTGCGCCCGCCACATGGCGGGTATAGTCTCCGTCCGGGTCGTAGGGGCCGGTGTAGTCGGCGTTGCGCTGGACAAGGGTTTCGCCGAATGTGAGGAATTTGGTCATTCTGTCCTTATATGGGCTCGTCCGCTATCTGGGGGAAGACCCCGCCTGTGTATACGTGTCGCGCGGCGACCTCTTCATCAAGCTCAATGCCGATGCCCGGCCTTGTGGATGGGATTATGCAGCCGTCCTCCCACCGGATAGGCTCCTTTAGTATCTCGGCGTAGAAGCCGTCGAATCGTTCGATGCTCTCCTGTATCAGGAAGTTGGGGCTGCACGCGGAGATCTGTATGTTGGCGGCGGCTTCCAGCGGGCCGCAGTAGAGGTGGGGAGCTATCTGGGCGTAGTGCGCCTCGGCCATTCCGGCAATCTTCTTGGCCTCCAGAATGCCGCCCACACGCGCCAGCGCCGGCTGAAGTATGGCCGCGGCTTGCTGTCCGAGCAGGTCGGCGAATTCGTACTTGGTCGTGAGACGCTCGCCGGTCGCCACCGGGATGGAGGTGTGCCGGGCGACGCGGGACATCTCGCGCCTGTTTTCGGGCGGGACAGGCTCTTCGAACCACAGCGGATCTTGCGGCTCCAGCCGTTTGGCAAGCCGTATCGCGCTTGACGTGGTCATCTGGCCGTGCGTGCCTATGAGCAGGTCAACCTTGTCGCCGACCGCATCCCTGATATTGCGGGTGACCAGCTCGGCGTTGCTCAGCGCTTCGAGTGAAAGCTGCCTGGGGTCAAACGCGCCCATGGGCATCACCGGATCGAACTTTACGGCGGTGAATCCCATCTCCATGTATTGGGCGGCGCGTTTCGGGGCGCGAACAGGGTCGCCGAATATATTGCCCACCGCCAGGGCGTCGTCCTCGTCGCTCTCTTCGGGCGGAGCGGGATATAGGTATGTGTATGACCGGAGTTTCTCGTGTACCTGTCCGCCGAGCAGATTGTAAACGGGCTGGTCGAGCGCCTTGCCCACGATATCCCAGCAGGCTATCTCGAGTCCGCTGAGAACGGCGACCAGGGTATGGTCGGGATGCTGAGAGTAGCCGCTGGAATAGACCTTTCGCCACATGGTTTCTATCTTGAACGGGTCGTGTCCGGCAACGTAGCGTTCGGCTATATCCTCTATGAGCTGGGTTACGCGGAGAGGGCCGAACGGGACGCCGTAAACCTCGCCGAAGCCCTCGATTCCGGTGTCGGTCGTGAGCTTGAGAAAGACCCAGTACGGTCCGCCATGATGCGGCGGCGGGTTCTCCACGACATACGTTTTCAGGTCCGCTATCTTCATTGCGCCAAAGGCTCCTTGTGAATGAGGATCAAAAATTGCGAATTCGGGATAGCGCGCTTATACTCGAAACGCGCTTGCGCCGCCAAGGAACTCTATCACATATGACAACAGACATTAAGGGTCAAGCAGTCGCGTCGTGGCTCGGTCTCGCGCCGTACAGGGAGGCGTGGGACATCCAGTCGCGGACGCTGGCGGAGGTCGCGGACGGCGGCGGTCCGGATACGCTGCTGCTGCTGGAACATCCACACGTTTACACGCTCGGGCGTAGAGGTCGGGAGGATGACATACTCATTGACGCGGACGCGCTGCGGACGCTGGGCGTCGAGGTTCATCACACGGACAGGGGCGGCGAGGCAACGTATCACGGTCCCGGCCAGTTGGTCGGATACCCCATCATAGACCTGCGACGCTGGGGCGGCGGCCCGCTGAAATACGTGCGCTCGCTCGAGAGGACGCTTATGGAGACGCTGGCGGAGTTCGGAGTGCGAGCGGAGAGCGCGGGACGCCCGACCGGGGTCTGGGTGAAAGACCGCAAGATAGCGGCCATCGGCGTAAAGGTCAGCCGCGGGGTTACTACTCACGGGTTCGCGCTGAATGTGTCCACAGATCTGTCATACTTCGATCACATAGTTCCATGCGGAATGCCGGACAGCCGAGCAACGTCGCTGAGCCGAGAGCTTGGCCGTCGGGTCGGGATTGACGAAGTGGCGCCTATGCTGATCGAGCGGTTCGGCGCGGTCTTCGGCCTTCGCGTTGACACTTCGGTGGGCGGGTAGTACGCTTCGCGCGCGACCGCTGAACAATCATCGGCCGCAAGGCCGAGAATGTGAGGATATATTTTATGTGCACATACGTTACCGAGCACGCGGAAATAGAGGGCAGCGGCAGGGGACGCAAGGGCTGGTTCAAGCTCACAGGCGCGCGAGTCTATTATGACCACCCGTTCCATTCGCAGGCCGACCACACGCTCAACATAGATTTCGTCAACGAGAGTCTGGGGCTGGACGCCCGGGTGCCGGTGGAACTATCGGCCAAGTCGGCGCGAGAATTGGCGCGCGCGATAGAGGCCGCGCTCAAGGACGCCGAGGAGTCTCATTTGGTGGTGTATGACGCGTGAGCGGCGTCCTCACGGATAGCGGTACTCTCGTATTCCTCTGACCAGACGCCAGACGGCCGCCACGACCACTATCGAGATGACGCCGCCGAGTATCATGGTTCTGTCCGCGCCTATCTGTTCGGACATGAAGCCGACCTCGAACGTTCCGAGGTTGTTCGCGCTCATCGCGCTGACAGAGTGCGCGCTCACGGCGCGTCCTCGCATGTGGTCCGGGGTAGTAAGCTGAACGGTCGTCTGTCTGGTGGTCATTCCGATGGCGTCCGTCGCGCCGAGCCCGATCAGAATAAGCGAGCCCAGCCACAGGTATGAGCTGAATCCGAAGGCTATCAGCAATATGGCGTAAATTAGCGTAGCGTACAGAACTATCATCCCCTTCGCCCTGTATTTCGCCATGAACAGCACCGCGAACGTGCCGGCGACTCCGCCGAACGAGTTCGCGGCCGTCATGACTCCGACCGCCCCGGCTCCCGACCTGAACATCTTGTCGGCTATCAGCGGCAGTATCTGGCGGTAGAAGCTGACGATGGTTACGCCTATGTCCATTATGTACAGGCCAGGCAGAATAGGATGGGACTTGACGTAAACGACCCCGTCCCATATACGGCGGAGCATCGGGGCGCGGCTTTCATCTCGTTCGGGCGGTTCCGCTTTCGCTCTTATCAGGAGGGGAAGCGCGGAGGCGGGGAGCGCGAATATGGCTGATACCGCGAACGCCGCTGTCGTTCCGAGTGTCTCGATTATGACGGCGAACATCAGCGGGGCCGCTATCGCCCCTATCTGGAACGTCGCGGTGTTAGATGTAACCGCGTGCATCAGGTGCGACCTGGGGACTATGTTCGCGGTGATGGCGGAGCGCGCCGGCCCGCCCAGAACGCTTGTGACGCCCAGAATCGCCGTAACCGCGTACACGTGCCACGGCAACAGACGATCGAACATGAGAAGCGCGGTCAGAAGCCCGATGAATACGAAGCTGAACGACTGGGTGACGGCTATCAGTTTCTTGCGGTCCCACTGGTCGGCAAGCGCGCCGCCGAACAGGATCGCCGGAAGCTGCACCGCCAATTGCACTATCCCAAGCAACCCAAGCTGAAGCCCGGACCCGGTAACTTCGTAGAGCCACACGCCGGTCACGAGCATACGCATCTGCATTGTTACGAGGCCAGCTGCCGACGAAAGCCACAGGATACGGTAATCGCGGAACGCCAGCGCCGACCAAGGACGCAGTGGAGGCTGCTCACGTGGGGGTGGTCCGGAGTTTCGCTGTCCGTCGCGCTCCGGCCTTCTGCCGGTATGTTCTACGGACAAATTGAGCCGCCATGGGTGAGAATTGGGGGATTGAGTTTCATTTGCGGCAGGAATTATAGCGCCAACGCGGCCAGGCTCAAAGCCCGGTGCCTCTTTCGGCTGCACGGGTACGGCGGCTTCCGGACTGCCGCGATTTTATGCCATCTTCTTAAGTGTCGGCGTCGCAAATACTTTACCTGCGCCGAATCTCGGCTATATACTTGCACGGGTATCCTAAAGTAGGCAAGGAGGTCTTAAAATCGAAGAGACTCGACTTCGGGCGGTTCTGGAACAGTTGAAGCAGGGCGAACTGGGTGTTGACGATGTTGTATCGCGCCTGAGAAACCTTCCTTACGAGGACTTGGACTTCGCCAAGGTGGACCATCATCGCGCTATTCGACAAGGCTTTCCTGAGGTGGTCTTCGGGCAGGGCAAGACGCCTGAACAGGTGGCGTCAATCGCGGCCGCGGTTCTGACGCGCTCGGACCGGCTTCTGGTAACGCGCGCGTCAGAGGATGCGTTCGCCGCCACTCGTGAGCGCGTGGACGATGCGGTGTACAACGAGATGGCGCGCTGCATAGTGGTTGACCGTCGAAAGCGCCCTGACGAACTTCCGAAAGTCGCGGTTCTGTGCGCCGGAACCTCCGACCTTCCGGTAGCTGCCGAAGCCGCTATAACCGCCGAACTGATGGGATGCGAGGTGGAAAGAATCTCCGATGTCGGAGTGGCGGGGCTGCACCGACTTCTGGATCACCTTCCCAAGCTCAGGCAGTGTCGCGCGCTGGTCGTTGTCGCGGGCATGGAGGGCGCTCTGCCCTCCGTTGTGGGCGGTCTGGTGGACATTCCGATAATCGCGGTCCCCACCAGCGTAGGATACGGCGCCAGCTTCGGCGGGCTCGCCGCGCTTCTGGCTATGCTGAACAGTTGCGCTCCCGGCGTAGGCGTAGTGAACATAGACAACGGATTCGGGGCAGGCTATCTTGCGGCGATGATAAACTTGACCTCGCGGTCGGCGCTTTCCGACTGACAAGCCGGTCAACGGCGACAGACAGCATCTATCCGATGCGCTATTTCGGAGAGACGGTATGAATTTTCAAAGTTCGCCCTTCCCCATTCCGCTGGCAATCGCGGCTCCTCAGACTTTCCCCAACGGCGACATTGATCTGGGCATGATCCGTTCATACGCTTCCCGCGCCGAGAGTCTGGGATACCACAGCCTATGGGTCGCGGAGCAGCTTGTAGGCTCTACGCCGACGCCGGAGCCTGTCACGTTCCTCAGCTACCTAGCGTCGGTCACCGAGCGGATTCGTCTGGGCGCGGCGGTTATCATCGCGACCACTCGCAATCCCGCGATGCTTGCCAAGCAGCTTAGCACTCTGGACGTTCTCAGTGAGGGGCGGTTGATGGTAGGAACCGCTCTGGGCGGCAGACCGTGGACGTATCCGCTGTTCGGCGGGCCATCCGAACGCAGGGTCAGACATTTCGTGGAAAGCGTCGGGGTTATGAGGGCGCTCTGGACGCAGGAGCGAGCGGTGTTCGACGGGGAGTTGTGGAAGCTGGAAGGGGTTCCAATGTCGCCCAAGCCCGTTCAGAAGCCGCATCCTCCACTGTGGTTCGGCGGTCGGCATCCGGCCGGGCTGCGTAGGGTCGCGCGGCTCGCGGACGGGTTCATGGGCGCGGGTTCGACCAGTACGGCGCAGTTCCGCGAACACGTTCGGACAATCCGCGCGGAGTTGGAGCGTCGTGGCAGAGACCCGGACCCGTTCCCTATCGCCAAACGGGTGTATATCGCTATTGACAACGATGCGGACCGCGCCGAGCGCAGACTTAGGGACTGGTTTGGAGCGTGGTACGGTCGGGCGGATATGGGTTCGGAAGTCTCCGTTTGGGGCAGCGTGGACGACTGCGTGGAAGGGCTGACGGAAGTGGTCGAGGCGGGGGCCGGAACGCTCATGCTCAACCCTGTGTTCGACTACGAAGACCATCTGGAGCGGCTCGCGGCTGACATCGCGCCGCGTCTGCCCGCCCCGCCGTCCGCGTGACTCGCCGGGAAAGTCTAAGCCATGACCATCCGACAACGACTAATAGAGCATTCCAACCGCGTGTTTATACGGGGTGGGGCGCAGAAGCTCATACACTTCGCCGATCGCTTGGTCAACGCCGCCGCCTTCGAGTTCGCTATCATCGGGGTCATCATAGCCAACGCCATATTGCTGGGCCTGGAAACCTCTCCCGCGCTTAACGACAGATACGGCGTATGGATGAACATGGGAAACTGGGTGGCGCTGGGCATATTCATCGCCGAAGCGTTGCTGAAGATGATAGCGCTCGCGCCTCGCATAGACAGATACTTCCGGGACGGCTGGAATATATTTGATTTCTCGGTAATCGTCTTCGCGCTGATTCCGGCCACAGGTCAGTTCGCCATGATAGCGCGGCTGGCGCGGCTGCTGCGCGCGCTTAGGCTAATCTCCACGATAAGGGAGTTGAGGCTGATAGTGTTCGCGCTGGTGCGCTCGATTCCGAGCGTCGGACATGTGATAATGCTGATGAGCATTATCATCTATATATACGCCATTATCGGATACCAGCTTTTTCATGAACACGACCCGGATAACTGGCGCAATCTAGGCGCTTCGGTTCTTACCCTCTTCAACATCATAACCCTCGAGGGCTGGACCGAGATAATGGCCGCCGCCATGAAACAGCACGACTGGGCGTGGCTGTATTTTGTGTCATACGTCATCATCGCCACATTCGTCGTGGTGAATCTCTTCATCGCCATCATTATCAATAATCTGGACGAAGCCAAGCTCGAACGCCTGCGGGAGCTAGAGGAGCCGGCCTCGCGCGAAGAGATACTGCGCGAACTCCGCGCCACTCAGGTGGCGCTTCAGCGTCTCGAAGAGCGTCTCGACATTCAGGACTCCGCAACGCTCTCGGAAGAAGAACGACGCTCTGAGTGACGCGCGCCGACACCCGCCCGACGCTTTCGCTTTTCCTGAGACGGCGCGGCGTGTCCCCTGCTGTCCGCTCAGAAAGCGTCGGGGGCCTCGGCTATCGCTTCGAGGTCGGAGCGAGTGTAAGAGCCGAGCGAGCGGAAGTCGTATTCGGTATAGTTCCTGATCCACCGCATGGCGACCTTGCGAGCCTTGCGGTAGCGTTCGACCTGCGCTTCCACCGCTTCCTGCGACTCGGCGTCAGACGGCGCCTCCGCCCTGCGTCGCGTCTCGATGTCCGCCAACTCCTCGTCCAGAAGCCGCTTTACCAACGCGAAGTCCTGCGTCTCTCCCGTGTCCTCGTCCTTCGCGCCGTGAATGATGCGTTGGGCTGTCTGAGCCACGGAGATGCGTCCGGTCGCCAGGTCTTCCATGAGCGCCGGATGTATTCCGGATTGTCCCTCCAGACTGTCTATGCCCTTCGCGCCCCGTCCGGTAAGCCAGCCCTCTACATACTCTATCAGCATACGCGCGTTGCGGCGCGAACCTCCGGTGGTGATCTGGCCGTCGGGCACAGTGATGTTCACGGGGAAATTGTCCGGCTCGTACATATCGGGCGACGGCTCCCAGCCCGAATCGCGGAGTTCCTTAAACGGGTCGGCGGCTGTCTTCATGTGGAAGATGTGCGCCACCCACCCTCTGATGAAGCCCTGTTGCGCCTCCCACTCCTTGTCTGCGCGAATGGACTTGCCCGCGACCTCATTGACCTCCTCGTCTCTGGACGGCAGCGCTGTCGCCATGCCGCCTATCGGCGCGGCGCCCCTTCGCAGGCACACAGCCACCAGACGCCTGAAGATGTTCGACATGAAGTCGGTGGTCTTTATGTCAACGTCGAACCTGTCGGGCCAGACCTGTTCGGGGTCGGACATTATGTATTCGAGCGCCGACGCTTTGAAGTCCCATCGCGCCGCGTTCAGTCCGGCGGCGTATGGACCAAGCTCCCACAGCAGTTCGTCCATGATATAGACGGCGGGCAGCGATTCGACTAGGAAGATGCCCCTTATGACAGCGTCATCCGGGTATCCGAGCCGATCCTTGCCGAAGTCGAAGAATTCGCGATAGAAGCGCGCCTCCTCGATCACTTCCACCTTGGGCAGGTAGAAATAGAGGCCCTGCCCTCTTTCGACCTGCGCCTTGCCGCCGTAGGCCAGCGTCAGCCCCAGCCCCAAGATAGTCGCCGGTATCGGTTCGCCGTCAATCGTGAAATCCGGCTCGTCCAGGTGTGTCGCGCGTTCTCTGTGCATGAAGAAGGGGAGTTCGCCGGGCTGCAATTCGTACACCCGGCCGCGCGCCGGGTTCTCGAATCTCAATGTGCCAAGCGTCGCGTCCCGGCGGTTTATGGCAGCCTGCGCTGTGTCCCGCAAACTGTGTCCCGCCGAGTCTTCGTCGTCGTCTAGGTAGCCGGTCGCGCGCTCGCCCTCGGCGCCCGGATTGAGCGCGTTGATCGCCATATTCGTGATGGACACCGGACCTGATATTTCGATGCCCGGCCTCGTCAACTCCGCAGGCAGCGGAGGAACTCGCCAGTCGCCTGAGTTCACTTCCGACTTGGGCGGAAACGCCGGCAGTATGCGGTCGCGCGCGGCGCGCTCTGCCATGTCTGCGCGCTTCTGCCTGATGTCTCTTATAGACGGGGCGAACCTGTCGTATGCCTCAGTGATATATTCGAGGAACTTCGGCGTAAATACCTCGTCGGCCCCTGGGACATCTGTGTATTGAACTCTATCTGATGCGTACATATTCACGCTCTCCGCTGGCTGGGTTGACATATGCGAGTTTACTTAGCTTGCCTCAGAGTGTCAACGACGCCGAATTTGGCGTTGACCGCGAACGCTTGCGGCGTGTAGAATCAATAACCGTGCGGCCCCGTGGTGTAGCGGTTTAACATACTGCCCTGTCAAGGCAGAGATCGCCGGTTCGAATCCGGTCGGGGTCGCCAGCTAGTCTTCCTAATCTCGAGATCCCCCGCGAATCGCTCCCCGGCCGAAGAATTCGTGTCTATTCCGCGACCGGGATACAAGCCTTGAGCTTGGCGGCGGATACCGCTCAACTCACCCCCCTCTCCGCTGAGCGCGCGCGTCCCGACATACGTCGGCCCTCGTTGGCTGGGACACATCCGCGCTTACGTCGAATGTCTTCCCAATCCGAAGAGCCATGTCAGGGAGGCGGCGCGCGACTCAGTTTAGCGGATTATATGGAGCGCCGCGTGATATACTTGCTTTCAAGATGGCGAACCGCAACTTCAGGAGCGGGGCAAGGATATGAGGATAACCGTTATCGGCGCGGGCATAGTCGGCTCGGCAATAGCGTTTCACCTCGCGCGGCGGGGCGCGGATGTCACTCTGCTCGACGCCGGCGAGCCGGGCATGGGCGCGTCGAGCCATTCGTTCGCCTGGATCAACGCATTCGGAAAAGAGCCGCGCCACTACAACGAGTTGAACCGCAGGTCGCTGGACACATGGGACAGATTCGCGCGCCTGCTAGACGCCGACGTCGGGCTGAAATGGGGCGGGCATCTCACCTGGACGGCCACCGATGGGGATGCGGAGCGGCTCAGAGCGAATGTCGCGCGGCTCCAGTCCTGGGGCTATGTCGCGCGGCTCCTGGACAAGTCGGAGGTGACGCGTCTGGAACCCGGACTGCGACCCGGCCCGGTGTCCGCCGCCGCCATCAGCGAGAACGACGGACACGTTCTCGGCGCGCTCGCGGCGCGGACTGCGGCGCGGCGTGTCGAGGAACTCGGCGGAAGGGTTATGCCGAACACGCCGGCTACCGGCTTCGAGACCGGCGCGGGCCGAATAGCGTCAGCGCGAATCCGGTCCGCCGCCATAGATTGCGACGCCGTGGTTCTGGCCGCCGGCGTGGCGACCACCGAACTCGCCCTTATGGCCGGGGTCAGCGTACCTCAATATGAGAGCCCCGGCGTTGTCGTAAAGACGGAGCCGATGCCGCAGCTGCTGGATTCGGTCTCCGTACTGTACGCGCCTCCTATATCCGACGACCGGCCGGAGATACACGTCCGCCAGGGAACCGACGGCGTGGTGATGATAGGAGAGGGAACGCAGGAGAGCGTGGCGCGCGACGACTCACAGCGGCACGCGGACAGGCTCATGGCGCGCGCGTCGCACTACTTGCCCGCTCTGGAATCCGCGAGAGCGATGCCCGCGCCTGTCGGATACAGGCCCATGCCTCTGGACGAAATGCCCATACTCGGGTTTGCCGAGAAAGTCCCGAATCTCTATATAGCCCTGACTCACAGCGGCATAACGCTCGCTCCGTTGATCGGCGAGTTCGCCGCGATGGAGATACTGGACGGCGCGCGCGTGGACCTGCTTGAACCGTTCCGCCCCGAGAGGTTTGGGTGATTCCGGTCAGAGCCTTTTGGGCTAAGCTACTCGTTTACAATTTCCACGCGCATATCCGACGGAGACTTGATCCATGCCGACGCCATATGAACAGTTATTGGAAAGAATAGACTCGATACGCGCCCGCTCGTCGCTCCCGTGGACGGATGACGGATGCGGAGTTACCCGACTCGATACGTCCATCGTCGCCTTGGCGCGCCCCGACGCCTATTCGGACGAATCCGACCGCCATCGCGTACTGCTGCTGGGTGGGCTGACAGGGTCTTCCCGCGACGCTGACGCGCTGGCTTCGGTACTCGAAGCGTACGCCATGAGCCAAAGGCTCAGGAACCGCATAGCGCTGAGTGTCATCCCGTGCGCCAACCCCGACGGGTTGAACGCGGGCGGCGGCCCCGGAAACGGGTCGGGAGGAAGACCCGCCGAGGGGTACCCTCCCGAAGGCGACTTCTTTAATCACCGGACCGATCCCGAGACTCGCTATCTGTGGCGATACATTGGGTTTATGGCTCCCGATCTCGTGCTGGAGGTAAGGGCCGCGGGGAACGGGGGTTGGGAATGTTCGAGTTCGGCCGGGCGAATAGTGAACGCTCTGAGCGCGCGGCCGATCCCGGACGACGGCAGCCTGCTGTCCGCGCTGGCTTCGGGCTGTCCGAACGACGTTGGACGGATACCCGGTGTCCGTCTGAACGCGCCGGTTGGCGAGTCCGCCGGACAGGCCGCCATGTTATGGGAGGTCCTGGACAGCGGTACGGTCGGCGTGAACAAGTCGGAGGCGCGGCGCTCGCTCGACTCGCGCAGGCGGCGAGGACCGATAGAAGTAGCGGCAAAGCTGGTCAATCACTACGGGAACACGCTTGATCCCGTCATATACACTCAGGGCGTGGCGCTCAGCGGACGCCTGCGCTACGGCGCTCTGCAAGGCAGGCGCGACGAGTGCGCGGACGGGATTGCGGGGCTTGTCCAACCCTACCTGTCCGGAGAGAGGACATGGTTCGGAGATTCGGACGGCGGGGCGAACTACGCGGGCATCGTCTGGTGCGACGAGATGTATGAGGCGACCGGAGACTCGCGTTACCGCGACCTGCTTCTGTCCATTGCGGACAGGTTCAGGGGCAATGAGGTCGGCGCGCCGCCCCCGCCGTGCGACCCGGACTACCGCACCGAGGATATGTTCTTCGCGGGCGCTATACTTGGCCGAGCTTACTCGCTTACCGACGATGTTTCGTATCTGGACATACAGACCGCCTTCCTTCTGAACGCCGGAGTACAACTGGAAAACGGGCTGTTCCGGCACTGCCGCTCTGTCCCCTACCACTGGGGGCGCGGGAACGGGTTCGCCGCGCTGGGCTACGCCGAGACGCTGACATATCTTCCGAAGGATCACCCCGACCGCGACGGCCTGATCTCGGCGCACAAGCGCCACCTTGAGGCTCTGATGACATGTCAGAGGCCGTCGGGTATGTTCTCGCAACTTCTCGATATGCCCGGGACTTACCAAGAACTAACCGCTGTCTGCATGGTCGGGTACGCGGTGGCGCGCGGACTGCGTCTCGGCTGGCTCGACGACTCGTACCGGGCGTTCGCCGACTCGCTGTGGCGGGCTGCGTCGGAGCGAGTCGGGCCGGATGGCGATGTGGTTGACGGCTGTACCGGCACGGGCGCGGTAAACGACCGACGGTTCTACATTGACCGCGCCGCGGAGTGCGGCAGAGATGATCGCACCGGCAATCTCGCGCTGTGGTTCGCGGTGGAGACGGAGCGGCTGAGGCGCGGCGTATAGCCGGCTCTCGCCGAACAGCGAGAAGCGAGGGGCCGACCCCAATTTCGGGGGTCGGCCTTCTCGTCGGGTCTGATTTCTCTGTTGTCAGGCGTACTTGCCGGTCAGCTGAGGCGTTGTGCCTTCGTTGCCGGCGCTGTTCCACTCATGGCGGGTTTCCCTGCCCCAGCTGCGCTTGAGGTCGTCGCGGACGGATAGGTTCAGCCTGCCGAGTCCTTCTATTTCCATCTCGATGCTGTCGCCGTCTTGGATGGCGCTCAATCCGAAGTGGTTGGTTCCGGTCGCCACCACGTCGCCCGGCTCCAGCGAATGCACGGAGGTTACCCACTCTATCACCTGAGGGATTTTGTGCGCCATGTCGTCGGTGTTGAAGTTCTGGCAGAGCCTGCCGTTGACCCAAAGTTTGACAGGCAACGACTGCGGCTCGGCTATCTCGTCGGCGGTGACGAGCCATGGCCCCATCGGGGCGAAGGTCTCGCGGGATTTCATCTGGTAGAACGCGGGAATGCCGCGAGCCGAAACGTCAATGAAGTTCATATAGCCGAAAATGTAGTCGAAGGCGTCTTCAGCCTTCACCTGCCAGGCGCGCTTGCTTATGACCAGCCCGAGTTCCGCTTCATGCTCGAATATCGTCGCCGGAACATCCGGCAGCAGGATGGTGTCCCCGTCGCCGATTACGGAGTTTGGCGACTTGTTGAAGCCGTTCTTGGGCGCAGGTTCGGAGCGCGTTCCATTTTCCATGTAATTGACTGCCATACAAGCTATGTTGAGCGGTCTAGGAGCGGGGGAGCGCAACCGAACCTGCGATAGAGGCGCGCCCTCGCTTTTGGCTGCAGCCTCTTCCAGCGCGGCCTTATAGGAGTCGAAGTCGGCTATCAGGCCGGACAGCGTATCCTGCGGGGACACCCTAGGGATGTCGGCCACGATGTCCGACACGTCCACAACCGAATCGCCCTTTACGATTCCCATGCTGAAATCATCAAAGAATACCAATTTCATTGTCTTCCGCCTTTGGCTGCTGGCATTTAGGCTCAAAAACTCAATCCCCTCCGCTTTCGGAGGGGATTGAGGCGTCGCGGTCTGCGTGTTCTATACGCGGGCGGCTTCCCAGCCTTCGACCCGTATGCAGGATACCCAGTGTCCTGGGGACACCTCGCGCAGTTCCGGCATTTCGAGCTGGCAGTCGTCCACCGCTACCGGGCAGCGAGTATGGAACACGCATCCCTGTGGCGGACTCATCGGGCTTGGCACATCGCCTGTGAGGATGATGCGTTCTCTCGTGGACTCGATGACGGGGTCGGGAATCGGAACGGCGGACAGCAGAGCTTGCGTGTACGGGTGCAACGGGTTGTCGTACAGCTCGTTGCGGTCGGCTATCTCCACTATGTGGCCCAGATACATGACGGCTACGCGGTCCGATATGTGTCTTACCACCGACAGGTCGTGCGCGATGAACAGGTAGGTCAACTCGAACTGATCCTGCAGGTCTTCCAGCAGGTTTATGACCTGAGCCTGAATGGATACGTCAAGCGCGGACACCGGCTCGTCGCAGACGATGAAGCTGGGGTTGACGGCGAGCGCGCGCGCTATGCCGATGCGCTGGCGCTGACCGCCGCTGAACTCGTGCGGATAGCGGTCGGCCATGTAGGGATTGAGGCCGACCACCTGCAACAGCTCCGACACTCTATCCCGATACTCAGCCTTCGAGGACGTGAGCTTGTGAACTATCAGGGGTTCGCCAACGATGTCCCCGCAGGTCATACGCGGGTTCAAAGAGCCGTAGGGGTCTTGGAATATGATCTGCATTTTGCGACGCATGGCGCGCATACTGTTGTTGTCGAGATCGTTCAGGCGAGTGCCTTCGAAGATAACGTCGCCCTCAGTGGGCTTGTACAGTTGCAAGATAGCCCTGCCGGTGGTTGTTTTGCCGCATCCGCTTTCGCCGACAAGACCGAGAGTCTCGCCTTTGTTGATGCTGAAGCTGACATTATCAACCGCTTTCACGTCGGCTATTTTGCGCTGAAAGATGATCCCGGAAGTGACCGGAAAGTACATCTTCAGGTTGTTTACTTCCAGCAGGGTTTCTCTGCCGTTAGTCTGGGTCGTCATCGTCCTCTTCTACCTCTCTATCAGTCGGCCACTCCGGCCAATTGGTGAAGCTCTTCATGTCGCCAGCAAGCGGTGGTGTGTCCCGGGTTGGAGTCAACCAGCAAGGGAGTTTCCTCCACGCATCTTTCGTATATGTACTTGCATCTCGGGGCGAAAGAGCAGCCCTCCGGCAGATTCACAAGGTCGGGCGGCAGACCCTCGATCGCATCCAGTTTGACTCTCTCGCTCGCGTCCAGCCGAGGGACGGAGTTTAGCAGGGCGAGGGTGTAGGGATGTCTGGGATTGTGGTATATCTCCTCGGCCGAGCCGGTCTCGATTATCTTGCCCGCGTACATTACGTTCACGTTGTCGGCGTAACGCGCGACCACTCCGAGGTTGTGCGTAATGATAATCATGGCGGTGCCGAAATCCCGGGCGAGGTCCTGCATAAGCTCAAGTATCTGCGCCTGAATGGTGACGTCCAACGCCGTCGTCGGCTCGTCCGCGATTATCAGCTTGGGATTGCAGCTCAGCGCCATCGCTATCATCACGCGCTGCCGCATACCGCCGCTGAACTGGTGGGGGTAGTCAACCAGTCTGCGTTCGGCGTCGGGTATTCCGACCGTCTGCAGAAGTTCGGCCGCTCTGGTCCTCGCCTGCTGCTTGGACATATTCTGGTGCAGTTCCAGCGTCTCGGTCAGCTGGCGCCCGATTGTGAGGACCGGATTGAGCGAAGTCATCGGTTCCTGGAACACCATCGCTATCCGATTGCCCCTGATGTTCCGCATCTCGGCGTCGTCCATTAGGAGCAGGTCTTCGCCCTCGAATACGACCTCTCCGGCCACTGTTCGCCCCGGAGGAGATGGGACAAGGCGCATTATGGAAAGAGCGTGCACACTCTTTCCGCATCCGCTTTCGCCGACAACCCCCAGCACTTCGCCCTCTTCCAAGTCGTAGGTGATGCCGTCAACCGCCTTCACAACACCATCCTGTGTGAAGAAATGGGTAGTGAGATTATTCACTTCCAGTAGTTTGGTCATTAAGGTCCCCCTTACGCCAACTGCATATATCAGTACATGGATGATACAACAAAAGCCACTCAACTCAACAGAAATCACCCAAGCCTGAGCGAAGACCAACCCGGGTTGCCTGTGGCTAGGGTCAAGATATTTGTTTTATCCCATGTTGTCAAGAGAGAAACCCTCAGGGTATTCTCAATAGGTGTTGGTATTAGATATATCCCAGTCTCAGACAGACCAACGCTATCGAATCCCTCAGCATCCGCATACTCTTGGAGTATCCTTTGGTCTTTCTGACCAGCCTGCTCAACTTACCCCTCAACACTGAGTGCAGCCCCTCATTGCGGTTCACCGCGCCATACTTGCCCACCTTGTGCCGGTTTGTGGGCAGCCATTCATACACATGATAAGCGTCGGTCTCGTAGATGCGCGCATCCGGCAGACGCTCCAACAGCCTCAGAAAAGGCTTCTCGCTTCGGTCTCCCACCTCGAAGTCCACCCAGCGTCTGCCGTCTGACTCCTCCACAACAGCAGTCCATATCCATACAGACCGACGTTTGTCTCTACGCCTAGCTCCCACATATGTCCACATCTCATCGAAGGATATGACCCGCGCACAGCTTTGACCCATCTGTCTCGACGCGCGCTGAACGCTCAGCTTGACCATCAACTCCCTCGCCATACACGCTTTTTTTGACCCAGCTATACACTGTCTCCTCTTTTTTCTCCAACACCCGGCTGATAGCTGACAGTCCCATACCCTCTGTGTACATCGCCACAGCCAGATTCCGGCTCTTCTCTGATGACTGAGGCCGATGGCTGTCGGGTATGAAGTGATACAGACAATGACCGCAACGATAGGTCTGTTTGCCTCGGGAACGTCCGTACTTGGGCAGCCAGTTGGAGCCACAGCGTGGACACTGCATGTCCTCTCGATACGCGCGTTGTCTGACCATGTTCACACCTGCCATGTCTGGATTCACTACACTCTATCATCAATGCCAACACTCGTTGAGAAGACCACCCTCAGGCTAGGGGTGTTTTAGACCGTCGCCAAAGTTGTCGCTCTTCGCTACGGTTGGGGCGACAATGAAAAGCGGACGCTTGTTGCGAGTCACAAGTTCCTTCGCCCCGGCTCTTTCGGTTGCCGGATGTAGGGCATTAGCCTCGCCCGCCCCGTCTGTCTCAGCCCGCCGCAGTCGCATCCGGCGTATTGAGTTTGATAGACTTGCAACTCTAATAGCCTGAAACTATCGCACTCCCCGATTTGCGCAACCTACGACGTCCTCGAAACATCTTCTACGGATGGTATCTGGTAGGCATCTCCAGCTTCATGCTGATGTTGATGTCAACTACCGTATTTCAGGGGGTGGGCACTTTTTTCGTCGCGCTCGAACGCAATTTCGGCTGGAATCGCGCCACCCTGTCCGGCGCATTCGCTCTGTCCCGCGCGGAGGGCGCGCTGCTCGGCCCGCTGGAGGGCTTTCTGGTAGATCGTCTCGGCACCCGCAGAATGCTCATGGTCGGCTATTTTGTGATGGGGCTGGGCTTCATCTTCTATTCCAGATACAGACTGTCTGGCAGTTCTATGTCGCGTATATGGTCATCTCTCTCGGCTCCGGGGTGGGCGGCTGGATAGCCATAGTGACCATGATGAACAACTGGTTCTCGCGTCGCCGCGCGCTCGCCATGTCCCTCGCGGTGTCCGGGGTTCAGCTGGGCGGACTTCTCGTTCCCGTAATGGCGTGGGGCGTAGAAAACCACGACTTCCGCATGACCTCGCTCGGAATCGGCGTGATTCTCATACTGGTTGCGCTTCCGGCCTCGCGGTTCATACAAAACCTGCCTGAGGATGTGGGACTGCGGCCGGACGGCGAACCGGCGGCGCGACCGGACGATGCCTCCGCGCCCTCTGCCGACCAGTCGTCCGACATGACTCCCAAACAGGCTTTGCGGACGGTCGCCTTCTGGATAATAGCGGTCGCGCGGATGACCTCTGTGGTGTCCATCATAACCCTGTCGGTGCATCTCATTCCCAAGCTGACCGACTCCGGAATGTCGCTCATCACCGCCAACTTCGTTGTGACCATCTACACGTTCGTAGCGTTTCTGAGTGGATTCGTCGCGGGCTACCTGGCCGACCGAACCTCGAAAGTGATGGTTCTTTTCGTATGTATGTTCCTGCAGGCGACGGCCATGGGCATACTCGCTTTCAGCGACACTCTGCCTATGGCGGTGGCGTTCGCGGTTCTATGGGGCGCCGGATTCGGAGGGCGGGTGCCTCTGCTGACAGCGATAGTAGGCGACTTCTTCGGCAGAAAACACTTCGGCTCGATACTCGGCATCAACATGGCGCCGTCCAACGTAGCGATGATATTCGCCCCGCTCTTCGCGGGGTTCATGTTCGACCTCAGACAGAGCTACTTCATCCCATTCGCCACCTTTGCGATTATGGGATTCGTGGGGACTTTCGTGATCCTGTTCGCCCGCCATCCGAATGGCGAATAGGAGCGCCCATTCCCACCGCCCCGCTTCCAACTCGCTATTCAAAGCTCACGGGCAGTATCCACATAGGCTCGCTGCCCGCGTCGTATTCGCCGATGCGGTCCAGCCCGCCCCAGGCTTCGTTGATCTTGTACGCCGCGATCTTGCCCGAATCGAGCCCGGCGGCGTAAAGGAAGTTCCCACGCGGGTCCAGGTTCAGGGCGCGAGGCGTCCGCTCCGACGGAACTATGGCGGAGCGCTCCAGTTCGCCCGATTCCGGGTCTATCCTGAAACACGCGATGCTGTCATGTCCCCTGTTCGGCGCAAACAGCATCGAGCCCGATGGGTTGATTCGTATCTGCGCGCACGAGTTTCTGCCGCTCCAGCGAGAAGGCAGTGTCGAGACCGTTTGAAAAGCGGATAGAGTCCCCGTCTCCGAATCGAAGTTATAAGCTGTGACGCTGCAGCCCTGCTCGTTGGAGAAGTAGAGAACGTCCAGCGACGGATGGAAGCAGTAGTGTCTGGGTCCCCGGTCGCCGTCCTGGGGAACGGCGGCCGGGTCGTTCGGGGTGAGTTTCCCCGTCTCCTCGTCGAAGATGAACTGGAAGATGGCGTTGACGCCGTTGCCCCCGCCGATGTGCGGCGCAAACGCGAACCGGTTGGATTCGTCCGTCTGCATCGAGTGCGCGCCTTGTCCGGTAGCCAGCCACTCCGCCGGCGGCGCCTGCGCCACGCCGTATTCGTCAATGGGATGGACCGCGCACCTGCCCGCCAGATAGTAGGCCGACAGCAGCCAGCGACCCGTTTTGTCGGTTGCCAGAAAGTTGGGGTCCGACTCCAGATCCGCCTCTCCCAGCAGGCTCAGGCCGCCGCTTTCGGAATCAATTCGGTAGCTGGACAGCTTGTTGGCGTCCCGCCTCGCGGTGTACAGAAACCTTCGTTGCGGGTCTGCGGCCAGCGGCGCGGGACGTCCGTCCGCCTCCACTTCTCCAAGCTTTTCCAGCGCGCCGGACTCCTCATCCTGTCCGAAAATCAGAATCCTGTCATCGCCCGACGCGGTAACGTAAATGAATGTGGACATAGTCAACCTTCTCTTTTAGTTTCTTCTATCATATACAATACCCGAAACTATAAATCTGAGTATATCCGGTATCTTTGAAATCGAAGCGAAGAAAGCCGAGAGGTGAATCATGCCCCTAGCGTCCATAAACGAAATCCAAATTGACTATCAGGAATACGGGCAGGGAGAGGCGGTGGTATTCTGTCACGGCGCGGGCGGCAATCTGCTTTCGTGGTGGCGGCAGATACCATACTTCTCCGAAAGCTATCGTTGCGTCACATTCTCCCATCGCGGATTCGGACACTCGTATGATAAGCCCGACGGCCCGGGCGTGAAGTCCTTCGTTGACGACCTGTCCGCTCTGCTCGACCACCTTGGCATAGAGGCGGCGCACCTCGTGGCGCAGTCCATGGGCGGCAGGACAGCGCTCGGATTCGCCGTCGAACATACCACCAGAACGCGAAGCCTGACACTCGCCGACACCACCGGCGGCATGAGCGAGCCGGACGTCGAACAGGCGTTGGCCGACTGGCGAGCCAAGCAGACCTCGACACGCGAGTTGGGATACCGCGCCGTCGCGCCGACTTTCGGAACCCCGAGACCCCGCCCTCGCCAACCTCTACCTCCAGATCTCGCGAACCAACCCGCCGAGACCGAACCTCGCCGGCGTGATGAGCGGAGGCCCAACGGCGGCCGAACTGTCCAACCTGAGAGTTCCGACACTATTCATAGTGGGCGAGGAAGATGACCTGACCCCGCCCCACGTAATTGAGGCGGCTTCGCGGCACATACCCGGCTCCGAGGTCATGCGAGTCCCCGGCTGCGGCCACTCCGTTTACTTCGAGAACCCCGACGTGTTCAACTTCGCGGTCTCCCGTTTCATAGCCCAAGCCGCCGCGCCGGGAGCGTAGATCAACGATTTCGAGTTTATATCAGTCCGCGCGCTTTCATGGCTGTCTTGTGATCCCACGGCGCTATCCACTCCTCCATAATCTCCATGCCGAAGCCCGGAGCGTCTGACGGGGTTACGTAGCCGTCTTTGGGCATGGGCATACCCGGTATCGGGCATACCTCCTCGAGGGGGATGCCCGGGTCGCTTCCCATCCAGAATTCAGCCATAGGCGATTCGGGCATCGAGACGGCGAAGTGCTGACCCCAGGGCGAGGCCGCCGCCGCGTGCGGAATGGTGACTATGCCGGCTGCCTCGCCGATTGTGTAGATCTTCAGCGCCTCCGACAGGCCGCCGCACCACTTCATGTCGGGCTGCAGAACGTCCACAGCCCTGTGTTCGACCAACTGACGGAACGTCCAGCGCCCGTGATGATCCTCGCCCGTGGCGAGAGGCACCCAGTTTATCGCCTTCTTCAGCTCGATGTGGCCTTCCAGGTCGGTCGGTATCAGCGGCTCTTCCAACCAGCGCAGCCCATACGGACGCAGGCGGTCGGCCAGACGGACAGCGAACTCCACGTTGAAGCTCATGACCGGATTGTACATAAGCTCGGCGTTAGGCCCGACCACTTCGCGCGCGTTCGCTATCTTCTCCTCCACCATGTTTATCCCGTCTATCCCCTCATCGTAGTGAGCGGGGTTGGACACCTTGAAGTGCTTGAACCCAAGCTCTTTCGACCAATCGAGGTCGTCCGAGGTGCAGTAGATAAGCGCCTTGTCTCTGCACGGACCGCCTATCAGCGAATACACCGGCTGACCGAGCAGCTTGCCCTTCAGGTCCCACAGGGCCAGGTCAACGCCGGACTGGGCGACCGTCGCCAACCCGCCCGCGCCGAACCTCTGCGTCGAACGCCACATC
This sequence comes from Dehalococcoidia bacterium, assembly GCA_965214185.1. Taxonomy (GTDB): domain Bacteria; phylum Chloroflexota; class Dehalococcoidia; order Lucifugimonadales; family UBA1123; genus VXRN01. The sequence goes on along the minus strand of CBDCBF010000006.1, from coordinate 33,186 downwards.
AGGTCGTTGAGATACTCCAGCGCCATGCAGTCCCTGCCCTCCAGAAGCGGTCCGAAGTGGTAGTCAATCAGCGCGGCGGTCGGCTCGCCGAAACTGCACTGGCCCAGTCCCCAGGCGCCATTTTCGGCAACCACCTGCACCCATACCTCCGCGGACGTATTGGCGCCGGGCATCTGACCGTGAAGCCTGGAAAATTCAGGATACTTGTTTATCGGAAGCGCGCGCCGCGCGTGAGTGTTCCAGTTGGGACGGCGCGATTGCGACTTCGGCGGCGTTCGGGGTATGCTGACTTCGACCGCTCTGACTTGCTTGATCTTCATCTGTTCTTCCTTTTCGAGCTGATTCTGTCGCGTGAATGAAATTCGCGTGATTGTCTAACCATACTCCAATACCGTCTGTTGTAGAATAGCCTCAGCACACAGATTTTGGGAGGCATCCAATGGCTGCAAGATTGTACACGGGAGACGACGGACAGTCGCACTTTGAAGAGATGGATATGGAGACGGGCGAGTTCCCCTGGGGAGAACTGAAGACCGCGACCGGCATAATGTTCAGATACGACGAGCCGGGCAAGTTCATAGACTGGCACGTAGCCCCAAGACGCCAGTTTATAATCACGCTTTCCGGACAGGTCGAAATCGGGCTCGGCGATGGAACTCTCCGCTATTTCGGAGCGGGCGACGTCATGCTTGCCGACGACCTCACAGGCAAGGGACACACGACACGCGCCGTCGGCGACACCCCAAGAATTTCGGTCGCCATCCCGCTGGACTGAGAATCCTCCCCTATTGCTAAACCCGCTTAAGGACAACAACGACCCGAACCGGAGGCGCATCATGGCTGAAAACGGACATCGAACCCACATCTACGTCGGACTCGCGGGCGAAGGCGAAAACATCGGCGAGGGCGGACTGCTTCGGCGCGCCGAGGGTGAGGAGGAGTGGCAGAGCGTAACCGGCGGCCTGCCCCGCCATCCCCAAGTCCGCGCGCTGCTCGCGCATCCTGAAAATCCTGCGATAGTGTATGCCGGTACCCAGCAGGGAGTCTATCGGAGCGACGAGCGCGGCGAGCGTTGGGAAGCGCTGGAGTCTCCGCGCGAAGGCATGGACGTCTGGTCACTCGCGTTCCACCCCTCCGACCCCAATATAATCTACGCCGGATACGAGCCCTGCGCCATCTATCGCTCCGAAAACGGAGGGGAGTCCTGGTCAAGAATGAACACCGACAGGGTGGCCTTCCCGAACGTAACGACGTATATGCCGCCTCTGGCAAAGCGTGTGATCGGGATAGCGGCAGACCCGTCCGACCCAGCCGATATGTACGCCTCAATAGAAGTGGGCGGACTGCTCGCCAGTCGGGACGGCGGCGAAAGCTGGGACTCTATCACCGACGGCCTGTACACCGAGAATCACACCGTTGACCTGCACGGCGTACAAGTCAGTTCCGCCGCCCCCGGCACAGTGTTCATCATCGCGCAGGTAGCAATGTTCAGGAGCAGGGACAGAGGTCATCGCTGGGAACACATCAGGTTCGGAGAGATGTTCCCCGGCGGCTCTTACTGTCGCGGCCTCATAGTCGCGCCCGACAACCCTGAGACGCTATATCTGGCGGCGGGCGCGGGCGGCGGCGGCGCTCCGGCCGGAACGCCGGAGGCCGGGGCCTTATTCCGCAGTCGAGACACAGGCGAGAGCTGGGAGCGGCTGGATATCGGCGACACGCCCCCAAGCCGTATGTTCCAGATAGCCATAGACAAGGCCGCGCCGTCCAACATCTATTGCTGCACCGGCTACGGACACTTCTACGCCAGCCGCGACCGAGGCGAAACATGGACGGGATCCCGCCTGCCGGTCGAGTTGACTCGCAGTCGCCACGTCTATCCGATGGCGGCCGGATAACGGAAAGCCGGACACAACCGCGTTCTCAGCGGCCGGCTGAGCGCGCAGACGCTAAAGCGGCCCGGGAGGAAGTCGAACAGGGAACGGAACGTCCGGATTGTCAGACACCAGACGACCCCAGACCTCGTGTCCTGTTCGCTCCGCCCGCTCAATGATGTCCTCTTCGTCAATCGTCAGAACCGCGCCGTCCTTCATCACCCAGCGCCCGCTGACCATCAGATGCGTTATGTCCGCAGGCTGACCCTGATGAATGAAGCCCGACACGATTCTCAGGGTGGGAACTAGGTGCGCGCGCCTAGCGTCAATCATAAACAGGTCGGCCTTCTTCCCGCGCTCCAGACTCCCCACCTCGTCCGCTATCCCCAGCGCCCGCGCGCCGCCAATCGTCGCCCACTCAAGAACGTCCTCAGGCGCGGGCCACATCTCGTCGTTCCGCCTCACACGCTCGTGAAACAGCCCCGCCCTCATCACCTCCACCATATCCTCCGCCATATTGTCCGACCCCATGCCTATCGCGCATCCGGCCGCCTGAAGCTCGAACGCCGGCGCGGCCGCCCCTCGCCTCGCTGCGATCGCCGGATTGTTCGACACCGCCACCCCGCACTGTCCCAGAAGCGCTATCTCAGAATCGTCAACATACCGGCAGTGCGCCGCCACCAGACGCTCGCTCAGGAGACCGCTGGCGAACAGGTACTGCGTCGGACGCACCCCGCGCGCTCGCATCACCCCCTCAACCTCCTTATGGCTCTGGGACAGATGGATCGTGCTGCCAATATCGTGTCTCTCCGCCATCAGGACAGACTGCCGCAACAGCTCAGGCGAACACAATTCCGGCGCGTGCGGCGAAACCATACATCGCACCCGCCCGTCCTCCGCGTTGTGCCAGCGCGATATGAGATCTTCGCCACGCTCCAGCCCCTCGTCCAACTTCTCGGACGAGAAAACGTACCGGCCGCGCTCAAACTCCGTATCGTCAATATCGTTGAAGTTCTCCGCCAGAAACAGACGCAAACCGGTCGCGGCCAGACTCTCCACGTACACCGGAATGTTGTCAGAAATCTCCAACATCGTCGTAGCGCCGCTCCGAATCGCTTCCAGCGCCCCCAGCAGACCGAACACATTGCGCCCATCCTCATCCAGCAAACCGCGGCCGGTCGTCGGAAAACGAAGCGTCGTCGGAAACCCGAAATCCTCCAGAATCCCCCTGTCCGCCGTCGCCAACAGATGTGTATGACAATTCACCAGACCCGGAAAGACCACCTTGCCCCGCCCCTCGACTCGTTCTGCATCCGCGTACTTGGCCTCCAGTTCATCGCTCGGCCCAATCTCCGCTATTCGCTCCCCGTCCACAGCGAGCGCCGCATTGTAATGAATCCTCCGCTCCCGGTCGCAGGAGACAATAGTCGTATCAGCTATCAGCACAGTCATACGCTCACCAACCGGAAATTTCCTCATATGCTATCATAGAGTCTGAACTTAAGATTGACGCCTGCGCCCATAAGCGCCTTAGCGGGTCCGCCATTCACGCGAAATCCGCAAAACCACTATACAACCGGCCCTGCTATCCTTAACAAGATTACCGTCAAGAACAAAATTTCTGCGCCGAAATACATAAGCCCGAGATTATGTCGCCAAAAATCAAGAACGAACGAAAAAGACCTTCATAGCTAAAACACAAGCCTCAGATCCATACTGCGGCCACCTGTACCTATAAATCCCACTAGGTCCCCGCCGGCGCAAATATAAATCAACATATATCAAATCAACCGACCTGACACATCTAACCCGGCGCGCGTTTATCGAAATGCCGCCCGGAGGGACGAAAACATGATTCGCAGATCCGCAAACGTGGTAGTCGTCGGTGGCGGAGTCAACGGGACAAGCGTCGCCATGCACCTCGCCCGAATGGGCGCGGGCAAGGTACTCCTGGCGGAGAAGGGACACCTCGCGAGCGGCGCGAGCGGCAGGTCGGGCGCTATGGTGCGCGAACACTACCTCCATCCCACGCTGGTCAAAATGGCGATGGAAGCCAGCGACATCTTCCACAATTTCGGCGACTCTGTCGGCGGCGACGCCCGCTTCATAGAGACCGGCAGGTTCCTTCTCTTCGGAGAACGCGACGCTGACGCCGCGAAGGCCAACGTGGAAATGAACCGCGAACTCGGTGTCCAAATCCACACCCTCACCCCGTCCGAAATCGCCGAAGCTATCCCCCAAGTATCTCTGGACGGGATAGCCCTCGGAGTGTACGAGCCAAATTCAGGCTACGCCGACCCCATGGCCACCACTTACGCATACGCCGAGCAAGCGAGGATGCGGGGCGCGGATATTCTGACCGGATGCGAGGTCGCGAGCGTCGAGACCGCAGGCGGACGCGTCGTTGGCGTCCGGACAGCCGACGGCCTAATAGAAGCCGACGCTGTTGTGGTCGCCGCCGGCCCTTGGGTGAACAAGATCGCCGCCCCCTTGGGCGAGTTCCTTCCGGTCACCCCCATCAGAGTGCAGATGGTACACCTGCGACGCCCTCCCCAACTTGAATCACTCAACGCCAACATCATTGACTACACCACCGGCGCCTACTTCCGCGTGGACGCCGGGCATAACACCCTAATAGGCGGCGAGGAATGGGACGACCTGAGCGAGGTCGTCAACCCGGACGCTTTCGGACTGAACGCCGACCATGACACCATCACCAGATTCTGGGACAGGGCCAAAACGCGCTTCCCCGACTTTGGCGCCGCGACCCAAAGAGGCGGATACGGCTCGCTGTACGACATGACCCCGGACGGAAACCCCATCCTGGACGGCTCCGCGACTATTCAGGGGCTTTACTGGGCCGTCGGATTCAGCGGACACGGATTCAAGCTCTCTCCTGTCGTCGGTCGCATGGTGGCCGAGCTCATAATGCGCGGCGATAGCGACGACCACCCGATCCGCCACTTCCGAGCCGGCCGATTCAAAGAAGGCGACCTTCTGGAAGCCGAACATCCCTACCAAGGCCGAAGGCACCAATAATGCCGGAAAAATGCGTATTCTACTACGACGCCGACTGCGGAATGTGTTCCTCGGTCGTGCGCTGGCTGCGCCATTTCGACACGCGGGCTCGAATCTCATGGACGCCTATCCAGAACATACACACGCCCCCGCCCGGACTGAGCCAAGACGACCTGCGGAAAGCGGCCTACCTCGTATGCGCCCCCGGCGACAACCACGAAGGCTTCTTCGCATTCCGAGAACTCCTGCTGAAACTCCCGCCGCTGTCCCCTCTTGGCGCGCTGATGCGGCTTCCCGGAGTCAGCTTGATCGGCGTTCCCGCTTACCGCTGGGTCGCCCGCAACAGATACAGAATCTCAGAATGCCAACTCCCCCGACTAGGAGAACGCGCCAAGCCCCGCGCCGACTGAACCGGCCCGCGCCCCATCCGGAAATCGCCGCTCTCCAATCGAACAATTCCACGCCTCTTTGATATATAATGCCGCTGCTTGTCGCGGCGCAATGGAAGGGACCTTCATCTTACTATGCAGGGAATAAGAGTATCTCCCGAAATCAGGCGGGGACGGAATCAGCTTGCGGTCACAGTCGTGCTTGGACACACTGTGAAACACATATACAACTCCGGTCTCCAGTCGGTCATCATGGCCGCCATAAAAGACGACCTTGGCCTAACCGGAGCGCAGTTCGGCCTGCTGTCCACATCCCAGCGAGTGACCAGCGGCGCCACCACCATGGTCGCCGGCTACCTGGGCGACAGATTCGCCAACCGGTCCGGACTCATGCTCCTTATATCGCTCGGCGTCATGGGAATCTCTTTCTACCTGCTCGGCAGCGCCCCCAACTACTGGCTGCTGCTCGCGGTGATGCTGCTCGTCGGAATAGGACCCTCCCTATACCATTCACCCGCCATAGCCTCTCTATCCCGCAAATTCCCCGACCGGCGCGGATTCGCCATCTCACTGCACGGAACGGGCGGCAGCATTGGCGAAGTCATTGGCCCCGTGCTTGTCGGCGGCCTCATAAGCGGCACATACCTCATCGCGTTCGAATGGCGCGACGTACTTCACATCAGTGTCGCGCCCGCGCTATTCTTCGCCATCCTCATCTACCTCATGATGCGGAACATACCCACCGCCGCCACCGACATAGAGTCGGCGAGCGCCTACTTCAACTCGCTATGGTCGCTGACGCGTCGCCCCGCGATGATCTCCCTGGTCGTGGTCACCGCCCTCAGAAGCTCCGGCCAATCCGCTGTCATGGCATTCCTGCCCGTGTATCTCAACGAAGAACTCGGGTACGAATTCGTCGTCATAGGCCTGTTCATGTCGGGCGCGCAAGTTACCGGGATAGTCGCTCAGCCGATAATGGGCTACCTCTCCGACAGGCTCGGCCGAAAGATCATCCTCGTGCCGTGCACCATCGCAATGGGGCTTCTGATAGCCACCCTCAAGTTCGCCGACCCAGGCGCGTTCCTGATTCTGAACGTGCTTGCAATGGGCGCGTTCCTCTATTCGCTGCACACCATCTATATCGCCAGCGCTATGGACGTGGCGGAAGGACAGGCGCAATCCACGGTTGTATCCCTCATATACGGGGCCAGTTTCCTCGGCGCGTTCTCCCCTTGGGTCGCGGGCGTGATAGTTGACAGCACCGAAATATCCAACGCCTTCATCTACGGCGGCGCGATGGTCATCATCGGCGCGATAATACTTGCCCTGACCAAGCTTCCCAAGACCGTGAATCAGACCGGTTCCGAATAGACCCGTCCCAGCCGGAATTTCTCTCAAAGAAGCGGCTAGGCGTCTATCAAAACCACATCGCGCTGCATCTGGGTAGTCACCTGCGGACCGTCCTCGGAAATGAACACATCTATCTCGGAACGCACGCCGAACTCCGGCAGGTAGATCCCGGGCTCGATTGTGACCGCTATCCCCGGGATCAGACGCCGCGTGTCATGCGTCTCCCACGAATCCAGGTTGACGGCGTTGGAGTGCACCTCTCGGCCCAGACTGTGTCCGAGTCGGTGATTGAAATAGTCGCCGTAGCCGGCCTCGCTTATATAGTCTCGCGCAACCTTGTCCAACTGCCAGCCCTCCAGAATTCGCCCCTCGCGGAAGGCGTTCTCCATCTCTGCCAGAGCGGCGTCGCGCGCGCCGATTACGATGTCGAAGACCTCGCGGCGCTTGGCGGGAACCTCGCTCCCGACATGGGCTGTCCACGTTATGTCCCCGAACATGGCGTGATCGTCGGGGAGGCGCGTCCACAGGTCTATCAGCGCCCAGTCGCCGCGCTTTATCCGCGCCGAGTTCTCCGGGGTCGGATCGAAGTGCGGGTCCGAGGCGTGGTCGTTCACCGCCACGGCGGGTCCGTCGGTCACTATCAGTCCCTCCTCGAGGAAACGGTTGCGGATGAACTCCTTGACATCGAACTCCGTCACCCCCGCGTCCAAGCTCTCGCCAATATACCGGAAAGCTTCCTGCACTATGACGCTTAGTTTCTCCGCCGCGAACAGATGCGACTCCAACTGCTCATCATTCCACCTCTGGGTCGCGTACTGAAGCAGATCTGCGGACGGCGCGACCTCCACCCCCAGACTCCTGACCAGCTCGAGCGTCCCCCCGTCCACATTCGACACCCTGGGCAGCGCGCACTCCGGAGTATATTCCATAGCGACGCGGACAGGTCGCCCCGATTCATGGCGCAATGCGGCATTCGCGGCTCGGCCGCCGCCGGACGATGACAGCCCCAGCGTTTCACCCAATTTGCCAATCATGTCCCGGCGGTTGATGAACAGGGTTGTGTCCAGATCGAGATGAAGAAAGCGGCTCTGGTCAACGAAGCTGAGCAGCAGGCGAGGCCGTCCGTTCGCGGGTATCCACAACCACACGGGACGCGTCACGTGTCCAACAACGCCGACCGTATCGGCGAATATCGGATTCAGACCCCTGTAATCGTAGAGCAGCCATCCATTGATGTCATGCTCCCGCATATATTCCTGAGCCTGCGAGATAATCTGCTGAATGGACATATGAGCGCCTCCCAAGATTCAGTCATTGTATCGCATCGAAGGCATGATTGTTTAGCTCAGAAACTGAGCTAGAATATGAAACGCAGTGGAAAACTTCTCACAAGCTCTTGCCGACATCCGAGTTTGACATGGTATAGGGCCTATGCTACCAATCAGTTCAACCGGATGTGAAGGGAACGAAAATATGTCAGACTCATGCTGCGCGCCTTCGGCCGGAGAACGCGCCCCTGTTTCAGGGAACGGACAACGGAGAATCGCCAGGACCGCCGCGCCTCGGCGCGCGCCCAAAGGGATGGCGTATATACCGGGCGGCGGCTTCATCATGGGAACCGATGACGCTATCGGGTTTACGGCGGACGGAGAAAGCCCCGCGAGAGAGGTGGAGGTCTCGCCCTTCTTCATAGACCGGACAACCGTTACCAACACGCAGTTCGGCAGGTTTGTCAGGGCGACCGGATACAAAACCGAAGCGGAAAGGTTCGGCTGGTCTTTCGTCTTTCACCTGTTCGTACATCCCAGACTGGCGCGCAAGGTCACCCAGGCTGTGGCGAACGCGCAGTGGTGGTGGAAGATTGACGGCGCAAGCTGGCGCAGACCGGAGGGGCCGGGATCGGGCATAGGCCGCAGAATGGACCACCCGGCGATACACCTTTCTTGGAACGACGCGCAGGCATACTGTCTCTGGGCGGGCAAGCGTCTGCCCACCGAGGCGGAGTGGGAGATGGCGGCGCGCGGAGGCCTGAACGCCAAACGCTACGCCTGGGGAGACGACCTCACCCCGGACGGCAGGCATATGTGCAACATCTGGCAGGGCGACTTCCCGAACGCCAACACTGAAGAGGACGGATACGCCGCCACCGCTCCCGCAAAGTCCTTCGACCCCAACGGCTTCGGCCTCTACAACGTCAGCGGAAACGTATGGGAATGGCAGTCCGACTGGTTCAGCCCCACCTACCACCTCAGCGGCCCCAGACAGGACCCCGCCGGCCCGCCCGCAGGCATGAGCCGCGTCATCAAGGGAGGCTCATACCTCTGCCACGACTCATACTGCAACCGCTACCGCGTAGCGGCGCGGAGCGCGAACACACCCGACAGCTCCACAGGAAACCTCGGCTTCCGATGCGTCGTGGACGCCGCGTAACGGCGCTCTCACTCCTCTGAGAAGCGAAACAGACAACTGGACGACACATCATCCGGAACTGCGAGACTAGTTAAGGCATAGCAACAATGCAACCTGAACGCGCCGACGCGATAGTCATAGGCGGCGGGCCGGGCGGCAGTACGGTCGCCGCTCTGCTCGCACGCTCCGGCCGCGCCGCAATCCTGCTGGAACGCGAGCGGTTCCCCCGTGAACACGTGGGCGAGTCGCTGCTTCCGGCTTCGATGCCCATACTCAAAGAGCTTGGCGTCCTAGAGCGTGTAGAGAACGCCGGCTTTCCCAAAAAGTGGGGCGCGACAATGCTCTGGGGAAGCGACCCCGAACCATGGAGCTGGCGCTTCGGAGAAACCAACCGCGCCTACCCCCACGCCTACCAAGTATGGCGTCCGACCTTCGACAAAATTCTGCTAGACAACGCTCGCGCCTGCGGAGTCGAAGTCCGCGAAGAGCGCGCCGTAATCGCTCCGATACTGGAAGGCCGGAGGGTAACAGGCGTGTGGTATCGGACACCGGACGGCTCGCGCGCCCCCATCCACGCGGACTGGGTGATTGACGCAAGCGGCCAGTCCGCGATTCTCGGAAGAGCCTTGCGTCTGCGGCGGTGGGACGACTACTTCCGCAACATGGCGGTCTATTCCTACTTCAAAGGTTCAAGCCGCCTGTCCTCTCCGGACGACGGCAACATATTCATCGAATCCTACCGGCATGGCTGGACGTGGAACATACCGCTCGGCGGCGACATCGCAAGCGTCGGCGTGGTAGTGGACTCAAAACACGGCCAGGATGGAATAGCCAAGCGCGGCGCGCGGAACTACTACGCCCGCCAGATCAAATCCGCTCCACGCTCCGCCCAAATGGTATCCGACGCCCGAATCATCTCCCCGCCCCGCGTAGTAAAAGACTGGTCCTACACCTCGACGCGAATGGCGGGAAACGGCTGGATACTCGTAGGCGACGCCGCCTGCTTCGTTGACCCGCTATTCTCGTCCGGCGTCCACCTCGCCATGATGTCAGCCGTCATGGCCGCTGCCTACATCCAGGCAGCCGAAGCAGACCCCTCTATGCGCGAACCCGCCGCTCGCCTGTACCAGCGACTCTACCGAAAAGAGTACAGCCATTTCCGAGAGCTGGCCCGCCTTTTCTACTCCAGCAATCGCGCCGTCGAATCGTACTTCTGGGAAGCGCGCCGAATCGTCGGAGACCGCGACAAGGAATCGCGTCATTCCTTCATTCGCGCCGTCGCCGGACAGTCCCCGCGCGGATACGAACGCGCCGTCTTGGACAAGGGACATCTCCCCCCGGACCTCGCCCGGGCGATACAGGATATAGAATCCGACAGGCTGGACAGAGCCGCGAACTTCGACCGCGCCCCGCTCAACAGCGCCGCGCCCAGGCTCGCCGCCGGAGCGCGGCTTGAGCTCGGTCTCGTATTCGCTGACGGCGCATTCAGGCGGAGCGCGCTCCTCATCACCCCCGACAGGCCGGACGGCGCCCCCGTGAGCCAGTTGGTCGCCGCGCTCATCTCCTGCATGGACGGACAACGCGCAGTGGCGCAGATCCTGACCCGCCTGACCGCCGGAATCGAGTCCGCGCGACAGAGAGAACTAGCGACGCAGGCCGTTACCGCCTCACTCCGCATACTGTTTGCGGACGGCGCGATAGAGCTCTGACTCCTACCCGCAAGCGCGCGATTCCACGCATTGACAGCCCCGAGCGGATGCGGTTAAACAAGAATCGGACAGTGTGGACAGCGTATGTCGTGGTCGAGCTGTCGCTGTTGTCCTCCACGTGAGATTCCACTCTCTATTTTAGATTATCCGCGCGCGCTAGGAGCGCCGTCACTCCAGTGTTTCGAGAGCCGCGTCAACCACCATATCCTTGTCCGGCACAAAGAGCGCTTCCAGGGGCCTGCTGTAAGGAACAGGCGCGTGGGGCGCGTTCAGGCGGCGCGGCGGCGCGTCCAGATAGTCAAAAGCTTCCTCCGCCACCAGCGCCGAGATATCAGACGCAATCGAGCAGCGCGGATAGTCCTCGTCAACGATGACTATCTTGCGCGTCTTCTTTACCGACTCGACGATAGTCTCATCATCCATCGGCGACAGAGACAACAGATCCACAACCTCCACCGAGTAGCCCTGTTCCTCCAGTTCACGCGCTGCCTGCAGACAGGTGTTGGTAGTATAGCTGATGCCCACCAGCGTTATATCCTCGCCCTCCTGAACGACACGCGCCCTGCCTATCTCCACCTCATAAGACTCCTCCGGCACATCAACGTCGAACCTTATGCCCATCAGCTGGCGGTTGTTGAAGACGATAACCGGATCGTTGTCCCGAATGGCCGCCGTCATAAGCCCCTTGGCAGTGTACGGGTCCGAGGGCGCGACGCACTTCAGGCCCGGGAAATGGGTGAATATCGAATACAGCGTCTCTGAGTGCTGCGCCGCCGAATTGGTGCCCGCGCCGGTCCCGGTCATTATCGTCAGCGGTATAGTCACCTTGCCGCCGAACATATAGTGAATCTTGGCCGCGTTATTGGTAATCTGGTCCGCGCAAACGCCATAGAACCCGACGTACATCAGATCAACCACGGGCCGCAGTCCCGAAGCCGCCGCGCCCACCCCGGCGCCGATGAAGCCCGCCTCGGATATCGGAGTATCGCGTATTCGCTCCCGTCCGAACTGCCCGACCAGACCTTTCGTCAGCCGCATCGGACCGCCCCAGGCATCCTGCTTATCCTCGCGGTCGCCTCCCCCCGCTATATCCTCGCCCATCACGATGACCGCATCATCGCGCTCCATCTCCTGCCGTATCGCCTCATTTATAGCCTGTATATAAGACACCTGTCGCACAGCTTCCGCTACCATAGCGCTCCTCCTCAGTTACAAAGGCAGATTGTTTCTTCCTGTGTCCGCTACCGCGTAAACGACCGGATACCCGGTCTGTCCGAACCCGCTTCTAGAGCCGACATCTCTATCCGTACTTAACGTACACATCCGTCATAAGCTCCGCCGGCTCCGGGAACGGGCTTTCATCCGCGAACGCAGTCGCAGCCGCCACATCCTGCGCCGCCAGCTCTCGCAGAGACTCCAGTTCCGAATCCGTAGCTATCTCGCCGTCCAGTATATGCGCGGTCAACCGGGCTATGCAGTCTCTGGCCTCGTAGTAATCCTCTTCCTCTTGAGTCCTGTACCCAAGAGGGTCATCCGCGCCGAAATGTCCCTGATAGCGATAGGTCTGCGCCTCTATCAGCGTCGGCCCTTCGCCGCGCCGCGCCCGCGCCACAGCCTCCCGCGCCACCTCATGCACCTCGATAGCGTCCTGACCGTCCACCGATACGCCGGGCATATTGTATCCGGCGGCGCGGTTGGCCACCGACGCCCCCGCGACCGTGAACTCAAACGGCGTGGACTCCGCGTAGCGATTGTTCTCGCACACGAACAGCACCGGAAGACTCCAGATACTCGCCAGATTCATAGACTCATGCAATACCCCTTGGCTCGAAGCGCCGTCTCCGAAAAAGACCACGCTCACCTGGTCCGTCCCCCTCACCTTCGCGCTCAGTCCCACGCCCGTGGCCACCGGGATATTCGAGCCCACCACGCCATTCGCGCCGAGCATCCCCTTGTTGATGTCCGCGATATGCATAGTGCCGCCCTTGCCCTTGTTGGTGCCGGTGGACTTGCCCAGCAGTTCGGCCATCATCTCCCTCAGGTCAACCCCCTTGGCGATGCAGTGGTGATGGCTGCGATGGGTGCCCAGAACGTAGTCATCGTCCCGAAGGTGAGCGCAGATGCCCGTCGGCACCGCCTCTTGGCCTATGGACGAATGCATCCCCCGCAGTTTGCCCGCGTCCGCCTCCCGACGGGACTGCTCCTCGAACCTGCGAATCGTGACCATCGTCCTGTACATCCACAAAAACGTATCTTTATTCAGTTCTGAATAGGTGTCGCTCATAATATCCTCCAAGCGGATTTTGCGTATGCGGGAAGCCTTTGGGCGAACGCCGAGGGAACAGTCTCAGCAACCTCGACAGCTATGGCGCGAGTGTAACAATCATCGCCCGAGTCGTCAATCGAGCCGTCCTGACTGTGGAAGCCGCAACCCCTTGATTGCTATAATTCGACACGCGAACCCTATCGCGCGCAACCTTCTTAAAGCGGCGGCGTTATACACATAGAACCCGTCGGAAGTCCGAGGCCGAAGCGAATGTTAGACATGAGAGGCCGTTTGTCCGAAACACGATCCCGCATATCCGACATCATGGTGCGTCTTTGACCTCGACGGCAAGAAGAAAGAGATCGCCAAGTTGGAAAAACAGGCGTCCGACCCCGCCATATGGCAAGACAACCGGCGCGCCCGGCGCGTAATGCGAAGAATGGCCGACCTCCAGAAGGAAGCCGAATCCTGGACAGACCTCTACGCCAGAGCCGCTGAACTCGACGAACTCCTCGAACTCGCGCTCGACGAGGGCGACGAATCGCTATCCGAACCCATCCGCGAAGAACTCGCCGCGCTTGATTCCGAACTCGCCGACCTCGAATTCAGACTCATGCTCTCCGGCGAATACGACGACCACAACGCGATAGTCGCTCTACACGCCGGCGCAGGCGGCGTGGACTCCCAAGACTGGGTGCAGATGCTAATGCGTATGTATCTGCGTTGGGCGGACCGCAAAGGATACAAAACCGAGGCGCTGGATATATCCCCCGGCGACGAGGCCGGCATAAAGAGCGTCATCCTGCAGGTATCCGGCGATCACGCCTACGGCTACCTGAAAGCCGAAAAGGGCGTCCATCGCCTGGTCAGAATCTCCCCCTTCGACGGCAACCACGCCCGTCACACCTCATTCGCCTTGGTGGAAGCTATGCCCGAAGTCGAAGAAGGCGCCGATGTCGAAATAGGCCCCGACGACCTCAGAATAGACACCTTCAGAGCGGGCGGACACGGCGGACAAAATGTGCAGAAAAATTCCACCGCCGTCAGAATAACCCACTTGCCCACAGGCGTTAGGGTCAGCTGCCAGAACGAACGCTCCCTACGACAGAACAAGGATATAGCCATGCGCATTCTCATGGCGCGCCTCGTAGAGTTAGAGATGCAGAAAAAGGCCGAGGAAATGGCGCGGATCAAGGGAGAACACATCTCCCCCGAATGGGGCAACCAGATAAGAAGCTACGTCCTACACCCTTACCGGATGGTCAAGGACCACAGAATGGACTACACCGTCTCCGACACCGGCGCGGTCCTCGATGGTGATCTGGACGGGTTCATTATCTCGTATCTAAAAACAACAGTCGGCGATTCCATCACCCATTAGGCTGAATCGTCGAAGGAATAGCCGATTCCGGAACCAGGCTGTCTGAAAATACTTGATACGCTGAAATCCAGTGGAGATGATAAAATGAAGAAACTCGCTGTTCTCGCCACCATTCTCGCGCTCGCGCTTGTGGCCGCGGTCGCCTGCGGAGACTCCGAAACCGCCGCGCCCGAACCTGAGCCGACCGTCGCCCCCACGGCCACCCCCCAGCCTACAAGCGCCCCCGAACCCACGCCCGCCTCCGCCATGTCCTCCCAGCCAGCGCCCACTCAGGCCGCAGCCACAGCGCCCGCCCAGGAGCCGGAAGGCGAAAGCGGCGGCGTATTCCGCCGGCTGTGGGCCGACCCCCCAACGCTCGACCCGCACCTTACCACTGACACCACATCCTCCGGCATTGTCGGCGAACTGTTCAGCGGGCTTGTCGCTCTGAACACCGACCTCCAGCTTATACCCGATATCGCTGAAAGCTGGGAAATTGACGATAGCGGCACAACCTACGTGTTCCATCTTCGAGAGAACGCCAAATTCCACGACGGCAAACCCATAACCGCTCACGACTTCAAATGGTCAATAGAAAGAGCCGTAAACCCCGACACCGCCTCGCCCGTAGCCGACACATACCTTGCCGACATCGTAGGCGTCCAAGACGCCATAGACGGCAATATGTCGGAAGTGATCGGCGTCAAAGTCATTGACGACAAGACCCTCCAGATACAGATTGACGCCCCCAAGGCCTACTTCCTAGCCAAGCTGACCTATCCCACCGCCTACGTGCTGGACCGCGAGAACGTGGAAGCCGGCGGCAGAAACTGGACCGAAAACCCCAACGGCAGCGGACCGTTCAGGCTGGGAGAATACAGAATAGGAGAGCGCATAATCCTAGAGCGCAACGACCTCTTCTATCGCAAACCCGCCTATGTGGACTCGGTAACCATGAACCTCGCCGGCGGACAGGCCATGGCCATGTATGAAAACGACGAGATAGACATCACCGGCGTCGGCCTGTTCGACCTCGACAGAGTTCTTGACCCCAACGAAGAACTCAACGAAGAGCTCATCATAGCCCCGCCCGATTTCAGCATCTCATACGTCGGATTCAACACAAGCGTGCCGCCGTTCGACGACCCCAAATTCAGGCAGGCGCTCAACCACGCCGTGGACAAAGATCTCATAGCCACCGAAGTGCTGTCCGAGCTGGTCGAACCTGCATATGGAATACTCCCGCCCGGATTCCCCGGCTACAACCCGAACCTGACCGGTCTTGAATACGACCCCGAACTCGCGCGCCAACTGCTCAGCGAATCCAAGTACGCCGACCCCGACGCCAGGCCTCGGATTGAAGTCACCGTACCCGGAACCGGCGGAACCATCGGGCTGGACCTCGAAGTCATAATCGAAATGTGGAGACAGGAACTGAACGTAGAGGTCGAGATACAGCAAGTCGAATGGGCGACATACCTCCAGGACCTGAACCAGCAGAAGTTCCAGGCATACGGCGGACTCGGCTGGGAGGCGGACTACCCCGACCCCCAGGACTTCCTCGACATACTCTTCCATACCGAAAGCTCGCTCAACCACGGCGCCTACTCCAACACCGAACTCGACGCCATTCTGGAAGAGGCGCGCACCGAGCCAGACCTCGAGCTCCGCACCAACCTGTACCACCGGGCGGAAAAGCTGATTGTAGAAGACGCCGCCTGGCTGCCCCTCTGGTACGCGGGCGAAAGCTACGTCCTCGTAAAGAAACACGTCCAGGACTACCGCGTAACCCCGATGAGCATTCCCAAGCTGAAGGAAGTCCGCATCACGGACGGATAAGCGCGAACCACCGCGCGCAACCGGAGGCGGGAGCGAACCTTCACCACCGCCCCGCCTCCATCCCACAACCAACCTATCCCGCGCCGACACTCAAGGCCAACCCCGATTCCCCGCCCTCCGCTTGATGCAAACCCAAATGTGTACTACCCTGAACCCGAATCACCGACTGCTGGCGGATAAACCATGTGGATATACATAGCGCGGAGGCTTCTCTGGCTGCCGTTCCTGCTTCTCATAGTGTCGCTGATAACCTTCACGCTCGGCAGATTCGGGCCGGGAGACCCCGTACAGGTCGCGCTCGGCAATCGCTACGACCCCGATTCCGCCGCCGCCAAAAACCTTCGCGCCCAGTGGGGCTTGGACAAACCCTTCGCCGAACAGTACGTCAGATACGTCTGGAACGCGCTCCAAGGCGACTTCGGCGAAAGCTACAGGTTCAGAGGACGGTCGGTAAGCTCACTTCTGGCCGCCAAAATATGGGTATCGTTCCAAGTGAACCTCGCCGCGATGATAGTGAGCGTAGGCGTAGGTCTCCCGCTCGGCTTCTACATCGCCCACAAACAGGGCTCCTGGATAGATCCGTCCGTCGTATCAGTCTCACTGATATTGCTGTCCATCCCCATAATGGTCAGCATCCCCGCCTTCCTCTGGCTCGCGTGCCTAAGGACCGACCTGCTGCCATGCTCCGGCTGGGGCGGATTCTGGGACGTCAGAATAATAACCCCCGCCATAACCATGGGAATACCCGGCGTAGCGGGTCTTCTGCGCCTAATGCGCGCCAGCACCCTCGACGTAATGGGCCAGGACTTCATACGAACCGCATACTCCAAGGGACTATCCGCCGTATCCGTTGACTACGGACACATCCTCAAAAACGCCATCATTCCCATAATCACAGTCCTCTCCTTCGCTCTCGCCGGTATGCTGAGCACCGGCATCATCACCGAGCGGATATTGGGCATCCCAGGCGTCGGAAACCTCGCCATCGAGTCCATATTCAACCGAGACTACCCTGTAATCATGGCCTTCACCCTCATAGCCGCAACCGCGTTCGTGATAGCGAACCTTCTCGCCGACATCGCCTACGCCTTCGTTGACCCCAGGATCAGATATCGGTGAGCCTCCAAGACCGCCGCGACCTATCATCCCCCGCCCTCGAAGACCCAGCCCTCGAACGGCGCGCCCAAGGCCACTTCGCAAGGGCTTGGTCCCGCCTTGTCAAAAAGAAGCTGGCGATGATCTGTCTCGCTGCGCTCGTCATTATCTACGCCGTCGGCATACTCGCGCCCCTCATCGCGCCCTACAACTACACCGACCAGGACTACACCGTAATCCGCAAGCCCCCTAGCCTCAGCCACTGGGCCGGCACCGACCTGAAAGGCAGAGACGTTCTCACTCGCGCCATGTGGGGCATACAGAACACAGTCATCATCACCGCCATAGCCGTGCTCACCGGCGGACTACTCATAGGAGTGACGCTCGGACTCATATCAGGCTACTTCGGAAGATGGGTTGACGCCCTCATCATGCGCGTAGGAGAGATATTCGCCTCATTCCCCGACATACTTCTGGTCATCATACTCGCGGCCACCCTGGGCCCGAGGATCAGGGATTCCATGCGGTGGCTGGAAGACAACACCTTCATGAGCGGACTGGTATCCTCCGGCGTAGGAGATTACCTAGTCATATCGCTTGCGCTCGTCTCATTCGGATGGATAGGAATGGCGCGTCTGGTGCGCGGACAGGTACTCTACCTCAAGGAAACCCAGTACGTAGAATCCGCGAAGGCCGCCGGTGCCAAAACCTCCAGAATACTCTTCGTACACCTCCTCCCAAACGCCATAAGTCCGATAGTCGTGTCCGTATCCATGAGCATGGGAAGCATAGTGGGAGCGGAGATAATCCTGAGCTGGTTGGGGCTGGGCATACAGCCTCCCAGACCCAGCCTAGGCAATATGCTTCTGGAAGCCGGAAGCCTCAGCGCGCTCAGAGAAGTGCCATGGATGCTGCTGACCCCGGGCATCATCGCCTGGACTCTCGTTCTCTGCTGGAACCTGCTCGGCGACGCACTCAACGACGTGCTCAACCCCAGAACAAGATAACCCGTCTAAAACACCGAAATTCCTTGTACATTTGTACTGATTCCACTACAATAACCTCACGAATCGCCAACATCAACATTCCGAATTCCGACCCGACGCCCGGCGTCCCAAACCGCCAACCGAACCCTGAAAACCATAAACCGCGCTATATGATAAACGGGACAGAAAATTTTACCCTGCTGTTACAGGCCTTTGCAGGTAAAGTACAGGTAGCCTTCCACCTGCCGAGTCATCAGTAAAACCACCTATCCCACCTGAGACGACATAAACAAAACATATAAAACCCCAGATCTGCACTACCCGAACCGCCAAACCGCCAACTGAAAAACAACAACCGACTGGAGACGCGAAATGGGATTCAACCTGCTGATTCTGAGAACCGGCGGCCAGTCCGACAGCGAAAGCGTGGACCGCTGGCCCGACCTGCTCAGAGAAGCCGTACCCGGCATCGAGGTAAATGTCGCCCGCTCCCCCGGCGAGGCCATGGAGATGATAGGAGAAGCGGACGCCGCCTTCGGAAACATCGTTCCTGAAGTCTTCGAGAAGCGAACCAAGCTGCGATGGGTAGCCTGTCCGCAGGCAGGCCCTCCCGCCGGATACTACCACTCAGAACTTATAAACAGCGACGTGACCGTCACCAACACCCGCGAGATATACAACGACCACATATCCAACCACATCATGTCCTACGTACTGGCCTTCGCGCGCGGCCTGCACACCTACATTCGCAGCCAGGTCAAGGCGGAATGGAAACCCGGATACGAAATAGTGAACCTGCCCGACTCAACCGCGCTCATCGTCGGAATCGGAGGCATCGGCGGCGAGACCGCGCGCCTGTGTTCTGAATTCGGCATGACAGTCATCGGCGTTGACCCCAGAGTGGAATCCACGCCCAAGGGGGTCGCCGAAATCGTATCGCCCGACAACCTGGACACCGCCCTCCCCGGCGCCGACTTCGTCATAGTGACCGTTCCCGAAACGCCCCGGACACAACGCCTGTTCACAATCGAAAAGTTCAGGCTAATGCGCTCGTCCGCGCACTTCATCAACATAGGACGCGGCGCGACCGTCGTCCTCGACGACCTCGCCGCCGCCTTGGAACAAGGAGAAATTCGAGGAGCGGCCCTCGACGTGTTCGAGATAGAACCGCTGCCCTCCGCTCACCCGCTCTGGGAAATGTCGAACGTCATCATCACTCCCCACTGCGCGGGCGAGGGCCCCTATCTCGACGACCGCCGAACCAAACTCTTCATCGAGAACTGCGTCCGCTTCGACAAGGGCCAAGATCTCATGAACGTCGTGGACAAAGCGAACTGGTTCTAGATGAAGCTGTACCTTATTGACGGCACATACGAACTCTTTCGCGCCCACTTCGGCGCGCCGTCGCGCGCCGCCCCCGACGGACGCCCCGTAGGAGCCGTGGCCGCGCTAATCCGGTCGCTTCTCCTATTGCTGAGAGAGGAACGCCCCGACTTCGTAGCCTGCGCCTTCGACCACGTCATCGAATCGTTCAGGAACGACCTATTCGACGGCTACAAAACCGGCGACGCGACGCCGGAAGACCTGCTCTCTCAATTCCACCTCGCCGAATCCGCCGCCCACTCCCTCGGCGTCGCCGTCTGGCCAATGATAGACTTCGAGGCCGACGACGCAATCGCCTCCGCCGTCGCAAAGTGGAAAGACGACCCCAGACTCGAGAAGATAATCATATGCTCAGTGGACAAAGACCTCATGAACCTCGTGGAAGGCTCGCGGATAGTCGTTTGGGACCGTCGCCGCAAGCTCACCTACACCGAAGCCGACGTCGTCGAGCGATTCGGAGTTCCGCCACCCTCAGTGCCGGACTATCTCGCGCTGGTAGGCGACTCGGCCGACGGAATACCCGGCGTCCCCAGATGGGGCGCGAAGGGAACCGCGACAGTCCTGTCCAAATATGGCCGAATCGAGAACATACCCGCTTCCTACGACGACTGGACGATGACCGTGCGCGGCGGCGGGACGCTGGCCCGCAACCTCGTCGCCATGCGTGAGGACGCGCTTCTCTACAAGACACTTGCCACTCTGCGGACGGACGCCCCGATTTCAGAATCTCTGGACCGCCTACGCTGGGGCGGAACCCCTGAGCGCGAATACCTCAACTTCTGCGACGAACTCGGACTGGAGCGTCTGAAAAAACTGCCGCATAGGTGGCGGTGAAAAGAGTACCCCCGGTGGGACTCGAACCCACGCTCCTGGCTCCGGAGGCCAGCGCTCTATCCTCTGAGCTACGGGGGCGCGATTGGGCTAATATAGCAAGACCCGCCCGCCCATACAAGCGAGGGCGACGAGGCACCGCCCCTCCGAGGCCGCGACAAACAAGCGTGGCGAAAGGCTCGCGACTGCCTTGCCCGGCCGGAAGTATGATTAGGGAGCTGGATGAAAGCGAACTTATCGACAAAGAGACTCATTCGCAAACGCGCTAAATGATACTTGACATACCCGTTCAAGGTGAATATCATTATCCCGCGTTGATGCTGCGTCGAAGAATCAGCGTAGCGTATGCGCGCCAATTCATCGTTTGTCTGGTAATTTTAGTTGGTTCAGAATCGAATTTGTAAGTCTAGGAATCATTCATCTCGAGAGGGGGTCAGATGAAAAGCCGTTTCCCCATCAGGGTAATAATTACAACCCTGCTTTCTTCACTTCTAGTATTAGCGTTAATTGCCTGTCAGGGCCCTCAGGGAGAACCCGGTCTCCCCGGACTTCCCGGCGAACCCGGAAACTCCGGTTCGCCCGGACTTCAGGGCCCTCAGGGAGAACCCGGTCTCCCCGGACTTCCCGGAAACCCTGGAAACCCCGGCGCTCCCGGACCTCCGGGACCTCCCGGGCCGCAGGGGCCTGCCGGCATTGATGGCGTATCGCCTCAGGCTATGGTCTCTCTGAGCAAGAGTTCACTCGCGTCTGTTGGCGACCCATTCACAGTGTCCGGTTCCGGATTCATACCCGGCGAGCCTATAACCGTAAGCCTCATGGTTGACCCGAACACATCCGTCACGCCGGACGGCGGCGACCAGATACAGGCCAACGCCTCCGGAGCGTTCAGCGTCGCTTTCGCCGAGCTTGGAGAATCCAACGCTTCCGGCATTCTCTCCTTCAACGCCGTAGGTGTGGACGGAAGCTTGGCAAGCACGCCTGTCAAGATAGTCTCTTCTCCCGTTCAAGTTACCGCGGTGGACACCAGCCTGTCAGTTGACTCCACTGTCGTTGGGGAGACCGCTATGGTAGCCGGCGCAGGTTTCGCGCCGGGCGAAGCCGTAACCTTGGCCGTAGTAGCCGTCGCAAGCGGAAGCGACCGGATACTCGTCGGCTCCAACGCCAACGAAACAGGCGCCTTCATGGTAGAAGCCCCGAACCCGCTTGATATTGGGGTTTACACGCTGAGAGCCGTCGGTAGCAGAGGCTCCTCCGCCACCGTGCCGCTCGTGATAGTCGAGTCCAAGAAATAACCGAGAGAGACCAAAGCCTCTCTCTTCCGATTCGCTAAAAGCTGAAAGACGCTTCCCTCAAAACGGGGGAGGCGTCTTTTTGGATTTCCTTTCCCCTTGGCCATGAACGGCGTCCGACTGCGGAAACGCCATGAGAGAATCTTGGTACTCCTAGCGCGTGCGGATAATGTAAAATAAAGATTGGAATCTCACATGGGGAGGACACGGAGACAGCTCCGCCACGCGCCTACAACCACGACATACGCTGTCCACACTGCGGCTCCGACCGGACGCCCACGAGGCAAACAGACATACCTCTGTTAGGAAGACGCGCGGACTGGACACCAGTCGAACGAAAGCGAAGATCATCTCGTTCGATGAGATATGGACAATGGACAGTTGAAATGCTGGTGGGCTCATTGACTATGATGTGGCTAAGGGAGGGACCAACCTGATAATCAACTCGTATAATGAGTACAGAGCGATTAGCCGCTGGTTCTCGGGCCGCTAGTGACCGGCCTCTGGCCACTAAAAACTTCCAAGGAGAATTCGATGGCAACTCCGATAGTCATGCCTAGGCTGGGCGACTTCATGACCGAGGGAACGGTGGTCAGCCTTGCCAAGTCTCAGGGTGATGAGGTCAATCAGGGCGAGGTCATCGCCGAGATAGAGACCGAAAAGCTGAACTATGACCTCGAATCGGTCGCGGGCGGCATATTCCACCCCGTGGTGGACGCGGGCGCGACGGTGGCCGTGGACGGGCTTATCGGCTATGTTCTGGAGGCGGGTGAAAACGTCCCCGTTCCCGAAACGCCCACAACGTCCGCCCGTACAGCGCGACGCGTGGCTCGTAGCCGCGGACCGACGCGAGGCAGAAGCGGAGGCGGGGACGCGCCTCGCTCCACGCCCGGGGCGCGACGACTCGCGGCCAACCTGAATGTTGACCTCGCTCAGGTCTCTCCCACCGGACCCGGAGGCCGTGTCGTGGAGGCGGACGTGCGCGCCTTCGACGAGCGGCGAAAGGCTAGACCGGCGGCGCCTCGCTCCACGCCCGGGGCGCGACGACTCGCGGCCAACCTGAATGTTGACCTCGCTCAGGTCTCTCCCACCGGACCCGGAGGCTGTGTCGTGGAGGCGGACGTTCAGGCTTTCGCGGACGCCCGAGCGACTGAACAGCAGCCGCCCGATATGCCCCCGGGTCTGCCGGAGCCGTCTAGGAGCGAGCCGCTAAGTCGCATGAGACGCGGCGTCGCTCAACACATGAGCGAAAGCCTGAAGAGCACCGCCCAGCTATCGTACTTTCTGGAAGTTGACGTCACAGAGGCTCAACGACTGCGGCGCGAGGCTTCGCAGGGAAGCGACGTCTCCATTGCGCTGGTACACGTGCTTATTAAGGCGTGCGCCCAGGCGATCGGGCGGGTCCCGATAATGAACAGCGTGCTGGCGAACGACGCGATTCACTACTTCGATCAGGTGAATATGGGCGTGGCCGTAGCGCTGGACGACGGGCTCATAGTTCCTGTTCTACGAAACGTGGGCGCTATGGATCTGCGCTCGATAGCCGAGGCCACGGGCGAGATGGCGAACAGGGCGCGCGCGGGCAGGCTGTCGGTGAACGACATTGTAGGCGGCACTTTCACCATAAGCGCGTTGGGGTCGGTGGACGGCTTCACTCCCATTCTCAACCGGCCGCAGAGCGGCATATTGGGAGTCGGGCGCAGCGTACAAAAGGCGGTGGCGGTGCGAGGCGAGATAGTGGCGCGCGAGATGATGACGCTCAGCCTGACCGCGGACCACCAGGTGATAGACGGCGCGGTGGCGGCGAGTTTCATGCGCCGCTTGCAGGCGGCGGTGGAGAGGCCGGCGGCGCTGTTCAGATAGAGACCCGTTTCCACCGACTCAGACCGACCGCCTAGCGACTTTCGCTGAGAATGTTCTCGTGGAAACGGAATGCGAGATTCACAGGAGATGGCTGTCTCTCGGCAATCCGCATTTCATGAACTTCCAAGCGAGGATTGCCGAAGGCCGCGTTTCCTCCTTGGCGGTCGCGCCCCATCCAAATGAGGAAGGGCGCTTCATGGATAACCCAAAGCGCCCCTAGGGCGAGTAGGCGTGGGGCGACTATCCGGCAGCGCCACTTCCCCTGAGCCGAGGGTCAAGCAGGTCTCTCATAGCGTCGCCGAACATATTCAGACAGTAGATGACTAGGGTCAGGCAGGCGCCGGGCCAGAACGCAAGCCACGGCGCAACTTCCATGAACTGACGGCCTTCCTGGCTGAGCAGTCCGCCCCAAGTGGGGATCTCGCGCGGCAATCCGAATCCGAGAAAGCTAATCGAGGCCTCGCTGATTATCACACCGCCAATCGTTATGCTGAAGCCAATGATGATGATGGGTAGAAGGTTGGGCGCCACGTGTTTGATGAACGTTCTCCACTTCTCAGTTCCAATCGCTTCAGCGGCCAATATGTAATCATTCTCCTTAATGGCTATGACGGCGCCCCTGAGGATTCGGGAACCGCCCAGTCCGCCGGAAATTCCCAGAACCAGGATCATTTGGATCAGTCCCTGTCCGACGATTGACATCAGGGTCAACAGCAACAATAGTCCTGGGAAGGCTATGTAGGCATCCACGAATCGTTGAACCGCAAGGTCGAATTTGCCGCCGATATACCCCGAAGTTCCTCCGACCAGAAGCGCTACGGAAATGTCTAGAGCGGTGGCCGACAGACCGACGACCAGGGAAACCCGAGCTCCGTAGATGATGCGACTTAGCAAGTCGCGCCCCACATGGTCTGTGCCCATGGGGTGCGCCCAAGAGGGTCCCTGCATCCTGTCTATCAAGTTGAGTTCGTAGTATGGGAAAGGCGCGAGCCACTCTGCGAAGACGGCCATCACAATCATCACCAGCGTGACTGCGAGGCCGAACGAACCGAGCGGCTTCTCTCTCACCAGCCTGGACAGAAAAGCGAGGAAGCGATTCCGCCGACGCGCGAAGGCCTCCACTTCCGCCGTACCCGTTGCCATCCTAAAATTTCACCTCTAGCGATACCGCACTCGTGGATCGAGAAACGGGTAGATAAGGTCAATAATCAAGTTGATGAACAGCACAGCCGCGCCGAAGAATAGATTTACCCCCGACACCACCGGGTAGTCCCTGTCCAGAAGCGCCTCAAGGGCCAACTGACCTAGTCCCGGAAGGTTGAAGATATTCTCGATGATGACCGACCCGCCGACCAACAGGGGAAGCTGTAAACCGATTCCGGTAACCACTGGGATGAGGGCGTTCTTGGTCGCGTGGCGTGTGATGACGACCCGCTGTCTCAGTCCCTTGGACCATGCGGTTCTGATATAATCCTGCCGCAGCACTTCCAGCATCATCGTTCGTGTCAGACGCATAGTTCCGGCAGCCATGCCGGTGCCCAGTATCAAACTAGGGATGAGGGTTCCGTATAGGCTGGCGATTGGGTCTTCGGTGAACGGGACCATTTCCAGGGGAGGCGACCAGCCCCACCAGAGCGCGGGGAATATCATGATGAGCGTCGCAAGCCAGAAGTTGGGAGTCGCCAGCCCGATGATGGCGAGCGTTCGGCCGATGTAGTCTGAGATTGTATCCTGTCGGACCGCCGAGTAGATGCCCACCGGGAGCGCTATCAGTATCCCGATCGCGATTGCCATGACACCGAGTTGGATAGTGACCGGCAGCCTTTCAACTATTCTTTCCTCGACCTTCCATGCTCCCATAAGGGAATCGCCAAAGGTGCCTTCCAGCAACATACCCCGTACCCACTTGAGGTATTGGATGTGCATGGGGGCGTCAAGCCCGAGCTGCTTCAAGAGGGTTTCACGGTCCAAGTCCAGGGCCAGATAGTCGGAACTGCTGACCATGGCGTCAATGGCGTCGCCCGGGATGAAACGCACCGTCAGAAACACAATCGCGCTCAAGATGATGAGCGTCGGGATGACGAGCAGCAGCCGTCTGATGATGTAGGCTCTCACGTGACGTTCCTAGCGATGTGATGGCGCTCTGGAAGCCGGCTGGGGAAGCTGAGAAGTCTCGGCTCCCCCAGAGCCGGCGCTAAAAGCAGTCGGTCTTTGAAGGCTAGTTGGTGGACTGTGCCTTCAACTCCTGATCAAGCCAGAAGCGAGCGAACAGCTGCGAGAATCGCTGTTGCAGTCCCAAATGGTACTCGCCATTGTATCCGACCAGCCAGGGCTGGACGGCGTTGAACGCCTGCGCCTTCATTCCCCAAACGTACAGATGCTGTCTGGAGAGTTCTAGATCGAGCTGTTTGATGATGCGCTGTCTTTCTTCGTAGGAGGATGCGGCCTCAGCGGCCTCTATCATCGCGTCAAATTCCGGGTTCCGCACTCCAGTGTAGTTGTAGCCGCCTTCTGAGTGAATGAAGGCGCGCAGGATTGTGATAGGACTCCTGTCGTAGCCCATGATGGCCGACCCAACCATGTCGTGCGGGTAAGTATGTTCGCGTATCCAAGTGCCCACTGTGGTGTTGTCCGGCCCCTTGACGGCCTCAATGTCCACCCCGATCTTCCTCCAGTAGTCAACGAATATGTCCGCGAGCGCGAGGTCGGAGGTGGCGTGGTACACCGATGTCCCCTTGATTCTGATCCCGTTCTCATCGGGCTCGTAGCCGGCCTCGTCAAGCAGCGCGATGGCAGCTTCGGGGTTGTATGCATAGTAGGGTTTGACGTCTTCAGGCCACTCGTCGAATGGTGTGGAGTACTCAATAGCGCCTGTGCCGACCTGTCCCATCGGGTCCACCGTCGCCCAGCCCTTGTAGTAGATAGTGTTGATGGTTTCGAGGTCGAGCGCCATCTGCATGGCCCGTCTGACCCTGATGTCGTCGAAGGGCGGTTGGTCCAAGTTGAATGCGGTGCTAGTGGTGGATCTGTACGCGTAGGGGATCAGTTTGATGTCGGGGTTGGTCTTGACCAGCGCTTCGGCCTGCTCGGTTGTGGAAATGGCTGAATTGGCCAGCCAGCCCATGTAGTCGGCCTTGCCGGTCCGCATCGCCGCGATACGGGTGGCTTCATCCTTCATTATGAGCGCCCGCGTCGCATCAGCGTACGGGAGTTGATTTTCCGGGAACTTCTCATCGGTCCCCCAGTAATCTGGATTTTTCTCCCAAGTCATTGAACTGCCGTCCACCCATTCAGTCAACATGAACGGTCCGGTGCCGACCAGATTTCGCCAGTCCTGAATGTCGCCATGCTCTTGTACAACCTCGGGTGGGAGAATGTGAGGGGAGTAGCTAGTGAACAGGATGGTGAGCGTGTCAATGTTCGGTTCCTTGAGCTTGAACACTATGGTGTTGTCGTCAGTTGCGGTTACCGAGTCCCACTTCACGCTCTTGAAAGTGCAGCAAGGGCCTTCTTCATCGGCGTAGTCTTCGCCCAAATGCAGGTAGCGCTGGAAATTCCACTCCACGTCCTGGGCAGTCAACTTGCGTCCGTCCATTGGGGCCTTATTGTGCCAGTACACGTCATCCCTGATGTTGATAGTGTAGGTGAGGGGGTCGTTCTGCACCCAGCCGGTGGCGATCTGTCCCTTCATCACCCATAGAGGAGTTGGGCGTTTCATGTGGTCGAACACGCTCCGGTCTATGCCCCAATCCGCATGAGCGAGCGATTCAGTAACTCCGTCCGTGGCGTTGGCCGCGTGGTGTGTGAAATATGTGTCGGTGTGGGGCGGCTGGTTGGTTTGGAGCCGGATTATCGTCCCGCCATATTCCGGCGCGGGGATGACACTTCCCGTTGTCGGGTCGGTCACATACTTTTTGCCCGGAATCTGCACCTCTTTCGTAACCGTGACCTCTTTGGTGACAACCCGCGCCTCCGGAGTTGGCAAGGCAGAGACCGCCGCAGAGACGATCTGACGCACTTCGTCGGCGCTCAGCGGCTCAGGGCCTTCGGTCGCCGACGCCGCGACCGCTTCGGCGACAAGCGTCCGGACCTGCTCGGCTGTGACCGCGTCGCGGTCGGCCGCGCCCACGGCCGCCTCGACCATAGACTTGATCTCCTCCGCGCTGGTGCCCTCAGGGACAGCGCTCTGGACGGCGGATTCGACCATCGCCCTCATTTCCTCCACGCTAGGTCCAGCCGGCGCGGGCGCGGCGGCCGGCTGAGCCGACTGCACCGCCTCTTGCAGCGCGGCGGCAAGCTCTTCTTTTGTGACCGCGTCGGAAGTCGTCTGCGCCGGCTCAGAGCTCGAACACGCGACCGCCAAGAGTGACACTGCCAATACGGCGATCACCAGCCGGCGCAGTGAAGTTGATGTACGCATATAATTATCTCCCCATTAGGTTAAATCTCAGGTCCAATAGCGGAAACCACCCCGCTCAATCCAAATTGCGCCAATTCAAACATACCGCATATGATATGTCAATCACATAATTCAGGAAAGAACATTCAGTAAAAATCAAGAACTGTACAGGTGATCCAATATGTCCTTGACGGATTCCAACTACTCTAGGCGGCACTCAGGGCATTTTGCGAGTGAGGCCGGCAAAACTGACGTTGTCTAGACACTTTTTGGACGCCTATCCGAAACATTAGCGTCAGCGTCAGGTTGTCGGTAGTCGCCGTCATGCGTTGAGTGCGGTCGCCTTCTAAGAGATGACGGGAGTAGCGTCAGGCGAGATGACGCTTAGGGGAACATTCCCTGCTAATCCGTCAGTCGCAAAATGGCGAAAGCGGAAAGGATTGTCGAAACACGCTTATATCACCACGCGCCCGAAAGGTGTCCTGTGTCGAGAACTGTACAGCGACAATATGCCAGAGACCTATGAGGTCGTCATAGTCTGGCGAATGTAGAAGGCCCCGCGCTAGATAGGCAGTAGTCTTGCGTCTCTAATCGGCGGTAATCGTCGAGGATTCGTGGGTGTGAGTCTGCGCCGTCAGCACGTCGTACCTACCCTCGTTTCGGGCCGCCGTGAGAGCGGCGTCCGAAACCTTGCCCTCAATAGACTCGATCCTCCGGTCAAGCCTGTCGCTTTCAGACTCTATCTTCCGGTCAAGCCTGTTGCCCTGTATCCAAGACTGCCAGAGTAGAGCGCCGACACCGATTACGATGGCGACTATTATGCCAATTTCGCCGGTATCCATAAAACGCTCCATAGTGCGGATTGCAGCATCGTCATCTGTGGGGGCGCATAGCTTAACCCCCAGTAATCCTGCGAGGTCGCTCAGCGAACCCGCGAAAGACTGAACATAATTGTAACAGAAGCCGTGAGACACTCATGTTCATACTGCTCTCCGGAGAGAATCCAGCATTTATGAAGCATTCGGCTTGCCGAGTTACTCCGTCAGTCGAAAAATGGCGAACGCGGAAAGGATTGTCGAAACACGCTTATATCACCACGCGCCCGAAGGGTGTCCGGTGTCGAGAGAGGTCGTCATAGTCTGGCGAATGTAGAAGGCCCGCGCTAGATAGGCAGTAGTCTTGCGTCTCTAATCGGCGGTAATCGTCGAGGATTCGTGGGTGTGAGTCTGCGCCGTCAGCACGTCGTACCTACCCTCGTTTCGGGCCGCCGTGAGAGCGGCGTCCGAAACCTTGCCCTCAATGGACTCGATCCTCCGGTCAAGCCTGTCGCTTTCAGACTCTATCTTCCGGTCAAGCCTGTCGCTTTCAGACTCTATCTTCCGGTCAAGCCTATTGCCCTGTGTCCAAGACTGCCAGAGTAGAGCGCCGACACCGATTACGATGGCGACGATTATGCCAATTTCGCCGGTATCCATAAAACGCTCCATAGTGCGGATTGCAGCATCGTCATCTGTGGGGGCGCATAGCTTAACCCCTAGTAATCCTGCGAGGTCGCTCAGCTAACCCGCGAAAGACTGAACATAATTGTAACAGAAGATCTGAAAAAGCGAGTGGGGACGGAGTAGGCAAACTGAGATACTATCCACAACCCGCTTTGAAGGTAAACCACAACTCCGATATGGTATCCTTAACCTAGAAACTAGCGCTATGGAGCGAAAACTCCGGAATGGAATCCGGCGGCAAAACCGAAGCTATCAAGACCAAGCCTGAAGAATTCCCCAAAGCGGTATGGCGCGATTGGATCGTCCTCGCCACTGCCGCCACTGCCCTCGTCGCCGACCAGGTCAGCAAGTACCTAGTGCGCGACAACATGGCCCTCGGCGAGTCCTGGCCCGCCGAGGGATTCTTCCGGCTTACACACGGGACTAACACAGGCTCCGCTTTCGGGCTATTCCAGGACCAGACTCTGATTCTGACCATAGCCTCCCTATTCGCCATTGCTTTCATACTCTACTTCTACCGATCCCACAGCGACGGCGCATGGATAACCAGGCTAACCATCGGCCTCCTCTTAGGCGGCGCGGTCGGCAATCTCATTGACCGGGTAGTCGCGGGAAGGGTCACCGACTTCATTGACGTCGGCCCATGGCCCATCTTCAACATCGCCGATTCATCCATAACCGTCGGCATCACCCTGTTGATAGCGAGCCTGCTGCTGACTGGGGGCAAGACGGAAGAGCCGAGAACCCCGGAGGAGGTCGAGTCCCCGGACTCGGACAATAGGTGAACGGATCCCGGGTCTTCATATGCGAAAGTCCGGGCGAGCGTCTCGACAAATTCCTTGCCCACCGATGCTCCGACCTATCCCGCTCCAGGATCAAGCGGCTGATAACCAATGGCGACGTCACAGTGGATGGACGAACGCAGAATCCGAGATTCAGACTCAAAGCAGGCCAGTCCGTGATAATCGCCATCCCCCAACCCACTCCCACACACATACTGCCTCAGCGAATTCCGCTCACAGTGGTTCACGAGGATGACGACCTTCTAGTAGTGGACAAACCCGCGGGTATGCCCGTCCACCCGGGCGCGGGACACCCCGACTCTACGCTGGTGAACGCGGCGCTCGGACTCGACCCGTCCATTGGCGCAGTCGGCGGAGCTATGCGCCCGGGGCTGGTTCACAGGCTGGACAAGGACACATCAGGCCTCATCATGATAGCCAAGACCGACCGCGCCCACGCATCCCTCACAGACCAATTGCGAAACAGAACAGTGAACAAAGGCTATCTAGCCCTAGTCGTCGGCTCGCTCAGACCGGCCGAGGCTGTGATAGACGCGCCCATCGGACGCGACCCCAACCACCGCAAAAAGATGGCCATAGTCCAAGACGGACGCCCTGCCTCCACACGCTACAAGACCATCGCCGCCTACCGCGGATACACCTACGCCGATGTCAGACCCAAAACCGGCAGGACACACCAGATAAGAGTCCACCTTGCCTCAGTCGGCCACCCGGTCGTCGGAGACGCGCTGTACGACCGGGCGGACCCTCGCGTCGGCAGGCAATTCCTCCACGCCGCCTGCCTGGAATTCGACCATCCAACAAGCGGCGAGCGACTATCCCTAAAGTCGCCGCTGCCGTCGGAACTCCAAGCGCTGCTCGATGCCATAAGGTGACAGCGCGGAGTCGGTCAACCCCGCTATGGAGCGGTTCACGAATCTCGGATATAATCCTCACGTAAGAGTCCGACAGAAGCGCGAACCATATGCTGACCTCCAAGCGGTTGTGGGCGACGGACGATCTTCTGGATTCGGCGGCTCGTGAGTTCTACTCATGAAATGCGATTAATGCCGTAGATCTGTTGCGCGACGCGGTCGAGGATACACTTGCGGATATTGCCCGGCATAAGGGGCTGACCGCGCAAGAATGACAATGACCTTTTACAGGGTAGCGGGACGGCTCAGTAGCAAGTACGACTCCGGAGACTTTCTGTTGAGCGGATATTCGGTGCCACAGCGCTTTCCATCAAAAGTCAGCTGCGGCTACTTCGACATGGTCAACGGGGATGACGCGGAAGCTCGCTATTCAACTCGACGATTCGTAAATCTCGCGCGACAACTGACTAACTGACATGACCACGCTTCCGCCGTCGGAACACATTGACCGTCCAAAAGCGCGTGAGCCGGTCGCCCGTCTGCTTGCGCTGAATTCTTGAACCTGTACGAAAGGTACGCCATGCCAATACACCTATTCGCCGAAACCGTCTATAAGAACGCCAATGTCGTCACTGTTGACCCTACAAATCCCAGGGCGCAGGCCGTCGCTATCCGAGACGGCAAGTTCGTTGGGGTCGGCAGCGACAACGACATCGAAGGACTCATCGGCCCAACGACCCGCGTTGTTGACGCAAGCGGACTGACCATCATACCGGGACTCATAGACGCGCACATCCACGTACTCAGCAGCGGAATAAGGCACGTCATGGCCGCGGACTGCGACCGGCGCTCCATCGCTGCCATACAAGCCGAGCTGCGCGCCCGCGTAGATAGCGCCTCCCCCGCCGACTGGGTAGAAGGCTTCAAATTCGACGACACCAAAACCGCCGAACGCAGATTCCTCCACAGGCGCGACCTAGACGCCGTCTCAACCGAACTGCCCATCCTAGTCTCGCACCGCGCCGGACACGTTTACTATCTGAACTCAAAGGCGTTGAAACTTTCCGGCTACCACGATAACAGCCCGGACCCTCCGGGCGGCAGGCTCGGACGAGACCCCGACACAGGCGCGCTGGACGGAGTGATTTACGAACGCGCCATAGAACCCATACGCGATCTCCTGCCGCAGATTACACCCGAAGTCCGCAGAGAAGGCTTGCGAACCATCTGCAAGATGCTCACCCCGAGCGGACTGACAAGCGTACACGACGCGATGGTGTCAAACGACCAGCTCAACACATACGCCGAGGGACGCGAAAACGGCGACCTCAGCCTAAGAGTCTATATGCTCGCCGCGAAACCCCACTTCCCCGCCCTGCGCGACGCCGGACTGAAAACCGGATTCGGCGACGACCAACTGCGCTTGGGCGGCATCAAGATGGTGTCCGACGGCGCCATAGCCGCCCGCACCGCCTACATGTCCGAGCCGTACGTCGGAACCTGCGACCACGGCATACTAGCCATGACCCAAGACGAAATCACCGAGTCGGTTTTAGAAATACACCGCGCCGGATTCCAGGTCTGCATCCACGCCAACGGCGACCTTGCGATAGACTCGGTTCTCAACGCATACGAGCGGGCGCAGTCCGACCACCCCCGCCCAGACCCCCGACACCGCGTCGAACACTGCACTCTGGTCAACCCCAACCTGCTTTCCAGAATGAACCGTCTCGGGGCGATAGCCACACCCTTCTGCACCTACGTTTACTATCACGGCGAAAAGATGGCCTTCTATGGAGAAGACCGTCTTGAGTGGATGTTCGCGCAGCGTTCGTTCATGGACAGCGGCGTAGTATCCACCGGCGCGACCGACTATCCGCCAGGCCCATTCGAGCCGCTCATGGGCATCCAAAGCTGCGTCACCCGCGCGGACATGAACGGCAAAGTATGGGGGCCAAGCCAGCGAATCA
>CBDCBF010000005.1:0-5347 GCA_965214185.1 Dehalococcoidia bacterium | reverse complement strand
CATTAGAACGGCGAGGGCAAAGGGGTTGGGAGAGGGGACGCTTATCCGACGACACGCCCTGAGGAACGCGCTGATTCCGGTTCTCACACTGTCCAGTATGTGGTTGGCCGGGCTGATTGGCGGGGCGCTGATAGTCGAGGTCATCTTCTCAGTTCCCGGAATTGGGAGGGTACTCTTCGACGCCATCAACGCCAGCGACCTTCCCCTAATTCAGGCGAGCCTGATGGCGATCGTTCTCATCACCGTTCTCATAAATACCGCGACGGACATCGCTTATGTCTTGCTGAATCCTGCCATACGTCTCGGAAATTGACGCCGCCAGGGGGAAGTCGTGAATCGAAGAATCGGTAAGATAGGCTCCGGCGAACAGGGGGTGAAAGCCGTTCTGCGAAGATATAGTCTTCGCGGTCGGCGCATTTCTGTCGCGCCGCTGGCGATTCTGGCTATCATAGGGTTTGTCGGCGTCTTCGCGCCCCTCCTCGCTCCGCATCATCCCAACGACCAGAATCTGGCCGCCCGGCTGGAACCGCCAAGTTTGGGCCACCCCCTCGGAACCGATCATCTCGGCAGGGACGTGCTGTCGCGGCTTCTGGTGGGCAGCCGCTTCTCCTTGGCTATAACGACCGTTTCGGCGCTGATCGCCGGAGTGTTCGGCACGCTTATAGGCGCATACTCGGGCAGAGCGGGCGGCGTGACGGACGAGGCGATAATGCGCGTGGTGGACGGGGTTCTGGTTTTTCCCGAGCTTGTGGTCGCGTTCGTATTGGCGTCTCTGCTCGACCAGAACTTCGCGACCATCGTCCTCGCGGTGACCATCTTCGCCTGGACTCCGTACGCGCGCTTGGCCAGAGCGGTCACCCTTGAGGTCAATACGCGCGAATTCATGGAGGCTGCCGAAGCGCTCGGTTCTACGCCCGCGTTCATACTTCGCAGGCATATCCTCCCCAATATCCTGAGTCCTGTGCTCGCCATGGGATTCCTCCGGTTCGGGCAGATACTCATCACTATCGCCGGACTTTCGTACCTTGGAGTGGGCGCGCAGCCTCCGACGCCGGACTGGGGGCGCGATGCTCTGGGAGGCGCAACCCTATATGCGCCGTATGCCGTCCCTCACGCTGTTCCCCGGCGCGGCCATATTCATCACCGCTCTGAGCGTTACTCTGCTCGGACAGCGCATGATGCTCAGCGCGCAGATGCGGACAAGAGGCTGAGCGTCTGTCGTGAAGACAGACTCAAAACTCGACGGGCGTCCCCGGAACCCCGGGCTTGACGCTAGAGTGAGAGATCCTAGTCGAAAGCGCCCCGCCTTGACGAAACGGCTCTAATATGAGAATAACTACCTGCCAGCGCTAAATAACCAGCCCCGAGGAGGCGACAAGATGAAGATAACTAAGGTAACCCCCTGGCTAGTCAGCTTTCCATGGGAGGTGCGGACAGGCGTGGAACAGAAGCCGGATGTGAGAGACCGACAGCTTGTGTTCGTGCAGGTGGACACCGACGAGGGAATAACCGGCTGGGGCGAGGTCACGACCTACCCCGGTCCTGTGGCGAACCGAGCGATGGTCGCCATGATACGCGAGGTCAGCGACTTTCTGGCCGGCGAGAACGCCAACGAGTTTGAACGGCTGTGGCAGAAGATATTCCGCTCGTTCACCTATGTCGGCACACGCGGCGCGACGACCGCGATGATAAGCGGCATAGACATAGCCCTGTGGGACATACGAGGCAAGGAACTCGGTCTTCCGATTTATGAACTTCTGGGTGGGCCGACGCGAGACCGCATCGCGCTCTACACCCACCCGCCCGAACCGCGCAACATCCCCGACGCCATAGCCGACGCTCAGCAGATTGTGGACGCCGGCTATGAGGCGTTCAAGTTCGACCCGATGATGCGATTCATCCCGGGCGGCAACGACGGCTTCATGGACGGGCAGCTAAGCAGAGAGGGGCTGGCGACGGCGGACGAGATAGTGGGCGCGGTGCGCGAAGCCGTCGGCCCGGACATAGAGATACTCATAGACGCGCACGGTATGTACAACGTGCCGACGGCCATCGAGCTTGCGAATCGGCTCGCCAAGCACGGCATACACTGGTTCGAGGAGCCTGTGCCGGTCGAGAGCTACAAGGCGCTCCAGCAGGTTCGGCGCGAGATTCCGGTCAAAATATCGGTCGGCGAGCGCCTGCACACTCGCTGGGAGTTCGTCCCCATCTTCGAGAACAATCTCGCCGACTTCGTGATGCCGGACGTCACCTGGACGGGCGGGATAACCGAACTCAAGAAGATCTCCACCATGGCGGAGGCGTACTACATACCGGTCTCGCCGCACGACGCGAGCGGGCCGATAAATGTTCTGGCCGGGGCTCATGTAATGATGACGACGCCCAACTTCTACAAGCTGGAAACCTCGCGCTACGACCTAGGCGCGTACGGCGCGCTCATCGAGCCGGGACTGGATATACGCAACGGCGACCTATACGTGCCGGACACCCCCGGACTGGGAGTCGAAATGGACATGGACTACATGAGGTCGCACGTGTTATTCGGCGGCGAGTAAAGTATAGTGGGCAAGAGTCGGAGGGCTATGGCATCTAAATTTAATATAAGACATGGGTTAGAATAGAGGTCATCCTCGAAAAGGAGTAACCTCATGGGAAACACCCACTCAGCCTCTCTGATCGAACACCTCTCAGTACTTGAAGACCCGAGAATTGACCGCGCCAAGCGCCACAGCCTGACCGATGCGCTCACAATCGCCATATGCGCCATAGTGGGCGGGGCCGACTCGTGGACCGACGTGGAGATATTTGGCAACTCCAAGAGACAATGGTTCGACAGCTTTCTGGAATTGCCAAACGGAATCCCATCGCA
Organism: Dehalococcoidia bacterium; assembly: GCA_965214185.1. Classification (GTDB taxonomy): domain Bacteria; phylum Chloroflexota; class Dehalococcoidia; order Lucifugimonadales; family UBA1123; genus VXRN01. The sequence continues at coordinate 2,478 of CBDCBF010000005.1, read as the reverse complement.
CGACACTTTCGGCAGAGTCTTCTCCATGCTCGACGCCGAACAGTTGGTACGAGACGGTGGAGAAGGGGCGCGGACAGGTGGAGACCCGCCGATGCAGGGTGGTCTCAGACCCTGCCCACATCGAATACCCAAACGAGGATGGGGCGTGGCCGAAGCTGGCGAGTGTGGCAATGGTGGAGTCAGAGCGCCGCGTGGATAGGAAGAGTTCACGGCAAACGCGATACTTCATATCGAGTCTGCCGGGCGATGCTTCCCGGCTTCTTGAGGCTGTTCGAGGCCGCTGGGGAATCGAGAACTCGGTGCATTGGGTGTTGGACGTGAGCTTCGGAGAGGATGAAAGCAGGGTGAGGAGGGGCAACAGCGCCGAGATATTCGCCGCCAAGCGCAAGCGGGCTGGATGGGATAGCGAATATCTCCTCAAGGTCCTCAATCAATAAGATACGATAGCCCTGACCGCTGAATCCCACAAACCACAGTCCAGACATAGGAAAACAAATATGTTCGACCTTCTCATAACAAACGGCCTCATCATAGACGGCTCCGCCAGTCCCGGCTTCCGCGCCGCCGTCGGCGTGCGGGACGAGACAATCTCCATACACAGGGGCGACGTATCCGCGCTCCAAGCCGCTAGGCTCATAGACGCCGCGGGACACGTCGTATGCCCGGGCTTCATAGACCTGCACTCACACGCCGGACTCACCATGCTCGGACAGCCCCACCACGACCCCAAGGTCCGCCAGGGCGTAACCACCGAACTCGTCGGCATAGACGGCATCTCACACGCCCCCTTCAAGAGCCAAGACGAACTTCACCGCTACATCTGGCTCGACTCCGGGCTGAACGGCTACCCGCCCATGCCCGCCGACTGGCTCAGCGTCGCCGACTTCCTCGGCAAGTTCGACAATACGGTCGCGGTCAATGTCGCATACATTCTCGGAAAACTCGCCGGCACGCATCTGGTCCGTAGGCTGGAACGACAGGCCCGCCACCCCCGCCGAACTAGCCGACATGAGCTCCGTCGTCCGCGAGGCGATGGAAGAGGGCGCGTGGGGTCTGTCCACCGGACTCGACTATCCCCCGGGCGCCTACGCCACGACCGACGAACTCGTCGCTCTGTCCGAAGTCGCCGCCGGCATGGGCGGCTTCTACCATACTCACACCCGCGCCAGCCTGCGCTCGCGCGGACTCTTGGCCCCCTGGCAGGAAGCGCTCGACATCGGACGACGTTCGGGCATTCCGGTGCATCTGACACACTATCGCCAAAGCGCTCAGGGAGTCGGCAGCCACCTCGACTACCTAGCTCTGGTCGAAGACGCCCGCGACGACGGCATGGACGTCACCTTCGACTGCTACACCTATCCCTACTCAGGCACCACCATCACAATCGGGCTGCCCTTCTGGGCCAAGGACGGCGGCCCTGAGAGGCTTATCGCCGCGCTGCGAGACCCGGACGACCCGCGCGCGCATGGCCGCCGAGATGTCCCATGACAGGCTCAAAAACAACTGGCTCACCAACTTCACACAGCCGCAAAACAAGAAATACGACGGCAAGTTGATAACCGACATAGCCGAGATGCGCGGCCAGAAGCCCGCCGAGGCGCTGTTCGACCTGCTGCTCGACGAGAAGCTCGGCATCTCCACCGTCGGACTCGGAACCAACCCGCAGACCCTACCCGCATTCGTATCCCCACCCCCGCCGGAATGATAGCGTCCGACGCCATACTGTTCGGCGAATACCCCAACCCGCGCACATACGGCTGCTTCCCCATAGTCCTAGCCGAATTCGTCCGCGCAGAGAAGCGCCTGCGCCTGCCAGAGGCCATACGCAAAATGACATCCTTCCCCGCCCAGCGTCTCGGCCTGCCCGATAGAGGAATCCTGAGAGATGGCTTCAAGGCCGACATCGTCATCTTCAACCCCGACACCGTAAAAAACCCACGCCACACGCGAGGACCCTCACCACTACCCCGTCGGCATCGAATACGTCATAGTCAACGGCCGGGGTCGTCATCGAGCGCGGCCAAAACACCGGCGCGCTCCCCGGCCGCGCCCTCCGCCGCGGACATCCGAAAACGTGACAACGTCAGCGATTTGTCTCATTCCACAATCAAGATGCCAAGACCCTGACCCTGCCCTTTCTTCGGCGTATGCGGACACGTTCGCTTTGCTATAATCGGAATACTCCGACTATGAGGAAGCTGCCATGAGATTTGCCACGTCTTCACGGACCTGTCCACTCGCTTCCAACGCAAGCGGCAACTCTACAATGGGCTTATGTTGGCGATTGAGTGCGGCGTCGCCGACCGCATACTGTTCGGGTCGGACTTTCCGGCGATGACCACGATGGAAGCGGTCAGCGCATTCAGGAACATAAACGACAGGGCAACAAGCGGCGCTATGCCCCGGACCCCGAAGACCCGATCGAGCGAATAATCTTCGAGCAGCCTTTCGACCCGCTTGGGTTTTAGGGGCGCGGAT
>CBDCBF010000004.1:0-19000 GCA_965214185.1 Dehalococcoidia bacterium | reverse complement strand
GATGGAGTAGAAGCTCTTGAGTTCAGACAGCGTGTCAACCTTGAACGAGATCTGCTGGATGACCTGCGCGTCCGCAGGGCCGGAACGCCCCTTTCATTATCACGAATTCGTGATGTTCCTCGTCGGGGATGGGGCGCTGAGAAACACCATGCCGCGGTCCTCAAGATCTTCATCCGCTATCTGAAGTCCCATTACGCGGGAGTAGAAATCGCGCTGCGTCATAAGGTCTTTTACGAATATGCCAACGTGTCCCAGTCCGCTGACTTTTGGCATGGCGCCCCTCCTCATATGCCAGTTATGGATTTGATATTCTGTTTGGAGCCCTCAGCCCTTGTCCGTTACCCAGTTCACGCCGTTCAGCACCAGTCGTTGAAACTGCGGAGTTTGGAAGCTGAGTCCGTTGTGTCCGAGCGTAGTCTTGAACACCTTGCCGTTGCCATAGCTTCGGGTCCAGGCCAGGGCGTAAGCGCCGCCGCGCATAAAAGTAGGCGCGCGATCCGGGCCCCAGGCATGTGTTCCGTCTTCGGCGTTCGCCGTCAGAAACACCTCGTTGCCGGGGCGGGGACGCGATGTTCATGTACAGCTCATCATTAGTGACGAAGTCGCCTATGCCCTCGGCGCAGGGATGATCGGAGTCGCTTACACTCACAGTAAACTGACCATATGGTGGATGGTAGCTTTCACCGGTTATCCAGCCCCCGCCCGTCAGATCGTGATACTCCGGCCAGGCAGCCGGCCGGCAGCCGGAGATGTGCAGGCACACGAATCCGTGTCCGCCCCCCACATACTGCGTCAGACCCACGCGCTCGTTCTCTTGCAGCGTCAGCTCAAGCTCGCGCCTCGTGTTGAACACCAGAGCGTCGAACTCCTGCATTTCGTCGGTGGTCAGAATGCTCGCGTCCTCCGTCATCCTGACTTCATGCCCATCCTTGCCGAGGAAGTCCATCAGCACGGGTGTGCTCTCGTGATACGGGTGTCCGCCGCCTGAGATAACCAACAGGTTCATCATTGCCTCCTGTAATTCGAGAAACATCTCGGGGTTTCAGGTATATGTGAGCGTCTCGAGTCTATCCCAGAGCGCAAAGAGGGTCAAGCTACCCTAGCGAACAGGCGCTGTTCCAGCCGCACGCAGTCATCGTTTCATGGCGGTGGAGGGAGTTGTGTACGCTCTGGGACTGAGCCACAGAGGAGTGGAGTTGGCGATGGGACTGTTCGGACACCACACAGACCATGTGAGCGGTTGGAGGGATATGCAGAGGTCGGGCAGAGCGGTCAGAAAGCGTCTGCCGAGAGGGAGAGCGTCGGAAGGCACAACTGTCGACGGCACCGGCTAGTCGGCTATGCCCTGATGGGTGTGGGTCTGGTTCGCCAGAATGCTGTTTCTGTCATTGAGTCTGGTCTGCTCCAACTCCGGAGTCTCCGCTTCCGCCATAGCAGAGCTGGACGCTATGGGATAATCTCTTCTGTCCAACCCCCTACCCAGGTCATTCAGAGTTTCGGTTGGCGCCCGATATCTAACTCCACGAATCAAGTTCGCCGCCCTCAGAGCCGCCCGGGATAATAACGCTGAGCCAAGGAAAACGCTTGCAAATGCCAATTTCCCCGCAAAGCGAACCGGAACAGCCCGATCAATACTGGAACAGACGTGGAGAATGATACGAGACCATCTGCGCTATAAGTCAGAGTGGGCCGCGGGCCGGTTGAGCTCGTGGACCCCAGACACACAAGCCGTACCTGTTCCGAATGCGAAGTCACAGACTCACGCAACAGGAACGGCGAAAATTACAAATGCGCTCAATGTGGGATGACGATGGACGCGGATGTGAACGCAGCCATCAATGTCCTACACCGAGCGCGGGGCGTGGGAATCTCCGCCCCGGCCCAACCGCCAGAAAGATGCGCAAGCGTAATTCCCCTTCCATACACAGCGGCATGATGAACAGGCCCATCTCTTTCAGTTTGTTCTGAGGCGGTCAGTCAGCGCCGGCCTCCGCCTCCGCCGCGGACACAATCTTGAACATGCCGGCTCCGCAGATCGCGCACTTTCCTCTGACCGCGGGTCTGCCGTTCTTCATAGTCGTGGACTCAAAGGCGCGCATATCACGACGCTCTTTACACCTCATGCAATAACCTGTCATCTGATTCTCCTAATCCTGCGATGGTCGTCTGTCAGTTCAGTCAAGCTATTTTTGACTTCTCGGCCTCATATTCCGCATTTCAATAAAATCTTCGGGCGGTTCGATCTGTATCGGAGCGTTGAAGTTGGAATATTCTATGAGCATTTCAAAACTTGCCTCTTCAGTTGCAAAGCCACCGAAAAGACCGTCCGGCTGCGGCGTGTCCATATCGGGAACGTCTACCTGTCCGACCGCCAATATCCTGCGCAGCAGACCGTCCTCCGTCCCCACCCAGAAATTCACATCCATCCCCCTCCCGAGGTCTTCTACGATAGCGATCGATTCACTCTCCACGAACATTGAGACGCGGTATGTCATGACCCCATCAATCTCTTCAACGCCTTCCAGTGTCAGATTTTCTGAATCTTCGAGGACGCTTGGGTCCATGAAACTATCGATCCCAGTGAATTCGGACGGATTGAGCGGCAGCGCGTCGCCTGCGTTCCCGTCCAGAATCCATCGTCCGGTTTCGGGGTCTCTGATATAAACATCGTCCCCCCAGGGTTATGAATTCAATCTCCACACTGACGAACCCCAGATTCATATTCACCGCCCCCTGTGAATCGAGAGGCTTGCGGAAGTCTGCGCGCAGGGTGAAGGGAATTCGCAGGGAAGCTCCATCCTGCACAATCAATATCGCTATTTCCGTATCCAGGTGGAAGCTGTCGAGTTCGTCGAGCGCGTTCGAGGCCTCGGCGAGTATCTGAAAGGGATCGCGTTCGTCGGCGGGAGCGGGATTCGCCTCCGGCGTAGTGATTGGGAGCGCCGTCGGGGATGGAACTGCGGTAGCCTTTGGAACGAAAGTTCTGGTCGGGGCAAGGGTACTGGTCGGGGGAACCGGAGTGACGGTCGGAGGAATCGGCGTATCTGTCGGAACAGGGGTGTCCGCTGGCGGAATTGGAGTGGGCTCAGGGTCGGCGCCGCATGCGATTGCGATTGCCGCCAGAGCCGCGGCGAGAACGATGGAGACAATATTGAATTTCTTGAGGAGCGGCGAATTTAGTCTATTCTCCAACACTTCGTATCTCCCTAGATGGCATGGATAGGACACAGTTCTTTGTGTATGCAGGTTCTGATCAGGACCTATATGCCTGAGGCTTGTGTATATTATACCTAAGTCAAAATTCCTTTGAACTTTACGGAGGCCATCTGAGGAGACAGCGCGATTACTGCTGGACAGGGCCGGTTAAGGCGCGTCCGGTCATCCGGTCGGGTCCATAGTAGGCAAACGCACACTGATCTATGTCCCCATCTCATGAAAATGTTTGGGCTTCCGGATGGGATGTCTACTTCTTTTCTGAGGTCCTGGTACTAGAGTTCGGAGCTATTATCCCGGGCGGCGCTGAGGGTGGCGAACTTGATTCGTGGAGTTAGATATCGGGCGCCAACCGAAACTGAACGACCTGGGTAGAGGGTTGGACAGAAGAGACTATCTTACATCGTCCAGTTCTGCTATGGCGGAAGCGGAGACTCCGAGTTGGAGCAGACCAGACTCAATGACAGAAACAGCGTTCTGGCGAACCAGGCCCACACCCATCAGGGCAGAGCTGACTAGCCGGCGCCGGCTACGCCTTCCGATTTCAGAGATAGCGAAGCAGGTCCTGTGATATAGTCTCCTAGCGCAGTGCGCTTGTACACTCTGCCTGCTGTTGCTACCATGGAGCGACGGCATACTACTATCCACTTGCGGAAACGAAAATGATCGCCAAGATCACAGCCCCGACAGAGGAAATCTACGGCATAGCCCCGGTCCCCATTGACCCGGACAATATGCCCGACCGCATACCCATAGAAATGCTTCAGGCCCCAACCATCGAACAGATAGCTGAGTTCCTCAAAGACCTTGAAGCTCATCTCGGAGACATAGCGTCTCTGTTCATGATCTCCAACATCCCAATCAGGTACAACCCTGAGAACCACCGCCTGTTCGTCGCTCCCGACTGGTACATCTCGTTCAACGTGGACATCGCGGCCATCAGATATGAGACATCCTATAACGTGTGGGAGATAGGAAAGCCGCCCGAGTTCGCGCTGGAGGTGGCGTCGCCGTCCACATTCCAGAGGGACATCTATGAAAAACCGGGCATCTACGCTCGAATAGGAATACAGGAGTATTGGATGTTCGACCCCACCGGGGGCAGGCTGTACGGCCAGCCGCTGGCCGGCTTTCGGCTGGCGGACGGGGAGTACGAACCCATTGAGATAGCTCTGAACGAACACGGCGTGGAGAGCGGGTATAGCGAGGCTCTGAGGCTGAGGCTGTGTTCGCTGGAAAGGTCGAGGTTGTCAGAACTGGAGTCCATTCAGCCCGGGATGGCGTTGGAGGATGACTACAACCCCGCTCGGCTGCTGTTCCAGAACCGTGATACGGGCCTGTACCTTCTTGGCGCGAGAGCGCGTATAGCGAGGGCGGAGGAAGCAGAGCGAGAGCGAGAGCAAGCAGAGCGTGGGCGTGAGCAAGCAGAGCGCGGGCGTGAGCAAGCTGAAACACGCGCCAGCCTGGCGGAAACGCGATTTGCCCGCGCCGAGTCTGAGATCGAGAGGCTTCGGGAGCGTATCCGACATATGGAGCAAGAATGAGGAATTCGCTTTCTGGTGGTCGCCGAATAGGGCAGGTGGGACGCGACCGACCGCTTATTAGGAATGACTTAGCCATTTATGGAAGGAAAGGCTTCGTTCTCCCGTCCGCGCTGTCTCAAGCGCCTGTCTGTCTTTGAGCCGTCCCGGTAGACGCAGACTGCCTTGCATCCGTGTCTGTGGGCGAGCTTGTAGACTTCGGAGATATCATCCGCTGTGGCATGATGGGGCAGGTTGACGGTTTTGGAGACGCCGTTGGTTACGTGAGCTTGCCATGCTGCCTGCATCAGCACATGGTCCGCGGGCGGTACGTCATGCGCTGACCGGAAGTCGGCCGCGCAGCTGTATTCGGAAAGAAGCAAGGGGTCATCAGCTATGCGGGCCAACGCATTCTCGGTCTTTTCCTTGTCTCCGTTCATCTCGCTCAGAATGGCGCGTCGAATTGGATCCGGCGCGTCAACGAGCGTGCCTGTCGGAGAGTTGTTTCGCCATAGAACGTTTGAACGCCACGCCGGAGCGTAGTGCGGTTCGATCCCGCTGGAACAGCCGGCTATGCGGCTGATTTTTCCTGTGGGAGCGATGGTTGTGACCGAGCTATGTCGGACAGGCACGGTCATGCGCTCAGTCAGCGCGGATTTCTCTCATTCGGAGAAGGGCCCGCGTTCCTTCGCAAGCTCCGCCGAGGCCTCCCACGCGAATTCTGTGACGAACCGGCTGAGGGTCATGGCAAGCTCTCTGGCTCGGGAGCGTCATAGGGAATGGACATCTGGAGCAGGGCGTCAGCCCATACCATGACTCCAAGTCCGATTCTGCGGGTGGCAAGGTTCATCTGTCGCAATCGAAAGACGGGGAGTTGGTTCCGCTCTATCACGTCATCTAGAAACCGGACACCAATGTTCACAGTATCTCTCAGTAAGTCATAGTCCACGCGGATACTGCGCTGGCTACGCGTCGGGCAGTCATATCTACGACGAGACTCCCGTCCGGACTCAGTTCCGATACAACGACGTAGCCCGCGAATCTCTCCACGCCTCTGCGACTGGCGGACAGGAGGCAGGCGTCGGCGAGTCTGGAGACGGTCTCTCCGTCCGGCGGACAATATCCGAGTCTGAACGGGGAGAACCGAGTCGACCGGAAGTCTATGCCGCGCTCAGCAAGGTATCGTCGCCCCGGCTCGCCTTCGGGATGATTTCTGAGTATCCAACTGTACAGACGCGCCATTCGAGTCAGCGCTTGGGGGTCTCGCTCGATCTCCGCTTTCGGGCTCGGCGGGGCGGCTTCATGGCGTGTGTGTGAAACGAGTCTGTCCGCCATCCGACGGACGGTCTGGGAGAGAGTTTCTCCTCTGATGGCGGCTTCAGGGGAGTGGAGTGAACTGAAGGGGGGGCGAAAAGGGGTTAGAAATTCGCAGATAGTTTTTAGGCATTCTCGACACGCGCTGATTATGTAAATAGGGGTACATCAACGCTGGGAGGATATGCTCCAATGGTCAGACAACGCTTAGAGACGATCTCCAATGTCCTCACTGCGGCTCCAACCAGCTGCCTAAAGACGGACGCTCACGAGGCAAGCGGACACACCGCTGTCGAGGCTGTGGCCATCGCTTCATTCCCGACGGCGACCGGAACTACTATCCGCAGAAGACCATTGACCTCGCTATCGCCATGTACGCTGAGCGAGCGTGTCGGCGATTGCGCGCGCATAAAGCTCGCAACGGTGTTTTGCTGGGTCAAAAAAAGCGCGCTAGGCTCAGCGGAGTCTGGACTTTGAGCGCAACAAGCGCAATCCGTCAGAGCCTTCCATTCCCGCGTCAATCAGGAAGACGCTAAGCATTGGCGCTCAGAGGCCATCTGCGAAGGTCATCTCGGTCGAGAATGCCAACACTCGTCGAGAATACCCAGAAAATCCGACACTTGACAAACTCTCCAAGGTCCCGACAATGAAGCCGACTGCGACGGAGACCGCGCAGGCTACGCCGACGGATACTTCGACCCCGGAGCCAACTGCGACCCTCGTCCCGACGCCTGAACCGACGGCGACCCTCGTTCCGACAGCGACGCCGCAGCCGCGGGACACAAGCTCACCCGTCGTCATAGTCGTCGATTTTTATGCCGGCAACACCACCCGCAACCCGGGTCCCGAGAACTGCAACCCACGAAGATGCGGCGGAGTTCTCATCCAATTCTCTGAGCCGGTTCTGACTCATGGAGAGATTTTCTTACATGTGCGCGGCAAAGGACTCCTCGATTGTATCCAAGGATGCTCGGACGAGAAGCCCGCATCCTACATGGTATTCACAAGCGGCGTCTGGATTGAATCCGGCGATGAGATATATGAACCAGCCATACTGCAAGACGGGCTCGCTAGAATCGTTGACTCCGCTGGCAACGAGCTCGATTCCTACGAACTCGACCCTGACATAAGAGAGCGCGCATCGGACTTCGCGATGGTGCAGGGTCCCACCCCAGTCCCAATACCCGTGCCGCCCGCGGCGAGCGGTCAATCTCCGTATGTGACCAGACTCGATTACGAAGGGACTGTTGTCAACCTCCATCTATCCGAACCGGTGCAGCTCAGAGCTCATGACATATCCGACGTGGGAATCAATGTCAGACTTCCGGACGGCTCCGTCACCAGAGGCGTCTGCGTCGCTCCCTGCGACGGCTCCGACGCCGCTCTCTCTTTCGACACTCCTGAACTCACGCCTGATTCCATAGCCGTCTCCTTCGACTTCCGCTCAAACGCACAGATACACGACTCCGAACAATTCCTGATTCAAAATAACTTTGAGGAAGTGACCCTTAGACAGATACCAAGAATAGAAAATATCGAAGTGCGGGTCTCAGAGGTTACTGATAATGACGTCTATCCGTGGATCGGCTTTCCTATAAGCTTCTCCGACTTTGTGACCATGGACAGCGTCGATTCCTATCTGCTCACAGACGACGGCATCGTCCTACCATGTCACGAATGCATATACGGCCCCAACCTCTTCGGTACCTACGCGGTCTACGGACAAGATATATACGAATACATCGAAACACCCTTGGACCTCGTGGGTCAGACCATAATAGAACTCATTGTCGTCGACGGCGCATTTCTTTCCAAAACAGGACAGATCTGCGATCTGTCCTTCGACCCGATACTCATAGACCCATAAGGAGTCGAGAAGGACTGTGAATAAGATATACAAAGCCACGCTGGGTAGTCTCCATCATCGCCGTCATAGGGACGATGGGAGCATTCACGTTACTTGACCACGCCAGCGGCGATCCCATAGGAGACCGTGTACATAACGCGGAGGAGCTTAGACACCACGCCCATCACCACGCCATATGTCAGGCACATGGCAACGGCGCGGGTCATTACCACTCGGATGGCGGTCATATACTCGCCGGATTACAGATATGCAGAGACTTCGGAGGTTCAAGCCAAACGGCTACACCGACTCCCGTACCAGACGCTGACGACAACACAAGCACGCCGCCGACCTCGGAACCCACGGCGGTCCGGACATTCGTGAGCGGAAGGCCGCATAGCGACTGCCGCGCGTCTCACAGCCATCCTCAAATCGGGTACGGTGTACACCATCGTCACGATGGCGGATCTCTAGAGCCACTAACCTGTGACGGAGACCCCATCCCCACAAAGACTCCCAAGCCGAACCATACCGGTTATCACGGAGATTGCCAAGCGCACTACCACTCCGAAAAAGAATGGACCAGAGTAAGAGAGCACATTCACAGAATCCCTGACGGAGACCCAAGGCAGTGCAGCGCGCGCATACCTACTCCCTCGCCCCACAGTCCTCACAGCGAATGCGAAACACACAACCACGGAGGCTTCACAACCCGGCATATCCACGTCAGCAACGGACAAAGGCGTTCATGCGACTGGTCTTCGCCGACCCCTACTCCTACCATAACGCCAACGCCGACCGTAACTCCAACTCCAACCGCAACGCCGACCCCAACCGCAACCTCGACTCCGAGGCCGACCGTAACGCCAACTCCGAGGCCGAACTAGTGGAATTGGTAGGGAGCCCGGTTCGCTCCCGCTTTCGGGCGAGGCGAACCGGGTTGCCCCGCAGGAGTTATCCCACAAAACATATTCGTAACACAAGAGGCATCTATGCCTTTCTCGCGGCCTCCGTAGCCACCAATGCAGGCGCGAAGCCACCAAGCTGTGAATTGGGGCGGTTAATAGAGGGATTGGTACAGCCACCCAACAGACATGAAACCACAGAGCAAAGCCAACATCCGGTCAGCTATGGCGACCTCCCGCCCTCCAGATCCGCAAGCCGTCTTCTCAGCTCGCGAAGTTCGGACTCCGCGGCTTCCGCTCGGACGCGCTCTTCCTCTCGCCGCAAAAGCCACCGGTCAGCCGCTGGGTCCCAGAAGCGCAGATCATTGTCCTTCCACCACAGGTCCAAGTTCAGCGCCTCGCTATGCCCCCACACCTGCCCGTCCCCCTCATACCGAAGCTCTATACGACGATACTCGCCATTCACCAGCCGCTCCCCTATAAGCGGCTCTCCGTAGAAATCACCGCCCGAGGCGTCAAAGCGCCAATACTCACCCGCACCCAGTTCGGCGTAAAGCTCCCTCTTCCTTCCTGAATCAGCGTCCGCCGTACTCTCCGAACCTATTTCCAAAATGAAGTCCGGGAACTTCCCCACTTCCCACAACCTGTACGTATTATTGCGCTCGATAGAAGCCACCGATTCATCCGACAAGCCGAAGACGACATAGCAGTCCGGCGAAACCGAGATACGCGGGTTGCCTTCGACATAGTAGATAAACGTGTCCCCATTCACCCACGCGCCCGGAACCCGCTCGAAGTAGTCGTCAAGATCCCCGACCACTCTACGGAATATAGGCGCTTGGTACTCTCCGTCGGGCAATGGCATTCCGTCCGTTTCGGGATAGTGAATCTCAGTCGCGGCTCCGATTGTCATAGCGGTCTCCCAACCTATCTCAGATCGCTGCCATCCAACTCCGCCAGCCGCCTTCTCAGCTCGCGAAGTTCGGCCTCCGCTTTCCGACGCGCCTCAGCCTCAGAGTTCGCTCTAGTAGCCTCGGCTTCCGCTCTAGTGGCCTCCGCGTTCGCTCTAGTAGCTTCGGCTTCCGCTCGGACGCGCTCTTCCTCTCGCCGCAAAAGCCACCGGTTGGCCGCTGGGTCCCAGAAACGCAGGTCATTGTCCTTCCACCACAGATCCAAGTTCAGAACGTCGCTATGCCCCCACACCTGCCCGTCCCCCTCATGCTGAAGCCCAATGCGCCAATACTCGCCATTCACCAGCCGCTCCCCTATAAGCGGCTCTCCGTAGAAATCGCCGCCCGAGGCGTCAAAGCGCCAATACTCACCCGCACCCAGTTCGGCGTAAAGCTCCCTCTTCCTTCCTGAATCAGCGTCCGCCGTACTCTCCGAACCTATTTCCAAAATGAAGTCCGGGAACTTCCCCACTTCCCACAACCTGTACGTATTATTGCGCTCGATAGAAGCCACCGATTCATCCGACAAGCCGAAGACGACATAGCAGTCCGGCGAAACCGAGATACGCGGGTTGCCTTCGACATAGTAGATAAACGTGTCCCCATTCACCCACGCGCCTGAAACGCTCTCGAAATAGTCATCAAGATCCCCGACCACTCTACGGAATATAGGCGCTTGGTACTCTCCGTCGGGCAATGGCATTCCGTCCGTTTCGGGATAGTGAATCTCAGTCGCGGCTCCGATTGTCATAGCGGTCTCCTTGCTCTCCGCCATTCTACCATAGACATAAAAGCGTCTGAACTTCTGTACAGGAATGAGAGCGGGGAGGGGAGGCGAATAGACTTTTGATATTATGTGTACGCTACATTGTCAAGGGCGCATGCGCGGGAGGAACTTGATGGCTGATAGAGGTATCGAGACAGTTCTGGTCACAGGAGCTTCGGCGGGGATTGGGAAGGCGACTTGCCTTCTTCTCGCGGAGAAGGGCTACACGGTCATCGGAACGACTCGCTCGCTGGACAGGCTGGCCGGGCTGTTTGATGAAGCCGAGGCGCGCGGACTGCGGGTATGGGGAGTGGAGATGGATGTCAATTCGGACGAGTCGGTGAGCTCGGTCACGCCCGACCTCATCAGGCAGTTCGGGAGCATTCACGGGCTGGTGAACAACGCCGGGTTCGGTGTATGGGGGCCGGTGGAAAGTCTTTCGATATCGGAATTGAAGATGCAGTTCGAGGCGAACTTCTTCGGGGCGGTAAGGATGATTCAGGCTGTTCTTCCCGGGATGCTGTCGCGGAGTTCAGGAAGAATAGTGAATATAAGCTCTGTGCTGGGCAGGATAGGGACGCCGTTCAACGGAGCGTACGTATCCAGCAAGTACGCGCTGGAAGGGCTGAGCGAATCGCTGAGGGCGGAGGTTGAGCCGTTCGGCGTGCGCGTCTGTCTTATCGAGCCGGGTCTGTTCGCCACGGATTTTCAGAAAAATCAGGTGAATGCGGCGCGCTCCGGGGATCCCGCATTGATGTACGCCCCTTACGTCCAACGATACAAGCGGCGTCATGGGCAGTATGACCATCTGGCCTCCGACCCCATAAAAGTGGCGAGGGTTATAGAGAAAGCTTTAAGCGCGCGGAGACCGGCTTTCAGGCGTCCGGTGGGCGCGGAGGCATGGGCTGTGGCGGCCGGAAATCGGATACTGCCGGAGAGGGTAAAGAACGCGCTACTATCTCGAGCGACGATGCGCTAGTTTGACGCAGGTCAGGCTGTTCCGGATATTGGGATAGGCGCGACGCTTCGGAAAGCTGTACACTGGAGTTAGCCAAGGCGGCCGGGCGGTCGCCGCTCCGGCGCCGGCCGGAGTGGAGGAAAGTCCGAGCTTCACCGGACAGGATGCCCGCTAACGGCGGGGCGGGGCGACCCGACGGAAAGCGCCACAGAAATAAACCGCTCGCTCCGCGCGAGCAAGGGTGAAAAGGTGAGGTAAGAGCGTCACCGCTCCGCTGGCGACAGCGGAGGTCCAGGCAAGCCCCATCCGAAGCAAGGCCAAATAGAGGGAGCTAAAGGTGTCCGGCCCATCCCCGGGTTGGCTGCTCGAGCCTGTCGGCAACGGCAGGCCCAGATAGATGATCGCCGTCCGCTCTCGCGGATACAGAACTCGGCTTACAGGCCGCCTTGGCGTTTTGTGAGTCAGGATTGCGGGATGAACAGCCTGTTCAACGGTTCCTCTCGCATCCTATCCCTCTCTTCAGCGAATATTGGTACGAACGCCCTCGCTTCGCCGTCCGGCGGCGGATGAAGGTCAGCCCTGTGGAGGGAAGCCGCCTCACAGAAAGTGCCCACGCGACGCTAATCGGCCCGCGGCGAAGCGTCTGCGGTTAGCGCGTTGGTTACCGACAGCGTCACCCTCGGAACGCCTCGCGCCTCCACCCGCAAAGTCCGTTCCATCCGGCATATGGGCAGCGCGCCCTCGATAATGAATCCCGCCCCGATGAGGACGAAACCCAAGACAAGGGAAACTTTGCGGCTGTACGAGTCTGCCACAACGCCGGTCGGAACCTCAAAGAGGAACACCGTCCCTTCCAGCGCAGTTCCTGCCAGAAGAAGCTGAAACGGGTCCGGGTTCGCCTGCGTTATCTGATAGACGATGTGGCTACGGTGAGGAAGGCCATGCTTCCAAAAGACGGCCATCATGAGATAGACCGTAACCGGAGCGCGCCGGAAACGACTCAAGAGCGAGCGCCCCTTGAAGTTGGCCTGCGCGCGCTGAATATCAGCAGCGCGGCTATCGCGTAAGCCACGAGCGAGTAGCGCCAGATAGCGGTGTACCCGTCTGTCAGCCCATATAGAACGGCCCCGAACGTGGGCCCGAGTCCCAGAAACACCATCTGGAACGGTCCGGCCAGCCCCGTTATCGTCCCATACGAAGCGCGCCCGAAATACTGCGCCAGCATCATGCTGCCCAGCACATTCAGACCGCCCGAAGCCATACCCCAGGCGATAGCGAAGAAGAAGCCCGGCGCGCCCCCGCCTGTAACTATGAAGAACCCGGCCGTAACCATGGCCAGAAGGGTGGCGAACGTGGCGAGCAATCTGGGCTGATACCTGTCGGCAAGCAATCCCCAGCCCGGATTGACCAGCGCGCCGAGCGACGAACTCAGGCTCAGCGCCACAACCGCAACCGGCTGTGATATGCCCGAATCCACCAGAAACGGAACTATCTGGAACCCTATGGTGCCGGAAGTGAGGATAGTGAGCATCTCCGCCGACACGATAAACCAGAACGCGGACGTAGCCAGAGCCTCTCCGGCTGTCCATGCGTATTCGCCCCGCCCCGGGCGGGCCTCTCCGCCGTCCGTCGTCGAAGAGCTGTTGGGAGATAGCCGCGCGTCCCCATCCGGCATAAGCCCAATGTCCTCCGGACGGCGGCGCATTATCAGAAACAGCGGTAGAACAAGCAGCAGCGAGAATACGCCGAGAAGCCGATAGGCGACGCGCCAGCTTGAGAACGCGGCTACGACCGAAATTATCTGTATATTGATCGCGCCCCCGACCGGCCTGAACGTAGAAACAAGCCCTATCGCAAGGTTGCGTTTGCGGCTGAAGAAGTTGACCGCGACAGTTCGTGGAACAACGCCGACCAGAGTGGGGTTGGCGATCGCGCGTCCAACCATATAAGCCGCGTAGAAGTGCCACACCCGGCTCATTCCGGCGAGCGCGAAGAGAGATACGCCCAAAATCGCCGCGCCAATAGGCATAAGGCGGCGCGGACCGTGCCGATCGGCGAGCCTTCCGAAGAAGGGAGTGAGCAATCCGGACGCCCAAGTCCCCGCGGTTACCGCGAACGCGATAGTACTGCGATCCCAGCCCATATCCTCAAATATAAGGTTCTGGATGCCGCCTATGACCACCTGCGCCACCCCTGTGGCCGCGTATGTGCCGAGCGCCGCCATCCCGAGGACAACCCATCCGTAGAAGAATGGAGTGCGGGGCGTCCAATCAACGAGGCTCTGCGCCCGCTTCACTGTGCAAACTGTCGCTTAATCTTGAACACCGTCTCATGCCGCCATTCCGTGCATCGGAAATCTCTCGCCCAACCCTGCGCTCCTAATCGCGCGCTTTGCGGCGTCTCGCAGCGCACGCGGATTCTGGGGATTCTATTGCACGGACGCAAGATATATCAACGGGAAAGCCCCAGCGGCACAGGGCAATCGCATCTTATTGATTGAGTACCTTGAGGAGATATTCGCTATCCCATCCAGCCCGCTTGCGCTTGGCCGCGATTCCCACCTTCAGCGACTTCTCCTGCTTGAGCATGTTCAGAGCCACCCGACGCTTGGCGGCGAATATCTCGGCGCTGTTGCCCCTCCTCACCCTGCTTTCATCCTCTCCGAAGCTCACGTCCAACACCCAATGCACCGAGTTCTCGATTCCCCGGTGGCCTCGAACAGCCTCAAGAAGCCGGGAAGCATCGCCCGGCAGACTCGATATGAAGTATCGCGTTTGCCGTGAACTCTTCCTATCTACACGGCGCTCTGACTCCACCATTGCCACACTCGCCAGCTTCGACCACGCCCCGTCCTCGTTTGGGTATTCGATGTGGGCAGGGTCTGAGACCACCCTGCATCGGCGGGTCTCCACCCGTCCGCGCCCCTTCTCCACCGTCTCGTACCAGTCGCTGTCCAGATCGCAAGAGCCAGTTCGTACCGCGCCATCGAACATCTCTGTGCCATCCTCATAGAGCTGTCTCTGATTGCTCTTGAGCGCCAGCGCGTAGTCCGCTCCCCGCTCGATGATCGTCTTGGCGACCTCCTTCTGACATCCCATAGCGTCTATCGCCACTGTGCGCCCGCACACATCCAGCGCTCGCAGCAGCTCGGGTATGGCCGTTATCTCGTTGGACTTGTCGTCCACCTTGACCTGTCCGAGTACCAGTCTGTTGGCCGCCGACCATGCGGATGGCCTCTTTACCTATGAATCTGTCGTGGGAGCGTATGACGCTCTTGCCGTCTATGGCGACTGTCTGACCATTGCACACCTCGCTGACTGCCTTGACCCATTCGATGAAGCGGCTTTGGAACTGTTCGGCGTCGAGCATGGAGAAGACTCTGCCGAAAGTGTCGTGCGATGGGATTCCGTTTGGCAATTCCAGAAAGCTGTCGAACCATTGTCTCTTGGAGTCGCCAAACATCTCCACGTCGGTCCACGAGTCGGCCCCGCCCACTATGGCGCATATGGCGATTGTGAGCGCATCGGTCAGGCTGTGGCGCTTGGCGCGGTCGATTCTCGGGTCTTCAAGTACTGAGAGGTGTTCGATCAGAGAGGCTGAGTGGGTGTTTCCCATGAGGTCACTCCTTTTCGAGGATGACCTCTATTCTAACCCCATGTCTTATATTCAATTTAGAGGCCATAGCCCTGAGAGCGTAACTACCCCAAGCGCGCGTGAGATCTCCGGACGAATGTGAGAAGACGAGAGCCGATGAGGACATCGTCCGAGCCCCGGTCAGCGACTTCCATACGCTATCGAGCCTGTTTCTCGGCCTCTTTCGCCGCCTTTTCCTTCGCCTCGTCGAGAGCGAGCGCGGCTGCGGCCCGCTCATTTTCCAGTATCTTGCTCCTGACCGCTTGGCTGGCGCGATTCCATGTGTCCCGGTTCTCGGTCACGAACCTGTGAGACTCGCGGTAATCGTCCAGAAGTCCGTTGACCTGCGGAATCACATACCGGGCAACCATGTCCCAGCTGCGGCGGGTGTTCTCGCGGTTCGCCCAGTCGTGTACGAACCCTATGACGCAACCGAAGCCGCCGGTGAGGTCCATCATTTCGCGTATCCTGGCAACCAAGTCGTCCGGGGTTCCGATGACCGCCGTGCTCAGGTCGGAAAACGCCACGCCGTCCACTGCCTCGTCCGGAGTCTTGTATATCGGGCCTTCGCCGCCCGCGAGCGTGCCGATGGTGTACTCGTTGTTGTGCCTCAAGAGGCCGTCCCGCGCCTGCTCGCGAGCTTCCCGCCGCGTCTCGGCGATATGCCAGTTCAGCACGATGCGCCAATTCTTGCGGTCAACGGCGTTGCCGTGGAGAGCCGCGGACTCTTCTGCGAAACTCCACTGCAAAGGCAGCGCCCTGATCCCTTCCTGGGACAACGATCCGATTGACAGTACTCCCGCCCGGTGTTTGCCCGCCAGCGTCATCCCGGATGGGCTGACGATTGAAGCGACCGCGAACTCGATGTTCTCCTGAAGCGGCTTCAGCTGCAGCTTCGCGTCTCGGAGCGTGAACCATTCGGACTCGTAGCTGAAACGCTCGTCCGACTCGAACAGACGCCGGATTACGCTCATGGCTTCGTCCTGGCGGTCGCGCAGGGTCATAGGGTCCACGCCCAGCGTGTGCGCGTCCGAGGGAAGCGCTCCGGGACCGGAGCCGAATATCACCCGACCGCGCGACTGGTGGTCGAGCTGTACAATCCTCTGGGCAACCATGAACGGGTGGTGATACGGCAGCGACACTACGCCGGTGCCGAGCATGATCCGGTGCGTGCGCTCGGCGGCGGCGGCCAGGAACAGTTCCGGCGAGGCGATGATCTCCCATCCGGTGGAGTGATGCTCGCCGCACCAAAACTCGTCATATCCCAGCCGGTCCATATGCTCGACCAATTCCAAGTCGCTCTGCAACTGGAGCGTGGGGTTTTCACCGATTGGATGGTGCGGCGCGAGAAAGGCGCCAAAACGCAGGCCTGCCAAGTTCTTCCTCCTGTGTTGGTTGGATATTCTGAATAGGCTGATAATATAAGCGCTAGGGCGACATAGACGCGACGCCTATCCGTTCAGCCCGAATGATTCTAAGGCGCCCGCCTGTATATTTGTATGCGGTGGCGGTTGCCCTCCGTAACGTAGATTCTGCCGGCGGAATCGAGCTTGATAGAGACCGGCGACCAGAACAGCTTCTCGATATGCGAGGATACCTCGTGCGGGTCGGCGCGGTCGAGCGCAGACGTTTCGGATTCGAGGTCGGCCCTGGCGCGAGCGGCGCCCTCTTCCTTGTTGATATTCAGGAAGTTGACCGCCCACTTGGATTCGGTGGCCTGACCCCTTAGCAGCTGAACGAATCGCCCGTCCGGGTCAAATGCCTGAACACGCTCGTTCCCCCAATCGGATATGTATATGAGGCCGCGCTCGTCAACAGCCACGCCGGACGGTCTGCGGAGTTGGCCTTCACCTGAGCCGGGGGAGCCGTATGCGGCGACAAAGTCGCCGTCGGAAGTGAAGCGCTGGACGCGGTCGTTTCCCCAGTCGGCGACGTACACGTCGCCGTCGGGCGCGACTGTCAGGCCCCAGGGCAGGTTCATGCCGCCCTCCTCCAAACCCTCGCCTCCGAACGTGAGAAGATGTATGCCGGCGGAGGTAAACTTCTGCACTCGGTTGTTATGAGTATCTGCGACATACACCGAGTTCGCGGAGTCAATGGCGATTCCCGAAGGACCGTCGAGTTGGCCTTCGCCGCTTCCGGACACTCCCCAACCGGAGAGAAAATCGCCGTCGAGGTCGAAGATAGAGACTCGGTTGGTATATTCGTCGGTTATGAAAAGGCGTCTGTGGTTGTCTTCGGCGATGCCGGAAGCCCATATGAACTGTCCTTCGCCGTCGCCGGAAGCGCCGAAAGTACCGTAGAATTCGCTTTCGACGTCGCACACGGTCACGCGAACGCCGCGCTCAACGCCGTCCACGGAGCGGTTGACGACGTACAGTCGTCCGTTGCTGGCGGCGAGCGAATCTGTAGGATAGTAGAACCCGCGCCCTTCCATGGCGGAGAGCCCGACGGTCAGGTCGTATTGGAGCGGAGCGGTGTGTGTTTTGGTAGCGACGGCGGTCATAATGGGGGCCTCATCCTCACTCTCAGCTTATCGAACCCGGGATGCTGCTTGCGCCATCCTTAGAGAACGTACACCTATATGCCTCGCACTCCCCTGAATGACGCGGAAATCTCAACGAACAGGCCGAGAACCACAGATTCCGGGACGGGCATTCCAAACTCCTTTCCGGTCAATCTTCTCATGTCTCTCGCTCCCATAACCCCTTGAAGCAAACTCCCGAAGCGCGGAAAGCTTCGCGGCAAACTAGGCCCGCTGAAACTCGTGGGTGGCGGCGATGAGGCGGAGCAGATGGACTACCCTGTCTTCTGCGCGCCGGTCTTGGTTGACGCTTCGGAGCAGTATCTCGCGCGTATCGTCGGATATGGAGATGGCTCCGAGTCGCTCGACGCACATATCCACGAGCGCATCGGGGGACGGGTCGGGGTCTTGCGCCACGATGTCGCGCACGATGGAGCCGACGCCCGGCTTGGCGGTATCGCCGAACTGCTCGGAGGCGAAGTTGATTCGTTCTATAAGCGCGCCGGTATCTATCCAATCCACACCCTGCCGCCAACCCTCGACGCTGGGCGGGTTGGTGAGCATCTGGCCCATGAAGTTCATCTGGAAGTACCTGTCCAGAATCTCACGTCGGGGGCGGTCGAACTCCCCGGTAAGGCGCAGGACTCCGGCGACGAACTCGGCCGGGCCTTTGACCTTCTCGTATCGTATGTTCTCGGACTTGAAGAAGTCTGAGTTGAACAGCGTGGTCAGCATAGCGCGAATGTCATGACCGCTGTCGAAGTATGTCTGTGTTAGCGCATCTATAGCCGCCGGATCCCTGGGCGGCGTGTAGGGCCAGGATGGCACGGGAGGCTCGTCTGCCACGAAGAAGTGATACATATGGCGCGCTATGAAGCGGGCTGTGGCTTCCTGCCGACAGATGATTCGGATGATGTCCTCGCCATCGAAGTTTCCGGTATGTCCGAGAAAGGTTTTTTCACCATCGTCATGGTCGTCCGGGCGATACTCGAAATGCCATGCGATACGGCCGTAGGGCCAGTCGGAGTCGCGCATAGAGCGAAGCGTCATGTATTCGGCATTGCCGAGCGTCCAGCCGGTGAAGGCGCGCGCGCACTCCTTTATATCATCCTCCGAGTAGTTGCCCACCCCCATGGAGAACAGTTCCAAAAGTTCGCGCCCCCAGTTTTCGTTTATGGCCTCCCTATGGTTTTCCTGGTTGTCCAGCCACACTATCATCGCGGGGTCTTTGGCAAGTTCAAGCAGCAGGTCGTCGAACCTGCCCATTCCCCGCCGCCTGAAGGTGCGTATCTGGTCGGAAAGCGCCTTTCCGTGTATGACCTTCGGGTATCCGGTGGCGAATATGCCGTGCCAGAAGAGCGCCATCCTTCT
>CBDCBF010000003.1:0-6389 GCA_965214185.1 Dehalococcoidia bacterium | reverse complement strand
CCCTGCCCTTTCTTCGGCGTATGCGGACACGTTCGCTTTGCTATAATCGGAATACTCCGACTATGAGGAAGCTGCCATGAGATTTGCCACGTCTTCACGGACCTGTCCACTCGCTTCCAACGCAAGCGGCAACTCTACAATGGGCTTATGGTGGCGATTGAGTACGGCGTCGCCGACCGCATACTGTTCGGGTCGGACTTTCCGGCGATGACCACGATGGAAGCGGTCAGCGCATTCAGGAACATAAACGACAGGGCAACAAGCGGCGCTATGCCCCGGACCCCGAAGACCCGATCGAGCGAATAATCTTCGAGCAGCCTTTCGACCCGCTTGGGTTTTAGGGGCGCGGATCTCCGGCGCGCAGTCAACACAATCGCATTCTTCAAGCGCGAGACCGCTGAAATCCGGCCTCGATTGCCCCTGCCATAGGATCATACATCCGCAGAACTTGCGAGGAATCCGATGCGAACCGGCATTTACGATGGTACAATCACCCTGTATCAAAGAAAGGGGATTTGGACTTGCCAGTAACCAAGCTCGACATAACCAGCGTCACCCCGTTCGCCGGCGGACAGCCATTCGGCGACGTGGGCGCCTACAATCATCTCAAGGGGACCGCCCACTTCTCGGTTGACCCGCTTCACCCCAACAACCGCGCCATTACCGACATAGAATTGGCCCCGCGCGACTCGGAGGGCCGAGTCCTCTTCTCGGCGGACTTCGAGATGCTCCGGCCCGAGGACCCTGAGCGAGGCAGAGGCAGCGTCATCTTCGACGTCGTGAACCGCGGCCGCAAGACGATACTCGGGTTCAACAGTTCGCCCCGCGCGATGGACCCGGGCGCGCCTCTGAGCCCGGGCAACGGTTTCCTCATGCGCGAGGGATACACCGTCGTCTGGTGCGGATGGCAATCCGACGTTCCCGAGGACGACCCGGACCGAATCGGCCTGCGCGCTCCGCAGGCGCTGAACCCGGACGGACAGCCGCCTGACCGGGCGTATGCTGTGCCAGTTCCAGAGCAACGAGCCCACCAACGTCTTCCTTCTCGCCGACCGGATTCACGACCCGCACCCCCCAACAGACCCCCGCGAACCGGGCGCGACGCTCACTGTGCGCGACCATCCCAACGGACCTCATACCGAAATACCGAGAGACCGGTTCCAGTTCGTGCGTGTCGAAGACGAGCAGGTGGAACCGGACCTAAATCACGTCTATCTCAGAAGCGGGTTCGAGCCGGGCCGCATATACCAGCTCATCTATACTACGACAGGAACAGACGTCGTGGGGCTGGGCATGGCCTCAGTGCGCGACATCGTGTCGTTCCTGAAATACGAGTCGGAAGCGGACGGCAACCCGTGCGCCGGTTCGATTGACTATGCCCACGCCTTCGGCGCGTCCCAGAGCGGACGATTCCTCAGAACCTACATCTACTACGGACTCAACAACGACGAAAAGGGACGGATGGCGCTGGACGGCATCATCCCGCACATAGCGGGCGGTATGCGCGGCGAGTTCAATCTCCGCTTCGGCCAGCCCTCCAAGGACGTCTGCTACATCATCCCCGAACTATTCCCGTTCTCGGACACGCCGGTCACGGACCCGGTCAGCGGCGAGAGCGGCTCAATGCTCGCGCGCATGGAGGAAAGCGGAAACGTTCCCAAGATAATGTTCACCAACACCTCAGCTGAGTACTGGCGCGGCGACGCCGCCCTCATACACACCGACATATCGGCCATGACCGACGCCGCCGAGTCCGAGAACGTCCGACGATACCACTTCGCCGGAACGCAGCACGGCACAGGGACATTCCCGCCCGAAACCATACGCCAGATGGACGGCCTGAAAGGACAACTGCCCTACAACGCGGTTGATTATTCGCCCCTCCAGAGGGCGCAGCTTACGAATCTCGACCGCTGGGCGCGAGAGGGTGTCCCGGCCCCCGCGTCCCGCCATCCCAGTCTGGACGACGGAACCGGAGTGGAATCGCGAACGCTCAGAGAGAAGTTCGAGCGAATTCCGGCCGTGACTTTCCCGCCCGAAGTCACAAGAGCTATGCGCCTGGACTACGGCGACGAGACCCACTTGGGACGCACCGTCAAGCTGCCGGCCGAGCGGGGCGAGGAATATCCCGCGATAGTGTCCGACGTTGACGACGACGGCAACGAGGTCGGCGGAATCCGACTGCCATCCGTGAGCGTCCCGCTGGCCACCAACACCGGCTGGAACCTGCGACACCCCGACAACGGAAACCCGGACCTTGTAATAGGAATCACGGGCGGACTGGCAGGCTGGACGCTGCCGTTTCCCAAGACAAGCAAAGACAGGGAAGCGTCCGGCGACCCAAGACCTGCGATACAAGAGCGATACGAGTCCAAAGACGACTACGTGGAGCGCGTGAGACAGGCCGCCTCGGAATTGGTTTCGGAAGGATACATGATTGAGGAGGATATAGAGCGCGAGGCGGAGATGGCCGCCCGCCGCTACGACTACTGGATGAATGGGAACGGAACCTCGTAGCGCCATGACGTCGCGCCCCGCATGAACAAAACAACAAAGCGGATTGGCAAAAAAGGCGCGCTCGGCCTACTAGACGACCTGGAGGCCGAAGGTTGCCTCGCCAGCCTGTACGTATCGGCCCCGACGCTCGCCAAACGCGACTATGAACACCTTCTTCCGGAATCCGAACCCCAACGCGGATCTGTCGCGGTCGCTCTTGCGGAATCAGGGAATGGGGACACCGGCGGTGCGGCGTTCGTCGCGGCTGACAGGGTCGTGGTCATCAGGCCGCCGATTCCGCTGAAAACGGATGCGCGGGCCTCCGGAGCGCATACCCAAGACCTGCGCCGTATTCTGGAGTCGGAACCCGTCATCGGCGTTATCTTGCTGAGACTTGGCAGGTACGCGGTAGGCGTCCTGAAAGGCGAGACGCTCGTCGCCACGAAGACCGACTCGCGCTATATGAAAAACCGTCATCGCGCGGGAGGGCAGTCCCAGCGCAGGTTCGAGCGCAGCAGAGAGCGTCTAATCCGCGAACTGTACGACAAAACCTGCGAGATAACTCGGACGATATTCACGCCCCACCTAGACGACATGGAGTACGTTCTACTCGGCGGAGAGCGCGGCGTTCTGAACGGCCTGGTCAAACGATGTCCCATGATGCGGCGAGAACTCAAATCCAAGATACTGGCCCGCCGCCTGTCGGTGACGCAGCCCAACCAGAAGGCGCTGAAGGGTATATCGCGCGAGGTATGGAAGAGCGACGTCGCTTTCTTCGATAGCAGCTGAATCTTATCTCGCCGTATATCCGCCGTCCACGGTGAGCGCGGCGCCGGTGACGTAGCTCGCGTCATCCGAGGCGAGGTAGAGCGCAACGCTGGCTATCTCCTCCGGTCTGCCGAGCCTCCCCATAGGGTGGAGCCCTTCAAGCAGCGCATTAGTATCGGGGTCATCTGTGAGCGCCCTGGTGAAATTCGTGCTTACAAAGCCCGGGCACAGGCAGTTGACCCTGATATTCTTGCGAGCGCTGTCTACAGCCAGGGTCCGGGTGAACTGTACCACGCCGCCCTTGGAAGGCGGATATGGGTTGAAACCGCCGCCTATGCCGACGGGGTAGCCCACCAAACCCATGATCGAGGCGAGATTGATTATCGAGCCCCCGCCCGACTTTTCCATCTCCGGGAGAGCGTACCAGCATACAAGGTATGTACCCTTCAGGTTCACATCAATCACCTTGTCCCACACAGCTTCCGGAGACGCTCCCTCCGGAAGCGCGTTTCGAGCGCTGATTCCGGCGCTGTTGACCACTATGTCCAGCCTTCCAAACTCTGCGGCCGCCTCGTACACCATGCGCTCGGCGTCCTCGGCGTTGGATACGTCGCAGCGCAGCGCGAGCGCGCGACCGCCCAACTCTTCTATCATTCTCGCCGTATCCTGGGAGCTGGCGAGCGATATGTCGGATGTCGCTACCGACGCTCCCTCTCGCGCGAACACTAGGGAAACGGCGCGGCCTATCCCGGCTCCCGCCCCTGTAACCAGAGCTACCTTATCTTTCAGGCGCATATCTCAATCCTCCAATCGCCGCGCCCAACATTCGCGCGGTCAAAAGTTCGTTCGCTAATATATTATGATTCCCAGCGGGCTGAACATTCCGGAGCGGCGAATGCACTGCAATAAACCTTCAAAGACAAATACTCTGGAACGAGTGGTTGTGATAGGCACGTCCGGCGCGGGCAAGACCACTCTCGCCGCTAAGCTCGCGCGCCTGCTGAACGCTCCGCACGTCGAACTGGACGCATACCGGCACGGCCCAAACTGGACGGAGACGCCGGATAACATATTCAGACAGAACGTCGCAGACTCGTTGTCTGGACAGCGCTGGGTTGTGGACGGGAACTACTCCATAGCGCGGGACATAGTCTGGAGCGGGGCTACCGCGATAATATGGCTGGATTACCCTTTCGGCTTGGTATTCTGGCGACTGTTCCGCAGAACCCTGAGCAGATACATAAGGAGAACGGAGCTATGGAACGGCAATAGAGAGAACCTTAAGGGTGTCCTCTTCGCAAAGGACTCCCTGTTCGTCTGGGCATTCAAGATGCACTGGAGCCGCAGGAAGTCCTTGCCCATAGCCTTCTCCCAACCCCAATACTCGCGCCTGAAAGTAATGCGATTCCGCTCGCCCCGGGCAGCTAGCAAGTGGCTGAAGTCGTTCAACGATACCCGAGCCGGACAGTAAAGCGGCGCGCGGAGAGCTATACGTCCATCATCTTGTCGGGCGTGAGCAGCTCCATGAACTCTATTCTGCCGCTTTCGATAAACTCAAAGGCAGCGCGTCCGAGAGCGAGGGCTTCTTGCGGAATGTCGTTCCCTTCTCGCATGGGCGACATGAGAGCTTCTTCGGTCCACTCCAACACCACCACATTGGTATCGCCGGGCAGCGTGCCGCCGTTGAAATATACTTTGAACTCGCTCCGCTGTCCGGCGTCGCGGTATATCTGGGCCTGCTTATGAATCATGCTGGCGACCCTGCGCGCTTCTCCGGGCTTGGTATGCAAGATTCTTCTAACAAGATACATAGTAAACTCCTATGGTCTAAATCCATTTCTATTTGGGCTTGCGGCGAGCGCCGGAATTGTTGGTTGCAACCGACAACTTCAACTTTATACTATACTAATTGGCCGATTCCACACCCGCGTGTCCGTGGCCCTACTACAAAGGCGGCGCTTTGACCTCCACTCTCACATCCCCCCACGTCAGAATAAGAGACGTGTGCAAAAGCTTCAGCGGCGGGGCGGATGGCAGGGATGTGCTGCAAGACATAAATCTGGATATAGCGCGCGGCGAATTTCTGTGTCTTATCGGGCCAAGCGGATGCGGAAAGTCCACCCTGCTGAGGCTCATAGGCGGTCTGGCCGAGCCGAC
The DNA here is from genome assembly GCA_965214185.1 of Dehalococcoidia bacterium. Lineage (GTDB taxonomy): Bacteria > Chloroflexota > Dehalococcoidia > Lucifugimonadales > UBA1123 > VXRN01. Next base: position 968 of record CBDCBF010000003.1, on the reverse strand, counting down.
CTCGGGCGAGATACAGATAGATGGGCGGACGCCCCCGGAGGCGCAGGCCAACAAGGCGTTCGGGTTCGTATTCCAAGAGCCGTCCCTGTTGCCATGGCGCACCGTCGCAGACAACATCCGTCTGCCGCTTGAGGTGAATCGCCGGAACAACCCCGAGAACCGACACCCTGTTTCGGAGTTGCTGAGCCTAGTCGGACTCGATATGTACGCGGACTACTATCCCTCGCAGCTATCGGGCGGAATGCTCCAAAGGGCGGCCCTGGCGCGCGCGCTCATGTCTGGGGCGTCGCTGTTGCTGATGGACGAACCTTTCGGCGCCCTGGACGAGATAACGCGTGCCGCCATGGGCTACGAACTCCTTCGGATATGGAACGCGGACAAAAAGAGCGTGATATTCGTCACGCACAGCATTTCGGAGGCGGTCACTCTTTCCGACAGGGTAGCGGTGTTGTCGAGAAGACCCGGATGCATAGTCGAGGTGGTGAATATAGACCTGCCCAGACCCCGCGCGCGCAGCATGGAGCGCGACCCGGCATTCCGACAATATTCAGAATGGCTGCATGACCTTCTTTGGCAAGGCAACTGGAATGAACAAGCCACCGCCGGATAGGCTTGTCCGAGCCGCCGAACCGACTCTACGCAAGTCGCCCGCCGGCGCCTTAGGCATCCGGGTCGCCGGGCTTGGACTCAGCTATGTCCTGCCGCCGGTCATCGCGTTGAGCGTCGCCGGAATCGTATGGGAACTCTGGACCCGGCTGACCAATGTGCCCACGTACATCGTACCCGCCCCGTCAGTGGTGTTGAGCAGATTGACAGGCGATATATGGTTTTTTGTCGGAGAGGGTTTGGTTACACTGGCTGAGGCGCTGTCAGGGTTCGCTCTGGGAACTGCGCTCGCGCTCGCGTGCGCCACCCTGATGACTCACTCCCGCCTTATCGAGCGCAGCCTGCTGCCTCTGGCTATCCTG
>CBDCBF010000002.1:0-116045 GCA_965214185.1 Dehalococcoidia bacterium | reverse complement strand
CACGCTGCGTCCCCGCTTCATTCTATTCGGCCGTCTCTCATCCGGATAATGCGGTGGCACTGGTCGCCAATCTCTTGCGCGTGGGTAACGATTATGAAGGTTTGCTGATTACGCCTGTTCAGGTCGAGTATCAGTTCCATTATCTCCTGAGCCGTCTCCGAATCGAGATCGCCTGTCGGCTCATCCGCCCAGACTATCTCGGGGTCGTTGACCAGAGCGCGGGCGATAGTCACCCGCTGACGCTGGCCGCCCGACAACTCCGCGGGCCTGTGCGCCGCCCAATCCGCCAGTCCCACCACCTCCAGCGAGTCCATAGCGCGCCGCCTGGCCTCCCGCGCGCCGACACCCCCGACAAGCATCGGCAGTTCCACATTCTCAACAGAACTCAGCACCGGAAGAAGGTTGTAAAGCTGAAAGACGAACCCCATCTGGCGAGCGCGATAATCGGTTCGAGTGTTGTCGTCCATCCCCCGAAGAGACACGCCGCCTATCTTGATGTCGCCCTCGTCAATATCGTCCAAGCCGGACAGACAGTTGAGCAGGGTCGTCTTGCCGCAGCCGCTCGGTCCCATAACGCCCACAACCTCAGCTCGCTCCACCGTGAGGTCTATGCCGCGTATGGCATGGACTATCACTCCTTTGCCGCTGTTGTAGGTCTTGTGTATGTCCGACGCTACAACTATCGGAGTATCAATGCTGTCTGTCATCTGGTTCTCCTATCGGGTAAACGCTCTTTCTCCCCGACTCTGATTCGCGCTATGAAACGCCGTCAACCGGCGATAGCGTTCTTATTCGTATCTCAGCGCTTCGGCGGGATATATCCGTGAGGCCTGGCGCGCGGGCAGGAATGTGGTCAGAAGCGAAAAGGCGTAGGCGATGGCTACAATTATCGCTATCTGAACCCACGGAATCGTGAACGACAAGCCCGGAACGTCGTCCGCGATGTCATTCACCAGATTATAGGACAGCAGAGCGCCCAACCCCACGCCAAGCAGTATGCCGAGCAGAGCTATGAAACTCGATTCCATCAGGAAGCTCGCCAGCACCATGCCGCGGCGGTAGCCGATGGCGCGCAGAACACCTATCTGCTGACGCCTCTCGACGACGGACCGCAGGCTGATTACGCCGAGCGCGGCTATGCCCACCAGCAGGCCGGACGCCATGAATCCCTGTAGCAGACGGTTTATGGCGACGTTGGCCTCGCGCTGCTCCTCCAGTTCGTCCGCCAGCACGCTCGGCTCAAGCCCGTTTTCGACGAACGCCGCCTCAAGCTCGTCCGCTATGGCGTCGTCGTCCGCGCCGTCAACCAGCTTGAACCGATACGTCGTGATCGGCAGTTCGTCGGGCGATATGCCGTCCAGAACGCTCTTATGGAACATGATAACCCCGAATTGGTCCGACAGCACATCCATGACCGCTATGACCGTCACGCGAGCGACGGCGCCGCTACGCGGTTCTCGAACCTCAATCTCAAGCGGCTCCATCTCCTCGTCCTCGATGAACATCCCCTCCACCCGGAATTCCGGACCTCCGATGATAAAACCGCCGCCCTCGCGCGACGGAACGGCGAGCGCGTCTATCACCGCCAAATCAGGGTTGGCGCGAACGGCGTTCCATATCTCATCCTTCGTATCTCCGTACCCGTCCGCGATTATCTTGAAGTCGTGTCCGGTGTTTTCAAGATACGCATCCTGCGCCCCTCTGGCCGTGTAAGAGAGCCATTCCTGATTCTCGGCGCCGACTTGCCTAAGGTCAACGGGCATCGAAGTATAGCCGCCCACCGCGGCCACCTTATCTAATTCCGCGCCCAGCGCGCCGGGCAGTTCGGAATCTATATCCTCTATCGGGTTGTTGTAGCTCACCGTCCCGACAATATCCCAGCCGCCTGTAACCGAGTCCACATCCTCCAGCGCGGCGGTGAAAGCCGTAGTAAGCGAAGACATGACTATCAGCGTGAAGATGACAAGAGCGAGCATCGCCAGCGTAAGCCCCGTTCTCAGGCGCGAGTTCAGCGGATAGGCTATCGCGGTCTTGAGCGCGGGTCGGATTCGAGAGAAACGACCGAATACCGCCGTCAGGACGTCCGTTATCAGGTCGGCGTTATATACAATCACGAAAACGGGCGCTATCACCAGACACAGCCCGGACACGAAGAACATCTCTATGTTGGAACTCATCTCCGGCGTCATCCACTCCAGAGAGTCGAAGGGCGTCCCCCAGAACAGAAGCAGCGCGAGACCGGTGAACGTGAAAGCGTTGCGGGATTCGAGGTCGCTAACCGCAGTCTCTCCACGGAGCGCCGTCTGCCGAATAAGCTCGAATCCAGCCGCCACTATCGCCAGCGCAATCGTAAGCGCCTGGCCCTGAACAACGCCAACCACGAGCCAGAAGGCCGACAACAGCAACACCGCTCCGGCCGTCGTCAGGTTCTGCCTCTTCGCGTCCCAGTATGGACGGTCGAACAGCCATCTGAGCGTCAGTCCGATTCCGACTAGGCAGATTGTGATTCCTATCGAGTACGGCGCGAGCTGTTTGAAATAGAGTCCCAGCGCCGTTAGCGCTGCGCCGAGTACAAACGTCAGCCACCCCCTGGACAGCGCCCCCGTGGATATCCTCACAAGCGACCACAGTACAAGCGCGCCCCAGACGGGAGGAAATATCTTCACAAGAGCGAGAAGCAGATTGACGAAGAACGAACCGAACCGTCCCTGTCTGATACGTCGGAAAGCTGTCAGAAGGCTTAGGAACGGCGCCGCTAGCGCTCGCCCTACGACTCTCGGCTTCGATTCCCGCGTCCGCGACTGCAGCGTGTCCGGCAGGTCTCGGATAGCGGAGATTATGTTCAGCTGACTCGCGCGATACGCCGAGAAGAATATCGTAACGAACGTCAGAACGACGCCCAAACAGTACGAGATGACGAAACTCTGCCACCGATAGTTCATCAGCAGCCGGAATCCGTCCTCATCATCGCCGAATATGTTCGCCATTATGCCGACCATAGCCATTCCGACGCCGATTCCCAACAGCGCTCCCACAAGGGCGGACATCAGGTCGTATGCCATTCCCTCATAGACGAACGACTGCACTAGGTGGCGACGCTGCATACCCACGGCGCGCGCGATCCCCATCTCGGGCTTGCGCTCTGCCGCCAGCATCACGAATATCAGGAATATCAGCATTACGCCCGCCATCATCGAGAAGAGGCCGAAGATGATGAAGATGGACATTATCCCGCTGGCCGCGTTGTTCGCCAGGTCAAGCAGGTCTGCCTTGATGTCCTGAACACTGAGGATTTTCAGTTCGTTGAACAGAGTGAACGCCGAGAATATCCGTTGCGGGTCGCTATTGACCGACTCGAAGGACAACAGAAGCTGCACCGCAATCCCGTCGTCAGCCAGGTGAGAAACCAACCGAGACGTCTCTTCCGGCGTCAGCGCGTCCGATTCCAGCAGGTTCGCGGCGTCAAGAAGGTCTTCCTTCATCGCCTCAGGCTGGTTTTCGGCGCGCCCGCGTATGTCCGCGACAACAGCGGAGTCGCCGAGCGTATCCTTCAGACGGAGCGCGACATCCTCATCGGTCAGCAGGGATCTCAGACGCTCGGTGACCTCTTCGCTCAGGTCCGCGCCTGAGCGCTCGTCGCCCAAGTTGGAAACCACAATAGTGTTGATAGACCCGGGCCGGTCGAACAGGCGCTGGGCCTGCGCGAGCGAGAGCAGCGCCGTCTCGTCCTCTCCGGCCAGCCCGCCGTCCGCCACGATTCCGGCCACGCTGAGTTCAACCCGGCCGCCTTCCAAGAACAGCGCTATACGGTCGCCTGTGGACGCTTCGAGGCTCTCGGCTGCCTTTTCGTTGATGACCACGCTGTTGCCCGTCAGCGCGGATATGCTTATGGTTATCCCGTTAGGGTCGGATATCGGTCCGAATACGCCGAGGTCGCCGGTCTCGACCCCCAGTATATCCATCCGCGCGACGCTCTCCCCGGTGGATGGGTTGGCGACGGGCGCGCTCTCCGAAATGCCCGCAAGCAGGCCGTCAATCTTTTCGTACCCCGAAAGCTGTCCGCGCAGGTTATCCAGGGTTTCCACAGGGAAGTATGGACTGCTGCCGGTGAGTCCGAGCGAGTCGCCCAGATTCGCTGTCAGTATCTCATCTATCTCCCCCAGTCCATCGGTGACAGAACTTCTGATGGAGTGGTTGAGCGTGTCGCCTGTGCCGAGCGCTGAGGAGATTATCAGCGTGCTGAGCATCAATCCGACGACGATGAGGGCTGTCTGCGCCGGCCTTCTCGGGATGTTTCGCAGGCCTATCTTGAGAACTATGCGGTTGAGGACCGCGAGTATTCCGACGCCTAGGACAATAACAAGGAATCCGGCCAGCGCTCCCAGCATGATGATATCTGTGTCCAAGCCGAATATCTCTTCCATTCACTCCTCCGGCGACTCTGATTGACGCCCCCTATACTATATCCCAGTCGCGCCGACGGATCCTAGCGTTTATAAACGAATTATCTTTCTCATAGCCCCAATTTCTATCCTGAATGCCCCTTATACGCCAGTAAATGCTACGTTATTCGTAATCAAAGGATCGCGCGACTCTTCCCAAATATCCATCCGCTCACGGAAACAGAGCTATAATCTTATCCCCCGCAATCCTAGCGAGGGATCTCCTCAAAGCTCCCTCAGTCCAGATCGCCCCATGTGTCTCCTGTCTTCAGTTCGACAATCAGGGGAACTTCCAGCTCAAGCGAGGCGGGCATCAATTCCTCTACGACGGCGCGCATCTGTTCAAGCTCGTCTTTGGGAACCTCGAAAATAAGCTCGTCATGCACTTGCAGGATCATCTTGGAGCGCATTCCCAGTTCATCCATCCGCCCCATTATGCGTATCATAGCTATCTTGATTATGTCCGCCGCGGTCCCCTGGATGGGCATATTGATAGCGGCGCGCTCGGCGGCCAGCCTCCTGTGATAGTTGCGGGTATTAATGTCGTCCAGATAGCGGCGGCGGCCAAGCGCCGTCTCCACATATCCCTTCTCCTTGCAGCTTTGGATAGTCTTCCTGACATATCCCTGTATGCCGGGGTATCGCTCGAAGTACAGGTCTATAAAGCGCTGGCCCCGCTCAGGGTTCAGGTCGGTCTGCCGCGATATGCCGTATGCGGTCAGGCCGTACAGCACTCCAAAGTTCAGTATCTTGGCGAAGCGCCGCATATCATCCGTCACATCATCTATGGAGACGTCATATACGAGCGAGGATGTCGAGCTATGTATATCCTCGCCCCTGTGGAACGCCCCCAACAGCGCCGGGTCTTTGGAAAAGTGCGCCAGCACGCGCAACTCAATCTGCGAATAGTCTGCGGCCAGCAGCGTTGACTCCGGCGCGTCGGCTGCCACGAACGCCCTGCGCACCCGGCGGCCAAGTTCGGTCCTAACCGGAATGTTCTGCACGTTAGGGTCGTTGGAGGATACTCGCCCGGTCGCCGAACCGGTCTGGTTGTACTTGGTGTGTATCCTTCCCGTCTCAGGATTGACCATACCCGGGAGCGCGTCAACATAGGTTGATTTGATTTTGGAAAGCTGACGGTGTTCGAGAATCCCGTTCATGACGGCGTAGGAGCGCGGGTCGGCGTCCGGTATCTCGCCAATGTCCAGCCTGTGCTTGAGATCGTCAAGGGTAGCGGCGTTGGTGGAGAAGCCTAGCTTGGTGCGTTTGACGCCTTTTGTCGGGAGCCGCAACTCATTGAAGAGGACATCCCCAAGTTGCTGCGAGGAGTTCAGGTTGAACTGATGACCAACAGTCTTGTACACATCGTCCCGAATCGTATCGAGATTCTCGCTGAGTTCGTTCGACATCCGCTTAAGCGTATCCACGTCTATTCCAACGCCGTCCCGCTGCATTCTTATCAGGGCGGCCACGAGCGGCATCTCGCAGTCGCGCAGAGCGTGTCCCAGCTTCATGTCCTCTATCCTCGACTCCAACTCGCGCTTGAGGCGTTCGGTGAAATCGGCGTCCGCGGCGGCGTACTCGGCGGCCTTGCCAATCTCCACCTCCGCCATGGTGACCTGTTTGCGTCCGCGCCCTATCAGGTCGGCAATGGGCGACATACGTTCTCCGAAGAACTTGAACGCGAGGTCTTTAAGCCCGACTTCGCTCTCGCCGGAAACATGAGCCGCCAGCATCGTATCGAACGCCAGACCCTCGACCCTTATACCGTGGTTTTCCAGCGCCATCAGGTCGTAGTTGGCATTGTGCGCGGTTTTAGGCACGTTCGGGTTGGTGAACACGGGCTCCAGCTTGTCCAGCGCCCTACCCAACGGAATCTGCCTTCCTTCTGCATGACCAACCGGCACATACCACCCCCTGTACGGCTCAGTCGAAAAGGACAGCCCCACAAGGCGGGCGAGCATCGGGTCGCGGGAGTTGGTCTCGGTGTCGAACGAGAAGCCGTCCGGCGTATCAATGGCTTCTAACAAAGCGTCAAGCTCGCCCTCGGTATCCACTACTGTGTAGTTTGTGGGCTGAGTATCGTCGTCCAGGTCGAACGCGCTCTGCCCGGCCCTCGCCCCATTCGCGGGGTAGGGGATTCTGTCTATCATGCTGGAGAATTCGAGCTTGGCCAGCAGGTCAATGACCTCAGAATGAGAGTAGTCTCCGAACCTGCACGCCTCCATGTCGAGCGTCACGTCCACATCGCGCTTGATGGTTGTCAGGAACTGCGCTTCAAAAGCGACATCCCTGTTTTCCGTGAGGCTCTTCTTGACGCTGGGCGGCCTCACATTGTCCAGACTGTCGTAGATTCCCTGTATGGAGCCATACTCCAGCAACAGCTTGATAGCGGTTTTGCGCCCTACCCTGGGGACGCCCGGTATGTTGTCGGACGAGTCGCCTTCCAGCGCCTTGATATCCGCCACGGTCTCGGGACCGAGGCCGCCGTAGCGTTCCCTGACGGCCTTCTCATCGTAGAGGGTCTTGTTCTGGACAGCGTGGCTGAGCAGCGCCCTGACCCACGGAGACACCAGCTGGAGCGTGTCGGTATCGCCTGTCAGCACAATTGTCTCTACACCTTGCTCCTCCGCCTGCCTGCACAGCGTGCCGAGCAGGTCATCGGCCTCATAGCCGCCCTCCTCGAATATAGGCACGCGAAAGGCGCGCATAATCTCCTTGATATGGTCGAACTGCGGCCTGAGCTGAGGGGGCGTCGGCGGCCGGTGCGCCTTGTAATCCTTGAATCGCTCGTGCCTGAATGTGGGAGCGGAAACGTCGAAAGTTACGGCTATATGCGTAGGCTCCCTCTCCTTCAGCGTCTTGAGAAATATGTTGAGGAAACCGTATATGGCGCGCGTATCCTCGCCGGTGGAGCGCAGGGTGAGCGGCCGGCGTATGGCGTGCCAAGCGCGGTGAACAAGAGCGTGGCCGTCTATGAGAACAAGAAGCGGCTTGCGCTCCGGTATGGATTGATTATCGGGAGCGTCCATCATAAAAGGAATTGACCTCGGCGGGGATAACATGATTATACAACCCCGGTCAATTTGGCGTTCAAGGGGAGATGGACGCCCCATGTCGAACGGAGTTCCCCGGATTTATGGAGAACCGCTGTACGGATGGATGGATGAATGAGGTCTTCCGGTTGGCGGCAAGAAGCCGCAGCCGGCCGGAAGACCCTGCGTAGCGCGAGACGACCGCGCTACATACCCATCACAACCTTGACTACATCATCCTCGATATTCTCATACATATCGTAGGCGGCCTTCACATCATCGAAGTTCATCCGGTGGGTGACCATCTCGCCCGGGTCCCACCAGCCGCGCTCCTTCAGTTCCACCATCGTCTGGATATGGTTGATGGCGTCGGCGCTGGCCGCGCCCTGAGTCGGAACAACCGTGATCCCCTCTTTGAACATACAACGGAACACCAGAGGGACTGTGCCGTCGCCGCCGCCCTCCTGGATCCCGAATATGATTACCCTTCCATCATTCGAGCCGACATACTTAAACGCGTTGTTCAGAGAGTCGGGGTATCCGGCGGCCTCGACCGCTATCTCCGCGCCCTCGCCGCCCGTGAGTTCAGCCATGGCCTCGTCCAAGTTGTCCCTGGTCGGGTTGATGGTGTGAGTCGCGCCGAAGCGTCTGGCGAACTCAAGCCTGTTGTCCTCGGGGTCAACTGCGATAACCTTGCGCGCGCCCGCGCGGGCGGTTATCGCGGTGAACGACAGGCCGATGCTGCCCTGTCCGAACACCACAACGCTCCTGCCCAGAATCGTACCCATCCTCTGGCAAGAGTAGAGGACCGTGCCCGACGGCTGGCACATCACCCACTCGCCGATATCGCCCTCATCTGGCAGCAGAGCCATGCGGTCGGGCGTCCCGGGCAGATATTCCACCAGCCCGCCGGAGCCTTCCCTACCGGGCAGAACTATGACGCGCTGTCCGACCCGAAACTCGTCCGTGCGGCTCTCGACTATCGTTCCGGCGCACTCGTGGCAGGGACCGCCGATACGCATCGGGTACTCTTCTTCGGGATGAACAGGGCCGTAACCATGCCGGATGTCGCTGCCGCACACTGACCAGGTTTCCAGTTTGACGAGACACTGTCCATCCCGGATAGTGGGTGTTTCTACGTCCATCACCTCCCAAGTCTTGGGAGCGCTTATTCGGGCTGCTTTCATTCGGTGGAACTCCTTTTCAATCATGAATTTCCAACTACCAATTTTGGAAGACTTGCATACACGGATAAACCGAAGTTCTTTCCCACTGTCAGTTTTACATGCTCAGCGCCACTTTGACGACCTGATCATCGCGGTTCTCGTACATATCGTAGGCGGCCTTCACATCGTCGAAGCCCATCCTGTGGGTCACCATCTCGCCCGGGTCCCACCAGCCGTGCTCCTTCAGTTCCACCATCCGCTCTATATGTCCCACCGCGTCGCCGCTCGCCGCGCCGGCCGTTGGGACAATAGTGGGCGTGTTGCCGAAGAACTGCCTGAAGTGGAGCGGGGTCATCTCCTCAGTTCCGCCTATCAGACCGAAAATGATGCAGCGTCCGAACTTGGACACATGCTTGAAGACGTTGTTGAGGGTATCGGGGTACCCTGCCGCCTCAACCGAAATCTCCGCGCCGCGTCCGCCCGTTATCTCCGCTATCGCCTCGTCGAGATTGTCTCTGGTTGGGTTGATAGTGTGGGTAGCGCCGAAACGCTTTGAGTATTCGAGACGGTAGTCCTCGAGATCCACTGCGATGACCTGGCGCGCGCCGGAGCGAGCGGTTATCGCGGTGAACGACAGGCCTATACTACCCTGTCCAAAGATGAGAACGCGCTTGCCCAGTATAGTATCCATCTGCTGACATGAGTACAGAACGGTGCCTGAAGGCTGGCACATCACCCACTCGTCTAGGCTGCCCTCGTCGGGCAGCGCCACCATGCGGTCGGGCGTGCTGGCCATATACTCCACCAGACCGCCGTTGCCGTCCACTCCGGGCAGAACTATCACTCGTTGCCCCTCTCGAAAGCGGTCGTTGCGGCTTTCCACAATCGTTCCGGCGCACTCGTGGCACGGGCCGCCGACGCGCATCGGATAATCTTCCTCAGGATACACGTCCCCGTAGCCATGCCGGATATCGCTGCCGCACACCGACCACCTCTCCAACTTTATCAGACACTGCCCGTCCTCGATGGCGGGCGCGTCTACATCCATTATCTCCCAAGTCTTGGGCGCGCTTATTCGAGCCGCTTTCATATGAACCTCCCTCTTCCAATTGCCGCCGCAATTTATATCCCACACAGAGCTATATTGCAAGGCCGCTCTGACCTTGACAGTTTTCTGAAAGTTTAGTTAGGCTAACTTCTGTCCCCAAGTGGGCCTGTAGCTCAGTGGTAGAGCGGTCGGCTCATAACCGATTGGTCGCAGGTTCGATCCCTGCCGGGCCCACCACTTCCTAACTATGACTCTTCCCGACCGACTCAGCGACGCGAAGAATGGCTTGGAGTGAACCCAGTGACAAGCAAGATTTCTAAGAAAGCGACCACACCGCGTCTCCTTTCAGGCGGCAACCCCCAGATACCCAAGGCCGACGGCGATCCCCCCGTGCAGGCCTACATAGCGGCCATGCCCGGCTGGAAAAGCGACGTCGGCCGCCGCCTCGACGATCTCATCGTTCGCGCTGTCCCCGGCGTGCAAAAAGCCGTGAGATGGAACTCGCCCTGGTACGGCGTCGAGGGACAAGGCTGGTTCGCAAGTTGCCACGTCTTCGCCCGCTACGTAAAAGTGACTTTCTTGAACGGCGCGGAGCTTCATCCCGTCCCGCCCGGCTCCGGCAAAGACCCGGACTCGCGCTGGGTGAACATCTACGAGGGAGAACTAGACGAAGAGCGGATGGAGGAATGGGTCCGGCAGGCGGCCGCCCTTCCCGGCTGGCGCGGATTCTGATGTCCGGCCTCAGCGTGCCCAGCGGATCATTCGGCGGGCATGAAGGGATCGGATATCGAGCGAAGTAAGGAAAGTGGGGAATGGCTGAATCGAATGAGCGCCGGGTAAATTCCCCGATACCATTATCAATGTAGGTAGTGATACAATTTCCGCGTCGAAAAATCAGGCGGAAAAGGAACATCCCCTATATGATCTCCATAGCCCCTCATCTATGCGACAGGCCGTTTTCGTCCGACGACACAGCGCCAAAGCCGAGGCAGAGTTCGTGAAACAGCCTATCAATAAACCAATGCGCATATTACAATTCTCCGTCTTCGGGGCGGCGCTCTGCCTGTTGCTGGCCGGTTTGACCGGGACTGTCGTCCGAGCTCAGTCGGACGAGTCCTTCGACCCGCTGTTCATACGGCGGGCTGGCGACTTCGAGGTGGCGGTCAGGTGGTTGCCGCCCGCCCCGCAGGTCGGGTTCGTGAACATCGCGCTCAAGCCCACGCTCGCCTCCACAGGCCGGCCGGTCACGGACGCGCGGGTGCTGCTGGTCGCAGAGGAAACCGTGGGAGATCCCGTTTTCGAGGTCGTCGCTGTAAACAACCCCGACAGCCCGACTGTATATCGCGCCAACATGAAGTTCGAGGAGGCGGGCAACTGGACGCTGCATATACGGCTCGACAGCCCCTCCTCGGGTCAGGCGGACTTCCGCGCCCCCATCGTGGTGCTTCCCCAGCCCATAGAACCGGGAGCCGGAGGCGGCTGGGTATTCCTAGGCATCATAATCGTCCTCGGAGGAGGCGGCGTCTACCTTTTCATCTCCAGCAAGCGCGCCCGCCTCGCTAGGGAAGCGAATCTCTGATAGCGACGATGTACAGAGTCCCATCCGATTCTCGGTATGACACTATCACTCCAAGCCCCTGGAGCATATGCTCGCGGACATGGCTGGGGGTGAACTCCGCAAATCGCCGCCCGCCCGCATGAAATTCCAAGACCGTTCCCGCCCTGTCCGTAACCTCTATGGACTCGATATCGAGAAGCGTACTCGCCTCGAAACCCGTAATCAAACCCTCGAACACCCGCTCCGAAAGCTTCGGCTCGTCTCCAATTCCGCAGGACGCCCCAAACAATAGCGCGACCGCTATGACAAACAGACCCTTGATCTTTGTTTAATAGGAAAAACTGAACATATTTCAAATTGACTATATATGCTGAGGTCTTTACCGTTTAGCCTGAGGCGAGTGCAATTATGAGAACATCACTGAAACTTACCGTACTAGCGGCTGTAATTCTGGCGGCGTTGAGCGTAACCGCGCAAGGGATTAGAGCGCAACAAGCTCCCGACAGGCTGACAATCGTTGTCATAGACCGATACGCCATTTCCCCGGGCGACGCCAACAGCCGGCTCGTGAACACATTTCTCGGACTGGTAGCCAGCCTGGAGGAGGGCGAGACGCTGGCGTTCGCGTTTCTGGACGATCTGGACACACTATACGGACCTCTCCAAACCGCCGCCGACGGATTCGCGGAACTGCAAGCCCGGGTACAAAACGAACTCGGCTCCGGCTCCGCGTCCGCGCCCATTGATCTTCCGGCTTCTCTCGCAACCATACACCGCTACATATCCGTGATGAACGTGGACGACGTGTCGCTGTATCTGGTCTCCGCCAGCCCCGAATACACGGCCTCAGACCGGACACCCGCCGAGATTGACGCCGCGCTGGCCCCCATCATACAAGCGGGTTGGAACGTCTTCACCGTAACAACTCCCGGAACCAACGAGGCGCTGACCTCCCACCTCTCCGGAATCAGCCTGGATACCGCAGGCGAGTCGTTCACGCTCACCCTGCCCGACGGGTTCGAGAAGTTGGCGGACCGCGCGCTGAGGATAGAAGGCAGGGGCGCGCTCTCACACGTCGGACGCGCGAATCTGTCCAACGATCCGGTGTTTGAGGTTGATCTCGACATCGTTCCCAGCACCAGCAGGGCAAAAGTTCTCTTCATCAGAGAAGACCCCCAAACGTCGTTCAGAATCACCAATCCCCAAGGCGTAGAGGCTTCGGATGGCGACAGAACCGCATCGTCCATCACCGAATTCCCACACCTAGTCATATGGGAAGTAACCGACCCGGTTTCGGGACGCTGGCACGCCGAAGTGCGCGACGGCAGCGGCGTCGTATCCGCGAACCTTCACATGGTCAATAGGTTCAGCATCGAGCTCCAGGACCTTGGCGCCGTGCCCGTCGGATACCCCGAAACCCTGATAGTGGCAGCCGTGCTGGACAAGGGACAACCCGTCTCCCCCGACGACGCCACGTTCACCGTCCGGATAACCGACCCGGCAGGAGGCTCCATCGTTCACGAACTGAACGACGCCGCTCTGCAAGGAGACGCCGTTTCCGCGGACGGATACTTCTCCGCCACGCTCCCCCCGGTCAACTCCGAGGGGACATACCAAGTAGAGTTGCGGCTATCTTGGACCGGACTATCTCACTCGCTGACATCGCTGGCCGAATTCGAGGCTCAGAACTTCCCCACCATAGAGGTGATGCCCGACGCCGTCGAAGGACTGGAGCAGGGTGAGCCGGCCAAAGTCGCCTCCGTGTTCATAAACATAAACGGGCAACCCTTCACCGCGCTTATAGAAGAACTCACAGTGTCGGTAAGCGAAAATAACGGCGCCCCGGCGGGAGAAATCACAAAGATCCCACAGGAGATGATCACCCAGGGCAAGGCGCACGCCTTCGACATTTACTTCACGCCCAACTCTCAAACCCGCTCGACCCTGGTTTTCGGACTAGATGTCGAATACGCCGGCAGGCGATACATATACTCCACCGACTCCCTCGGGGTATCCTCGCTCCCCCTCCCGGCGCAAGCCCCAACGCCGCCGACCGCCGCCGTCTCACAGACGCCCGCGCCCGCGCCGACTGCGCCCCCTGCGCCCACAGCAGTCCCACCTCCCACGACAACCGAACAACCGGAAGAGTCATCTATGAGCATACCGATTGAGGCGATCATAATCGCGCTGGCCGTTGTCGGCATAGCTATACTCGGACTAATCTTGTACTGGCTCACTAGACCCACCCCGTTCGGCTATATGTACGCAGAGGAAGGCCCGATGCTCGTGGACTTCGCCGCGCTCACCCGAAGGCCTCTGGACAAACTGATGAAACGCAGCAGAGTGGACGGCGACGAAATCGGCGTACCAGGCTTCGAAGGAGTGTCCTTCGTGTTCGGCCCCGAATCGGTTACTATGGTCTCGATACGGATACTGCCCAACACCGTCAGAGTCAACAATCAGCCGGTCACCGACACGATGCTCATACACGACAACAGTCTCATAGGCGCCGCGGGCAGGCTATACATCTTCCGGTATCTTTCCCAGCCCCACGATGAGAACCCGGAGTAAAAGACAAGACACTGGAATCCCGCGCCAAAACTCAGCCCCTCCTCCGCAACTTCGGCGGAGGAGGGGCTTTTTCTACTCCATGCCCTCGACGACGCTTGCGCCTACTCTTCCACTATGCGGATTGTGGCGATAATGTCGCCCGGCGTAGTCGCTCTTTGAGGATCGCGCAACGTGATGTTGTTCACCACGTCCATTCCGCTCGTAACCTTGCCGAAGACCGAATGGCACGACACCCCTCGCTGTGAGCAATCTTTCTCGCTCCCATCAGGATTGAGGTAGTCCAGAAAGCCGGTTTCCCTGAAAGTGATGAAGAACTGGCTGCCGTTTGTCGCTATGCCGCCCGCGTTCGCCATAGACAATATGCCCGCGCTGTCATGCCTCAGGTCAGGATGGAACTCGCTCTCGAATCGGTAGCCAGGACCGCCACTTCCTGTGCCGGTCGGGTCTCCGGTCTGCGCCATGAACCCTTCCAGCACCCGGTGGAACATAACGCCATCATAGAACCCCTCGCGAGCGAGGAAGACGAAGTTGTTGACCACCCTCGGCGCTTTGTCCGCATACAGTTCCACCTCGAACTCCGCGCCCTTCTCAAGCTCGAAAACAGCGCTGTACTTCTTAGACGTATCTATGGACATCGCGGGCGGCGAGTCCCACTGCTTGGGGACGCTCTGAGCCGGCGGCGCGGACGTGGGAGTGGGCTGAGCCTGTTTCGCCGGCGCCGCGGTGGGCTGAGCCTGTTGTACAGGCGCGGATGTGGGTGTCGGCGCGGGCGTGGGTGTCGGTTCAGGCTCCGATACCAAACCGCACGCGAAGGCGGCGAACGCGAGAATGACAAGCGCGATTAGCGATACAATCAGATTCATGGTGTTATGACGCTCCGAAAATAGATTGCGCGGCTTCATCATGGCCGCGACCGATACTGCCGCCATTCTACCCACTTTCATCTCGATACGCCACAGACGCCGAACCCCGCGACAGCCTGCGGGGCGTCCGGCAATGGGGAATTCGGTCGAGCGGCGCGGCGTTGGCTATGACCCGCTCCGTCTCACGCGACGACGCCGGCAGAATGTCCGATCCGGCCACAAGGCCTATCCTGTTCGCGGCGCATGGTATATCCCCGCGCGAACGCGGCAACCTACGGAATGTTCAGAACCAGCTTCCCAAAAAAGTCGCGGCTCTCCATAACCTCGTGGGCTTTGGCGGCGTCTTGTAGGGGGAAAGTCTGGTGGACAATGCCGCGAATCAGGCCGCGCCCCGCCATCCCGACTATCTGGCGCATATCCTCTTTGCGGCCCATGAACACGCCGAAGACAGTCTGATAGCGGGTGAACATAGCGCCCATCTGCAGTTCGGCGCGATATCCGGTGGTGACGCCGCATATGCCGTACCGTCCGCCGACCGCTAGCGAGCGCATAGCGGCAGGCCAGAAATCCGCGCCCACGTGGTCCAGAACCACGTCAACTCCGCGCCCGCCGGTTATCTCCCTGATTCGCTCCGCTATGTCCTCTGTGGAGTAGTTGATAGCGTAGTCGGCGCCTATCTCTCTGGCGCGCTCCGCCTTCTCGTCGGTGCTGGTGGTGGTTATTACCGTCGCGCCGATGACGCGTTTGGCGACCTGTATTCCCGCCGTTCCTACACCGGCGGACGCCGACAGCACCAGCGCCGTCTCCCACGGCTTCAGCGCGCCCTTACGCGCCAAGATAGTCCAACTCGGCAGATAGACAGTAGGCAGGGAAGCGGCCTCATCAAACGACAACGATTCCGGGATAGAAACAGCGCTGGTCGAAGGCACGCTCACGAACTCCGCGTAGCTACCGCTCCTCGACGAGCCCAGCATACCTGAATTCTGGCAGAATTCGTCCTCTCCGGACGAGCAGAAGCGACACTGGTTGCAGGTCATACGCGGGTTGACCACGACGCGCTCGCCCGTCTCCCGACCCCGAACCTCGGAACCTATTTCCACAATCTCGCCCGCCGCGTCTCCGCCCAGAATATGCGGCCCGTCAAAGTTGCGCCGCCGCGTGCCTCTTACGCCCGCGCGAGTATATACGTCAAGCCGGTTCAGCGTGGCGGCGCGGACTCGCACCTTAACATCGTTGGGGCCGACCCGGGGCTCCGGGAGGTCCCCATAGGTCAGCGCTTCGGTCCCGCCATGCTCAGTTATATATACAGCCTTCATATCGTCTCCTGTGTCGTGATTGCGTCCGGCCTCCGCTAGTCCGCGCCGACCTCCTCGCCTCGCAGCGTCGCAACCACTATGGTCTGCAACATATCCACCGCCCCTATCACCCTAGCCTGGCCCTGTTCCACCACGCGAAGCCTAGCTTCAACGCCATCTATCCTAGCCCCGAGCCCGGTCTCAACGCCATATATCTTGGCTTCGAGTCTGGCTTCAGTCTGTCGCAAATCTTCCCTTAGCCTCTCCTCAACAGCGTCAATCTTGTCGCTCACCCGCGCCTCTGAACGAACTATCTCCTCGCCCATATCCCTTACATCCTTCCTCAAATCGGAGATCCGCATATTGAGGAGCGTGAACAGTGCGCTGACTATCGTGGTTATACCCACGCCCACGCCTATGATTGCCCAAAACTCAGCCGACATACCGAAAGTCCTTCCCCGCAGCAGTCAGCGGATAGACGGCCCGATTATACACACAGCTTTCATATCGTCTCCTGTGTCGTGATTGCGTCCGGCCTCGCTAGTCCGCGCCGACCTCCTCGCCTCGCAACGTCGCCACCACGATGGTTTGCAACATATCCACCGCCCCTATCACCCTAGCCTGGCCCTGTTCCACCACGCGAAGTCGGGCGTCAACGCCATCTATCCTAGCCCCGAGCCCGGTCTCAACGCCATCTATCTTGGCTTCGAGTCTAGCTTCGACGCCGTCTATCTTGGCTTCGAGCCTAGCTTCGACGCCGTCTATCTTGGCTTCAGTCTGTCGCAAATCTTCCCTTAGCCTCTCCTCAACAGCGTCAATCTTGTCGCTTACCCGCGACTCTGAACGAACTATCTCCTCGCCCATATCCCTTACATCCTTCCTCAAATCGGAGATCCGCATATTGAGGAGCGTGAACAGTGCGCTGACTATCGTGGTTATACCTACGCCCACGCCTATGATTGCCCAAAATTCAGCCGACATACCGAAAGTCCTTCCCCGCAGCAGTCAGCGGATAGACGGCCCGATTATACACACAGCCTTCATATCGTCTCCTGTGTCGTGATTGCGTCCGGCCTCCGCTAGTCCGCGCCGACCTCCTCGCCTCGCAGCGTCGCCACCACGATGGTCTGCAACATATCCACCGCCCCTATCACCCTAGCCTGGCCCTGTTCCACCACGCGAAGCCGGGCGTCAACGCCGTCTATCTTGGCTTCAGTCTGTCGCAAATCTTCCCTTAGCCTCTCCTCAACAGCGTCAATCTTGTCGCTCACCCGCGCCTCTGAACGAACTATCTCCTCACCCATATCCCTTACATCCTTCCTCAAATCGGAGATCCGCATATTGAGGAGCGTGAACAGTGCGCTGACTATCGTGGTTATACCCACGCCCACGCCTATGATTGCCCAAAACTCAGCCGACATACCGAAAGTCCTTCCCCGCGCATGAAATATACCACCTTAGCGACTGGGAAGTCATGTTGCGTCTGTGCGCTGGTGCTGCCCGATGAAGCCGACCACCACCATCTTCTCATCCTTCTCCCAGTCGAAGGCTATCCGAATAGTGTGGCGAGCGTCCTTGCTCGAGCCGGTGCCTATGTGTTCAAGCAGCCACCGTCTATCTCCGTTCACACGCGTCGTGTACCAATCCCTATACTTATTCCGTGTCGTTTCATGCTGGTCGCTCTTGTACCACCACCCGCACATCTCCCGGAGCGAATGGTCGAAGTCGGGGACGCTCAACTCCCCCATCTTCGCGCTGTGATATATGGTGGCCAGCCACTGCAGGGCGCGCCAGACGTCTTCCGGCTTCTCGAACGGATTATCTTTAACCACAGATTTAGAGTTGGTCTTCAAAAGCAGCCTGTCCGAAAACATCTCCCGCGCATACCTGACCGCGTCGTCCACACTCTCTATATGAGCAGGCACATCCTCTAGCGCGGGACGGGGGATGTTGCGTTCCTCGTCATATGTGAACCGCAGGCGCGCCACCTCGTCCCTGCTCTTGTTCAACTCCGCGCGCATCTCGCGCTTGAGATCCTCCTTGTCGAGTCGCAGCGTTTGGTTCTCACTCTCCAGCCTGTGAACATCCGCGCGCAGAGATTGGTTCTCGCTCTCCAGATTCTGAACCTCGTCCCGCAGCGACTCGTTCTCCCGTTCCAGTTCCTCATTCTCCAATTGCGCGGATATATTCTCGTGATAGGGTTGTTCATTCTCCAATTCAGAGAAAGCCTCCGGACTGCGTGGGACGGGAGCCGTACCCTCTCGCAGCGCTCGGGATGATTCCGTCGCGGAGCCGGCGGCTTCGGACCGCTTTTCAGAGCGAACAAGTTTGCCCGACGGGTCATCCTCAGGCATCGGCTCGCCGAACATTAATCTGTTTACTCTATCCGACAGACTATCAATCCTATCTTCAAGCGCGTCGTTTCTACCCCTGCGTTCCCTCTCCTGAATCCTGTTGACGGGACGGGGACTTCCCCGAAGAGCGCGATACTCGGATAGGGCGGAGCGAAGCTCTTCGGACACACCCAACGCCTCGGCCATATCTTCGCCCGATGAAAGGCTCGTCGCAGACCAAGCGCCGATTCCCAATTCAAGATATGCGAGTTCACCCGAAAACTCGTTGCCGATTTCAGCAATGGATGAATCCAGAGCGACCGCTCGATTGCGCTCCTCTTCTTTCGCGCCAACTATCTCCTCCACTTTCTTGGCGAACGCGGGTATCGTCCTATCCCACTCCGGCGAGGTTGGGGAAAGAGACTCCAGATACTCAATAGTCCCATTCAGGATACGACTGTCCACATTCTCATCATCACCCACCCGTTCACTCTCTCCGGTATACGGCATTTTGCCGGACACATAACAGAGCATCAGCGCAACATCGTCTCTGTCCAGATCGCCATGGAGTTCAACCAGCGTGTCTGTCTCGCGTTCCCACTCATCGCTCGGTAAATGCCCCCTGAACCTATTGTTCAGAAAATCGGGATACTCCGCCTCCACCCCTATCTCCCCCAGCCGCTCCGATACCACATCCTCCAGCGACTTATGAGATTCCGCCCACACCCTTAAAGTCGCGCACGCAAGCGCGTTCGAACAGCGCACCGCGCGCAAGACCGGCGCCAGCAGCATACCCGGAGCGGCTCTAGCAGGCTGTCTTGGAAATTGCGGGATATCCTGAGCGGTCAGCGTCTCGTTCACAGCCGAGTCGAACGCATTCCGCGTAGTGCGGGATGTTTCGCTCCGCCTATTCAAGACATCCCTGACCACTATGTCCCTGTATTCATCGCCCATCCTTCTGAAAAGAGTTATCGGGCGCGGGATCTCCGTATCGTTTGAGAGATTGGACAGCATCTTCCGGCCTCCTTTGTCTTTATCGCGGCGCTGCGGATAACCTTCAGTTTACATCGTATTCCACATTCCTCGAGTTCACAACGGATTCTCCGGAAAGCCGAACTCATTCGACTATCCGACTTGCAGGCCCTCACCCTCCTCCCATAGCCGCAGTCTCTTGCCCGGACAACCAGCATCCGCCCTCTCAAATCCCACTACACGCCAATCACATCCTCTGCTACAATAAGAACATTATATCTGAGAACTGGCGACGAACTTGCAGACAACATAAAGCGGAAATTATGACAGGAAACCCCGCAAGCCCTCGAAATTTTTGGAATTATATACAAGGCGATCCTATAGTTCGCCCCGCGATGCGAACCGCTGGAAATCGCCCAGGCTGAAAACGTGGATCAGCCGGTTGTTTCCCGCCTGGCCGCGTAGCCACTGTTCGGCTCCGCGCCGATACCCGCCGCCATCCAAGACGATGATAGCAGGGCCGCCGTCCGCGTTGAGCGATAGAACCTCAAAGGGAAACTTCTCATCAACCGTTCCACCGGACGCCTGCCATTTGCATTGAATCACCAAGGAGTCAGGCCACTTGCGGGGATGGTACAGGATGAAGTCAACCCGCCGGCGATGGCCGTAGATGTCCCGCCCCGTTTCACACTGCCGGGCATAGATGGCCTGGTCCAAGTCCCGAAGGGCAAAGAACAATGGCGCAGAGGGAACGGCGTCATAACCCGCTTGCAGCAACAGCCGTTCAACGGATTGCTCCAAGTTGCTGCCCATCCGGTTGCCTTCAATTCGCGGGCGTGTCATAGACCGGCGGCTCGTAGGTCGTAATTAGCAGTTCGCCGGCGTCGCCCCGTTCTCCCGCCTTGCAGTTGATGTTGCGCGGGGCGGATACCTCGTGAATCACGAAGGGCGGTTCCGCATACAGGCGGGCGTTCCCAATCAGACTGTCCAATGCGAAGAACACCGCCCCGCCGCCAACAAACGGCTCCCAGTAAATCTCACTCATGCGTTCTGGCAACCGACGGGCGATGTCCGGTATCAGCGAGCGTTTGCCGCCGGCCCACTTAACGAAGGGCCGCGCTCGTACTCGGTCCAAGTACGGACGCTCGGTAACTCCCAAAATAGCGTCTAGCATCGTCATGCCGTCAACTCCCGGTAGGACAGCATCCCGCCGGGGTCATGCACACGTTCAACAGCGTGTCGGCTGCGTCGCCTCGGTCAATGTTCTCCCGTAAGGCGCAACCGTCAAGGTACAACTGCGTGTGCTTTCGACTCCACCAGCGGAACATCCGCTTGCAATCGGCGCAACGGTGGCGACGGCCATCGGAATAGTGGTATATCTTCTCGGAGTTGGCGCAGTAAGGGCAGAATGACCCTTCGTTATTCCGACAATAGAGGAGCTCGTCTTGAACAGTAACGGGAATGGCCGGCAAGGCCTTACACTGAATAATCTCCGGCGCGCCCTGTTCGTCCTGTTTCTCGCTGGCATCCTGGCCTATGGCGCCGGGTTTGCCTTGTATATGCTGGCGAACTTCGACCTCATTGATGTTCTTGGCGCGAATACCGATGATTCTTTCTATTACTTCCAGATAGCTTACCACTTGGCCGATGGCAAATTTTCCACCTTCGACGGCGGCATCACCCAGACCAACGGCTATCATCCCCTCTGGCTGATCCTCATCACCCCATTCTACTGGGTATTTGACAAGGAAGCCGCGCTGTTCGGCATCAAGGCGTTCGAGATTATGCTCGTCGCCGGGGCTGTTGCGCTGGTCGTTATAGCTGCATGGTTGGCGCGTTTGCCCTGGCTGCTGCTGTTCGCCGCACTGCCGACCCTCTACCAATACCGCGCCTTGTTTCTTGGATTGGAAGCGGCGGCGGCGCTGTTTATGCTGGGGCTGCTCTTTCTGACCCTGCTGCTGTATGCCCGGAACCCGGCGCGGTGGCGGTGGCCGCTGGCCGCCGTTGCTTTCGCCCTGCCCTGGGCGCGTTTGGAGTACGTCGCCATATCGCTGGCGGCCACCGTTGCGCTGCTGGTCATCGAATGGTCGTGGCAGGAGCGGGCGGCTGGCGCGTCCCTGAAAACGATAATACGATTTACCCCCCCCCTCCCCGAATATACGTTCCAGTAATTGGCGCAGTTGCCGGCATCCTGGTTTACTTCGCCTATAACGGGCTGGTCTTTGGCGGCATCGTGCCGGTGAGCGGCGCGACCAAGCAGGCGTGGTCGCAGTTCCACTGGGAAAGGGTAGGTGGTGGATACAGCTTCGTCCAGAACCTCTTGAACGTGCTGCAAATTGACGCTTTCAATTACAGGATTCTGCTGATGTCCCTGGGATTCTGCATTTGCCTTCCGCTGGTCTGGTGGTTTGTTCGCCATTCCCGCCGCAGGGAGGACTGGCTTCTGCTGTTCTTTCTGGTGGCGCCTTTCAGTTTGGCGGCGGGGCACTTGGCAAAGTTCGGGCAGACGGTTTTTACCCTTGCCCCACGCTGGGCAGGCTATTCCTGGTATTTCGTTCCGGCCTACCTGATGATAGCCTTGATTGTTCCAATCTCCTGCTACGTAGCCATATACTTCATCCGGCGTTTCATCACGCCGAGGTCGCAGTATGCGGCCGACGTTTTGAGCGTGGGCATTGTCATTGTCGGCGCGGTTATCCTGCTCGTAAGGACGGATTTCACTAATCCGTTTGGCTATGTTGACTGGAGGAAAAGCGTTAGTATTGAGTGGCTATCGGCGACTTACGAAGGAACTCTGGTTATGAACCGCATACTTCCCGACGGCGCCGTAGTCGGGTCATGGGATGCTGGCGTTGTGGGGTACTTTTCAGACTTTCCGGTAGTGAACTTGGACGGACTGGTGAATAACTATGACTTTTTGCGCCAATATATCCCCCTTCGGGTGTATGGGGGTGGAGTTTATGATCTGGACGATTATGCCCAAACTTTGCATCAAAAGTTCGGTACAACCCACTACGCCAATACTTGGCGGATCAGTCGCAACTTCGATAACACGCTGTATGAGGGGCCATACTTCTACCGGAGCCGCACGAAGCATATAACAGCGTTCCAACTCTGGGCCGTTGAGCCGGTTGAATATATTGGGGCCACTGCCGAGTTTTGGGAAAGGATGACGCCGCATTTCGACTATCAAGCGGATGGCGTCGGGCTGATTGTGGACGGGCAGATAGCGCAAGCGTTCGCCAGAAATTGTGCGCCGGACGAACTAGTAGTATGGTCGTGGGCCGGTCCAAGGGATGAAACTGTAGCCAAATCCTGGGTGCAAACGCAAACAGGGTTATGCGTAGCCACGCTTGTGATGCCCCACGGCGCCACGCATCCGGTTCGGGTTGAGACCACCGCGGCCAGCAGTTACATGGCAAAGCTGGTCGCTGACCGCCAACCGGCAATCCGATCCGATTTCGACGTGTACCTCATCGAGAACCGCCTCGTCTATGTTAGGGAACAGTGCGGAGAGGGAGATGCTAGCGCAAAGCTCTTCCTGCACCTGTACCCGGTTGACGTGAACGACCTGCCCGGCCATCGCAAGCAATACGGTTTCGACAACCTCGACTCTAACTTTTACCGCCATAGCTTGATAACCACCGGGATATGCATGGCGGAAGTTCCGTTGCCGGAATATGGCATCGCCGAAATCAGGACCGGGCAGTACATTCCGGGCGAGGGACGGACTTGGGAGGGGGAGATTCGCCTTGTTGAGTAGCAGTTCCCGTATGCGGATGGCGGATATAGCCGGAAAGTCGAAACCCGGCTTGGCAGTCATCCTGACCTGCCTGCCCTGGCTGGCGCTGCTGGGCTGGCTGGCCGCGGTCTCCTGGTTCCTGACCGATGACGCCTTCATCAACTTCCGCTACGTCCGCAACCTGCTGGAAGGCCACGGGCTGGTCTTCAACCCCGGCGAGCGGGTCGAGGGCTACTCCAACTTCCTGTGGACGCTGGAACTGGCCTTCATCTGGCGTACATTGGGCATTCCCCCGGAAGCTGCGGCGCCGTGGCTGTCGGTGGCCTTCACCGCCGGAACCATTGGCGCACTGCTGTGGTGGATCTTCCGTCTGACCGGACGGATGGCGCTGGGGTTGCGCCACCTTTGCAGTGTGGACTTCGGCCGGCTGCGGCTGGACTGGCGGGAACCGGCGTACCTGATTGCGCCTTTTGTTGTGCTGGTGGCGGCCTACTTCTGCGTATCTGGAAGCCATACGAGAATATGGAGCGAGGGGTGATTCCTGGTGACGCGCTGATGGCCGGCGGCGGACTTGGCATCCGGTTTTATTATCTGTCGGACCTCAAAGTCATAGATATCTGCGGTGGTCAAGGAGCGGAGGATTTAGGGACGGCTGTTTGGCGCGTTTGGAATTGGTCGGAATCCGCCTAATCCTGATTCTGAGGATAGCCAGATTGGGGGCGCGTCTGATATACTTATGGCCTCCGCTCTTTCGGCTTTCCTTAACTGGCGTCCCAACACTCCCTTTATGGGGAATTACATACAGGGCGATTCTTACAGATCAGGGATCATCAAGTACGTAATTCCGAAATTTTTACCCTGCCGCTACAGGCCGTTGCAGGTGAATTACAGGCGATTTTTCCACCTGAAACCGCGCCAGTCCTCACCTGATCCTGCATAAATCAATCCACATGAATCGGCCGTCCCGCCCAATCCGATAGCGGCGCAGAGAAACCGCATCGGGGATGCGCGGCGAGAAGAACACAGCGTCCGCTATCGGGAAGAAAAGCTGTAAGCCCGCGCCGCCCCTCGGACTATTGCCGTCAGGATGGTCGAAATACCCTGCGGTAAAACGCTTTTCGTTGACGCTCGGCACGCGCTCGGCTACACTTTCGGCATCCCCACATCCTAATATTTTGGAGATTCCCATCATGGCGCTGTTACTCGACAGGCAGACGATAGAAGGTCTGCTGGATATGGACAAGATGATAGAGATACTGGAGCGAGCTTTTGGCGAACTTGCCACCGGCTCGGCGGTTATGCCTCAGCGCACCGCCGTCGCCGACGCCGACGTGAACGGCTGGTACGCCTTCATGCCTGCCCAGCTGAAGAGCATGGGCGCGCTCGGCGTCAAATCGGTAACAGTGTACAAGGATAACCCGTCCGCTCACGGTCTGCCCGCTACACTTGCCACCATAGTCCTGATGGACAGCGAGACAGGACGGACGATAGCCGTCATGGACGGCGGATACATCACCGCCATGAGAACAGGGGCGGTGACCGGACTCGCCACCAAGTATCTCGCGCGCGAAAACTCGAAGGTCGCGGGCGTGATGGGCGCGGGCGTGCAGGCCAGAACCCAGCTCTGGGGAATGACCGCCGGCGCGGAGCTGGAGAAGGCCCTTATATTCTCGCTCGACCCGCCCGAAGCCCAGAGAGAGTTCGCCGAAAGCTGCTCCGAACTTCTTGGCATTCCGGTGGAAACGGCCGCTTCAGGCGAGGAACTCGTTCGGAGCGTGGACATCCTATCCACCGCGACCACGGCCGTCACCCCGATAATTGACGGCGACTGGCTGCAGCCCGGCCTTCACATCAACGGCATAGGCTCCCATGCGGTCGGGGTCAGAGAGCTTGACACGAAGACAATAGTGAAATCGAAGCTAGTATGCGACCAAGTAGATGCCTGTCTAGCGGAGGCGGGCGACGTTCAGATTCCCATTGAGGAAGGAGCTATGTCCCCCGACGATATATACGGCGAAATAGGCGAGCTCATCACCGGCGCCAAGCCCGGACGCGAAAGCGACGACGAAATCACTCTGTTCAAGAGCGTGGGACTGTCCATACAGGACATATCCGCCGCCCACTACGTCTATCAGCGCGCGTTGGAAGAGTCTGTAGGAACGGAGTTCGACTTCTCTTAAGAGCGCCGGCGTCCATTGCATAGCGATGGCCCGCGCCGAATCGAACATCCTCACCTATCTTTTCCACAAGCGGAAAGGGGATCTACGCAGGTCCCTAGTTTAGTGGAATCTTAAACCCTCGTTTTGCTAAGTTAGACACACCTTTCGATACGCTCTCGGCAGGCGCGTATTTTCGACATTGGGAGGAAGGGTATATGATAGCGAACAGGGTGTTCAAAACAATCACACTGGCGGCCGCGGCCGCTCTCATTTCGGTTTTGGCGATAGCTTGCGGAGACGAAACTGATACCGACGCTGGAGCGAGCCTATCCCACGACGATGTGCGGAACATAGTCCGCGAGGAGATAGCGAACGCGCCTGAACCCGGACTCGAGCGCTCCGAAGTCGAGCGAATAGTGCGGGAGGCAGTCGCCGACAGTCTCACCTACGAGGACGTCGAAGCGATAATGCGGGATTCTATGGCCGATATGGCCGCCATGACCCCTGGCGACGGCGGCCTAACCAGGGCGGACGTGGATGCGATGATACAGGCCGCGATGGACAGTATGCCGCAACCTGAACCCACGCTCACGCGCGCCGATATGGAACAGGCTATACGGGACGCTATGGCGGGTATGGAAGAACCAGATCCGGCGCTGACCCGCGCGGACGTGGAACAGATAGCGCGGGCTGTCATTCCGGTTATGCCGCCGCCCATCCCGCCCGAACCTAGACTTAGCGCCGCGGAGGTGGAAGAGATAGCGCGCGGCGTGGTGGCGTCCATTCCGTACAGATCGAACCCCGCCGCATACACCAAGTTCTTCGTGGACAGCGCAATCGCGCGGTACGAAGCCGACGGTCTGGACGATACGCTTGCCTACTACAACTCGGATGAGAGCCTTGACGGGCAATGGTATGTCTTCGTAGTCGCCGAGGACGGCGAGGTCGTCGGACACTACGACCCCGAGATTCGCGGACAGAACCTGAACGGGCCTATCGGCACGGACGCCACAGGCTACGTCTTCGGACCCGATATGCTCGCCGCGACAGAGGACGGCAAGTGGGTCTCCTACGTCTTCAACAATCCGGCTACCGGCGAACTAGAATCGAAGCACTCATGGGTCGCGCGACGGGCTTATCTTCGGCTCAGGATGGTACACGGACCCCGCCAGCTATACGGAGTATGTGGTGGACGCGGCGCTGGATATGTATCAAGAGGACGGACTGGAAACGGTACTGGAAGCCGTCAACAAACCGGAGAGCCTTGATGGGCAATGGTATGTCTTCGTAGTCGCCGAGGACGGCGAGGTCGTCGGACACTACGACCCCGAGATTCGCGGACAGAACCTCAACGGGCCTATCGGCACGGACGCCACAGGCTACGTCTTCGGACCTGATATGCTCGCCGCGACAAAGGACGGCAAGTGGGTCTCCTACGTCTTCAACAATCCGGCTACCGGCGAACTAGAATCGAAGCACTCATGGGTCATTAAGCGCGACGGGCTTATCTTCGGCTCAGGATGGTACACGGACCCCGCCAGCTATACGGAGTATGTGGTGGACGCGGCGCTGGATATGTATCAAGAGGACGGACTGGAAACGGTACTGGAAGCCGTCAACAAGCCCGACAGCCTTGATGGGCAATGGTATGTCTTCGTAGTCGCCGAGGACGGCGAGGTCGTCGGACACTACGACCCCGAGATTCGCGGACAGAACCTGAACGGGCCTATCGGCACGGACGCCACAGGCTACGTCTTCGGACCTGATATGCTCGCCGCGACAGAGGACGGCAAGTGGGTCCCCTACGTCTTCACTGACCCTACCAGCGGGGAGAGCAGGCAAAAACATTCATGGGTCGTTAAGCGCGACGGGCTTATCTTCGGCTCAGGATGGTACGAATTATACGAGAACCAGACCTAGTGCGCCGACCTGAAGTCGCCGCGTCGGGATAGAATAAGAACGGTCTCTGCCTAACTGATTGGTGGAGACCGTTCTTATTCTGAGTCATTGCAAGCGACTAGGGTCTATACTGGTCAATTCCAACCGTGGAAGCTCCCTCGCCCGTGGGCATTACGAGCGTTTTAGCTCTATCCGCGCCGACTACGACAATGTACCAGCGGTCAACGCTCTCCAGCACTGGGACGGTTATATCCAGCCGCTCTCGCTCGGTCAGACCTTCAAGCCATCGCCACTGCTGTCCGACCCGAGCGTCATCTATGGGCATATACTGAATCATCTTGCCTAGGCTATCGTTGGCGTGGAAATGGATGAACTGCTTTGTCTCCATCTTGGAGAAGCCCTCTGCGCCGACGGGTCGGGCCACGTCCGGCGGCATGAAGATAAGCCGCTCGGCGCCATGACTCGCGCCCATTCCCCTTGTGCCGAAGGTGGAGCCGTACGCGATAGTCTTGAGCAGGCCGTCGGCGGAGGTGTTGCCCTGGTCCTGCACATCGAGTTCGCCGTCGGTTATGAAGACGCTCACAGCGCTTTCATCCGGGGCGAAACCCTGGTCAACGTGGAACGGCTGCCAGGGACTCATATCCTCGTTCTCGGCTACGCAGTGCACAAACTTTCGGGTCGTGCCGATAGTGTCCATATCCATCTGGCCGGGATACCAATATCCAAGGTTGCGTAGGCACAGTGAGAATGCCCTTCCAATCGTTATGTTGACCCGGTTGTCGCGCCCCGGCCCGAGGCCGGAACGCGGGTTGACGCCGAGTTCTTTGGCTATGGGGCCGTTGACGACGAGCATCGGGGCGTGCGGACTTGTGGACATGAGAAGCGATTTCCCGCCATGCGCCCCAACTTGGGAAAGCGCCTTGACCGCCGCGATTATAACGGGCATATGCTCTGGGGACGCCCCGGCCATAGCGGCGTTGATGGCTATCTTTTCGACGGTAGCGAGGCCGAATCCGGGCGGCATATCGCAGACCAGCTCATGCGGGTCTAGCGCGGTTCCGGCTACCAGTTCAGCGACTGCCTCCGGCGTGGGTGGATGCAGTATGAGCGAGTCGCCCCAATCGCGCATCAACCATTGTTCGTTCATCCTGAGAATAGCGTCCCACCTGTCTTCGCCCTCGAAGCGTTCGGTAGGCGTAGCGGAGTCGCGCTCTCTGCGGGCGTGTCCCTGATCAACAGTGAGCGCCTCGACTATATCGTCTATGGCGGCCTCGGTCTGGCTTACGCAGAGTTCGGGTGCCAGGTTGCGGTATATGCGCGGCACTATCACGAACTGGAGGTCGGGCATAGCGAAGGCGCGGGAGCTGGCGATCGCGTCCTCCTCAAAGCGTCCGGAAACAATCGGGATGGCGGGCTTGCCCGTCTTCTCGATCTCTATCATGTCGTGGACCATCCACGACGCGCAGGTCCCTCAATCGGCGGTCGCTCCGATGACCACATCACACTCCCTGGCAGCCTGCTGAACTATCGGAGGCGGCGCGGGATAGTTGCCGCCGGTGTAGAAATTGACAGAGACGTTGTCGAATCGCTCCTGTAACATCTCCCCCGTCCGTCTGAGCGCGAGGTCGCCGCCGTGCGTGCCGCTCCAGAGCAGTCCGACGGTCTTGTTCTCGAGCGTTTGGGGCCTTTCGCTTATAGTAATGGCGTCCAGCAGCCCGCGCTGCTGTCCCACGGGATTGAGTACTTCGAGCAGGTGCATTGAGTGGGCCTCCTCAGTCAGCCGATTATAAGTTTTCGTTTATCAACAGTGAGTTTACAGCGAGTTGATTGGATTGTATATCCCCATCGAAAGAATATTCGTTTCTCCAATCTTCTGGCATTCTCAACACGTGTTGGCATTAGATATGCCCCAGTCTCAGACACACCGAGGCCATCGAGTCTCTCAGCATCCGAACGCTCTTGGAATATCCCTTAGCGTGAGCGAACCGGCCGACTCAACTTCATCGGGAGTGAAGCGATGGCCACAGACTCGACAGCGGTATGTTCGCTTGCCTGGTGAGCGTCCGTCTTCAGGCAGCCGGTTGGAGCCGCAGTGAGGACATTGGAGATCGTCTCTGTAGGCGCGTTGTCTGACCATTGGAGCATATCCTCGCGTATCTGGAATACCTTCAAAATTTCCCTTGACGTTGTAAAGTATCGTCTGTATAATCTTTGATTACTGCTGAGTCGGATGGTTGAGGCGGCGTGAAAGCCGAAGCAATTCAATTGTCCCGCTCAGAGCGTAAGTCGGCCAACTGGCCGGCGAGAGTACATTAACAACTGAATCCTGTCTCTTAGTAACAGCAATTTTATCGTTAGATAGGCCCCAATGTGGGCCAAGTTACTAAGGGTCAACGGTGGATGCCTAGGGGCCAAGGGCCGAAGAAGGGCGTGGCAAGACTGCGATAAGCCTCGGTCAGCTGTCTAGTGAGCTTAACCGAGGATTCCCGAATGGGGAAACCCACTTTGGGTCATACCAAAGGACTCGCATTGAGCGAGAGGTAAGCGGGTGAACTGAAACATCTAAGTAACCCGAGGAAAGGAAATCAACCGAGACTCCCTGAGTAGTGGTGAACGAAAAGGGAATAGCCCAAACCTGGCTGGCTTAGTGGTATGAGAGCCTATGTCTGTCAGGTGTTGCAACACACGTCCGCTCCATTCTCAGTAGGGAGCGGGGAGTAAGAAATCCGCCGCCTAGCCGAATGTTCCTGGAAAGGACGATCGAAGAGGGTGAAAGTCCCGTAGGCGAAAGGCGAGGGACTCCCGGCGTGTTGTTGAGTACCACGGGACACGTGAAATCTTGTGGGAAGCTGGGGAGACCACTCTCCAAGGCTAAGTACTCTTGGCCACCGATAGTGAACCAGTACCGTGAGGGAAAGGTGAAAAGTACCCCAGATGGGGAGTGAAATAGACCTGAAACCGTTGACCTACAAGCCGTGGAAGGCCGTTTTGAACGGCTGACTGCGTGCCTATTGAAGAATGAGCCGGCGAGTTAATCTTTGCAGCAAGGTTAAGGGATACGAGTCCCGGAGCCGAAGCGAAA
Source organism: Dehalococcoidia bacterium (assembly GCA_965214185.1). Lineage (GTDB taxonomy): Bacteria > Chloroflexota > Dehalococcoidia > Lucifugimonadales > UBA1123 > VXRN01. The sequence continues at coordinate 85,880 of CBDCBF010000002.1, read as the reverse complement.
GCGAGTCCGAATAGGGCGGCGAGCGGCCTAGAGCCGCGATGTTGTTTGGATTAGACCCGAAACCGGGTGAGCTACCCATGGCCAGGCTGAAGCTCGAGTAATGTCGAGTGAAGGGCCGAACCCGTGTCTGGTACAAAAGGCTGGGATGAGCTGTGGGTAGAGGTGAAATGCCAATCGAACCCGGAGATAGCTGGTTCTCCCCGAAATGTATTTAGGTACAGCCTCAACGATAGTCTGAGGGAGGTAGGGCACTGGATGGGCTAGGGGGTGTGAACCTACCAACCCCAACCAAACCACGAATGCCCTCAGATGTTTCTTGGGAGTGAGTCAGTGGGGGATAAGCTCCATTGGCGAAAGGGAAACAGCCCAGACCGCAGGCTAAGGTCCCTAAGTGTGAACTAAGTGTGAAAGGAAGTGGGGTTCCCAAAACAGCTAGGAGGTTGGCTTAGAAGCAGCCACCCTTTAAAGAGTGCGTAATAGCTCACTAGTCGAGGAATCCTGCGCCGAAAATGTAACGGGGCTGAAGTTCACCACCGAAGCCGCGGATCCGCGCTAAGCGGATGGTAGGGGAGCGTTGCCAGAGCATCGAAGTCGAGGTGTGAACCTCGGTGGAGCGCTGGGAAGTGAGAATGCCGGCATGAGTAGCGTTAATTCTGGTAAGAATCCAGAACGCCGAAAGTCTAAGGTTTCCTACGCAACGTTGATCGTCGTAGGGTAAGTCGGGCCTAAGCCGTAGCGTACAGCGAAGGCGATGGACAGCAGGTCAAAATTCCTGCACCACTGATTTCTTGTTATAAAGCAGAGGAGGGACGCGGAAAGGTAGGCGTCGCGCGCGACTGGATACCGCGCGTTTGGCTCTGAAGGCCATGCCGGAGTAGGCAAATCCGCTCCGGCGCACGAGCTGAGGGAGCTGAAAATCTTAGGGCCAGAGCCCTGGGAAATGACGTTGAACCTATACCGCCAAGAAAAGCTTCGCTGCCAGAGAATTTGGTGTCCGTACCGCAAACCGACACTGGTAGACTGGGGTAAAAGTCCCGAGGCGTTCGAGTGAACCCTCGTTAAGGAATTCGACAACTTGGCCCTGTAACTTTGGGAGAAAGGGTGCCCGTGGGGTGTAACCGCAAGCCGGTGAAGCCTTTGCGGGCCGCAGTAAAGAGGCCCAGGCGACTGTTTATCAAAAACACAGGTCTCTGCAAAGCCGAAAGGCGAAGTATAGGGGCTGACGCCTGCCCAGTGCCGGAAGGTTAAAAGGAGGGGTTCGGATTCGTCCAAAGCTCTGAATTGAAGCCCCGGTGAACGGCGGCCGTAACTATAACGGTCCTAAGGTAGCGAAATCCCTTGTCGGGTAAGTTCCGACCCGCACGAATGGCGTAACGACCTGGGCGTTGTCTCAACGAGGGGCTCGGTGAAATTGCAAGACCCGTGAAGATGCGGGTTACCCGTGGCAGGACAAAAAGACCCCGTGGAGCTTTACTGCAGCTTGGCAGTGGACTGGAATTATGAATGTGTAGGATAGGCGGGAGACTTAGAAACTGCGACGCCAGTCGTGGTGGAGTCGTTCTTGAAATACCGCTCTTTTATCGTTTCGGCCCTAATCCACCGAAAGTGGAGACATTGCCAGGTGGGCAGTTTGACTGGGGCGGTCGCCTCCTAAAAGGTAACGGAGGCGCGCAAAGGTTCCCTCAAGGTGGATGGAAATCACCTTTAGAGTGTATTGGCATAAGGGAGCTTGACTGTGAGACCTACAAGTCGAGCAGAGACGAAAGTCGGCCAAAGTGATCCTACGGTTCCGTGTGGAAGGGCCGTGGCTTAACGGATAAAAGCTACCCCGGGGATAACAGGCTTATCTCGCCCAAGAGTTCACATCGACGGCGAGGTTTGGCACCTCGATGTCGGCTCGTCGCATCCTGGGGCTGAAGAAGGTCCCAAGGGTCCGTCTGTTCGCCGGTGAAAGCGGCACGCGAGCTGGGTTCAGAACGTCGTGAGACAGTTCGGTCTCTATCCGCCATGGGCGCAGGAAATTTGAGGAGAGCTCTCCCTAGTACGAGAGGACCGGGAGGGACAGACCTCTGGTGTACCGGTCGTTTCGCCAGAAGCGCCGCCGGGTAGCCATGTCTGGATGCGATAAGCGCTGAAGGCATCTAAGCGCGAAGCCAACTCCAAGATTAGATTTCCCAAATCAACTTCGGTTGGGAGTAAGGTCCCCGGGAGACTACCGGGTAGATAGGCCGCAGGTGTAAGGCGGGCAACCGCCTCAGCTGAGCGGTACTAATCGACCGAGGACTTGGCCCACATTCGGGCTTATCTAACTCATGCTATGCTAAGAGAATAATCACAGGGTTCAGAAAATCACAGTCGACAGCCATCAGCAGTCGTCATCCACAGGACTGGCTGCTGGTGGCTGAAGGCCAGGATATCGCGGGGTGGAGCAGCGGCAGCTCGTTGGGCTCATAACCCAAAGGTCGCAGGTTCGAGTCCTGCCCCCGCTACCAGATTATTTAACGCCAGCCAAGTTACTACGGCTGGCGTTTCGCATTTCTCTCGAATGGCGGAGCGCTAGAGCTATCGTCAGCGCTTTCCGACCTTTGAGAATTACGCTCGGAACAGTATGCGAAAGGCCATAGAATGCAGCCGACCGACCGATATGTCAACAATGGCCCCGTCCGTCTTCACTATCTGGACTACGAGAACGCGAACCTGCCGCCGATGCTGCTGCTCCACGGGATGCGCGACGCCGCTCTAAGTTGGGACATCTTCTCGCGCGCGATGTCCGGAGAGTACAGGGTACTCTCCCTGGACAGCAGAGGGCATGGCGACAGCGACCGCGCCGGGCCGAATGGCTACGGCTTCGATAACTATGTCGCCGATATAGAAGCGCTCGCGGACGCTCTCGACCTTACCGACATGATAATCGTGGGCCACTCGGCGGGCGGCAGATACGCTTGGAACTACGCCGTCCGGCATCCCGACCGGGTTCGCTCGCTCGTTATAGTGGATATAGATCCGGACGCGTATAATCCCCAGACGGTCAGGGACACCCGGGCCAGCGTCGGCGAGCCCGAATCGTGGCAGACGCAGGATGAGTTCTTGGCGTATTTCAGAACGCGCCGGGTTCATACGCCTGAGGACGCGCTCAGGAAACAGATGCCGGCTATCTCCAAACGGACCGCGGACGGGGGTTACGCATGGAAGGCGGACATCAGGATAGTTACCGAGTACGAACGTCCCGACCTGTGGGAGTCCTGGGGTCGGATCTCTTGTCCCGTCCTGCTGGTTCGGGGCAGGCAGAGCGCGCTGCTGACGCACGAGACGGCGGTGAAGATGAGAGATGCGCTGCCCGCCTCTCGGACGAGGCTTGCGGAGCTGGAGGGCGGCGGACACTGGTTCTACCAAGATTTCCCCGAGGCCTTCGAGATAACCGTCCGGTGGTTTCTCGACGAGCTCGGGACCGACCGCCCTCTATGAGGAGAGGCTACGATCTACGCTCGACTATGCGGGCTGAAACGTTCTCTGAATAGCGGAACCGCGGACTCCGGCGGAGCGTGTCATCGCGCCGGATACCATACGGGCCGCGCTTTCCACAGACAGCCGGTTCATGTTCACCGTCATGTCGTACCGCGTGTCGCTCAACGGATGCGCGCCAAGCAGGTTCTTGTGCATGGAGATGAACTCTCTGTCCGCCCGCTTAAGAATCTTGAGAGCTCTGTCAGTTGTGAAGCCCTCTTCGAGTTCCGCTTTTCGCGCGCGCCGCTCCAGCGGCATATGAACAAACACATGGAACGTCGGTCTGTCTTCCGGCATTAATCGCGGCGCTCCGTATTCGTGCAGTGTCGTGGGAGCGTCCGCGACCAGTTCGCGTATGACCTTCTTCAGTCCTGTCAGGTACGCCTCCTTGGTCAGGTAGTCGAATGGCTCGGATTCCAGATAGTATTCCGCCGGGAACGATCCTACTATCTGCGCCGAATAGTCCATTGCGCCGTACCGTTCCCATGGCGCGAGGGTCGCCCTGAGCGCTCGCGCCCATATGGAGGTATAGGAGGCTTCGAGAGCCTGTATCTCTCCGACAGAGCGCGCCAGATGGGCCGATAGCGCGTCGGTGATGACGTCCCTGTCCACGGACTTCGCCTTTATCAGCCTGGCAATCTCGGCGGCGACATTCTCAGAGCCGCTCCCGGGCAGGCCGGTCACGGTCACGATTGAGGATAGATCCCCCTGCGCGACTCCGGACCGGGTGTTGCGGTCATGGTATTCGGCGGCTTGCAGGGCGAGGGTGGTTGCCCTCAGAATGCCCCCGTCCCTGGCGACGCACAGGGATGTGTCGCTGATGGGCATGAAACCGAGCCGGGTGAAGAGTCTGAGGGCGGCGGCGTTGTTCTGTGGAACGTTGACCCAGACCTGCTCGACGCTGTAGTCGCAGAAGATGCGGTCGAGAAGCTGGAGCGCGGCGGACGCGCCGAAGCCTCGATGCCACAGGTCGCGGCGGCCAATGAGCAGCGACATTTCCACGTCTCCATGTTCGTCGAACACGGCCTGGCACTCCCCGATGTGCCCCTCGTCCCTAGCGTATATCGAGAATATCAGGTGTCCCCTGTTGTGGTCGAATACGCGCGCCCAGTCCAGATTGTTCGCGTTGAGCATGAGGCGCGGCTCATACCCGCGATGCACCGGGTCGCCGCAGGCGTAGTGGCCGAACCAGCGGGACGCTACTTCTTCATCGGTCAGCCAATGGGCTATCCGCTCTACGTCGCCTCTTGTCACTTGTCTCAGTTGAACTATCGGCAGCATTGTCTCACCTCCTATTGTCTGATGTAGCTCAAATCGGCAGAGCTTGGTTCGGCGCTATCGTGGATTGCTACTGTATTCGCTCCATCGAGGAACCCTCTCTCACGACTGTGAGCGCGCGCGCTATTTGCTGGAGGCGGCGCGCCATAACCGCGGACAGCGAGCGCATGATTCGGAAGCCGATTTCCGGGTTTAGCTCCATCGCCCTACGCAGCAGCGCCGCCCTGATGACCAGCAGCTGGGACGGCTCCCAAGCGGTCGCGGACAGGGTGTACCGGTAAGGTTCTACCAGAGCCGACCAACCGACTATCTGGTCGGGGCGGCAGAACGCTATGGTTGCCGCGTTGCGCCGCGAAAGGGCTGGGTGGTCATCTAGGCTCTTGTGCAAAGCTATCCTGCCGTCGGTAACTATGTATATCCGGTCCGCCGTGTGGCCTTCCAGAAACAGACGGTCGCCTTCGTCCATCCGCAACCTGGTGCAGATGATGGCTATGCTGGATAGTTCTGCGTCGTTCAGCCCGCTGAGCAGTTCACAGTCTCTGAGTGGAAATATCGTATCTATCACTATTTGCAATGTCCTTATTTTGAAATGCAATAATAATTCATGGATAAGAGGATAGAGGGATAAATCGGGTCTGTCAACATTGTGCGCCAAAGTACAAACTACTTGCCCACTGCCAAGGGGAGGAGTAGAAACGGGGCCGCGCTCGGTAATGAGCGCGGCCCCGTTCGCTTGACGCGTATCGGACGAGTCAGTCCCCGGTCGGCATGAGTCCGATGGTTGCGCTGAAGCCGTCGAAGCTCTGGGATTCGGTGTAGGCGCGCTCCGGCGGCGCGGTTTTCAGAAGGTCGGCGCTGAGAGTCTCCTGCTTCACGTAGTCGCCATGACGAGCCAGAATATCGTCTAAGTCGTCGCCGGTGTAGTAGGTGATTATGTGGTCGGCGATGTCGAACCCGGCGTCTCTCCTCATGTTCTGGATCCGGTGAACGAGCTCGCGCGCCTGTCCTTCGAGCAGCAGTTCGGGGGTAACGTCGGTGGTTACGGCCACAGTGTAACCCGCGTCCGAGGATACTGCTCAGCCCGGGTTTGTCTTGGGTCGTAACCAAGATATGTTCAGGCTCCAACTCGAATTCACCCAATGAGACTTTCTGTCCGGCGTTGACCAAACCCGCCACTTGCTCTGGGTCGGCTTCGGCCAGAGCCCGGCGCACCTCACCGACACGCCTGCCATACAGCGGGCCGAGCAGCGCCAGGTTCGGCCGAACGACGGACTCTACGATTGCCGAGACGCGAGGTTTCCCCGCGTGGATTTCAGCGGAGATGTCAGTAGAACCTGTGGATTCCACTGTTGCCGAGACACGAGGTTTCCCCGCGCGGAATTCATGGGATATGTCAGTAGAACCTGTGGATTCCACTGTTGCCGAGACACGAGGTTTCCCCGCGTGGATTTCAGCGGAGATGTCAGTAACGTCTTCCAGCTTTTGCACGTTGAGTTCGTCCAAGATTTGGGGCTCGGCTAAGCGCAGCAGTTCGCGCTCGGCGGGGGAGCGCGTTTCCACCAGAACCTTTTCGAGCGGCTGTCGAACCTTGATCTGAGCCCTGCTGCGCGCAGCGCGGCCCATGGATGACACCCGCTGCGCCAGGCGGGTTACCTCGTTCAGTTTCTCGTCCACCAGCGACAGGTCAGCCACGGGATAGTCCTCGAGATGTACGCTCTCGCGCGAGTAGTTGACCAGGTTGCGGAACATGATGTCCGTTGCGAACGGCATTATGGGGGCCAGCAGCTTGGTGAGGGTCAGCAGGGTTTCATAGAGGGTGGCGTATGCGGAGAGTTTGTCGGTCACGTCCTCGCCGGACGCCGAGCCTTTCTTCCCGTCCAGGAGGCCGCTCTTCCAGAAGCGTCGGCGACTGCGGCGCACGTACCAGTTGGACAGCGACTCGACGAACTCTTCGGACCGACGGGCCGCGATTTCGGGGTTGAAGTTTTCGAGGCTGTGAGTGACGTCCGCGATAAGTTGGTGGAGTTCGGACAGTATCCACCTGTCGAGATTGGAACGCTCGGAAACGCTCGGAAACTCGACCGAATCGGGGTCGAAATGGTCAATGTTGGCGTAGGTGACGAAGAAGCTGTACACGTTCCACAGCGGTATGATGAACCGTCTGCGAACCTCGTTGGCTGTGCTGAAGCCGAAGTTGATATTGTTGGCGGGATGATGGCGCGCGAACGTCCAGCGCATCGCGTCAACGCCGATGTTCTCCGCAGCGTCCTCGAACCAGATAGCGTTGCCCTTGGACTTGTGCATCTCCTCGCCGTTTTCGTCGCGCATCAGGGCGTAGCTGAACACCAGCTTGAACGGCTCGGTCTCTTGGAGTACCGCGCTCATGGTCAGCAGGCTGTAAAACCAGTTTCTGAACTGTCCGGGGAAGCTTTCGGATATCCAGTCGGCGGGGAACCACTGCTTCCAATAGTCGGGGGCGCTCCTGTAATCGAGGGTGGAGAACGATACGATGCCCGCGTCCAGCCAAGGGTTTCCTACGTCGCGGATTCGGGACAGCCTTTCGCCGCAACCGTCGCATTGAATCTTCACCGAGTCAATCCATGGGCGGTGAGGGGAGTGACCCTCGAACTCTTCCCAACCCTCGACGGCGCGCTCGCGCAGTTCGTCTTCGGACCCCATTATCTCGAAGGTATCGCAGTCGGCGCACTTGTATATGGGCAACGCGAGTCCGTAGTAGCGCTTCTTGGAGATCATCCAGTCGTCCATATTTCGCAGCCAGTCGAGTTCACGCGCTTTTCCGAACTCCGGCACCCAGCGTATATTTTCGGTAATCCGCATGAGCAGGTCCCGGATGGGGTCCATCCTGATGAACCACTCGTCCACGAGCCGGAATACGAGTTCAGCGCCGCATCGCCAGCAGACAGGGTAGCGGTGGGAGTAGGGTTCCACGTAGTAGAAGACTCCCTTGCGGCGCAGGCTTTCGTATATGGGTTCATTCACGTCGAACACGCTCATTCCGCTCAGCCAGTCGAAGCCGTCCACGAATACGCCCTCGTCGTCGAGCGGCGCTATCACGGCGAGGCCGTGTTCTCTGCCAAGCGCGAAATCCTCCTTTCCGGCTCCGGGGGCGGTATGAACGATGCCGGAGCCTTCGCTCTCGGAAACTTCGTCCCATTCGAGGACGAAGTGGCGGACTCCGTCCTGCGCGGGCAGTTCGTCGAACGGGCCCGTGTATTCAAGACCCGCGAGCTTGCGGCCGGGCATCTCTTCCAATACTTCGCGCTCGCCGCGCAGGACGGACAGCCTGCTCTTGGCCAGATAGAGGATGTCGTCGCCGTTCTTGACCTTGACATATGTAAGTTCGGGATGGACGGCGGCGGCGACGTTGGATGAGAGCGTCCAAGGCGTGGTCGTCCATATGAGGAGCGATTCGTTGTCGCGGCCTACCAGCGGGAATTTGACGAACAGGCCGGGGTGAACTATCTCGACGTAGCCTTCGGTCACTATCTCGTGTTCGGACAGGCCGGTGCTGCAGCGCGGACACCAAGGCATGACGTCTGTGCCTTCGTACACCATCCCTTTTTCGTGGCAGGTCTTGAGGAATCGCCAGATGGTGTAGTTATTCTCGTCGGATTTGGTGTGGTAGGAGTTGTCCCAGTCCATCCAGTAGCCGAGTCTTTTGGACTGTTCGGTGATGATGTCGGCGAATCTGTCAACGCGCTCCTTGCACAGCTCCACGAACTCGCCGACTCCGAACTCCTCAATGTCCTTTTTAGATTTGAAGCCGAGCTCCTTTTCAACCTCGACCTCTATCCAGAGGCCTTGCCCGTCGTAGCCGTTCTGAAAGCGCTGGCGGTAGCCCTGCATATTGCGGAAGCGCAGGAACAGGTCCTTGTAGCTTCGGCCCCAGGCGTGGTGGACTCCCATCGGGTTGTTGGCGGTGATAGGGCCGTCTATGAATGAGTAGGTCTTCTCGGCGTTTTGGTTGCGCTTGCGATACTTTAGGGGAATATCGCGCTCGTTCCATGAGTTGACTATGTCCCGCTCCATACCGACAAAATCCACCCGGGAACTTACAGGATCGAACATCGTTATACCTCCATAGATAGGTTGCTTAGGCTCTTGCCGCTACCCAGATGATTGGCGAATCTATGCTGAGCGCGTCGAGTCGAAATTCCGGGTCCTCGCTCCTGCCCAGCCCTCTCAGATACTCCCAGCCGGACTCTTCCAGCATGGCCTTGAGTTCGTGCAGGCTGTACACGCGGTGGGTTATGTCCACCTTCAGGCGCAGGTCAAGATTCTCGCTGTCGCCCTCGAAGAAATGCCATGTATTCATCATGTTGGAGGTTTCCAGGTCCAGTTTGCGTTTCTGGAAGATGCGGATGCTGCCCGCGCTCTCCAATCCTTCTTCGGCGAAGTTTTTGACAATGTAATCGCGGTTGGCGGTGAGGACTACCAGCGGCGCGCCGGGCGCGGCCAGTTTTCGCAGACCGCCGAACATCCTCACGTCGCCCTCCCTGCCATAGTAGCTATGAGAGGTGAACATATTGATAAAGGCGTCGAACGGGGGAACGCCGGCCAAGACTCGGTCCGCTTCCAGCGCGTCGCCCAGTATGAAGCCGGCTTCTACGCCCTCTCGCTCCGCATACTCCCGCGCCTTCTCGATGAAGAGGGGCGAGATGTCCATGCCGGTCACTCGGTAGCCTCGTTTCGCCAAGAGGACGCTGTGTCTGCCGGCCCCACAGGCGAGGTCGAGAACACGTCCACGGCTCGACACTCCGAATCTGGCGAATAGATCGGACAGCGCTTCGACCTCTTGCGGCGCCCGCTCTTTCGCCTGCTCCAAGAAGGGCAGGTAGAGGTGGGCGTTTTGCACAAAGAGTTTGCGCGTCCAGTGGACTTCCGGCTTGTTCTCGTCCGGGCGCATATCTCTTCTCTCGATAACATAAAACAAAAACTCCCGTCCCTCGGTTCAGGGACGGGAGCGTATTCTCAGAATAGGCGCATACCCGCGGTACCACCCGGATTTCCGCCTACAGGCGGACTCTCAGTCCCGGCGGCGACAGCGCGACCGGGCCGCCCGTATAACGTCGGGCGATTTCGTCAGAATCTACTGGCCGCCCTAGGGCGGCGTTCGGTCCGAGGCTCGGGAGGGATATTCGGGAGGCTGTCCGGCGCCCGCTCTCAGCTAACCGGGCTCTCTGGGTCGGGGAACGCCTTCCTACTCGTCTCCGTCGTTGCCATGCGATATGTTCGTTGTTGGATGAATCCAGCTTAGCCAAGCCGAATTCGGGCTGTCAAGGAATGCAAGACCTTTCAACCTTAATCGGACAGCGCGGTCATAAGCCGGGCAAGGATAGCGCTTGTCTCCGGCGCATTCCCTATTTCATCGAGGCGCTAAGCCAGAGACACCGATTCCAGGCTGATTTCGACTCCCTCGAGCGCGCGGGATATGGGGCAGTTGTTCTTGGCGGTCTCGGCGGCTTCGGCGAACTGGTCGGCGGTTATGCCCGAGACGCTTCCGGCGACGCTGAGTACGCTGGTCGTGACAGTCGGAGCGCCGTCCACCATATCGAAGGTCACGCTCGCGCTCACGTCGAGGCTGTCGGGCGGCGTGCCGGCCCTTGTGAGTCCGGCGGACAGCGCCATGCTGTAACAGGACGCGTGCGCCGCGGCTATGAGCTCTTCGGGGCTGGTGTTGCCCCGGGCCTCCTCACCGCTGCGGGTGGGAAGCGTCACGTCGAGGTCGGTGAAGACGCCGGAGGTTACGGCGGTAACCTTTCCGCCTCCCTCGGTTACGCTGCCTGTCCATACCGACCTTGCGGTTCTTACTGCTGCCATTATGTTTCCTCCTATGAAGGGTATGTTTGGGCGAAGATTGCGCGCCGATGCCAATTGTAGCAGTTTGACGGGGGCTGTGTATCTTTCGGGTTCACAGAGGCCGCGGAGACGAATGCGCGCCCAGCGGCCCCGGGATCTGTTCGCGTATTCCTATCCCACGCGCTCGAATATGGTGGCGACGCCCTGTCCGCCGCCTACGCACATGGTTACGAGGCCCAAGTTCTGGTCGCGGAGTTCTATCTCCTCAAGCAGCTTGACCGTCATGACGGCGCCGGTGGCTCCGACGGGGTGGCCAAGGCTTATGCCGCTTCCGTTTACGTTTGTCTTTTCGAGGTCGAGGTCGAGTTCTCTCATGCAGTAGAGGGCTTGGGACGCGAATGCTTCGTTCAACTCCACAAGATCAATGTCTTCAACTTCCATGCCGGCCTTGCCGAGCGCCTTCTGGACGGCGGGCACAGGGCCGATGCCCATGATAGCGGGGTCGACTCCGGCGACGCCCCTAGCATACCAGCGCAGTTTGGGCGTGACGCCCAGTTCGGCGGCCTTGCGCTCGGACATGATAACGACCGCGGCGGCGCCGTCGTTGATGCTGGACGCGTTGCCGGCTGTTACTGTGCCGTCCTTTTTGAATACCGGACGCAGGGTAGCGAGACGTTCCAGGCTTGTGTCGGCGCGAGGGCCTTCATCGGCGGTCACCATAATGGGGTCGCCACGCCGCTGGGTTACGGACACCGGCGTTATCTGCCCGTCGAACCGACCGTTGGCGATGGCGGACACCGCTCTCCGGTGGCTGATAAGAGCGAGTTCGTCCTGGTCCTCGCGGCTGACGCCGAAACGTTCGGCGACGTTTTCTGCGGTAACGCCCATGTGATAGCGGTTGACCGGGCAGCCTAGCCCCTCTATCAGACCGTCTCTGACTGTGCTGTCGCCCATTCTGAGCCCGTCGAAGCGGACGCGGTAGTCGAGCATATAGGGCGCTTGAGTCATGTTCTCGATTCCGCCCGCGACAGCTATGTCCACTTCGCCGGTTCGCACCAGCTGCACGGCCATGTTGATGGCTTCGAGGCCGGAGGAACACTGTCGGTTGACAGCGATTGTCGGCGTCTCCTCGGGTATTCCGGCGTTCAGGGAGGCGAGCCTTGCGGCGTATCCCGCCTCGGCGGCCTGGAGCGCGTTGCCGATGACGACTTCCTCGACCATGTCCGCCGAGACATTGGCTCGCTCAAGCGCCGCCCTGATAGCGGTCGCTCCCAGATCCGGCGCGGCCACGTCCTTGAAAGCGCCTCCGAATCTGCCCATAGGCGTCCTAGCGCCGCTCACGATGACTGCATTCTCCATAACTTTTCTCCTTGCTGAACCGGTTGTATTCGGATCTGTCCAGATTATACGCTATTTTCTATACGCTATCCTCTGCGTTTACGAGTCGGCCGCTGTCTGATATGATTCCCCGACTCTAAGGCGCAACCGCCCGGCTGGAACACCCTCTTTGGACATACAGGAAACGCAATCCCCCGCAACGGGACTGTCCAGATTTTTCAACGTACCCCCGGCGCTCAGGTATCCGAAATATCGGGCGTACTGGCTTGGAACGCTGGCGTCGGTGGGCGGCTTCCAGATACTTATGTTCGGTCAAGGCTGGCTGACGTTCGAGCTGACAAATTCGCCCCTCTATCTCGGCTACATCGGTCTGGCCAACGCCTCATCGGCGATTGCGCTCAACCTGTTCGGCGGCGTGTTCGCGGACAAGTTGGATAAGCGCAGACTTATTTTCATAACCCAGCTTATTACCGCGTCGCTGATATTTCTGCTCGCGTTCCTCACGCTCTTCAAGGTGGTGCAGGTATGGCACATCATACTTATCGCCTTCGTGGCGGGCGCGGTGAACGCATTCGACCAACCGGCGCGACAGGCTCTGTACCCTCACCTGATAGACCGCAGGGCGATGATGAGCGCGGTCGCGCTGAACTCGGCGATATGGCAGGGGACGCGGATTGTCGCGCCCGCGATAGCCGGGCTGGTAATTAGCTTCACCAGCACGTCAACGGCGTTCTTCCTTGCGGGCGCGGGCTTCATCACGATGGCCGTGGTCATAGCCTTGCTGAAGATTCCCAAGATAGAATCCGTTTCCAAGGGCAGCCCGATGCAGGACATGATGGAAGGGCTGAAGTTCATCAGCGGGAACGCGGTGTTCTCGTTCCTGATAGGAATGACCTTCTTCAACAGCTTCTTCGGCATGGCGTACATCATGATGATGCCGGCATTCGCCGTTGACATACTTAAGGTAGGCGCGGACGGACAGGGCGTCCTTATGAGTGTCGGCGGCATCGGCGCGCTGGCGATAACTATGGCGCTGGGCTCCATGAGCGGTTCGGGTTACAGGGGCGTGATGATAGTCGGAGGCGGCGCGGCATTCGGACTCTCGGTCGCGGCGTTCGCTCTAACATCCGAATATGTAGGCTCTTACCCGCTCGCGCTGATTCTGATGGTGGTTATGGGGATATCGAGTTCGACGTATATGATCTCGATTATGAGCTCGCTGCAACTACTGGTGCCGGACAATATGCGCGGCAGAGTGATGGGTTTCTACGGAATGACCTGGAGCATAATGCCGCTGGGGTCTTTCCAAGCGGGCGCGATAGCGACGTTCGTAGGCGTCCCGGTAGCGATCGCCATCGGGGGAGCGCTGGTGACGCTATTCGCGCTTGGGCCCGCCATGATAAACAGGCAGGTGAGGAATCTGGGCGTGATACTCCAAGAGAGGGAGTCGAGAGCTGTGGGTTGAGAACTTCTAGCTTTCGAGCAGCGAGGGTTGGAGATATTCGGTCCAGGGGTCGGTGGCGTCGGCCTCTCTCACGCTTTCTACAAGGCTGGCCACTTCGCTGCCATAGTCGGCCGCTATCCGGTTGATGTCGGCGTCCCCGGCGAGAGTCATAATCGCCGCTCGCAGTCTGTTGACGTACTCCGAGGTTTCGCGGACCGCCGATTCGCGGTCGCGGCGCGCTTTTATGGCTTCAAGCCTTTCGAGCCAGTCAATTCCCCGTTCTACTTTGTCGAAACCGTCATCGTTCCCTAGCGCGGTGGTGGCAGCCATATTGTCGCTCCTCAAAAGTTTCTGAACAGAGTAAGTCCTAGCGCGAGGCATTTACAACCGGCGCGCCGGTTGTACGCTCCTTGTAAACAGGAATTCAGTATGAATATCCATTCATGTCACGCGATAAGGACTTTTCTAGGGTTAACGTGTACAATACCGTCAGATTCGGCAAGCCCAACTTAGGAAGTGTACAAGGATATGCTATCACGAGATATATCGAAAGGGACGCTCCGGGCGCAGGCGCGCATAATCGGCTTGGACATCGAGGAATCGGAACTCGATAGCCTGGTCGAGCGGGCGAGGACCGCGCTCGGCGATATAGACGCGCTGGACGAGCTTGACCTCGCTTCGCATGAGCCGGCGGTCACGTTCGGCCGCGCAGCCGGCGCGGGCGATAGCGAATGAATACCGAAGAACTCTGCTTCCTGTCCATCTCCGAAGCCGCCGGACTGATAGAGTCGCGGCAATTGTCCCCCGTGGAACTGACTCGCGCGCATCTGGATAGGATAGAGCGAACCGAACCCGTTCTGAACGCTTTCATCACACTTCTGTCCGAAGAGTCCCTGGAACAGGCCGAAATCGCGGAGCGAGAGATAGCGGGCGGCCGGTACAGAGGCCCTCTGCATGGCATTCCCATCGGACTGAAGGATCTCTACTACACCAAGGGCATCCGCACGACAGTCGGCGCGAAGATACTGCGCGACTTCGTTCCTGAGTACGACGCGACGGTTGTCGAGAGGTTCGCGGACGCGGGCGCGATACTACTGGGCAAGTTGCAAATGCACGAGTTCGCGCTGGGCGTGACGAGCGTCAACCCGCACGATGGTCCCGCGCGCAACCCGTGGAACCCGGATAGAATCACAGGGGGGTCGAGCGGCGGATCCGGCGGCGCGGTCGGCGCGGGCCAGTGTATGGCCGCGCTGGGAAGCGACACCGGCGGCTCCATCAGAATACCCGCCGCGCTCTGCGGCGTAGTCGGCCTCAAGCCGACGTTCGGCAGAATATCCAGACACGGGGTTTACCCACTGTCCTGGAGCTTGGACACCGTTGGTCCGATGACCCGCAATGCGTTAGATTCGGCGATTGTTCTCAACGCGCTCGCCGGATACGATCCGCGCGACCCCTCGTCTGCCAATGTTCCCGTTCAGGACTTCACCAACGGCATAGAAGACGGGCTTGAAGGACTCAGGATAGGGATACCGGACGACTTCTTCTATGATGTTATCTCTCCGGATGTGTCCGAGGCGGTATGCGCGGCGTCGGGCGTCCTAGCGGAGCTGGGCGCCGAGGTGGAGAGATTCTCGATACCCGCGCTGAATCACACGCTGGGCATAGCGAACGCCATACTGGTTAGCGAGGCCGCCGAGATAGCGCTGGACAATCTTAGGAACAGGCCGGAAGACATAGGCGCCGATGTCAGGGCGCGGTTGTTGCAGGGCGCGGTTACGCCCGCTGTTGACTACATCAAGGCGCAGAGGGCGCGAAGCGCGTATAACGCGCGACTGGACGCGGCGATGGAGCGATACGACTTGCTTCTCGCGCCGTCGGTCGCGGTGGGGGCGACGCGTATAGACCAAGAGTTTATCGAGGTGGCGGGCAAACAGGAGACCGCGCTTTCGGTGATTTCTCGCCTCACCCGTCCCTTTAACCTGACCGGACAGCCCACGATTTCGGTCCCGTGCGGGTTCACATCGGAGGGTATGCCCATCGGAATGCAGCTTGCCGGAAGAAAATGGAGCGAAGCGACGGTTCTGCAAGCCGCTCACACATATGAACAAGCGACCGAGTGGGGCGCGCGCAGGCCAACTTTGAACGCGGATTAGCTAAATCAGAATGAATTCGGAGATGAAAACGTGACGACAACTTCAGAGAACCGGGGACTTTCGCTGCACGACGCGGCCCGCGCCCAGGGCGTAACCTTCAAGCGCGAGGCTGTGCCGGAGGACAGGTTCATCGAGGCCAACGGAATGCGGTTCCACTATCTCGACTGGGGCAACCCCGACGCGCCGGATATGCTTCTTCTGCACGGCTTCGCCCAGACCTGCCACTCTTGGGATTTCGTGGCGCTCGCATTCTGCGACAGGTTTCACGTCGTCGCCCTTGACCAGCGAGGACATGGCGACAGCGACTGGTCGGAGGAAGGCGACTATTCGCCGGAAACCCAGCAGATGGATATAGCGGCGGTCGTCGAGGCCATCGGACTGAACGATTTCGTCCTGATGGGCCTCTCAATGGGTGGACGCAACTCTTTCACCTACGCGGCCAACCACCCGACCGAAGTGCGAGCCTTGGTCATAGTGGACGCAGGTCCCCAGAATATGCGGTCAGGCACTCAGAACATACGGAATTTCGTTCAACAGGAAGACGAACTCGACTCCGTGGACGACTTCGTTCAGCGCGTATTAAAGTTCAACCCCCGGCGCGACCCGGTACAGGTGCGCGGCTCCATCCTGCACAACCTCAAGCAGCTTCCCAGCGGAAAGTGGACGTGGAAATACGACAAGCGTTTCCGCCGGCCCGGAGGACGCAATTTCAGGAGCGATCCTGAAATGTCCGCTCGCCTGTGGGGCTATCTGGAAAGTCTGGCATGTCCGACGCTCGTGGCGCGCGGCGCGCAGAGCGACATCATCGCTCTGGACACGGCGGGCGATATGCACAGCCGAATTCCGAACGGCCGGCTGGCGACCGTCGAGAACGCGGGACACCTAGTCATGGGCGACAATCCGTCCGGATTTGAGCGGGCGGTAACCCAGTTCCTGACCGACATAGCATAGATCACGATGGAGATTTGACCATGACCGAACAGCAATACGCCCGTCCCGAGCTTCTGGTCTCCACCGAATGGCTGGCGGAGCGTATAGACGACCCGAACGTGCGCGTCGTTGACTGCGACGAATTCGAGTTATATCTTCGCGCCCACATAAAGAACGCGGTCGGCATCCGCGTCCACCACTACATCAAGCACCCGGATTATCCCTCCGCCCCCACACAGTATCCGCTGGTGGCCGAGCCGGACGTGATGAAGGCGCTGATGGAGGAGATGGGCATAGGCGACGACACCCTGGTCGTGGCCTACGACAACTCCGGCAGCCTCTATTCCACCCGCTTCTGGTGGGTCCTCAACTACTACGGACACACCAAGGTCAAGGTGCTGAACGGCGGCTGGAAGAAGTGGTTCGATGAGGGCAGACCAACCTCGATTGACCGTCCGCCGGACGCAGGCGGCGTTGCATTCACGCCAAGGGCGGACGATTCGCTGGTATGCGCGCTGGACTATGGAGTCGCCCATGTCGGCGACCCTGACACCGTTTTCCTGGACGTCCGTTCAGACGGCGAGTGGGACGGCTCCAACAACCGAGGAAACGCGCGAGCCGGCAGAGTGCCGGGCGCCGTTCACCTCGAATGGCTCAACCTCGTAACCGAAGACCGCCATCGTATGTTCAAGCCGGCGTCCGAACTCAATGAAATGCTCACCGCCTTAGGCGTGACGCCCGACAAGAACGTAATAACCTATTGACAGGGCGGCATCCGTGCGGCGCACGGAGTATTCACCCTCAGGCTTCTGGGCTACGACCGAACTCGCAACTACGACGGCTCGATGGGCGAATGGGCCAATAGAGAGGACACGCCCCTGACACTGAATTAGGCGCTGGAAGGCAACCGCATGGGCTGGTCCATACATCATCCGGTCGGGCTGATATACCACTCCCCGATGTTCTCATACAAAGGCTACACGCTGGTGTCGTCCAACTCCGCCGACTTCGCGGTATTGGTGGACATGGGAGGCCGAGTTTGCCACAGGTGGGAGTATCGCGAGGGGATCGCCTACGCCAAGATTCTGCTCAACGGCAACCTGCTTATCCGAACCTGGCCGCATCCCGACTTTGAGGAGACACGCGGGCTGGGAGGCGCGTCCGCCTCGCTGGTCGAACTCAACTGGGACGGTGTGAAGGTCTGGGAGCATCAAGACCCCTCGATGCACCACGACTACGAGCGATTGTTGAACGGCAACACAATCTACCTGCGCTGGGAGCCTATGCCCGCGGACCTGTCAGCCCGCGTCCGAGGCGGCTTCAGAACGCCGGAAGATCCGATAAACATTCTTGGGGACGCCATCAGAGAAGTATCGCCGGACGGAGAGACCGTCGCAGAGTGGCGCACTTGGCGGAATCTGAGCGTCGAGGAGGATGTGATATGCCCGCTCGAAGGCCGCCGCGAGTGGACTCACGCCAACGCCCTTTCCGGCACCAAAGACGGCGACTTTCTCGTCAGCTACCGGCAGACCGACACCGTAGCCATATTCTCGCGCGAGACAGGCGAGGCCACATGGAAATGGGGGGCCGGCGAAATCAGCCACCAGCACAACGCGACCCAACTGAACAGCGGCAACATCCTCATATTCGACAACGCGACGCACCCCAAGGGCGGCGGACGAGGCTCCCGTGTCATAGAGGTGAACCCGGCCAGCGGCGAAATCGAGTGGACATACCAGGGCAGGCCGCCGGTATCGTTTTACAGCTCATACATCAGCGGCGCGGACCGCTTCCCCAACGGGAACACGCTCATATGCGAAGGCGCGCACGGCCGCATTTTTGAGATAACCGAACACGGCGACATTGTCTGGGAATACATCAACCCTTTCTTCGAACCTGACCGCTCCGGCCACAATCCCAGCAACGCCACCTTCCGCGCCCACCGCTACGCGCCCGACTTCCCCGGCTTCGCCAACCGCGACCTCGACCCCGCTAAGTACGCTAACCTGAACAGGACGCTGGGGCTGATGTGAGCGCAGGAATGGTGTAAAGCCTATGTCCACTGTATCCACAATCGAATGGACTGAGGTGACATGGAACCCTGTGACCGGCTGCGCAAAGATCAGTCATGGCTGCAAGCATTGCTACGCCGAGCGCATGGCCAGGAGACTTCAGGTCATGGGGATGAAAAAGTATCGCAACGGGTTTGAAGTCGCTGTCCACGATTCGACTCTCAGTGAGCCCTTGCGCTGGAAAAAGCCCAGACTCGTGTTCGTCAACTCAATGAGCGATCTGTTCCATGACCGGGTTCCCGATGAATTCATCCAATCTGTATTCGACGTTATGAATCGGGCGCCCCAACACACATTCCAGGCGCTCACCAAGCGGCCGGAGCGTGTCAGAGAGCTCAATGAACAACTTCATTGGACCTCCAATATCTGGCTCGGCGTGAGCATAGAGTCCGAGCGATGGCTGCATCGTCTGGATACGCTGCGAGAAACCGACGCGCAAACCAAGTTCCTATCCCTAGAACCACTGCTCGGTCCTCTGCCCAACCTGGACCTGGCGGGAGTTCACTGGGTCATCGTGGGCGGAGAGTCAGGGCCGGGCGCCCGTCCCATGAACCCGGACTGGGTCAGGAACATCCGCGACAAATGCTTGGCAAGCGAAGCGCCATTCTTCTTCAAACAGTGGGGCGGAGTGTTCAAAAAGCGCAATGGTCGCGTCCTAGACAACAGGACTTGGGATCAAATGCCCGATATAGCAGGCAGGCGACTGAATGCGTTGGAGGCTAAAGTTTAACCTAGCCCCCCTCCGACCTCATCCGCTCCAGCAGCGCATCGAACTCCTCAGGGTTCGACACCCCTGAGACAACCCTAATAAACGCGCCAACATCCGACACATACGACCGCAGTTCGCGCATCCGCTCGCCTATCGGACTGGTCGAGGCGGGGCTGTCCCCATAGCGTCCGCGAAACGCGAAGTAGGCCTGATTCAGCTTGCGTATGTAGTAGCCGCGCAAACGCAACTCCCACTGCCTCTTTCGCATATACTCTTCGGCCTCCTCTATCTTTCCCTCTTCCAACAATCTCTCCGCCTCAATTCGCGTCTCACGCATAAACTTCGTGAAATTGGGGTCCGACCTGTGCGCGGCCTCATAGCGGCGCGCGTTCTCGGATAGGTCGCCCCCCATGCGCTCGAACGCTATGTCGCCTATCTCGTTGCCGGCCAGGGTCGCGGCGGTCTCGTTTAGCGTCGTCATCTCGGTCGAGGCGAAATAGTTCCTGCCGAACGGGTGGAAGAACCAGTAAGAGTGCAGCCATTCGTGCGCCGCCGTCCTGACCACCGTTCGGGTTGCGTACAGGTCGTTGACCATGTTCGGAAAGGTAGCGAGTCCGGCGAGATCATCCACGTAGGCTACGTAATCAACCTCGTCGAAGACGCGCTTCTCCACCTCGTCGCGCTCAAAAGGCTCAATGTCCGGGTCCAGGAACACCCCGCCCGTCATCTTTATCTCGTCGCGCGGCGAAACGACAAGCAGTGTGGGCGGCGCGCCGAAACGTATGTCCACAGGCGGCCATATCAGCCCTATACGCGACTCCAGACCCAGCGTCGCCAGCGCCGCGCTGACCTCAGCCTCCACACTCTCCTCAACCTCCGGCTGGAGCGCCCGCTTGCGAGACAGCAGCTCTCGCAAATATTCGTCCGATGGCGCGCTCCGGCTGACATCCGCTCCCTTGAAACTGCGAAGTTGCGCCGCGCCCTCGATTCGACGCTCCTCCTTCTTCGCAAGGCGAGTTACACGCAGATACTCATCAATCAACTCAAGTCGCGTCTCGCGCGAAGGCTTCTGGCCCGGCGCAAGATTGACCAGCATATGCAGCCACTTCTTGGGAAAGTTGGCCACCTCCCACTCCACCAGAGAGAATAGATGCTCAAAAGCTATCAACTCCACCGGCGTGACTCGGAAACTATCCGTTCTCGGAATGAACAGCCCCAGCAGTACGAGCGTGAGGAGCAGCTTGCGCCACCACCCGAACCTGCGTATGGGCCGAAGCCTGTCCGTTCCCATCCGTGCCGCATCCGTCGTATATTCCATTTCGCGCATATCCCTCATATTGTCATATACGAGCGGACAAGATGCCAGAGTCTAGCCGCACGCTAATCATGATAGAATTAGTGGAACAGAAGATACGGCCGCGCGAGTCTAGCCAACCCACTGAAAACCGCGAATGAGAACTTTCCCATGATAAATACGACCGTTCTGATAACCATTGACGGACTCGATCCCGAATATCTGGAGACGTGCGACGCTCCGAACCTCCAAGAGATGGCGCGGCGCGGGTTCCACGTAACCGGCAAGTGTATGATGCCGTCCGTAACCAACGTAAACAATGTATCCATAGTCACCGCGAAGTACCCCTCCGAACACGGGATAAGCTCCAACTACCGACTGGTCAGGGAGACCGGCGAGGAAGTTTACATGGAATCGGGCAAGTTCATCTTGGCCCAGACCTTCTTCCGACGCGCGAACAGTCTCGGCGCGCGCGCCATCCTCGCCACCTCGAAGGACAAGCTCAGAACGCTGCTTTCAGGCGGGGCGTCCGAAAGCGTATCCTCTGAGCGTCCGCCGCGCTGGGCGATTGACGCGGTCGGCGAACCGCCGCCCATCTACTCGCTGGACGTGAACGGCTGGACAATTCGAGCCGCCGCCGAGGCCATGAAGCGCGAGCCGGCGGACATCGTTTACATATCCACGACCGACTTCGCTATGCACACATACGCGCCCGAAGAGCCTGAATCCCAAAAGCACATAACAATCCTCGACAACGCCATAGGCGATCTGCTGGAATCTCATCCGGACGTCACCCTGCTCCTGACCGCCGACCACGGCATGAGCCCCAAGAGCCGTATGCTCGACCTGGGCGACACGCTCGCCCGGCGCGGCATCTCGGCCCAGGCCGTCCCCATCATCAAGGACCGTTACGTCGTGCATCACAACAACCTGGGCGGCTGTATGTTCATCTACATGGACGCGAATCACGCTCACCGCGCCGACGAGGCCGCCCGCGTTCTAGAAGAGACTGTCGGAGTCGAGAGGGTTTACACTCGCGCCGAGGCCGCCGAGGAACTCAGGCTCAACTACGACCGCATTGGCGACCTGGTGGTCACCGGCGATCCTGAGACAGTCTTCGGCCCCAAAGAGTTGAGCGACTCATGGAGCCACACCGGAGCGGGACACGGCCTGCGCTCCCACGCCTCGGCGCACGAACAAGACGTGCCTATCATTGGCTACAATGGGGACTTCGACGGCTTCGAGTTCACCGAAAACCGCGACCTTGGACGCTACGTCTTTGAGCGCGTCTTGAGATGATAAGAAGAGTGGAGCATGGGACGAACTACGGCCGCAGCCACCATCATAGGCGCGAACGGAGCGCGCGAGTATGAATTCTCGAAGGAGAACCGGAATGGCAACCGCCCGCCAAAGATCGGACACAGGTCCCGGCCCGAAGACCAAACAGACATACGAAGATTACGCGAAGACACCCGACGATGAGCGATGGGAACTAATAGACGGAGAGCTTATCGAGACGCCGTCGCCAACTGTGCCGCATCAGAGAGTTAGCATGAAAGCGGGAACGCGCCTTAGCGTATTCGTAGACGCGGGCAGTCAGGGAGAAGTCTTTCACGCTCCCATAGATATGGTACTCGCCGACACAGTAGTGGTTCAGCCCGACTTGGTATTCGTATCCAACGAGCGGGCGGACATCATCACGCACGCCAATATCCAGGGTGCGCCGGACTTGGTGGTGGAGATCCGTTCTCCGTCAACAGCCGAATATGACTGGACTACAAAGTACAGGCTGTACGAGAGATGCGGTGTCAAGGAATACTGGCTGGCCGACCCCGAAGCACGCACAGTCACCGTTTTCGCGCTGGCCGACGACAGCTACGAGTTGGCCGGCATATACACCCGGGGCCAGACCCTGACCTCTCCCACACTGGAAGGATTCAGCCTGGATCTGGACGATATATTCTAAGGAGGAACAACTTGGCCGACACAAAGAAAGTCCTGCTCACCGGCGCCGCCGGGCGCATAGCGACATTCCTGCGAAACGGACTGGGCGATAAGTACGCGCTCTCCGGCACAGACAGAATACCCGTGGCCGACGCCGGCTTCGAATCCGTGACCGCGAACCTGACCGACTACGACGCCATACTGCCCGCGTTCGACGGTGTGGACACAGTAGTCCATCTCGCCGCCGAGCCGAGACACACCCCGGACATATGGTGGGACCTGCTGCTGCCGGACAACATAATGGCGACCGCGAACGTATTCGAAGCCGCGCGCCAAAGCGGAGCGAGGCGCGTCATATTCTTCAGCTCCATGCACGTCAACGGCTTCTATGAACGCGACGAACCTTGGCGCTCCATCGCCGAAGGCGAGTACGGCGACCTCGACCCCAACGCCGTCCCGCTCGTCACCCACGATATGCCGGTCCGACCCGACGGCCCATACGCCGCCAGCAAGATATTCGGCGAATCGCTTGGACAATACTACTCCGAAGAGTACGGCATATCAGTCATTTGCGTCAGACTCGGCACAATGAGCGTCGAAGACAAGCCCGGAGAGGACGCGCGAAGTTTCGTAAGCTGGCTAAGCGGCCGAGACCTCGTCACTATGGTCGAACGCTGCATCGAGGTAGAAAACGTAAGCTACGACATATTCTTCGGCGCGTCAGCCAACACATGGAAGATATACGACACCCCGCGCTGCTGGAACATACTCGGCTACACCCCCCAGGACAACGCGGAGGACTTTAGGTAGGGCAGGTGAGTGAGAACTCGCCCGTTCAGGCTTTGTAAGCGCCTTCCAGGTTCGACAGAATCGTCGGAAACTCGCTTTCGTTGAACACCAGACGGAAAGTGCCTTTCGCCGGGCCGTCGCGCACTGTCATAGTCCCGCAGCTGAAAGCGTTTTGCAGAGTTTCTAGAACGCGTCTCTTATAGTCGGTATCAGGATTGCCGCGCAGATGCTCGCCCTTCGTCTCGAAAACCAGCACATGAGGCCTTCCTTCACTCTCTCCCGCCATAGCGATGAAGTCCGGCCAGATGCGCTCCCGCTTCCAACCGCGCAGATAGTAATCTCCGCCCTGCCGGACGGCCACCCTATGCCACCACTCAAGCGCCTCCTGTTCGTCGAGGTATTGAGCGAAGTTGCGTTCGAGGTCCGAATCGAAATGCTGGACGTATATCGGCTCAAACAGGCTAATTTGCGCCGGACGGCCGTCATTCCTCGCCAGCAGGCCGAAGTCGTCGGACACGGGTATTGTGTAGGACTCCCGCATGAGAAAGTTGGGCCGGCCGGTCTCCAGGTCGAAGCGGATTTCACCGCGAACAAGCTTATCCCGGAAAACTTGCTCCGCCATCCTCTCCACCTCGTCTTTGACATACTCCCGCAATTCATAAGCGTAATATGACCGTTTATCGTAGATTTCGTCGTCCGTCAGATTGCTCGACCGAAGCCTATCCACCAGCCGTTGCGCGACGCGGGCCGCCTGCCACGGATTGGGAATTATATCCGACAGCCGGCGCGCGAACCAGGACACGCTGACAGTCTTGTCAATGTACAACTTTTGAGATTCGTGGAAAACGGGCGGAGCGTCCCCGACATCCACCGACGCGCTCTGACGCCGCGCCGCTTCAGACATCGACCCCTGCGGGTCCGGTTCGGTGACGCAATCCCAATCAACGCTGGACAGAATATGCTTCTGATAGTCGAGTTCTACCCAATTATCGCTATCCTTGTGCAGAACCAACGGCAAAAAGATGTCCTTATCATGGAAGCTCTCGCGTCTGGCCACTGTCACCTTGCGCGTCTTCACCGATGCGCTGGACACATCGTCTCCCAATCCGCTCAGACCTTCCCGCTCAAGCCCATTTTTCACATGAGCGACGGCGGTCGCCACATCGGTATTCCAGCAATAGACATGACACTGGTCAAGAGGTTCACGGTTGGTTCGTCGGGCGTGGGGCTGACGCATCACTCTGCCCACAAGCTGGGTTATGGCGCGTTGCGCCCGCGTATTATCCAGCATCACCAGAACATAAGCGAAAGGGCAGTCCCATCCCTCCATCAACGCTGATTTGGTGATTATCCAGCGTACTTGAGAGAACTCGGACATCAGGTCCTCATTGCCCAATTCGTCGTTGTTGGCCGACTTGACCCGTACGGCTTCGGATGGCACACCCAGATTCAAGGTGAGATACTCCCTCACATCCTCCGCGTGAACGCGCTCGCCATCGCGCTGATCTCTGCCCGTGCGCTCCACTCGGACAACTGCGATCGGCCGAATATAGCGGCCTTCGCTGTGATGCAGAGAACGCGACTCCTCTTCCAGATTCTCCAGCTCTTCGCGCGCCTGAGCCAGCGTATAGCGCCATTCGGCTTCGGTGAAAGTCGTAACCTGAACCGGCAGCTTTATCATCTCCTCATTCTTAAGCTCTACGCCCGTGATATCCACCAGCAGATTGCTTATGCCCCGATTGGGAGTGGCTGACAGCTCAATGACTAGGCGAGGATTGAGGCGACTGATAGAGCGCGCGAACTCCTCGTTCGATTCCCGCTTCTGCGCTCCGTACGCTTTATGAGCCTCGTCCAGCACGACCACCGGACGCAGCATCTTGAATACGTTGAACAGGCTATGCTTGACAGGACCGCCGTCCGAAACGCGCTCTAAGTCCGGATAGTCGTGCAGGAGTCGAGCGTCGCCAAGCAGGTCGTCGCTGTCGGGGAAGAGCGTCGGGTATCGCCCCGAATCGCGGAACATTCGCAGAAAGTCGCGGTTGCGGTTGCGGTTCGCGGCCGGCAGACTCAGCAACATCACGCACAGATAGTTGGCGATGTCTTCCCGCGTCAGAGGGTAGTCCTTCTCCATAAACCTGACCCGTCCCCCGCTGGCGCGTTCCAACATCTGGCGATAGGGATGCTCGCGGTTTCTGAGCGCGTTCTTGGTCTGTTCGTATATGGCTTTGGTTGGGGTTACCCATAGAACAAGTCCGGTCTGCCGATTCATGCGTTCCAGCGCGGCGGCGGCCAACAGCGTCTTCCCGCCACCGGTAGGCACCTTGAAGCAGATATGCGGTATGTGACGTCCGGCGTCATCAACTCGGTCAACATAAGCGCCCGCGCTTTGAGCGACCCCGCCGGATTGCGACAGGTTTTGCCAAGCTGTCTTGGGGTAGTTGAGAATATCGTCAGGGACGTCCGCCTCAGCTTCCCGCAGAGCCTCGACAATCCTCGCCGATTGCCCTTCGGCCGTATTCAGGGCATCCAGCCAGCGCGCGAAAGCGTCCAGCGCGGCGGCCTGATACTCTTTCAGCTCCATGCTTCCACCTATCCGCTCCTGTGAATCTCGTAGGGCAACTGGCAGAAAATTATGCCCATAGTTGTCAGGTCTCGCTGGCCGATATACTTGCCGGGCCCGAACACTATCGCATTCCTGTTGCCCGCGCGGCTCGCGGCGCTGATTCGCTTAGCGCGCTCCTCGTTTAATATGGCGGCGCCGCCGCGCAGATAGTCCAGACTCGGTTGGTACAGAAGATAGTAGTTGGTAGAACGGCTGGAGTAGAAAAGCCCGTCCGCGTTCCTAGCTTCGAGCGCGTGTCCGGCCGCTGACACGCCTGTGGATGTGTGGAGAATATAAGCGGCCAGCGTCGAAAACGCTGGCAGAACCCTGCCGTTCAACATACCCTCCACCTCTATCGGCTCGCCCAGTCTGCAGTAGGTGAACGACCCGCCCAGACCCTCTCGCAGGGACTTGTCGCGCGCGTTGGGGACGCCCTTTATGACTCGGCGCACTCGCTCCGCCGTGATGGTGTCCGCATAGTCCTCGCACTCAACGAGGATGAACTTGCGATTGCCGCCGTCCTCCTTATTCAGAGCCAGGACAGCGTGAGCGGTAGTGCCGGAGCCGGCGAAGGAGTCCAAGATGATAGAAGCCTCACCAGACGCCCCCTCAGCAATCCCTATGAGGTTCTCAACTAGTCTGGCAGGCTTGGGATTGTTGAAATCGAATCCCTCGTCCCCACTCTGAAAGATGGCTTTTAATTGCCGAGTTCCTTCATCTGTAGTACCTACAGCGTCAGCTAAAAGCAAGTCAACAGGTACAATCCCCTTTTCTTCAGACTCGCTAAGAAAGTTCTTTAGGCGCGGATATTTGAAATTTCCGTTTGCGCCCCACCAAAGCCTATCTTCTACTACATGATATTTATATGTGTCTTCACTATATTTCCAAGCACGAGTTGAGTGGTTTATTTTTTGACCAGTATGAGGGTTGGTTACAGGATAAACTAAATTAGGGCGTTGCTCTTTAGTAGCAGGATTGACATATGAGCTGGATACCCAACGACCGCGCGGATCATTATCCGGATTAGAATATGTCTGATTCAGTTCTTCAACACGCTTGATCCTAATATGATAAACTTTGTCAGATTTCCTATATAAAGCAATGTGTTCACGCTGGTTCGAGAACAACTTAGCGTTGTTGCTTCTACCGTAACGATGTTGCCACACGATACTAGCCACAAAGTTATCTTCCCCAAATATCTCATCCATCAACATACGCAAATGATGCTGTTCGTTGTCGTCAATGGAGATGAAGATGACGCCCTCATCTGACAACAGTTCCCTGAGAAGATGCAAACGTGGCCACATCATGCACAACCACTTGTCGTGGCGTTCAAGGTCATCGCCGTCCACAGGACCGTTCTCAGCAAGCCACGCCTGCATCAGCGGACTGTTCACCCTGTCGTTATAGACCCAGCCCTCGTTGCCCGTATTATACGGCGGGTCAATGTAGATGCACTTGACACGGCCGGCGTATCGGGGGAGCAGCGCTTTCAGCGCGTGGAGGTTGTCCCCGTGGATGATGAGATTATCATCCGGCTCAGATGAAGAACGAATATTCGAGGGGGGGGGGTATGAGCTACCGACCTGGCCGGATCGGCGACCAGAGGACGATATGGCACGGTAAGGTGGTGGGCGTAGATGTGCTGTTTGCCCTTGAAGTCCAGTGTGGGCATGACTTCACATCCTCCGATCAGATGATAGTGTCAAGAAGGTACCACATTAGCAAACTGGTGTCATGTATCCGTAGCCGCGCCTGCAGGACATTATGCCAAAGGCCGACGCCACCGCACCGAGGCCGAAGCCGGCCGGCAGAACACGCCAAGCGTTGGTTCGAGACGCGGAAACCCTGCGTCTGCGCGAGGCAGTCAAACAAGAGAGCTATCTAGACGGGACAGCGCCATTGCGCTGAACAGAGCTATGCTATGATGAGAGCCAAACTCCATCATGCGAGGCGCGATAATGGAACTAGGCGGAATTCTTGGCGTATCAGCCATCATAGTCGCGATATTTCTTTCCACAGCCATCTACGCGTGGCAGTCAAACTCACAAGCCGGACGTTTCGACGCAAGAATGGACAGACTCGACGACAGGATGGACAGGCTCGAAGACAAGATAGAAGCCGCGGGCAAGCGTGTCACCGACTCAGAGCTGGAGCAAGCGCGGCTCAACGGCGTCAACAGCGTACTCGCCGGCCAGACCCACACCCACGAAACGATACGCGACTAGCGGACTCAACGTACCGCAATCATGAGAAGGCGAGGCAGTCAAACAAGAGAGCTATCTAGACGGGGCAGCGCCATTGCGCTGAACAGAGCTATGCTATGATGAGAGCCAAACTCCATCATGCGAGGCGCGATAATGGAACTAGGCGGAATTCTTGGCGTATCAGCCATCATAGTCGCGATATTTCTTTCCACAGCCATCTACGTGTGGCAGTCAAACTCACAAGCCGGACGTTTCGACGCCAGAATGGACAGGCTCGAAGACAAGATAGAAGCCGCGGGCAAGCGTGTCACCGACTCAGAATTGGAGCAAGCGCGGCTCAACGGCGTCAACAGCGTACTCGCCGGCCAGACCCACA
Source organism: Dehalococcoidia bacterium (assembly GCA_965214185.1). Classification (GTDB taxonomy): domain Bacteria; phylum Chloroflexota; class Dehalococcoidia; order Lucifugimonadales; family UBA1123; genus VXRN01. Next base: position 57,420 of record CBDCBF010000002.1, on the reverse strand, counting down.
CCCACGAAACGATACGCGACTAAGCCAAGTCCCTACACCGAAGAAGGGGATAACACACAGCCGGCCCAAAGAGACTCACAGCGCTCACCGCCCCCTAATCCGCGTACCCGCCTAACAAAGCCACCATGTAATACAGAACGACAACGTTCCACATCAGCGAATCCATCCTGTCCAAGACGCCGCCGTGTCCGGGGAAGAGAGTTCCCGAATCTTTAACGCCCGCCATCCGCTTCAGCTTCGACTCAAACAGGTCGCCAAGCTGTCCGCACACCCCCAGAATCGCCGAGCCAATAGCCGCTACCCGCATATCGGCGTCCAGCCCCAGCGCCGTATTCAGCAAAACGCCGCACACCACCGCGCCCAAGAAGCCGCCTATCGCGCCCTCCCACGTCTTATTCGGGCTGACGTTCGGAGCCAGCGGGCGCGAGCCGACAGCCCTGCCCACAAAGTAGGCCGCCGTATCCGTGGCGAAAGTCACGCCCAGCAGAAAGAATATCCACGAACGCCCACTATCCCCTGTGACCGAGTCGAATTCTCTGAGAAGCGAGGCGTGGAACAGTGTGCCGCCGACCACCAGAACTATGCAGACTGTCGCCATACCACTGCCCAACGGCGCTCTGAGCCTGTGAACGAATGGCATGGCTATCGCAGCCGACACCGCAAGCGACGCGAGCAAGACCGCCGCGCCCTCCATGTTCTCCGGCGCGAAGTAGTAGGACACCGCGAGAGCCGCAGCCGAAAGCGCCGCAACCGCCGGGACAGTCCTCTGTCCTCCGCGCTCCGCCATCCGGCCGAGTTCCCACGCCCCCATCCCGGCGGCCAGCCCTACTAGGACGGCGAACCAGTGGCCCCCCTGCCAAACGATAAACAGAAACGGGGGAACCGCGACCGCCGCTGTGAAGATGCGTCTGCCCAATAGTCGCCCCGCCTCGCGTATAGGGTATCGGCGACTTCAGCCGTCCAGCCGTCCGAATTTGCGTTCGCGCCGCGCGTATGAGCGCAGAGCCTTCTCCACTTCCAGCTCGTCAAAGTCCGGCCAGAGCGCCGATGTGCAGTAGAATTCCGAGTACGCCGCCTGCCACAGCAGAAAGTTCGACAGGCGCATCTCGCCCGCGGTGCGTATTATCAGATCCGGGTCGGGAATGCCCGATGTATCCAGATACGCCGTGAACAGCTCCTCATCAACGCCTTCCGGATCCAGCCGGTCGGCCAGCATACGCCTGACGGCGTTGAGTATCTCGGTGCGAGAGCCGTAGTTGAACGCCACGCACAGCGTGAGACGGCTATTCAGCCTTGTCATCCTCGTGCTGTCCCGTATCGCGCGGCGCAGATCGTCGGGCAGTCGTTCCAACCCACCAATGTGCTTTATCCTGACCCCTTCCTTGTGAAGGTTCTCGGATTCGGAGCCTATGACGTCCAGTATAATAGAGATGAGCGTATCAACCTCATCAGTCGGCCTGCCCCAGTTTTCAGTCGAGAAGGCGTACAGAGTAAGATACTCCACGCCCGCCTCGACAAAAGCCTTAATAGTCCGTCTGATGTTGGCGACACCCGCGCGATGCCCCTCCGACCTGGACATATCGCGGCTCTCCGCCCAGCGCCCGTTGCCGTCCATAATAATGGCGACGTGCCGAGGCGTTCGGGCAGGAGCGATGGCCGAAACTCTGGAAGACTGCGATCCCATGAGGAGAATATCCGCCCGACGGATCAGACCTCCATAACCTCGTTCTCTTTGTCCTTCTTCATATCGTCCATCTCGCCGATATGAAGGTCGGTAAGTTCCTGAAGGTCACTCTGCGCGCGCCTCAGTTCGTCCTCCGAAAGCTCTTTGTTTCTCTGCATCGAGCGAAAGCTCTCAAGCCCTGAGCGGCGAATATTACGCACGGCCACGTGCCCGTCCTCGACCTTGCGGCCTACGAGGCGCACCAGATCCCTGCGCCGCTCTTCCGACAGCTGCGGAATATTGATCCGCACCACTGTGCCGTCGCTGTTGGGCATCAGCCCGAGGTCGGACTTCATAATGGACTTCTCGATCTCTTTCATAGCAGTCCTGTCCCAGGGCTGTATCATGAGCAGACGAGCTTCCGGAACGGATACGCCCGCAATCTGGTTCAGCGGTGTCGGGACGCCGTAATAGTCAACCATCAGGTTTTCAACAAGCGCCGGAGACGCTCGGCCCGTCCTAATACTGCCGAGTTCTCTTTTCAGCGCCTGCACAGACTTCTCCATGCGTGTACTGGTATCATCCATAACTTCTTCGACTGTCGCCATAGCACCCATCCTCCGAAGATCGTTTTTGCGAGCGCGCGAAATCCGGCGTATCCTACGATGATACCACCGACCCGATGGTTTCGCCTCTGACTATGCGCTGTAAATTCCCTGCCTGAAACAGATCGAAGACTACAATCGGAACCTCGTTATCCATGCAAAGAGAAAGCGCGGTCGTATCCATGACTCCCAACCGCTTCTCCAACGCCTGCAGATACGTAACGTGATCCAGCTTTTTCGCGTCCGGGTTGGTTCTGGGGTCGGCCTCGTAAACGCCGTCCACATTGTGTTTAGCCATTAACAGAACATCAGCCCCTATCTCCACCGCCCGTAGAGCCGCCCCCGTATCCGTCGTTACGAAAGGGTTCCCGGTGCCGGCCGCGAACAGCACCACCCTACCCTTCTCCAAGTGTCTTATAGCCCTCCGACGTATATACGGCTCAGCGACCTGGGACACATTTATAGCGCTCTGAGTCCGGGTAACAATGTCGAACCTGCGCTCCAAGGTGTCCTGGAGAGCCAGCGCGCTGATGATTGTAGCCAACATTCCGGCGTAGTCCGCCGTCGCCCTGTCCATCCCTTCTAGCTCGGCCTGTGTGCCTCGCCAGATGTTTCCGCCCCCTACCACTATCCCCATCTGAACGCCGAGCCTCAAGACCGAACAGATCTCGGTCCCCATAAATTCCACCGCCGAAGGGTCAACTCCATAGCCGCGCTCGCCCCGAAGCGACTCTCCGCTCAGCTTCAGCAGGATCCTTTGATAGTTGGGCGACTTGGAACTGTCTATGGTTATTCCCCGAGAGAGAAGCGCTTGAATCTGCGTACTCGTATATTCTCCCCCAGTTTGCCGACCATCTCATTCACCATATCCTGAACGGTCTTGGAGGGGTCTCTTATGAAGGGCTGCTGCATGAGACAATCCTGGGCGATATCCGCTCGCTCCCCTTCGGGAACATCAGACTCGTCAACATAGGTTGGAGACATCGCCGCTATCTGCATCGCCAGATTGTTCGCCAAGCCATGGAAGTCGGCGGTGCGGGCTACGAAATCGGTCTCGCAGTTGAGCTCCACCAGCGCGCCTATCCTGGCGCCGCTATGTATGTACGACTCTATCAATCCCTGGTTCGTGGCGCGGTTCGCCTTCTTGGCGGCCGAGGCGATTCCCTGCTGCCGCAACAACTCCTCCGCCTTTTTCAGATCGCCGTTTGCCTCTTCCAGAGCCTTTTTGCTATCCATAACCCCCGCGCCCGTTATCTGGCGCAGGGCCTTTATATCGTCAACTGTAACTGCCATTATCGTGCTGATCTTCCTCGTACCAGAATGTGAGGGGTTGAAATCGGGGGTTCGTTGTTCGTTTTCAAGCCGTTAGCCCACAGGCTCCGGCTGGTCGTCGGGGCTGTCGGACGGCTCATCTCCATCAGAAACTTCGGACGAAAGCTCCTCGGCCTCCAGCGACATACGCCTGTTCTGGCCGTCAATAATGGCGTCGGCCATCTTAGCCGTTATCAGCCTGATTGACCTGATAGCGTCGTCGTTGCCCGGAATCGGGTAGTCAATAAGATCCGGGTCGCAATCCGAGTCCACCAGCGCGACTATGGGTACGCCGACCTTGCGCGCCTCCGCCACAGCGATGTGCTCCTTCCCTATGTCAACCACGAACAGAACCCCCGGCATATCCGTCATCTCCTTGATGCCGAACAGATTCCGGTTAAGCCGGTTTATCGTATCTTCCATCTTGAGAGATTCACGCTTGGTGTGGCGGGTGAACTCCCCCTTAGTCTTTTGGGTCTCAAGCTGCACCAGATAGTCTATGCGCGACTGGATAGTCTTGAAGTTTGTCAGCGTTCCTCCCAGCCATCTGTTGGTTATGTAGAAGGAGTTGCTGCGGTCGGCTTCCTGAATTATAGTATCCTGCGCCTGCTTCTTGGTGCCCACCATCAGCACCCTATGCCCCTCCGCAACCATGTCCGACATGAACTGCGTCGCCCTGTCCAGCATCCGCAGGGTCTTCTGCAAGTCTATAATATGGATACCGTTGCGGTGCGTGAAGATGTACTGCTTCATCTTCGGGTTCCACCGCCGCTTCTGGTGACCGAAATGGACTCCCGCCTCTAACAGAGACTTCATAGTCACCGGACCGGGCGGAACAAGAAAGCTCCGTATCGGATCTACTGGGGGCCTTACTGGCGCTTCGGCTGAAATCTGAACCATATACTCCCGCCTCTATTCGGGACTGCTCTGGGAACTCACCCTCTCACAGCTCGGAAAACTGAACTCGTAAATTTTCCGAAAGTATAGCACAGGCCAAATTGCCTATCAAATAGAATCATTCTACCCATTCCTATCGCGCGTGGATGAAAATAGAGACTGGAATCTCACATGGAGGACACCGAAGATGGCTCGACCACGCGCCTACAACCACGACAGTGGAAGACAGAGAGGTTGGGACGTTCGTGAGGCTGCCGCGACTGCTGTCGGCGAAGCGTTACAGGAGCGACGCCTACGAAGTGTATCAGTGGCCGCCAAGCGACAGGCATCAGGTAGGAGAGGGAGGAGAGGTGAATCGGAACGAGGGGCGGCACTCTGTATCGAGGGGCAAGTTGAACAGGTCGGCGCGTCGGACAAAAGGATACAGCAAGAGCGTTGAAATGATGGTGGGCTCATCGGCTATGGTATGGTCAAGAGAGACTAATCTGATAATCAACGCGCAAAGCGCGGGTCGCGCATACTTGATGTTCGGGGTTATAATGCGGCGGTATGTCTGATATTCTGCTCTGGCTGATAACTGTCGAGATAATCGGGCTGGCTGCTTTCGCGCCGGCCTATTTTTTGTTGCCCAAACTCTCGGACAGAGGCTGGGGGCTGAGCAAGCCTCTGGGCATTCTGGTCATGGGATACGCGACGTGGACGCTCAGCGCTCTCCACATTGTTCCCAGCGTACGACTGACACTGTTGGCGATTGTTCTGGCGCTTGCGGCGCTGGCCGCCACTCTCTTCTACCTGCGGCGGGACGAAATCATCGCGTTCGTAAGGCGGGAATGGCGGCTTCTGCTGGCCTCCGAACTTATCTTCCTCGTATTCTTCGCCCTCTGGACATTTTTCAGAGCGTATGACCCCGCGATAAGCCACACAGAACAACCCATGGACTTCGCGTTCCTCAACGCCTCCATACGCTCGACGCTCGGACAGCCGGAAGACCTCTGGATGCGAGGCGAATCCATTAGCTACTACTATTTCGGCTACTGGATGATGGGCGCGGTCAGCGAAATATCGGGAGTCGCCTCCAACATTTCCTACAACCTTTCTCTCGCGCTTATTCCCGCGCTGGCCGCCATGGGCATATTCTCGGTGGTCTCAAGCCTGGTCAGAGCGGAGGGCGCCGACCTAAGGCTGAGCGTGGTCTGCGGAGTAGCGGCCGGACTGGCGCTGGGAGTCGTGTCCAATCTCGAAGGCGTGCTTGAGTTCATGCGCGCGAACGCCATAGGCTCGCAAGGCCTGTACGAGTGGGTTGGCGTGGACAGAGTGGACGGCCCCGCAGAAACGCCATCCGGGAACTGGTACCCCGATGAATTCTGGTGGTGGTTCAGGGCGACGCGGGTCATCAACACCTTCGTAGATGGACAGGGAGTTGATTACACGATTCAGGAATTCCCGTTCTTCAGCTTCATTCTGGGCGACCTGCATCCCCATATGTTGGTCATACCCTTCGCGCTCCTGTTCACAGGGATCGCCCTGAACTTCTTCAGGTCTGACCTTCCCAACCTATTCAAGCCTGACTATACGGCTTACGCGGGTCTCGGCGTCATGGCGCTGACGCTTGGCGGACTGGCCTTTACGAATATGTGGGACCTGCCGACCTACGCGGCTCTCCTAGTCATTGTAGCCGGACTGAAAGCCTACTCTGAGTATTCGCGGCGGTCCGGAGACGAGGCGCAGAGCGAAACGCTTGGGTCCAGAATAATGGACAGCGCAACTATCTCAATAACCGTAGTGGCGCTTGCCATCCTGTTATACTTGCCCTACTACTTAGAGTTCTCGGCCTCGGTCAGTGGAATCGGAGCCGTCGTAACGCCCACACGCTACATTCACCTATTCATAGTGTGGGGCGTTCCTCTCGCGCTGACGGCGCCGTTCGTGGTGGCCAGTTTCTGGCAAACAGTCGTGGGACCGGACTGGCGCCGGATGACGCTGGTCACGCTACTGGTCGCTTTGGGACCATTTGTGGTCTGGATGATACTGCGTTTGCAGTCGGTGGAACCGGTTGGAAGCCCGGAGCGGCGGCTGGTTCATATAATGCCGCTGGCGCTGCTAATCGGAATGAGCGCATGGTCAACGCTGCACGAGGTCAGGTTGCGCGGCGCTTCGGGTCGGGCGTTCGCGCTGGTTCTGGCGACGCTGGGGCTGCTGCTGATAATGGGGCCTGAGCTTATGTTCGTGGACGACTCGTTCGACAACCCAAGCCAGCGCATGAACACAGTGTTCAAACTGTACTACCAAGCCTGGATTCTACTCGCGTCGGCGGGTGGATTCGCGCTCTTCTTCTGGGTATCATCGCGCCCGAAGCTGAGCGGATGGGGCAAGACACTTTCGACACTTTGGGCAATCGTCGCTGTCGCTCTCGTGGCGGGCAGCTTGTACTATACCGCGGCGGCGTTCGCGAGCAAAGCGAGCGACTCCACCGAGGCAATCACCTTGGACGGACTGGCCTTCGTTAAAGAGTCCAATCCCGCGGAGTACGCCGCAATCGAATTCATCAAGGACAACCTGCCCGAAGACGCGGCGATTGTCGAGGCCGTCGGAGAGTGGTTCAACTCAGGGCTCATATCGCGCAGCGCCGGAATCCCGACCGTGTACAACTGGCCGGGACACCAGATTCAGTGGCGCGGTCCCTCACCGGAATTCGCGCGCAGAGAACAAGATGTGGCCGCCATATACCAGACCACCGACTTCGATGAGGCGCTCGACCTGATGGCCAAGTACGACGTGGACTATGTGTACATCGGGCCGCGAGAGCGGAACAAGTACGGCGGCCCCGGACTCGATAAGTTCCCCGAATTCATGGACACGCTCTTCCGGCAGAACGACGTAGCTATCTATGGAATGCGCCGCTAGAACACCCTAAACTCAAAGAATCGGAGATGCCTCTCGGTTCGTATAAAAGCTTGATTCCACTATTCCTAATGCCTGATACTTTACCAATGGCCTCAGAACAGACAGATACAGTCCCACTCTCTCCCTCAACCCCGCTTGCCGCGCGGCTAAGTTCTGCATTGAGCGACGCGCGCGCCAACATTCGCTGGTGGGAGGCCGCGGGCTACATCGCGCTGGCGTCAATCGGTCTTGCTATGCGTCTGTGGGATCTCGGCGCGCGCGCCATGCACCACGACGAGAGTTTGCACGCCCTGTACGCATGGAAACTTTCCAACGGAGAAGGCTTTGCCCACACCCCCATGATGCACGGCCCGCTCCAGTTCGAGGTCAACGCCGCGCTGTTTTTCCTGCTAGGCGACAGCGACGCGACCGCCAGGATTCTTTACGCCCTCATGGGAACCGTTCTGATAGCAATGCCCATCCTGTTCAGAAGCAGGCTTGGACGTCTGGGAGCGCTGTTCGCCGCTTTGCTGTTGACGCTTTCCCCCGCGATGCTCTACTTCAGCCGCTTCGCGCGAAACGACATCCTGATGGCAGTGTGGACACTCGGCCTAGTCATCTGTATGTGGCGATACTTCGACGAGGGACGTCACCGTTACATCTACATATCCGCCGCGCTGCTCGCGCTGATGTTCGCCACCAAAGAGTCCGCGTATATGGTAGTTGGGATGCTGGGGCTGTGGTCATTCCTGATGGCGATGCAGCCGGTCCTGTGGAGATCGTGGAGCCGCATAGACGCGCGCGGCATTTCTCCACCCGTCGCGCTTGGCCGTGTGCTGAACAGCGCGTGGCAAGCGCTCCTGATAGTGCTGCGAAGGTCTAAACGCGGAGGGCCCGCCTCCTTCATGGTCTTTCTCATCGTGATGACCTTGCCAATGTGGTCGGCGTTCGCCGCCCTGCTCCAAGATACCCCTCTGCTGAGCTGGATGAACCTCACCTTGGCCGCTGGAGAGGGCAGCCCGCGCATAGGCGACCCTGTGGGCGGCGGAAACGTCTTAGCGTTCGTCATCGTGGTCGGCATGATAGCCCTTTCCGCCTACCTCGCATACAGGTGGAACCTATGGCTCTGGTTGGGATGCGCCAACATCTTCTACGTAACCTGGATTCTGCTGTACACCACGTTCCTGACCAACATGGCGGGCGTTAAGAGTGGCATCTGGCAGGCTTTGGGATACTGGATAGTCCAGCAAGGAGAAGGACGCGGAAACCAGCCCTGGTACTACTACTTCATCATAACCTCAGTTTACGAATTCCTGCCCTTCCTGCTGGGAATTGTGGCGGCTATATACTTCATACGCAAGCGCGACGCCTTCAGCGTGTTCCTGGCGTTCTGGGCGCTGACCACTTTCCTGCTGTACACAATAGCCAGCGAGAAGATGCCCTGGCTGCTGGTGAACATAGCCTTGCCCCTAATCATCATAGTAGGCAAATTTCTCGCGGAGATCGTACAGAAAGTCGAGTGGCGCGGAATGGCGCTGGAGCGGTACCTGCCCATGTTGGGCGTTCCTGTCTTCGCGGCTCTGCTCTGGAGCCTGGCTATCTATTCGCCGACAGGCTCGGTTCCCCGGGACATCCTGATACAGGCGGTCGCGGCGCTCACGCTTCTGGGACTGGTTGTCGTGGGAGTATATATCTATCGCAGAATCGGTCACGCGCAGTTCTTGAGCGTCTCGGCGCTGGGCCTTGCGGCGATGCTCCTCATCTTAAGCGCGCGCGCCGGCATTATCGCCGCCTACCAGAACGGCGACACTCCCGTCGAGTTGATTGTCTATACCCAGACGTCTCCGGACGTGACCCGACTTCTGGATACCTTTGACAGAACGGGAGCGGGTTCGGATATGCCTGTCGAAATTGACTCCACCTCGGGGTTCAGCTGGCCCTGGGCATGGTATCTCAGAGACGCCCCCAACGTGCAGTATCCGACGCACGGCGAAAATTCATTCGACCTCTCCTCCGGAGGCCGGGTTCTGGTCGTCCATTCCACAAACCAGCAGTGGGCGAATACGGAGCTTGGGAAAACATACACGGAAGGGGAACGCGTGCGACATCGGTGGTGGTTCCCGGAGCACACTTATAGAAATCTCACTCCCGGCAAGCTGGTAAGCGGGATACTGGACGGCTCCGCGCGGCGCGGAGCCATGGACTACTGGCTGAACAGAGCGGGTGTGCGAGACATCCTCGGAAGCGAGGATTCCTACGTCTATTTCAGCCCCGGAACCGCGCAAGACTACAAGGGCGCGCCCTGAGGAGGTGTGGGGGACTTAGAGAGTGACTCTTCGGGGAAATATGAAATACTGGATGGGCATTGGAGTCAGCGTAATTCTGCTGGCTCTATTTCTATTCACAGTGGACGTCCGGCATATGCTGGAAGCGCTCGGCGGCGCGAACTATTGGTACGTAATCCCATCAGTCGGAATGTACATGGTGTCAATCTATTTCCGCTCGATGCGATGGGGCGTCATGCTCAAGCATCTCAAACCGGTCGGCGCCCGCAGACTCTTTCCCGTCGTAGTCGTGGGATACATGGCGAACAACCTGCTGCCCATGCGATTGGGCGAATTTGTTCGGAGCTACTATCTGAGCGAGCGCGAGGGTATCAGCGCGACATCCGCTTTTGTAACCGTGTTCGTCGAAAGAATATTCGACGCGCTCGCGCTGCTATTCTTAATCGCGATAATCGCGCCATTCGTGCCGCTCTCCGGCCTCGCCGAGGACCTGGGCGGAGGATTGGGCGTTCCCCCGGTCCTGCTCATGCTTGGACTCAGCATCCCTTTCATCGGAGCGTTCTGCGTACTCGCGCTGCTGGCCGCGTACCCCGACCGCGCCCGCGCCTTCGCCCTCAGACCGCTCCGAAAACTCCCCGACAGATTGGCGACCATCCTGAAAGGCCTTCTGGCGAGAGCGCTCGACGGCATCGCGCCTCTGCGCGACCCGCGAACCCTGGCCGCGCTCTTCGGACTATCCCTCCCCATATGGCTCACCGAGGTGGTGGTCTTCTGGCTAATGGGCTATTCTTTCCGCATAGACGAAGCGCACGATGGGCATGTGCAGATGGCTGCGAACATGGTCCTCATAACCGCAGTCACAAACATCGGCGCCTCGGTGCCCGCCGCGCCCGGCGGGCTGGGCTTGTTCGAGCTTATAGCGCGCGAGGCATTGACACTCGGCCCGCTTGCCTCCGTGAACAGAGCCGTCGCGGGCGGATACGTAGTAGCGCTTCACGCTGTGATACTGCTCCCGATGATAGTTCTGGGGCAAGTTTTCCTGTGGGTGAACCACATCTCGCTCAGAAAGCTATCCAGATAGGAGCAAGCGAATTCACAGAGCGCAGCTGGATTTCCGCTCAGATAAGTCCATGGCAATCGGCGCTTACTGACACAGAATCGCGCATACGCTGATACGAATAACAGACATAGGACGGGGACTTCGCGCTAAACGATACATGGCGGCTGTTTATCGCCTTGCAAACGGTTTGAGTATCCAGAGATTGGGAGAGAGCGTCTTGAGAGTAGGAATCATCGGAGCGGGGGCGACCGGGCTTCCGGCGGCTTACGACCTTCTGAAAGCCGGACACCAAGCCGTAGTGTACGAACGAGCTCCGTTTATAGGCGGCCACGCCTCCACCTTCGACGTCGGCGGCGAGAGGCTGGAGCGCGGATACCACCACTGGTTCACCTCCGACACCGACATACTCGACCTGCTCGAAGAAATAGGGCTGGAACACACCATCCGCTGGATAGATTCCACCGCAGGAACCCTCTACGACGGACATATCTACAACTTCGTTACCCCGTTCGACCTGATAAAGTTCAAGCCGCTCACCCTGCCCGACCGCGTTCGTCTCGGACTCATGACGCTCTACCTCCAGCGCCAGAAGAACTGGCGCAAGTACGAAGGGATTACGGCGGACGAGTGGCTCAGAAGATACGGCGGCCGGCGGATGTACGACACCTTCTGGGGACCGATGCTGAGAGGCAAGTTCGGCGAAGACTACTACAACCGCGTTACCATGGCCTGGTTGTGGGGGAAAGTCAACACCCGCGTCACCTCGCGCGGCAAGAGCATGGTGCGAGAGAAGCTAGGCTACCCGATGGGCAGCTTCGGGATGGTATTCGACACTCTCGCCGACAAGATACGCGAAATGGGCGGGAAGGTGCGCGTCTCCGCCTCGGTGAACCGGATACTGGTCGAAGACGACCGGGTTCGCGGACTAGAGGTGCATTTCGGCGAGAACGACTCGGTAGAGGAGAACTTCGACGCGGTTCTGGCGACAACGCCCTCCCCCGTGTTTACGCGGATGGTCCCCGCGCTCCCGGAAGACTACCGAGCCAGACTGGAAAGCGCTCGATATATGTCCGCCGTGCTGATAGTCATGGTTCTCGACAGACCGATGTCCGACGTATACTGGCTCAACGTAGCCGACCGCTCCATACCATTCGTCGGCGTAATAGAGCACACCAACCTGATTGGACCGGAACATTACGGCGGCAAACATATCGTTTACCTGTCCAACTATCTAACCACGGACAACCCGCTCTACCGCATGACGCGGGACGAACTGATGGAAGAGTATCTGCCCCATCTGCGTAAGATAAACCCCGACTTCTCACCGGACTGGATAGAGAAAGTCTATCACCACCGGGTGGACGGCGCGCAGCCGGTCATCGGAGTAAACTACTCCCGCCGCATACCCGAGCACCGAACGCCGTTCAACGGCGTCTATCTTGCCAACACCACGCAGATATACCCCGAAGACCGAGGCACCAATTACAGCGTGCGTATGGGAAGGCAGTTGGCGCGCATGATTATGGAAGACAACCCTTAAACCCCAAACTTCACGGGAGCCACTCAAATGACTGATCTTCTTCTCAAAGGCGGCCGCGTCATAGACCCGTCCCGGGGACTCAACGCCCGGCTGGACGTCGCGGTAGCCAACGGCGCCATATCCCAACTCGCCTCCGACATTCCCCCGGAACCGGATACCCGCGTGATAGACGTTGAAGGAAAGCTGGTGACGCCCGGACTGATAGACCTGCACACCCACGTCTATCACGGCGTCAACCAGACCGGCGTTGACCCCGACCTCGCCGGGGTTTACGCGGGCGTCTCCACCGTGGTCGACGCCGGAAGCGCCGGTTGCTACACCTTCGGCGGATTCCCCGAACACGTCGTCCCCAACGCCAAGACCCGCATACTCTGTATGCTCCACATATCCCGCGCCGGACTCAACTACCAGCCCGAACTGTCCCGCCGCGAGGACATAGACCTCGAAGAGACCGTCCGCGTCATACTCGCCAACAAGCCCCTGATTCAGGGCGTGAAAATAAGGGCCATCGGCCCCGCCGTGCCGGTCATGGGAGTCGAAATAGTGCGGCTCGCCAAGCGGGCCGCGAACCAAGCCGGCGTCCGGCTCATGGTGCATATCGGCGACCGAAACATAACCGGCGAAGGCAGAACGATCACCCGCGACCTGCTGCCCCTGCTCGACCCGGGCGACATCATCACACACCTATTCAGCGGCAACGCCGGACGCATCCTAGACGACAGCGGCAAAGTCATACCCGAGATAATGGACGCTCAGCGCAGGGGCGTGTTCCTAGACACCGCGCACGGGCGACAGAACTTCAGCTTCGACGTCGCCAAATCCGCTCTCGAACAGGGCGTCGAACCACGCTCCATAAGCACAGACCTCACTATCCCGGGACGCCTGAACACAGTACACAGCATGGTCGAAATGATGTCTCGCTTCCTCGCGCTCGGATTCAGCCTAGAAGACGTAATCCGAATGTCCACAGTCAACCCCGCCTCCGCGCTCGGCATGGAAGACACCCTCGGCAGCCTCGCCGTAGGCCGCGAGGCCGACATCAGCGTGCTGGAAGAGGCCACCGGAAACTGGCTCTTCCACGACACCGAGGGCGCCGCGCTCACCGGAGACAAAGCGCTCGCCCCCGTCCTGACAGTCCGAAGCGGCGAAGTCTTCACCGCCGAATGGGGCCCCAGACCCTGGGGCTGGCTGCCCGAGACCGCGGACTAACCTCAGACACTGCGGAAAACCTCGCTTCTTCTTGCGCCGCGTTTGACACACATCTTTTATTCGGGGACAATTAAACTACACCCGCCACTTTGAGAACTATTCCAACCACTCCATCGCAGTTCCTATTGCCACGCTTCGCCATATGCAGGTAAAAGATCCGCCGCAATAAGCAAGCGCGTGATTGACTCCGACAGACCGTACGAACCTCACACCTGACCCAGAGACAAAACCACATGACAAATGACATCCTCGTATCCGCGCGCGACGGCGTCGCCACCGTTACCTTCAACAGACCCCGACAGCGCAACGCCATCAGCTATCACGGCTGGCTCGAACTCAGGCGCATCGCCATGGACCTCGACCTCGACCCCGACATCCGCGTCGTCATACTCACCGGCGCCGGCGACGACGCCTTCTCCGCCGGCGCCGACATCAAGGACTTCGAGAACTACCGCGACAACTCCCGGAAGGCAGTCGTTTACGCCGAAGCGTTCGACGGAGCTATGGACGCCGTCGAGGCCATGTCCAAACCCACCATCTGCTTGATAAAGGGATTCTGCGTCGGAGGCGGCTGCGAACTCTCCATGGCCGCCGACATACGAATCGCCGCCGACAACAGCCGCTTCGGAATTCCGGTCGCCCGCCTCTCCATCCTCGTCGGATACAAGGAAATGCGCCGACTGGTGCAATTGGTAGGCCCCGGAAACGCGGCCTACATCCTCCTCTCCGCCCGCCTCATTGACGCGCGCGAAGCGCTCAGAATCGGCCTCGTAACCCAGATAGCCCCCCTAGAAGAAGTGTCCGACATCGCCCGCAACCTCGCGCGAGAGATGGCGCCTCTCGCGCCCCTATCCCAGGCGCGCCACAAGAAGATTCTCCAAACCGTCCTCAAGAACCCCGCCCTCGAGTCCCTGTCCGAAGAGGAAGAACTCCTCCCCTTCACAAACTTCGACAGCTCCGACTTCCACGAAGGCCGCCGCGCCTTTATCGAGCGTCGCGCCCCAAACTTCCGCGGCAGCTGAGAACAGAACCCTCATAACATCAGCGCGCGCCGCGCGAAACAGCTATACATCAAGACGTAACGGGAGCCGACACAATGCGAGTCATGATTCTGGTGAAGGCCACAAAAGACAGCGAAGCCGGCATCATGCCCTCGACCGAACTCTTCGAGGCCATGGACAGATACAACCAAGAACTGCTCGACGCCGGCATCATGCAAGCGGGCGATGGCCTGCGGCCTTCATCCGAGGGCAGGCGAGTCGCCTTCGACGGCCCCAACCGCTCCGTCAGCGACGGCCCATTCGCAGAGACCGGCGAATTAGTCGCCGGCTTCTGGCTATGGGAAGTCAGCGACATGGACGAAGCGGTCGAATGGGTGAAACGCTGTCCGAACCCGATGCCCGGCCCAAGCGAAATCGAGATTCGCCCGCTGTACGAGATCTCCGACTTCGCCGACGCCATGACGCCTGAACTCGCCGCCCAAGAAGAAGGTAGCCGCGAAAAGCTAACGGAGCGCTGAGCGCCGTAGGAATCTCAGTTTCTGAAGCCGACCATCATCTCCCACCTCTGGTCATCATACAAGTCTAAGCTGCCTTGGCACACCCCGGTTACTACCAAGAATCCGTAAGGATGCGTGGGATGATATGAAGATAGCGCCAAAAGTTCCACGTCAGCGGAAACACAGTACTCTGAATCGAGCTGAGACACATACGTTATCAGATATTGGTCTCTCGCTCCCACCACGCCTACGCTACCAAATGTGCCTGTTAGCTCAAATACCTCCCACGAGTCCCCAAGTCTATTCAGTATGTCAAGGCGCCAATTCACAAAGTCTTCAAGCGTTCCCGAAGGCCCGACCTCGTGGACGAAAATCTGGAAGACGCCCGCGTTATCAGCTGTCCAAAACTCCGCGTAGTCGTCTGTCTCTTTATTCTCTTCCAGTGTCCAGCCGGGAGCCACGTTCAGACCGAAAGCGTGAGCGGCATTCCAGTAGGGCATCCACTCGGTGAAGCTGTCATGTATCGCTTCAACGGGATACCTGTTCAGGCTATGTTCGCAAACGCCGGCGCCTACCCTGAACCCGTGAGGCTTGCCCGGATACCACAGAGACATATAGATACGTTCGGTATTACGCTCAATACAGAACTCAGTTGACGGCTGCGCGCGCCAGACCATTTCGTAGAATTCCTGTCCGCCCTCCCGTTTTATATCGAATGAAGATACCTCGAACAAATCCCACGATTCGTCTCTCGCATAATCTCTCAGCCAGTCTCGATACCACAACGCAAACTCTTGAAGTGAGTATGAAGAGGGCAGGTCATACGCATTGACCCAGCCACCCGCCTGTCTATCCAGCGGCCCAAAATAAGCGTAGTTCAGCTCTTCATCCTCTTCATCCACTACCCAGCCCGGGGGCATATCAATACTGAACCCGTAATACCCGTTATTGTATCTGCTCCAACCCGTAGGAAGAGCGGGCGGAGTGGGCGCCGCCTCGGGTGTGGGAACTGGCGAACCGGACGTGACAGGCGTTGGAACGGGAGTGGGCGAGCCGCTAGGCTCAACGCCCACCCCTCCTTTGAGATCGTCCAATCTGGCCTTTACCTCGTTTATAGAAACCGCGAACGATATGCCGATTACGGGTCTTCCGTCAGGGGTCCGCTCTATGCCGGAAGTATTCACCCCTATCACCTCACCCGCGCGATTGAAAAGCGGACCTCCGCTATTGCCGGGGTTTAGCGCCGCGTCCGTCTGAAAGTGTTCCACCCCCCCCCCCCCGAAGGTCCTCCGCGCAGATATGATCCCCTTGGTCACTGTCTGGGACTGGCCGAGCTGGAATCCTAAAGGATACCCTATGGCTACCACTTCCTCTCCAATTTGAGCCGTATCCGAATCGCCGAGAGTAAGCGCGCGCAGATTCTCCCCACCATCCATGTCAACAACCGCGAGGTCTGCCACAGGATCCACTCCCAAGACGGCGGCCCGATACTCGCTCCCATCGGATAGTCTGACAGTTACGCTCCGATTGCCGCCAACAACGTGCTGGTTGGTGACGACTCGGCCTTCGGAATCTATGATGAACCCGGAACCGCCGCTCGTCAGAGTGATGATCTGCGCTACCCCATCCTCTACGTTCCTGACCAGTTCGGCAATGGTTGGCGTGCCGACGGCTATCGGGGTAGCCTGTGGAGTCGGCGTCGCAGTCGGCGTCAAGGTCGCAGTCGGCGTCGGCGTCGGCGTCGGCGTGGCGCTTATCGTTTCCCCGGCTATCTCCCATGCGCTCCAGACTAAGTTGCCGTCGGCGTCTCCTGCGCCGCTTGTCACCCCGTAAAGGTGCTCTCTACCGGGATCCAGCCCAGTTATAACCAAGCTGCCGACGTCCCCGGCCAGCGGCCAGTCAACATACCTGAACGTGTCAGCTTTGATCCCATATCCGGTACTATCCGGCTCGCCGGCGAAAAGCTTTGCGACAACAAAAAACGCCTGGATATCCGCCCCTTGGTTCGGCGTCCATGTGGCGGTGGCCGATAGACGGTCCGCGCTCCGCTCAACCGTTAGGGGTATATCAAAGGGGTTTGGCGGCGGCGTTTGAGAGTATGCCGCGCCAATCACGATAGCGGACATCAAAATGAACGCGCCTAAGCCGGTCAGCGTCTTTTTCAGCGCCAAGGGTTTCGCTTCCTTTCTGTTAAAAGCCTTGTAAACTCATTGCTATACTAGTTCTATGGGGAAGGTCAAGCGACAATCCTCACTGTATATTTAGAATCGAGCGGAGTATGAGTTGAGCCACATCCTTATCCAGCGGCTGGTTGTTATTGCCGCACTTGGGAGAGTGGATGCAGGACGGACATCCGGCCTCGCACGGGCATTGAGATATTACATCATATGTCGCGCGCCAAAGGTCTTCTATCATCTCATAGCCATGTTCAGCGACACCGACACCGCCCGGATGTCCGTCGTGTATGAACACCTGCGGCCTGCCGGTGTCCGGGTGCAGCGGAGTCGAGATGCCGCCGATGTCATTGCGGTCGCACATAGCGAACAGCGGCAGTATGCCTATCGCGGCGTGTTCGACAGCGTGTAGCGCCCCCGCCAGGTCGAGCCTCTCATCGTATATCCGAGCGAGCGACTCACGAGTGGGCGCGAACCACAGCGCCGTGGTCTCATACTCCTGCGGAGGCAATTCAACATACTCGTCGCCCAATACCTCCTCAGTCTGGCGCTTGATGCGCTTGAACCCCACGATGTGCGTTGATACGTTCACCTCCCCAAGGAACACCGATACAGGCCCCGCTCGCTTGCTCTTGTACGTGTTCAGTATGCGGGTCTCGGTATAATCCCGAACCTGCGTATAGTAGGGCGCGTCCGTAAGCGAGCAGTACGCGGTGTGCGAATCCAAATCAAGCTCCGTGACCAGATACGACTCTCCTTGATGCAGATATATCGCGCCCGGATGAAGCTGCATAAAAGCCGTCTCCTCCGAAACCGTCTCCAGAATCGCCCCCGTCTCAGAATCCGCCAGCGTATAGAATGCGCCGGAAGCCGAACGTATATTGACCCGCTCCGCCGGATAGGTGACCTCAGGAAGCAGATGCCAGCGTCCGCGCCGAACATGCAGGTACTCGTCCTCTATAAGCTCATCCGCGTACCACAGAAGCTCTGCCCCGAAGAACTCGGTATCGTCCATCGAAAACGGCGCTTCATATGCCGCGCAGATAAGGTGCGGCTTCATGATGTAGGGATTGGCCGGCGATATTCGCGCGCTCTCAGGACTCTTGCCGAAAAACGCTTCCGGATGGCGCATCAGATACTGATCCAGCGGATCGTTGTTGGCCACCATCACGCTCAGCGAACGTTCGCCGCCCCGGCCGCTTCGCCCCGCCTGTTGCCACGCGCTGGCTATGGCGCCCGGGTATCCCGTTAGTATAGTCGCGTCCAGATTTCCCACATCAACGCCAAGCTCCATCGCGTTGGTGGTGGAAAGGCCAAGCAGCCTACCCTCGAACAAATCCCTCTCGATGCGTCGCCTGTCCTCTGGCAGATAGCTCGCTCGGTAAGGCGATATGCGCTTTGCCACAACCGGATGCGTGAGCTTCAGCTGGTCGCGAGCGTAAATGTGTATCAATTCCGCCTGTCGCCTGCTCCGGACGAACGTCATCGTGCGCGTATGCCGCTTAAGAAGCTCCACAAAAACCTGCGTAGCCTCCGAGTTCGTCGAACGCCGTGAACCGTCCGCAAGATCAATCATCGGCGGATTCCACAGAACGAAGTCCTTGCCCCCATACGGCGAACCGTCATCCTCCACCACATCGAACGGCAAACCGACCAGCCTCTGAGCGTGCTCCCCCGGGTTGGCGATAGTCGCCGAACACATGATGAACTGCGGACTGCTGCCCACCATCCGGCAAAGCCGCCTGAGCCGTCTGAGAACATTCGCTACGTGCGTGCCAAACACTCCGCGATACACATGAGCCTCGTCCAGGACAACATACTTCAACCCTCGCAATGTACGATACCAGGCGCGATGATTAGGCAAAATGCCCAGATGCAGCATATCCGGATTAGTTATCACGATGTTCGAGCTTCGCCGTATCGAGGCCCTGTCCGGGCGCGGAGTGTCCCCGTCGAAAATCGCGCGCCTGATACCCCGCGGCGTCAGCGCGCCCAGCTTCTTCTCCTGGTCTTGCGACAGCGCCTTAGTCGGATACAGATACAGCGCGCGCCCCGTTCGGTCTTCAAGCAACGATTCCAGAACCGGCAGGTTGTAGCACATACTCTTGCCGCTCGCCGCCGGAGTAGCCACAATCACATTCTTGCCGTCCCGCAACTTCTCAATCGCCTCGGCTTGGTGAGTGTAGAGACCGGATACGCCCAACTCTTCCAGACGTTCGACAAGGCGCGCGTCCAGTGGCGGATCGGGGTCGCGCGTCCGAGCTTTTCTCGAAGGAACGCGCTCGACGTGGACTACCTGATCCTGATACCAAAGCAGGCTCCGGATATGTCTGAGAAAATCGGCGGTGTCCATAGCCTGATACTACCACATACTCAAAACCCGATGATTTCCGTCTCGCAGTCCACAACCTCGGCGTCCGGGCGTTCGTACTCAATAAACTCAACAACACGATCCACCATCTGAGCGGCGTGAACCGCGCTATTGGACACGCAAACTATGCCCAGAGTCAGCGTCTGCAGAGCGTCGTTCAACTCCACCTCCGCGATACCGACATTGAATTTGCTCCGCGTGCGCTGGCGCAGCGAATTCACAACACGACGCTTGTCCTTCAAGCTGCGGCTGTGAGAGACGCGCAAAGTAATCCTGGCCGCGCCGATATTCATAATTGAGCCCGCCCCATTTCTCATAACGCTGCGCGCCATTATAATAGCCCTCATACGCTAAGCGATAACTTACGATACTGGGAAGACTACGCCGGTGAATTGCGCCGCCCTATCGCGGTCCGCCTCCGAACCCCTGCCTTTACGAGTATAACGAATAAGCGAGATAGATGAGCTTTTGCGCTTCTCTTACGCAACACCAACAACCATAAGGAGCGCCGACCCGTGACTCTGGGCGAAATACTAATATCGGAAAGCGAAATCGCGCGCGCGACAGCCCGGATTGTCAGGGAAATTCTCCAAGACTACGGCGACTCCGATACTGTCCTTGTCGGCGTGATGGACGGCGCAATCTGCTTCCTGTCCGACCTCATGCGCGCCTTCCCTCACCCGGTAGAAGTGGTGACCACGCGAATATCCAGCTACGAAGGAACCGAGCCCGACGAAAATATCAGCATAGACTGGCTTCCGCCCCGCGAGCGAATCCGCGGAAAACACACCCTGATAGTCGAAGACATCGTGGACACCGGCGCGACCATAACCGCCCTCGCCGACAGCCTCGCCGAGCTTGGCGCCGCCTCTGTAAACCTGTGCGCCCTGCTGGACAAGCCTTCCCGAAGGAAGCATGACGTGGACGTGACATACACCGGATTCAACGTGCCCGATGTGTTCGTCGTAGGCTACGGACTCGACTACAACGGCAAGTTCAGAAACCTGCCCCACATAAGAGAACTGAACGGCGACGGATAGCCCGAGCCCCGGCGGAACGAAACCACGAGCGTCGTCAGCGCGAACTCACAATCCCGCTCTTCCCTGAACATCCTATACGCTCCTCCGCGCGATACCACTTTACATATCATTACAATATATATTAGTATATACATATTAAAATATATTGTACATACTAATTTATTTCGTTAGTATGTACAAACTTCATATCCTGTCAGTGTCGCTTAATTTATGAGGAAAGGTCAGTCATGCAGCGCGCCTCAGTAACACGGCTATTCAAAGACCGCTCGTCCCACGAAGCGATTATGCTTCTGGAGGCCAAAGATACAAAAGAACGTTTCAGAGTAACTCTGCCGGTTTCCAGGGCCGGCCTGCTCGCGCTGGAGGGACACGGTCTAAACGACCGTTGTCAGCTTTATCGCATACTCTCAGATTGCGTCGGCTCTCTGGGCGCCGCGTTCGGCTCGGTGATAGTCACGCTCGATGAGTTCAATGGAGTCAGCGGCGCTATAGCCATATCCAGGGACGAGGAGATAATTTCCTGGATAAGTGGCGATGTGGTCGAGCTTGTCGCGTTCGCCCTGCACGTACAGATTCCGATTTACGTCCATCGGCGGGATTCTGAAGCCTCACCCGCTCGCTCGGACGAAGCCGCGCTTCCCTCCATATTTGAAGAAGCCCTGTCCGACATTCTCAAATCAGACACAGACACCCTTAAATAAGAAGGCGACCAAATGCTGCCTATACATCAATAGGGATCGAAATCCCCCAATCATGCTCCATCCGGGCGACGGGATCCCACGGTCGCCCGGATGGACGAAGCGTTTCTGATACCACGCTGATCGCCGCCAACGCGCGGCCAACCCATCCTTGCGAAATCACTACTCGCCCTCCCACTCAACACCGGCCTATGCGAACTTGGCCGCGCGGCGCGCTTCACAGCCGGAAGCGCCCTCACAGCCGCGGCATTATACCTATCCAAAACGAATATCGCCGGGAACGACTCGGGTACTATTCTCATACCGACCCCATTCCCCGCATCCCGGAACTCAAAACCACGCCGGCCCAAGACATTTGGGCAATATCGCCGCTACTCCTCATCTTCCGCTCCCCGATCGCTTGGACCGTTCAGCATGGGTATAACAAGTAAGTCGCCGTTACTCCTCATTTCCCCATCACAGTCACTACACAATAACCCTTTTCTGTGCTACAATTACCCCACGACAGAACAATAGCGCTTGAATACGGGAACATATATCGGGACTTATGGACAAACCCCACTGGCCCCGAAAAACTCCCGAAACTGGTGAATACAGGGATTTACAGGTCATATGCAGGTACCAGACCCCACCAGCAGGCCGCCAGCAGACCACCTGAGCGCTCTCCAGAACGCCATAAACCCCCATTATGTTCTCGCTTAATATGAACCCTCGCCCCCTCCGGCCTCATCTAACAGACATAACCCAACAACCCGGAGGACGCCGGAACATGACCCTCCCTTCAATATCAATCTTTGCCATCGCGCTTCTGCTCTCACTCGCCATCGCCTGCTCCTCGGAAAGCTCCCCCGCCGAGCCGGCTAGAGGCGCGTCCGCCCAATCCGCAGCCGCATCGCCGCCAACTGCGACCGAACCGGCTAGGAGCCCATCCCCGCAGTCCGCAGCCGCATCGCCGCCGACCGCGACCGAACCGGCTAGGAGCCCATCCCCGCAGTCCGCAGCCGCGTCACAGCCGACCGCAACCCCCACCGAGCCGCCTCCGGCTCCAACCCCGACAGCCGAACCGGAGGAACAGGACCTCGAAATAGTAACCCTGCTCCCGTTCGACGCCATCCCAGCCGTCCTCGACCCCCAATTCGTCAGCGCCCAAGACGCCGACGCCGAACTGACCAAGCGTCTCGACGACCCTGACGACGCCCTAGTTCTCGGGCTGGACATCAACGGCGACAGCCGAGCCTACTACGTCCCCTCCCTCAGCGCAGTCGAGATAATCAACGACACAGTGGGCGGACAGCCGCTCGCGGTTACATGGTGACCGCTCTGCTACTCGGCTATCGTGTATAGCCGCGAAATCAATGGAGAACTGCACACCTTCGGCGTATCCGGCAAACTGATAATGAACGTTCTCGTCATGTACGACCACCAGACCAGAACACTCTGGAGCCAGTTCCTGCACAGGGGAGTCGAAGGCGAACTCGAAGGCGTCGAACTGGACGTCATTCCTGTAACCCAAACCACCTGGGGCGCGTGGAAGGAACTCTACCCGAACACCAAGTTTCTCGATCTGTTCAGATCCGACCCCTACGACAGCTATTACGTGGACGGCAGACCCGGCGTCATCGGCGAACGCAACACCGACGACCGCCTCGCCACCAAAGACCTAGTGCTAGGCGTCAACTTCAACGGCGTTCCGAAGGCGTACCCCCTGGAAAAACTCGAATCTCAACCCATCGTAAACGACTCCGTAGCCGGACAAGATGCTCTCATATACTTCGACACCCCCAGCGGAACCGCGCTCGTCTATAACCGCAGCGTAAACGGACGCCCCCTCAACTTCACCATAGACTCCGACGCGTCCGGCGTTCTCACAACGCTAGTGGACGAAGAAACCGGCTCGCGCTGGATGGCATTCACCGGCCTCGCCATAGAAGGCGAACTCGAGGGCCGGCGACTGGACAGAATCCCATCCCACCTATCCTTCTGGTTCGCATGGACAGACTGGAACCCCGCCACCCAACTGTTCGCAGACTAACAAGATAAGGTAGGATAATAGTCGGCGGACAGACTCGACCCCGCCGACCATCTTGTTCACGGAGAAGACTCTATGCCTGACAACGATACGCGGCGACCCAACATCATAGTCATACTAGCTGACGACATGGGCTACTCCGACATAGGCTGTTTCGGCTCCGAAATCCGTACCCCAAACCTCGACTCGCTCGGATACGGCGGACTCAGATTCTCACAAATGTACAACTCCGCGCGCTGTTGCCCCTCCCGCGCCGCGCTTCTCACCGGACTCAACCCCCACCAAGCGGGGGTCGGCCACATGGTCGCCAATCTCGGCGTCCCAGAATACCAGGGATACCTCCGCGAAAACTGCGTCACCATCGCCGAAGCGTTGAAAGCGTCCGGCTACTCAACCTATATGTCCGGCAAATGGCACGTCGGCGGCGACTACAACCTCGCCGACCCGGACAGCTGGACACCCGGCGCCCCTGACCACCCCATCCCAACCCAACGCGGCTTCGACCGCTATTACGGCATCCTCACCGGCGCGGGCAACTTCTACTTCCCCAAAACTCTCATGGACCAGGACTCGCTCGTTCCTCTCGAC
Source organism: Dehalococcoidia bacterium (assembly GCA_965214185.1). Classification (GTDB taxonomy): domain Bacteria; phylum Chloroflexota; class Dehalococcoidia; order Lucifugimonadales; family UBA1123; genus VXRN01. The sequence goes on along the minus strand of CBDCBF010000002.1, from coordinate 33,569 downwards.
ATGGACGACTTCTACCTCACCGACGCCATCAGCGACAACGCCGTGAACATGATAGGAGAGGCCGCCGACCGCGACGCTCCGTTCTTCATGTACGTCGCCTATACCGCCCCTCACTGGCCGCTCCACGCGCTGGAAGAGGACATAGCGCGATACGAAGGACAATACCGCCGCGGCTGGGACTATCTCCGAACCGGTAGGCACGAAGAACTCAAAAGCATGGGCATCCTGGACGAAAAGTGGGAAATCTCCCCGCGAGACGGCGATAGTCGCCCTTGGGATGAAGCCCCTAACCCCGATTGGGAAGACATCCGCATGGCGGTTTACGCCGCGCAGATAGACAGACTCGACCAAGGCGTCGGCAGAATACTAGCCGCCCTGCGCTCCAGAAACATGGACGGCAACACGCTAATAATGTTCCTATCCGACAACGGCGGGTGCGCCGAGTTTCTGGCCGAAGACGGCAGTCTTCCCCAACCCGCCAGATACAGTGGCCCCAACCCCGACGGAACCCCCGTACACATAGGCAACATCCCCGGACTCCGACCCGGCGGCCCACAGACATTCATGAGCTACGATCTACCCTGGGCCAACGCGTCCAACACGCCATTTCGCCGCTTCAAGCGCTGGACACACGAAGGCGGCATATCTATGCCATTCATAATAAATTGGCCTGATAGAATAACCGAGCCGGGAATCGTACATTCCCCCGCCCACCTCATAGACATAATGCCGACCTGCCTAGACGCTGCCTCGGCCGGCCATCTGCCCGAGCGCGCCGGACAACCCACCATTCCCCTTGAGGGCGAGAGTATGCTTCCCGCCATAGACAACCGCCGCTGGAGCCGCGAACAACCCATATTCTGGGAACATGAGGGTAGCAGAGCGGTGCGCCAAGGCCAATGGAAGCTCGTCTCCGCCATAGGAGGCAAGTGGGAACTCTACGACATGGAGCGGGACCGCACCGAGCTTGACGACCTATATAGCAAGAACACCGGCAAGGCGCGCGAACTGGAAAACCTATATACTCAATGGGCCGAACGTTGCGGAGCGCTTCCATGGAACGTCATCAGCCCGGGCTGGAACCCCGCGATGCGGGGGGATAGCGTTCACATGTCAGGATAGATTAGGTTTTTACGCGTCCGCTGGGCCGGGAGGGATACATGGCAATCATAATAGCGAAGAGAAGCAAGATAGCCGTCGTGGAGATTCACGGCACAATCGGCGCCAGCGTCAAGTCCCCGGAGATAGAGAGAATCCTGGAACGTGTACGCGAAGAACCCAGTTATCGCGCGCTTGTCCTGGATATAGACTCCGGCGGCGGCTCCGCCTCTCCCTCAGACTATATATACCGCGCCGCCAAGCGCATTGCCGGACGCAAGCCCGTCGTAGCCTGCATCCGTGGAGTCGGCGCGTCCGGCGCTTACATGATAGCCTGCGCCGCCCACAGAATCGTCGCGGCCCCGGGCGCAGTAGTCGGCTCCATCGGCGTAATCTCAATCCGTCCCGCCCTCGAACAGCTCTTGGAGCGCGCGGGCATAGGAGTCAACGTCAACAAGAGCGGCAAGTTCAAGGACCTCGGAGCTCCCTGGCGCGAGATGACTACCGAGGAAGACGAAAAGATCCAGGAACTGATAGACGACAGCTACGACTCGTTCGTCAAGATAGTTTCCGAAAGCCGTGGGCTTGATGAAGACCGCGTCCGGGAGTTGGCTACCGGCGAGATATACCTTGCCCCGCGCGGCGTGGAAGCCGGACTCGTGGACGAACTAGGCGACCTCGACCGCGCCCTGGAACTAGCAGCCAAGGCCGCGGACGCTCCCAAGCGTCCGGTCTATCTGCGCCCGCCCCGTGGACTCCGCGCCCGGCTGCTTGGCCCAGTCGCAGACACTCTAGTAGAGTCGGTCGCCGAACATATCGAACGACGCCTCTGGCAGGGACGGCACGGTCTCTAATCGCGGCCGGTTGCCGCGCCATCCGGGCGACCGACTTTACCAAGACTATGGATTCCCTCTCCGCCCTGAATCCGCGCTCCTCCAGCGCGCCGCCCAGCAGTGATACATAGTCCTGCACAACGGCAACTACGCTCCTCGCATTGACAAGAGACCCCAGCGCGGAGTCAACTATATCCGGAGTTAAGGCGGAATAGTCAGGACGCAACATAAGCTCTATTCGTCCCACGCCTGCCTTGGTCGTCGTTCTCAGCCAGCCTATCACGGAGCCGTCCAGTTTCAGCGCCCGCTCGTTGGAGCGTCCGACCGATGGTTCGCGCGAGTCCTTCCACTGTTCCAGCGTCATGCCCATGAGTTGGCGCGCCTTCAGAGGAGTCGCGGAGTTGTATATGCGGAAAAGAGCGTGGTCATGTTCCGCCCGGCGTTTTACCGAATGCGAGTCAGCGTCGAACAATCCTTTCGACGACTCGGCGACGGAGGCTCGTCCACGATACAGCGTCTCGCGGAAGCAGGGAAAGAACCCGGCGCGCCTTGCAAGCCGAATCACGTCGCTGTCGGCGTCCAATCTGAGAAATACTCGCTCCGCTCCCGCATACGCCGACTCGATGGCGGCCTTTTCCAGCAGGCCTGCGAGCGCCTCGCCCGAATCCTCGCCCGCGTATAGGCGCGAGACCTCCCAGCTTCTGATCCCGGACCTCGGGCGAAGCGCGGCTATCGCGCGGACGCGCCCCGCCTTCACAAGAGCCAGCGAGCGCTCTTTGGAGTAGGGCATGACACGCAGTCGGAAAGCGACGGGGATGAAGGTGTAGAAGGGCTGATGTCGGAATAGGTCGGTGGAAGTTGCCGCGAGGTTGGGCAGCCTGTCAATGCCCACGGCGAAGCACCGGACAATGTCCAGCGTCTCGAATCTTCTCACGTCGAAGTGGCTATTGTTTCCGAGGCTCGTGAGCCAGCCTCCATCATCCGGGTATTAGATTCGACCCTATCCTCTGTACTTTGTTCGGCCTCAGATTGGGCGTGAAGCGGTTTGAGGATTGCCGTAGGCAGCCTTCACAGCGGTTATCCCCAACTATGTTGTGGGCAACCCGATTCTTGCCGAAGTTGGCGCGCAAGGTATAGGCGGCGGCGAACATCAGGCTGATTTCGGACTGCCTGTCTTTTCGACCATGCGGTTGACCGAGGGAAAGACGTCTTGTGCATTCCGTGTCGCCAATCCCTCGGCCGGCTATGGATTTGAGGGCTATATCTGCAATATCCTCACGTTTCTTACAAACTTCGTCATCCTCTGGCGGATTAGCCAGCGGATGATTCCGGAATGTTCGCGCACGGGCGTCACCGCTTACTCTCTTCGACCATGCCGACGAACAGCTTGTGCATCCGGGCGTCGTCGGTTAGCTCGGGATGAAACGCGGTCGCCAGCATATGCCCTTCGCGCACCGCTACGGGCCTGCCGTCCCGCAGTCTGGACAGCACTTCCACGTCTTCGCCGACCGAGTTGAATACCGGCGCGCGGATGAAGACAGCCCGGTATGCGGGTCCCTCCATTCCGGCGACTTCAAGGTCGGTCTCGAAGCTGTCCACCTGTCTTCCGAAGGCGTTGCGGCTGACGTTGGTGTCCATAAGCCCCAGAGGCTGCGGACGGTGGTCGGTCAGTTCGCCTGCCATGACTATCATGCCGGCGCAGGTTCCCCACGCGGGCATCTTGTCGGAGGAGATGCGCTCTCGTAGTTTGTCGCGCATCTCGTAGATGTCTATCAGCTGGACGATGGTGGTGCTCTCGCCGCCCGGGATTATGAGGCCGTCAACGTGGTCGAGCTGGTCGGGCAGGCGAATTTCGCGCACCTCGACTCCGAGCTTTTCGAGCGCGGCTCGATGTTCCGCGAAATCGCCCTGAATGGCGAGTACGCCTATCGTCGTCATTTTTACCAGCCTCTGGTAGCCAGTCGTTCCGACTCCGGCATATCCGCTACGTTCAGGCCGGCCATCGGGTCGCCGAGACCCTTGGACACATCCGCTATCATCATTGGGTTCTGGTAGTGGGTGGTGGCCTTCACTATCGCGTCGGCCATAAGGTCGGGGCGTTCGGACTTGAATATGCCTGAGCCGACGAATATGCCGTCCACTCCGAGCTGCATCATGAGCGCGGCGTCGGCCGGCGTGGAGACGCCGCCTGCGGCGAAGTTCACGACGGGCAGAGTACCCATCTCGCGCACTTCTTTGACCAGTTCGTAGGGAGCGCGGAGGTCTCGCGCGGTGGCCATAAGCTCGTCTTCGTCCATGTTTTGGATGCGGCGTATCTCGCCCAGCACTCTGCGCGCGTGTCGGACGGCCTCAACGATGTTGCCGGATCCGGCTTCGCCCTTGGTGCGTATCATCGCGGCGCCCTCGCCAATTCTGCGAAGGGCTTCGCCTAGGTCTCTCGCGCCGCAAACGAAGGGGACTTTGAAGTCATGTTTGTTGATGTGGTTGTTCTCGTCGGCGGGGGTCAGCACCTCGGACTCGTCAACGTAGTCCACGCCCAGCGCTTCGAGCACCTGGGCTTCGACGAAGTGTCCGATTCGGGCCTTCGCCATAACAGGAATTGTCACGGCGTCAACTATTTCGGCCACTTTGGACGGATCGGACATACGGGCTACGCCGCCTGCCTTGCGAATGTCCGCTGGGACGCGCTCAAGGGCCATGACGGCCACCGCGCCCGCGTTCTCGGCAATGCGCGCCTGCTCAGCGGTTACAACATCCATGATGACTCCGCCTTTGAGCTGCTGGGCAAAACCCGCCTTGACTCTCCAAGTTCCGGTCTCGATTCTAGTGTCAGTTGCCATATGGTGTTCGCGCTCTGTTCGAGGCGGTTCATGCGCCCAAGTTCCGGTCTCTGTTCTGGTATCAATTGCCATTGAGAGCCTCCGTCCTCAAATGAAATTTCTATCTGAAGCTATAAAGCGTATTATACTCTTGCCCATTAAGCATTTACAACGAACGAAACGCGGTGGGCAGGCCTGCGTCCGAAGGCTTAAAGGCCGCCCGCCGTTCTCTTTCGCTATCTGCCTACCGGCACAATGTCCTCAGGGTTGTTCCACTCGGAGAACAGCGCGGGGTCCATCGGCCACTCGGCTATCTTGTTCGGGTTGTATGTGATGGGAGCCGGAACTCCAACCACGCCGAAGCTCACCGCGTGTTCAAACAGGTAGTCCGCAAGCTCGTTGTTCAGCTCGATCTGCTTCGCCGGGTCCGACTCGGCAGCCACGGCGACCCACGTGTCAGCCGCCTTCTTGATCTCAAGGCCGCAACCGAAGCCGCCGCGCGTCAGAGACGTGTGGTCAGCCGACTTCGGCCACTCCCAAGGCCAGGTGCTCTTGCCGTCGTCGCACTCGGTCACCCACGGAAGCGTCGTCGCGCGAGCCACGATAGTCGGCCGATACACCGAGTAAGCATACTTCTGCACTGCTGTTCTTACGCCAATCTCTTCCCAGTATCCGGCTATAGCGTCTGCCAGCTCCTGGTATCCGCCGGGATTCGGAGCGTACAGCGGCATCTCGAAACCCTTCGGATAGCCCGCTTCGGCAAGCAACTCCCTTGCACGGTCAGGATCTGTCCACGGGTTGTTCGCTGCTGTTCGCGCGATGCCGTTCATCAGTGGTCATAGGGGACCGCTTCCAGAATGGCGGTGTCGTCCTGTATCCACTCCACCACATGAAGAGGACCGGTTCCGATGAAGTTGGTATCCTTCATCTCTGCGTCTCGCCGACGGTGTTGTAGCGGTTCAGAATGGCTCTGGACGCTGAACGCCTGAGCGGCGTCATTGAACAGGTTCGCGTTCCAGCGCGGGTCATACAGAGTATTGCCCGCCGCGTCCGTAGCGAACGTTATGCTCAGTGTGTTGGCGTCAACCGCCACCGCTTCATTATCGCCCAGCACGGTGGCGAAGTCGCCGGCCTGCCAGTGAATGCTGGCGGTGTTGACAGCGCCGTTTCCGTCGTTGATGGTGAACGCGATATCCTCAGCCGTCATCGTTCCCCAGCTTCCGCCGTTGTTGCTGCGGTCGCCAAGCCCCTCGCCGTGGAATATCACATCATCGCGGATCTTGAGCGTGGCGCCCACCGGACTGCCCATATCCAGATCCAGTTCCCATTCGGAAGCCAGCATCGGCGCGACCACTCCGGGCGCGACGAACTTCATCGTGACCTCGCCGACGCCCCAGTAGTGCATCGAGTCGGTCAGCCGAGCCGACCCAAGCCCGACTCCGGGAGGCACGTCGGTGATAGCAATGTTGATTATTCCGAATTCGTCGCTGACCGCGGGCGCATCAACCACTGCTAACACGGGGGTCGTGGTCAGTCGTTCTCGCACCTGCGCGGGGGTTTCACCGGTGTCGGGGGCGATGAGGTTTTCTATGAACCAGTCGGACAAGGCCGCGCTGAGGGCGTCGGGGAACAATCCCTTGTCGTCCGCGTCTTCGATAACGGCTATCAGAAAGTCGAGCGTAGTGGATTCTTCCTGACTGTTTGGGGCGGCAAACGCCGCTCTGAGCGCAATGAGCGGCAGCGGAGCGAATGCGGCGATTCCTATTAGTATTTCCCCGGACACCGGTTTCTCCTCCCACTTCCAGCCTGATTGTGATATGGCTCCCGTATGGTCAAGGGGCGAATGTCATGTCCTTTCCAGTGTCTTGGATTGTTGGCGTATCGTCAAATTGAGTCGATCATGTTCAGTTCGGGGTCTCGCGCTCGTTTCTATTCCAGCGTGGGTTATGAATGGCTGGGACGGATGGCTTATTCATATAGTTTGATTTATAGAGGGCCAGGTGAGAACTGGCGAACGGGTCAGGTGAAAAAGCCTCCTGTACTTCACCTGCAACTGCCTGTAGCGCCAGGGTAAAAATTTTTCTGTCTCTGAGCTTTTATAATATAATCTCCGGTTTATGCGTATATGTTAGACGGCAGTTGATTGTGGCCAAGCGTTAGATACGATGTTCGCATTGTAGCACAGACGGGGTGATGGGGGAATAGTGAATTCGGGGCGGAGAGTTGGGAAGGTGACGAGCGCGTTTAGTTATAGCGCAGGCTGTGGATGAGGGGGTTTGCCAATGCGCGCAGTCAACGCTTTGCGAGGCTTGGGAGACGGGGTTGTTTCAGTCCGACCGACTGCGCGGGTATGGGTAGATGGTCGCTAGGGTGAAATAAATTTCTTGATGGCGTCGAAGTAGGAGGCGCCGCCGATGTGGTAGGTGTTGTTGTGGGACGCGCCGCGTATGGGGTAGAGGGTCTTGGGGTCTTTGGCCGCGCCGAAGAGTTTTTCTGCCATCCAGAAGGGGACGGTGTCGTCGCGGTCGCCGTGCAGGATCATAACCGGCGAGTTCACGCGGCCTATCTTGGACAGGGAATCGTACCTAGCCTCGAGGAGCGTTAGCGCGATTGAAATGGGCAGGGGAGAGCCGGAGGAGTTGGCCATGTCCCTGACGGAGGTGAAGCCGGATTCGAGTATGACGCCTCTTAGGCTGTGCCGAGTGGCCATCTCGACCGCGACGCCAGCGCCGAGCGAGCGTCCGAACAGGACTATGTCGCGCTCAGGGTCTAGTCCGAGCTCGGAGGTCATGTACTCCAAAGCGGCTTGGGCGTCCATGTAAATCCCCTTCTCAGAGGGCTTGCCTTCGCTGAGGCCGTAGCCTCTGTAATCTATGATTAGTATGCCGACGCCGAGACGCCGGTTGAGGATGAGGATGTTGTCGAGGCGGTGACTTATGTTTCCTGAGTTGCCGTGTAACCAGAGCAGGGTGACGTTGGATTCGCCGGGGATGTGCCAGCCGTGTATTCGGGTACCGTCGGAGGCGGTGAAGCGCGCGTCTCGGTAAGACAAGCCGACGCTGCGGGGGTCAGCGGCGAGTTCGCGCTGGGGGAAGTATATCATCATGCGGTCGAGTATCAGCATATGTCGCGCGGCGAGGGAGAGCAGTATGAGCGCGGCGAGGAGGGCCGCGGGCGTTCGGGCGGCGCGGATTATCTGTGTGAAACGGCGGTCCGACGATTTCGCTATCATCGCCATGCGGAGATTCTAGCGCGTAACCCGTAGTCTAACAACTGTTATAATCGGTCGGGGTCTGTCTCGACTCGGATATATTCGCACTTGAAGCTAGGAGGTGAATGATATGAGGCTGGAGAATAAGGTTGCGCTTATCACTGGCGCGGCGCATGGGGTTGCTGGGGAGGTGAAGGGGTTCGGCGGTGTGGCGGCGAGGATGTTCGCGGAGGAGGGGGCGAAGGTGGTTCTGACGGATATTGACACCGACTCGGGTGAGCGGACGGCGGCGGAGCTTAAGGGGGAAGGGTACGATGTGATGTTCGTGAAGCTGGACGTCGCTCGCGAGAGTGACTGGGAGAGCGCGATAGAGGCGACTGCGTCGGCTTACGGAGGGCGACTGGATATTCTGGTGAATAACGCCGGCATAGGCGGAAGTTCGCGTGTGGAGGATACGACGGAGGAGGCGTGGGATCTGCAGATGGATATTCATGCCAAGGGGGTGTTTCTGGGGACGAGGCACGCGATACCGCTGATGCGAGCGGCGGGCGGCGGCTCGATAATCAACATATCGTCCATATACGGCATAGTGGGGAGCCCGTCGTCGAGCGCATACCACGCGGCCAAGGGGGCGATACGGATATTCACGAAGTCCGCGGCCATTCAGCTTGCGCCGGACAATATCCGGGTTAATTCGGTGCATCCCGGCTTCATGGCGACGCCTATGACTATGGGCAGCTTCGGGGCGGCAGACGCGGAGCGCAGGCAGTATGTCCTGAGCCGCATACCGATGGGTCGGATAGGAGAGCCGGAGGAGATAGCGCGGGGGATATTGTTCCTGGCGTCTGATGACTCGTCCTATATGACGGGTTCGGAGCTTGTGATTGACGGGGGCATGACGGCGCAGTAGGCGATGGGGCCGGTTACGGATTTTCATACGCATATATTCCCGGATTGGCTTCGGAGAGAGCGGGAGAGGTGGGTTGAGCGGGATGTGACTTTCGCGGAGTTGTATGCCGACCCAAAGGCCAGGATGGCGAGCGCGGAGGATATTATCCGGGCGATGGATGAGGACGGCGTTGACCGCTCGGTGTGCATGGGGGTCGGCTGGACGGACCCGGGCCTAGCGCGCGAGGTGAACGACTATATAGTTGAGTCGGCGCGGGCATACCCGGAGCGGATAGTCGGGTTGTGCTCGGTGAATCCGGTCTGGGGAGACGGCGCGGCGCGAGAGATTGAGCGTTGCGCGAAGGCGGGGCTGGTCGGCGTTGGCGAGATTCACGCCGACACTCAGGGTTTCGACATTGGGGACGCGGACGCGACGCGGCCACTGCTGGAAGCGGCGGATGAGTACGGGCTTGTTATTAGCGCGCATACTTCTGAGCCTGTCGGTCATCTATATCAAGGTAAGGGCCGGACGACGCCGGGGGTGGTGATGCGTTTTCTGGAGAACGCGCGGGCGTATCCGAATGTCAAGATAGTGTGCGCCCATTGGGGCGGCGGTCTGCCGTTCTACGCGCTGATGCCGGAGGTGCGGGACGCGTTGGACAATGTGTGGTTCGATAGCGCGGCTTCGCCTTTTCTGTATTCGCCGGAGGTGTTCTCGTTGGCGGCGTCGCTGGTTGGGGTGGAGAAAATTCTGCCGGGAAGCGATTTTCCGCTGATGCGGTTTCGTCGGATACGTCGGCAACTTGAACAGATGGGCATGAGAGTCGAGGACTTTGGTCTGAGGTCTCCTTTTTTCGAGGTCTCTCAGAATGACTCTCTATGCGCATAGCAGAAGAGATGCGCAGGTTGGTTGAAGCGCTGAAGTTGCAGAGTCGTCCGACCGGCGGGGGTTGGGACGGTCACGAAATCTTATTGGGGGCGTTCTCTCACCAGATGGGTTGAGAGGGCGGCTATCAGGGATAGGGCGAGCATGAGTAGGAAGGCGCCGTCGTAGCTGCCGGTGGCGTCGAATATGAGCGCGCCTACGACCGCGCCAAGTCCTCCGGCTATCTGGTGGGCCATGTTGATGAGTCCGCTGACGCTTCCGAGTCGCGCGGTTCCGAAGATGTTGCCCGCGAACACGACGGCGAGGGGCGCGGTCATGGTGAATGTGAAGCCGTATATCAGGGCGAACGCCGCGATGCTGAGCGGGGTCTGCACAAAGGGGATGAAGGCGAATAGCGCGATTCTGAGAATGAAGCACAGCATGGTCGGCGCGGACGCTCCCAATCTGTCCGCGAGGGCGCCGGACAGGAGAACTCCGGCGAGCGCGGCCAAGCCCATGAAGGCGAGGATGTTTCCGGCGAAGAGTTGGCTGGCTCCCCGGTCCTGCGCGAAGGCGACGATATGGGTGGCGACGAAGAAGTCCTGAGCGCCGCATACGGCGAATAGGGTTATTAGCATCCAGAAGTCTCTGGACACTAGCGCTGAACGGATTGAAGGGGCCGGAGGCGGGGCGGTCGTGTCCGGCGCATTCCGGTTTCCGGGGTTTGACCGAATGGCGAATAGAACGAGCGGGACGACTACAAGGGCGTTGACTATGCCGAGCGCGGTGTATGCTGTTCGCCATCCAATGGAGGACAGAAACGAGGTGAGGAGCGCGATGATGACAAGCTGTCCGGCGCCGTTGCCGGTAATGGCTACGCCGGAGGCGAGACCTCGATTTTGGGGGAACCATCTGCTCATCAGTACGCTGACAGGGGCGACGGAGGTGGCGGCGAAGCCAATGGCGTAGAGTATGCCGTAGAGGGGGAATATCTGCCATCCGTCTTGGACGCTGCCCATGAGAGCGATAGCCAGCGCGCTTGTGACGGCGCCCACGGACATGACAAGGCGTATGCTGTGGCGGTCTATGAGCCGTCCGACTATGGGCATGGCTAGGGCGGACACCAGCATGAAGAGGGTGAGCGCGGAAGATAGGGCGGAGCGGCTTAGGCCCAAGTCTTCGGTCATGGGAAGGAGGGCGAGTCCGAACGCGAAGCGGGTTCCGGTACTGAAGAACAGCATGGCGAACCCGGTGGCAAGCACGATGTGAGCGTAGTCGAGGCTGGGCAGTTTGTGAGTCATATATCGCGTTTATTGCGTTCTGGGCTCCGAGCGCGGCGGTCGAACGGCTGAAGGGAATTCATCCTCGCTTCAATCATCTCTCTGAGGACTTGGAGGCTTGTATCCGCGCGCCGCCGATTTCTGAGAAGAGTCGGGGCGTCTTTTAGTGGAGGTGGGGGACAGGATGGCGTTCCGGCGAGTTGCGTCGGATTTCGTACGCGTCGGACAGATCGCTGAGAATGGTTTTATAAGACTCGGTGAGTATGAGGGGCGTGGTCATAATTAGGGCGTCTTCGCGGTTGTCGGTGTAGTAGCCTTTTCGGAGGCCGCGTTCGGTGAAGCCATATTTTTTGTACAAGTTCTGGGCTATGTGGTTGGATACGCGGACTTCGAGGGTTACGTGTCGGAACTTATTTTCTATCGCCTGTTCGATGGCGGAGAGCAGGAGGAGCTCTCCCAGACCTAGTCCTCGGTATTCGGTTCTTACGCCGATGGAGACGATGTGCGCCTCGCCAACCACGTGCCAGACGCCGACGAATCCGGCGATGAATTCGTCTCCCGGTCGCCAGGAAGGGTTGCGTTGTTTCCAGATGCGGCGGCGCGCGCTGCTGACCATCCGATTGATCAGGGGGCGTCCGTTTGGGGCGGCGGGGTAAGGCAGAGGGGGTAGGGAAAGGTCGGGGGATTCGGGCGGGTCGCAGCGGGATACGACGAGATAGCGCGCTATCTTGTTGTTCAATTCACGTCGGAACGGAGTGTATGGGAACAGTGTGGGGAATGCGTCTTTTTCGACCTCGGCGGTCTGGTTCAGGTCGCGTTCTTCCATTGGGCGGACGATGAACGGCGCTATCGCCCGGCTGTCAATTGGACTCATGCTCATGGGTCTGCCTCATGGAGAGTGTGAATCGTCTTATGGCGCGAGGTTCAGCTCCGGTTGCGGTTCCGCAGGGAGGGGTGTATGCGTAGGCGCGCGGCTTTCAGGGTGTTGGACAGCAGCATGGCGATTGTCAGGGGTCCGACGCCGCCGGGAACGGGGGTTATAGCGGCCGCTTTTTGCCTTACGGCGCGGTAGTCGGCGTCGCCAACCAGCCGGTAGCCTCGTCTGCGTTCGGGAGCGTCTATCCTGTTGATGCCGACGTCTATGACGACCGCGCCTTCTTTGACCATGTCGGCGGTGAGGTAGCGGGGTTGTCCTATGGCGGCGATGATGATGTCCGCCTGGCGGGTTATGCGTTTGAGGTCGCGCGTCCGGGTGTGACAGACGGTTATGGTGGCGTTCGCGCCTTCCGCCCGCTGCATGAGCAGGTTGGCGACAGGCTTTCCGACGATGTTGGAGCGTCCTAGGACGACGACGTTTTTGCCGGAGGGGTCGAAGCCGGAGCGTAGGAGCATCTGCCGGATTCCGGCCGGTGTGGCCGGAATGAAGCGCGGCCTTCCGGCCATTAGCAGGCCCATGTTGAAGGGGTGAAGTCCGTCCACGTCTTTGTCGGGGTTGAGCGACTCTATGATCTTGTTTTCGGATATGTGGTCGGGCAGGGGCAGTTGGACGAGTATTCCGTGAATTCGGGCGTCGGAGTTTAGGCGGCGCACGACGCTTAGGACGTCGTTCTCGGAGGCAGTGGGCATTCTGACGACTTCGGACACCATTCCGGCCTCGGCGGCGGCGCGTTCTTTGTTTCTGACGTACACCGCGGACGCGGGGTCGTCGCCGATAAGGAGGACGGCAAGGCCGGGCGCGATGCCGTGTTTGGCGCGCATTTCGGCCACGCCCTCGGCGACCTCAGTCCGGATTTCCTGGGCCATATCGGCGCCCCGCATTATTGTGGCGGACATTCTCTGAACCCCTGCGCGTGAATTGTGAGTTTGAGCGCGCGGCTTGTCTTCAGTTACAGGTTATTATACACGGCCATCGTGTATATAATAGGCGGCGCAACTTTCATATATCGGGGCAGGGGAATGTTGATAGCAGGCGTTGACATTATTGAGATAGCGAGAGTGGAACGCGTTTACGAGAGGTACGGGGCGCGTTTCCTGCGCCGCGTCTATACCGAGCGGGAGGCGGCTTACTGTCGCGGCCGGGCGCCGCAGCTGGCGAGCCGCTTCGCCGCGAAGGAGGCTACGATGAAGGCGCTGGGGACCGGGGTTCGGGGCGTTCGCTGGCGCGATATTGAGGTGGTGAGGGGAAGGGGACAGGCTCCGCGGATTGAGCTTCATGGGAGCGCGCGGGCGCGGGCGGAGAGGATTGGATTGTCCGATATAGCGCTGTCTCTGAGTCATTCAAAGGATTTCGCGGTGGCGTCGGTGGTCGGCGAGAGCGAAAAAGGGAATATTCTGTCAAGGAGCTGATATGCTGTTTGTATCTATACTGACATCGGATAGGACACGCGACCCTGAGCTTTGGGCTACTATCTGGCAGGGCGGTCCGCCTCCTAGCGTGAATCTGATAGGGGCGTACAATCTGGGCAGCGATAGGCGGGTCTTCATATGGGAGGGCGAGTCGGCGGCGGATACGCAGTTCATGGATCGCTTCAATGAGGTCGGGGTTCTGGAGACGTCTCCGGCGTTCGATCGGACGCGCGGGTGGCGCGCCGCGTTCGCCAAGGACCTCGACGGATTCAGGGATAATCTGGTGAAGGGGCGTCCGTCGGCGGGGCATAGCGTGGAGTCCACGGTTGATCTGAGAAGGCGTGGGATGAACGCGCCGAACCGTCACGCGGCGCGCGCCGCCGCTCGGCAATGGGTGGCTGAACAGGAACAGGCGGGAGGCTGAAATTGAGAATAGGGCTTTTTATCGGGACGATGGGGGCGGCGGACACGGTACAGGGTCAGGTTCGGCAGGCGGCGGAGGCTGAGGCGGATGGTTTCGAGGGACTCTGGAGCGCGCAGGTGGCGGGAGTTGACGCGCTGACGATGCTCGCGCTGGCGGGGGATAAGACGCAGAGCATCGAACTAGGGACGGCGGTCGTGCCGACGTATCCACGCCATCCGACGGCGCTGGCGCAGCAGGCGCTGACGACGCAGGCGGCGACGGGCGGACGGCTTCTGCTCGGCATAGGGGTGTCGCATAGGCCGGTCGTGGAGGGGCGCTGGGGGTTGTCGTTCAAAGCCCCGGCTCAGCACATGGAGGAGTATCTGACGATACTGAACTCGCTGATGCGTACCGGAGGGGTGGACTTTCAGGGGCGGCGCTTCAGCGTGTCCGGGGAGATCCAGCGCATGGCGGAAACTCCGCCTACGGTGTGCGTCGCCGCGCTTGCGCCGCGTATGCTGAGAATAGCGGGAGAGAAGGCGGACGGGACGATAACGTGGATGGCAGGGCCTAAGACGCTTGAAGAACACGTCGTTCCGAGGATCGCGGCGGCCGCAGAGGACGCGGGCAGGGCGGCTCCGAGGGTGTGTGTCGGTCTGCCGATATGCGTTACGGACGACCGACAGGCGGGGTTCGAGGCCGCGACCGGGTTCTTTGGGCGCTACGGCGACCTTCCTAGCTACCGGCGTATGCTGGATATAGAGGGGGTGGAGAGTCCGGCGGAGGTGGCGATAGTGGGGAACGAGGCAGAGGTGGAGGCTCAGCTGAGGGCGCTTTCGGAGGCGGGGGCGACGGACTTTCTGGCGTCCGTATTCCCTGCGGGGGAAGGGTCTGTTTCGCGGACGCGGGAGTTGCTGAAGTCGCTGGTCGGAAGGGTGTGAGTTCTCTATCCGGCGGCGTAGGACAAACGGGATGAAATCTGGGCGATTTTCGCCATTCAAGGAGCGATAGATGAAGGTTACGGGTATAAAGCCCTATTCGGTACAGGACGGAGAGGGCGGCAGCTACTACATTGTCAAGGTGGAGACGGATGAAGGGATATACGGGCTGGGGGAGATAGGCATACGGAATTGGGGCGGGGCTATTACGCAGGCCATTCGACATTTGTCTGAGGCGGTGATAGGACAGGATCCGTGGAGCACGGAGCGGTTGTGGCAGCAGATGTTCAGGGGAGGTTTCTTCCCGGCGGACAAGGTGTATTGCTGCGCGATAAGCGGGATTGACATAGCGCTGTGGGACATTAAGGGGAAGTCGGTGGGTATGCCTGTGTACAAGCTGTTGGGCGGGCCGACGCGGGACAAGGTGGTCTGCTATCCGCATACGCAGGGTCGGACGAATGAGGAGCTTGTGGAGAACTCGAAGCGCGCGGTGGCGGAGGGGTGGAAGTTCGTTCGCTGGGGACAGCCGGAAACGGGCGGAGCGCTTGAGTATCGCAGCGCGAGCGATCCTCTCGGCGAGCCGGGGATTCTGGAGCCGGTCGAGTCTGTCAGGATGGCGGAAGAGCAGATGGCGATGGTGAGAGAGGCGGTTGGGCCGGATATCCGATTGTGCTTCGACTCTCACACCCGGCTGGACACGGCTCATGTGGTGACCATGTGTCGCGCCCTTGAGCCGTACAATCCGTTCTTCATAGAGGATCCGATAAGGTCGGAGAATCCGGCGAGCTATCGCACGCTGGCGAGGCACGTATCGCTGCCGATAGCGGCGGGCGAGCAGTGGGCTTCCAAATGGTCGTTCCGCGAGGTAATCGAGGAAGAGCTTATCAGCTACGCGCGCATAGACCTTTGCATAGTGGGCGGTCTGACGGAGGCGCTGAAGATCACGCATTGGGCGGAGACGCACTACATTAATATTGTGCCGCACAATCCGCTTGGGCCTGTGAGCGCGGCGGCGTGCGTGAATCTGTGTATGGCCTCGACTAATGTGGGCGTTCAGGAGATGCCGAGGCGTCCGGGCAGTTTCGCCACTGATCTGTTCCCCGTCCAGATAGAGTGGGCGGACGGGTATTCGTGGACGCCGTCGGACAGGCCGGGTCTGGGGGTTGACTTTGACGAGGATTTCGCGAGCGCTAACCCGGCGCCCCTGAATGGCTGGCCTCCGCAGCTCAGGCGCAATGACGGGGCGCTGACGAACTGGTAGAACGAGGAGAGCGTTCAGTCGTATGAGACGATTCTCAGGCCGGCGGCTTGGTCGGGGATGAGTAGGACGTAGGAGCCTCCGGCTTGGGATATTTCGTCGGCGATTCGAGACGCTTGGTCTTCGTTGAGTGTGGGAACGAAGGCTTCCGGGTCCGACCAGCGGGCCTCGCGGATGGGGTATCCGACGGCTTGCTCGATGGTTTGCGCGAGCGCGGAGCCGCCGCCGGCCGCGAGAATGGTTACGCGCTTTCGGATGGGTCGAGAGGCGGGGGGCGGGGTGTCGTCGGGCCCGAGGAGCTGGTTCGCGCGATAGATGGCCCAGTGGTACGGCAGAAAGAGCGCGGCGGTGAGCGCGCCGCCGGCTACGGGGGTAAGGTCGCGGAGCGTCTGTACCGATAGTTCGGAGTCCAGGAGGTCGCGGAGCATGACGAACAAGGTTCCGACTCCACCAATCAAAAACGCGAGGGCGCCGGCTCCCATTACCGCGAACAGGTAAGCCCTGTGGGACAGCGCGGCGGCCTCCGCTTCAGGGTTGGCGCTCGCCTCCGCGCGCAGACGTCGCCAGTAGTAGCCCCAGACGGGAATGCCTATAATGAGCATGGCGAGTATGGAGGCTACTGACGACCGCCATGCGTCGCTGTCCGTCATGGTCGCGCCCAGGCTTTCGGCGAGTATGGTCAGGGCGGTGTTGAATATCACGAATGCGGCGCCTGCGAGCGCGACGAGTCCCAGCGCGGCCGTAAGGTGCCGGAGGGTTCGCCGGACGGGTATGGCATAGTCGCCGACCGCCTCTATGAGCGCGCGACGCCAGAATAGAGCCCAGGCGATTGCGCCAACGCCTGATATGGCGATGGCGCTCGGCATATCGTCGAAGTGGAGCGCGGCGGGTTCGCTCGTCGCGGCGAGCAGCCAGGATAGGGTAGTGGCTGCCATGACCCCGACGCCCGCGAGAGCGGCGGCCGCGCCGCCGATGGACGCTATGAATAGGAATATCCAGCGCAGGACGGAGTTTCTGTCGTCGCGCGCGAACTTGCCCCAGTGAGTCCAGTACACCGCTCCGCCTACGATGGCCACGACGAGGTCGGTTCGCAGGGACTCGTGAGCAAGTCCCTCCCAGTTCATAAGAGTGACGGTTTCGAGAAAAAGGGCGGTGTATGCGTCCTGGAGCAGGGTGTGGATAATGGCGCCGGCGCCGACGGCGAGCATTGCCACGCCCACCAGTGAGGATGCGTACAGGTAGAGCCTGCGGATTGCGCGAGTCTCCACGGATGGCTGTCCCTCGGCGGACTCTATCTGCCAGTGGTATCCCCAGACCATGGACCAGGGTAGGACGGAGGCGAGGCTGAATTCGGGGAAGTCGCCCGCTCGCATGGCCCACTTGATTATTTCGTAGGAGACTCCCATGAGGAAGCCGAGCGATACTCCAAGCGTTAGATATATGTATAGCTTTCTGATGACGGAGCGGTGTTCGACGGGCATGGCGGCGACGTTTCGCAGTATGAATCGCCAGTGAAAAGCCCATAGAGGCAGAGCGACGATTATCAGGGAGAGTCCCCAGGCGATTTGGCTGGATGAGAGTGAGAGAGCTTTTCCGTCGAATAGGGTGTTGAGGAGACTCTGCGCCGCCAGCGAGATTCCGGCGACGAGCGTCATGAGGGCGGCGAATGCGATGCCGTAGAAGTAGAGGCGTTTCAGCGTCCCCAGTCCGGAGTCGTGGTTGGCATCGGGGTTGCCGCCGCCGCGCCATGCGTAGATGGCGTATATTATCCCGCCCACAATCGCGAGCGGTATCAGCAGAATGTCAATGGTGTCCAGAATGCCCATGGCGAAGATTTCACCTGTCTCTCATCGCGCAAGTGTGTGTATCGGATGTTCCGGCTCAGGGCGAGTCGGTTGAACAATGGAAGTGAGGCCAAGGGAGCTGAGAGAGCTTCCAGCTTCCGTCGAACTGTTTTAGCGCGAAGGTTTCATCGAAAGAATACTCGCCGGAACTGAACAGGTCAACGCGTTGGAATTGGGCTATTCTGACGGTTATAAAGGTTGTGTCGTCGAATGTCCTCATGTTGTCTATGGTGATCCTTTTTTCGCCGGTTTGCCATCTGTCAGAGAATTTGAACATATCCTCGATGGAGCATTTTTCTTGTAGTTCGGGGGACAGACCGTCATATATGGCGTGGAAGTCGTCGTTGTTCAGGGCGCGCAGGTAGTTTTGGACTGCGGCCTCGGGCGAGCCGGGCGCGAACTCGGCCTCGTCCCGGAACAGGGCGGCTACGACGCTGGTTATGAGCAGCGCAGCCAAGATCAATCCGCCGCCTATGAGCCAGTAATTCTTCATGACGCCTATCTGTCAACCTCATGCGCGAGCCGGACGGGATAACGAACGGGGCGGTCGCGTCCGGATTTCGGTGGTTTTGTATATCTTAGTATACTGACCTTACGCAGAGTTAGGAGAATTGCCGGCGGCGGCCGCACAGTATAGCGCATCGTAGGGACGGAGGGGTCGAAAGTTATTCGCGCTCGACGCGAAACTCTCCCTCCCAAATGCGCCCCTCGTCGGGTATGTACTGACCGGTGCGGATACTGACGATATTGTAGTCCGGCAGTTCCCGCGCGGCAAAGCAGGTTGCGCCGGAGTCTATGCGGCCATGGTCCTTGAAATTGAAGTCAAGGTTATCAAACCCGTACTCTTTGCGGCGATCGGGCAGGTCGCTGACGTCAAACGGGATTAAGTGCAAGAAGAACTTGTGGATTGTGTCGGATTCGCGGCACCGTTCTTTGCGGTATATCAGGCGGTTATTGATGACATAGACCTCGTAGCCGGAGAGTAAGGCCGGCTGCCGACCGCTTATTGTCCGCTCCAGATAACTGGACCTGTCGTCCAGATAACTGGACCGGTCTATCAAGTCGTGTCCAGCAAAACGGACGCTGACCCATTCCGGGTAGTTAGAGTCAAAGGGCATCCAGAGTCCGGCTCCGAACGGCACCGCATAATCTCCCGGGCAAATTGCCTGTTTCGCATAATCTTCGCGAGCAAATTGCCTGTTCCGCAGTGGCGACTGCGGGGTGAATGGTAATGTTGACGCCCCGCTCCTCCAAGTATCCGGGTGGTACGCGACGATCATGAGCCATCTGACGCTCGCGGTTGGATCTAATGACAGGGTTACGCGCCACCGTGGCGTCGGTCAGGCCAAGCTCGTCGATGACGGCCAGCTCCGGGAGGTAGTAGGGTGGTATGCCGATAGTGGGGAGGGCTGTTACCGCATCGCTGGGGATAATCCCCCGTTCCATATTCTCGTAGGGCTGCCACCGCCCAAGCTGCAGGTCGGCGAATTCGCGATGCTCCACGAACCGCATACCCACGGCCTGCCGGACTAAACTACTTCTCAAGTCGTTGGAGATGGCGACCAGCGCGGACATCCCCGGCGCCGTCAGCAGCCAACCGGCGTTTTCCTCGCCGAGTTCTATATCGGTTGCCCAGGTGTGTTCAGCTTTTTTGGCCCCCTCAAACAGCAGCGCCGCCTGCATTGCGCTGGCGTAAAATATGACCGCAACGAACAGCAGCAAGGCCCACGTCGGCGGACTTGAAAATACCCCCCCCCCTCGTACAGTTGTTCGTATCTGCCGCGCCTTGCCCGCAATCCGGCTGCCCAGCTGCACGATACCCACCGCCGCCGGCAATGCCAGCAGGGGCCAGTAGAAATCCAGCGGACGCCACTCAAAATGGTCGCCGCCAATCCGCATCACATAGGCCATGTGCACGATGACCAGCAGCAGAACCAGCCCATACGTGCCGTCGCGATATTCACGCCAACGTTCCCGCAAGGCGATAACGGCCAAGGGCAGCAACACGTACAGCCCGGTTTCCAACGCCGCTGCCCACAGGTAGCGGAACCCCGATTCGTACCACGGGCGCACGTGCTTGGCGTAGTAGGTGTTGGGCAGCCACTCGCCATAGTAGGCGTAGCGGAACAGGAAATGCGCCCCTACTATCAGGACGAAAGGGGCCACCAGACCGGCCAGCTCCCGCCAGTCCAGCCGCAGCCGGCCGGCAATCAACCATCCGCTGTATGACGAACCAGCCAAAGCACAAGACCGCAATCAGCGGCCCCTCCGGCCGGGTCAGCGCGGCGGCGGCCAGGCTCAAAGACGCGGCCAGCAAACCCCAGCGATTGCCTCGGTACAGGGCCAGGCAGACCACCGACAGGACGACAAGGAAGGTGAACTGCCGGGTTTCCAGCCCGCCGCCGGAAGTCCACACTGCAAAAGTCGCGCTGCTGCACAACAACCCCAACGCCATCCACGCCGTCAGCCCCCGATAGCGCAGCGACGGCGCGCGGAGCGCCCACCACAGCAGCGTGGCGACGGTTCCGGCGGTGAATACTACCGACAGCCACGGCGCGGCGTGTTCGGGCCGTATCCCCAGGATGCCCCAGACTGCCGCCAGTTCCAATACCCACAGGAAGTTGGAGTACCCCTCGACCCGCTCGCCGACGTTGAAAACCAGCCCGTGCCCCTCCAGCAGGTTGCGGACGTAGCGAAAGCTGATAAAGGCGTCGTCAGTGAGAAACCATGATACCGAGGCCAGCCAACCCAGCAGCGCCAGCCAAGGTAGGATAGAAACGATGAAGTACAGTCGGGAGACCGGGAATCCGATTCGCATGGCGAAATTATAGCACACCGGCCCGTCAGTCCAGCCGGCGGCTACCTCGTTGGACGGCGCGCGCCGACGCCGAAGGACGGGATGAAGGTTAAGAACGGTCCACCCCAACCGGCAACCTCCTCTTACACGTACCATTTTGTGACGCTTCCCTCGTGTGTTCCTGACGATGACAGTCTGTGCGAACAGCGACCTGAATATGGTACTCTTGTAGCATATGGGTCGGGCGTCGGTATCTCTACGCCGATCTAATCCGTCTGAGGCTGAGTTCGCGCGAAATGCCGGAAGCCTACAACATCAACTGGATAGCTGTGTTGCTAGTGGCGGCGGTGGGACTCGCCGCTATGGGCGCGCTGTTCGGCGTATCCTACGTTCTGGCGCCGAGGCGACGCTCTGAGCAGAAGGAGATTCCCTACGAGTGCGGCATCCCGCCGGCGCCGTTCACGTGGTCGCAGATAAACATCCGCTACTATGTGTTCGCCATTCTGTTCCTGATATTCGATGTGGAGGCGGTGTTCCTGTTTCCGTGGGCGATTGTGTTTCTGAAGACGATACCGGCGGTCTTCTACGAGATGCTGATTTTCATCGCTATCCTGTTCTTCGGTATCATATACGGGTGGCGAAAGGGGGTCTTGCAATGGAGATGAGTCTGGGACAGGGTTACCGGCCGGGCAGGGGCAACACGCCGGCGGACAGCGTGTTCAATCGGGCGCTGCCGAACGCGCTCACAGCGAAGTCCGACGAGTTGTTCGCGCTGGCGCGCAAGAATTCGCTCTGGACGCTCTCGTTTGGACTGGCGTGCTGCGCTATCGAGATGATGAGTACTCATATGTCGCATCACGATCTGGACAGGTTCGGGGTTGTTACCTGGCCGTCGCCGAGACAGGCGGATGTGATGATAGTGGCGGGGACAGTGGTCAAGAAGATGGCGGAGCCTATCAAGTTGCTGTATGAGCAGATGCCGGACCCGAAGTGGGTTGTCGCGATGGGTAGCTGCGCGACGAATGGAGGGCCGTACTATCGCTCGTATTCGGTCGTGATGGGGGTGGATCATCTCATCCCGGTTGATGTGTATGTTCCGGGATGTCCACCGCGTCCCGAAGCGCTGATGCACGGGATAATGCAGTTGCAGGAGAAGATCCGGAAGGATGCGGCGCAGAGTGGCGCGGAGGGCTAGACGCGAGCCGCGCATTCCCGAGGCCCCGGTCGCGCTGGACGCGGCGGGGGAGGCTCTAGCGTCGCTTGTGAGCGGGATATTCGGTCCGGAGGCGGCGGGGTTCGACACGCAGGTCGGCGCGGCGGTTGACGAGGTTGCGCTAACAGTCAAACCGGAGGACGTTCCGGCCGTATGCGCCATATGCAAGAGTGACCCGCGCCTGAAGTTCGACTATCTGCGCTGCCTGTCGGTGGTTGACTATGCCGCGAGTTCGGGAGAGTTCGAGGTGAATTATCATCTCTACTCGCTGGGTCTGCGGCACAAGATGGTGGTCAAGACCCGCCTGCCGGAGGATTCGCCCGTCGTTCCGACAGTCACAGGCGTGTGGAAGGGCGCTGACTGGTACGAGCGTGAGAGCCGAGACTTGTTCGGGGTTAGCTTCGACGGACACCCGAATCTCGCCCCTTTGCTGCTCTACGAGGGGTTCGACGGATACCCGGGGCGCAAGAGTTTTCCATTTCACGATTATGACGAGTGGTAAGATGAGTCAGCGTATTTCCCCTTGAAGTCGCCGAACTGTCGCGCCTTCAAGAGGAGAGCGCGTTCTAGTCACTCGATTCTTAGATTAACTATGCAGATACAAGAGCAAGTTACAGAAAGCGGCGACGCGATTGATCTGATGATCAATATGGGGCCTCAGCACCCCTCGACGCACGGAGTGTTTCGGCTTGTGATATGGGTGGACGGGGAGAAGATAGCGCGGTCGGAGTCCCATATCGGCTATCTTCATCGCGGCTCAGAGAAGTTGTGCGAAGGGGAGCAGTACGGGCAGATCATTACGCTGTTCGACAGGCTGGACTATGTGGCGAACCTGAATTGCGAACTCGCTATTTGCATGGCGGTCGAGAAGCTGATGGGCGTGGAGGTTCCGGAGCGGGCGGAGTACATCCGCGTGATACTGTGTGAGCTCAACCGGATAGCCAGTCACATGATGTTCTACGGTGTGTACGGACTGGACGCGGGCGCCATGACCCCGATTCTGTACGGCTTCCGGGAGCGGGAGCGGATTCAGGATCTGTTCGAGTCGGTGACCGGCGCGCGCATGATGCACAACTATATCCGCATCGGCGGGGTCAATGAAGATGTTCCCGATGACTTTCAGCCGAAGATGGGCGCGCTGTTAGATCAGCTGGAACGTGGGATAGAGGAATGCGACGGACTCCTCAGCCAGAATGAGATGTTTCTTGCGCGCACCAAGGGGATAGGGGTTATCTCGGCGGAAGAGGCGATAGACCTGGGCGTAACCGGTCCGCCGCTCCGGGCGTGCGGAGTTCCGGAGGACGTTCGAGTTTCCGAGCCTTATTCTATCTACGACAGGTTCGATTTCGGGATACCGGTGGGGACGCGGGGCGACTGTTGGGACCGCTACTATATCCGGGTTGAGGAGATGCGGCAGTCTCTGGGCATAATAAGGCAGGCGATGCGGGATATGCCGGGCGGCGAGACGGCGGCGAATGTGCGACGCATCGCGAGGCCGCCGAAGGGTGAGGTGTATCTTCGGACTGAGTCGCCGCGGGGCGACTTCGGCGTGTTCTTGGTGAGCGACGGGAGTGACAAGCCGTACAGAGTGAAGGCGCGAGCGCCGTCGTTCTGCAACCTGCAGGCTCTTCAGACGATGTTGCGGGAGGCGTATGTCGCGGACGCGGTGGTGATTCTGGGCTCGATAGACATTGTTCTCGGCGAGGTGGACAGGTGAGCTCGCTCCAGATAATCTACTACGCTCTTGGCGGGGTGGTTCTGCTGACCTTTCTTTCTCTGATCGTGCTGGTTCTGACGTGGGCGGAGCGGAAAGCGCTTGCCAGAATCCAGATGCGAATGGGGCCGATGCGGGTCGGATTTCACGGGACGCTTCAGCCTATCGCGGACGGGATCAAGCTGTTCACCAAAGAGGATATTCTGCCGTCGTGGGCTGACAGGCGGATCTACTGGATAGCGCCTATCGCGGTGTTCATCCCGTCGCTGCTTCTGTGGGTGACTCTTCCGGTGGCGCGCGACCTGGTACTGAGGAATCTGGAGCTGGGGCTTTTCTACATAACCGCCGTATCGGTGCTGTCGGTGATGGGTCTGATCATGGCGGGCTGGGGGTCTGCGAATAAGTACGCGATTCTGGGCGGGCTGCGCGCCGCCGGCCAGCTTGTGAGCTATGAGATACCTTTCATAATGGCGATACTGGGCGTGGCGATGCTGGCGCAGTCTCTGGACCTCACCGTAGTGGTGGACGGACAGGCGAATTACGGATACGCGCTTGTTCAGCCCCTGGGGCTTTTCATCTTTCTGACCGCGGGACTGGCCGAGCTTGGGCGCACCCCGTTCGATATACACCACGCGGAGTCGGAGGTGGTGGGGGGTCCGTTCGTGGAGTACAGCGGCGCGCATTGGGCGGCTTTCTTCTTGGCGGAGTATCTGAATACGTTCACTGTGGCGGCTCTGACTGTTCTTCTGTTCCTAGGCGGGTGGCGCTGGCCGGCCATGCCGCTGGATGGCGCGGCGCATTCCACGCTGTCGGTGGTCTGGTTCATGCTCAAGACCGCGCTGGTGATATGGGTCATCTTCTGGATACGCGGGACGTACCCGCGCCTGCGGATAGACCAGCTGATGTCTTTCGGCTGGAAGATGCTTGTTCCGCTGTCGTTCCTGAATATAGTGGCCACGGGCGTTGTCCTGTTCTACGGCTGGCCGCTGTGGACGCTCAGCGCCATGTCTCTGATATTATTGGGGGGGACGGTCTATGTCATCTTCCGCAGGCCTCGCGCAAGGGGCGAACGCAACACGGTGACCGTGTACTCGGCCGGCAGCCTTCGGCGATAAGATTGAGAGTCTATGAGAGCGACATGGTTGCTACGGAAGACAGAATTAGCAGAGTGGAAAATAAAATTGACGATATGTCTGCGCGCCTTGGACGAGTCGAGGGCGTCCAGGCGGAAATGAACAATCGGATGGAGGATGTTCACAGGAGGGTGGACGATGTCCATACGCGGCTAGGCGATGTCCATATGCGGCTGGGCGATGTCCACAAGCGTATGGAGGATGTTCACAAACGTCTGACCGACATGAACAGCCGACTGAACGTTTTGACAGGGATTATAGTTACCCAGACTATAGCGATTGTCGGACTAATAGCGACTGCGCTGTTGGGCGGATAGTATCATGCGGTTGAATTTACTATGGTAGGATTTTTGGAAGGGCTGAGGGTGACGCTGAAGACGGCGTTCCGCAAGCCGGTTACAGATCAATATCCAGACCCGCAGGAGCGGCGGCAGGTGGCTCCGCGCTATATGGGGTTCCCTGCGCTGCTGTGGGACTATGATGTTCCGGAGCCGTACTGTACCGGATGTATGGTATGCGTGCGCGCGTGTCCGACGCAGTGTATGAGCGCGCAGATGACGGACAATCCGAAATTCACCGAAGAAACGAGTCGCCGGCGCAAGATTATCGAGAGCTTCGAGATAAATCTTGGCCGGTGTATCTTGTGCGGCATATGCGTTGATGTGTGCAACTTCGACGCGATAGAGATGAGCCACGAACATGAGCTCAGCAAGTACGAGCGCAACGGCAACCGGGTGGACCTTGATGGGCTTCTGGATATGGGCAAGCGTTTTCAGGCTGAAACCGGCTGGCGTCCGACCAACCCAGCCAAGAATAGCGGAGCGCCTGTCAAGAAGGCGAAGCGAACTGGGAGGGCCACATCATGAATAATGGATCGAATCGCTGATGATTTCCCCGTCGCTCCTATTTTTCTACGCCGCCGCCGCGCTGGTCGTCGCGGGCGGGCTGGGCGTGGTATTGACGCGGAACATAGTCTATGCGGCGTTCGCGCTTCTGGCGTCGCTTCTGGGAGTGGCCGGGGTGTTCCTGCTGATGTTCGCGGAGTTTCTGGCGCTGGTTCAGGTGTTGATCTACGGCGGCGCGGTGGTGATAGTGACGCTTTTCTCGCTGATGCTGACGCGTATCCAGGACTTTGAGAACCTCACGGATCACCGCCAATGGCCGCTGGCCGCGGTTATCTCGGTCGGGGTGTTCGTCCTGCTGACCGCGACAGTCCTTACGACCAGGGTTCGTACAGTGGAGAGGCAGAGTGTGGAGTTTGAGGCGCTGGGCAAAAGCCTGTTCACCGATTGGGCTGTGCCTTTCGAGGTGGCCTCGCTTGTGCTTCTGATAGCTCTGATAGGCTCGATAGCGCTGGTGCGAACGTCCGGAGGCCGCGATTGATAGAGTTGGCGCATCTGCAGATACTGGCGGCCGCGCTCTTTTCCATCGGCCTGTATGGTGTACTGGCGCGTCGCAGCGCGGTGCTGATTCTGATGTCCATCGAGCTGATGCTGAACGCGGTGAACATTAACCTGATAGGCTTCGCGGCGTTCGTTGACTTCGAGGAGGCGCAGAGGGCGCTGGGCCAGGTTCTGGTGATATTCGTGATCACGATAGCCGCCGCCGAACTTGCGCTGGCGATAGCCATCATACTCAGGCTGTACCGCAACCGAAGCTCAGTGAACGTTGACCGTCTGGATGGTCTGAAGTGGTAGGGGCGGGTTCGAGCGTGGGGGCCGACTAGATGGAGTTCGCATGGCTCATACCCGCTCTCAGCGCGGGCGCGTTCTTCATCGCGCTTCCCCTTCAGGCGATATCTGCCGCTGCAGGGCGCGTTCGTGTCCATAATCGCTATCCTGCTGGCGTTCGGGCTGTTCTGGTTCGTTCTCGCTGATCTGTTGAGCGACGGGGCGTCCGCTTACGGCGTAGATTGGCTCAGGGTGGGCGATACGACAATCGGCTGGGGTGTCGCGGTTGACCGGATTTCGGTGACTATGCTCGGGCTGGTCACGTGCGTCGCGCTGCTGGTGCAGGTGTATTCACTCGGATATATGAAGCGCGATGGGCATTATGACCCCGGACTGGGTCGCTACTACGCTTACCACTCGCTGTTCGTGGCCGCGATGCTCGCTCTCGTGTTGGCGGACAATCTGCTGTTTCTGTACATCGCGTGGGAGCTGGTGGGACTAGGTTCATACCTGCTGATAGGGTTCTGGTATGAACGGCGTTCGGCGGCGGAGGCAGCGAAGAAGGCGTTCATAACGACGCGGATAGGAGACGTCGGACTGCTCATCGGCATTATCCTGCTGTTCAGAGCGACCGGAACGTTCGACATCTCGACTATCATCCATATAGCGCAGAACGGCGGAGTGTCGGCTGCGACGTTGACAGCCTCGACGCTGCTGATATTCATGGGCGCGATGGGAAAGTCGGCGCAGTTCCCGTTCCATGTGTGGCTGCCGGACGCGATGGAAGGGCCGACGCCTGTGAGCGCGCTCATACACGCGGCCACCATGGTGGCCGCGGGGGTATATCTGGTCGCGCGGCTTATGCCGCTGTTCGAGCTGGACCAAGCGGTCCTTATCGTGGTCGCGTCAGTGGGGCTGCTCACCTTTATATTCGCTGGGACCATCGCGCTGGTCGTGACCGACATCAAGCGAGCGCTCGCCTATTCGACCATAAGCCACCTGGGCCTGATGATGCTCGCGCTGGGCGCCGGAGGGGTCGGCGTGGCCTTGTTCCACCTTGTGGCGCACGGGGTATCGAAGGCGATGCTGTTCCTCGGGGCGGGCAGCGTCATGCACGCGATGGAAGATGAGACTGATATTCGCAAGATGGGCGGTCTTCTGAAGCGTATGCCGATAACGGGTTGGACGTTCATAATAGGCGCCGCTTCGCTGGCGGGCGTCATCCCGCTGGCGGGGTTCTTCACGAAGGACGAGGCGCTATTGCGCGTACTTGAACATCTCCCTCCTGTCTTTATCGTTCTGGCGCTGGCTGGCGTGGCGCTGAGCGCGCTGTACATGGCTCGAGTGACGTTCGCGGTTTTTCTGGGGCAATCCAAGTCAGACCACTCCGGCGTTCACGAGTCGCCCGCTGCGATGACCGTTCCGTTGTTGCTGCTTGCGCCGTTCTCGGCGGGTGTCGGCTTTCTCGCCTTCGGGCTGTGGGAAGGCTATCACGGGTTCGCGGCCTTTATCGAGGGGCAGGGCAAGTTTCACATAGCGCCGTGGCTCAGCGTTGTGTCCCTGGCATTGGCGGGGGCGGGAATCGCGGTCGGCTGGCTAATCTATGTTCAGGGCAGCCTGTCTTCCGAGTCCGTATCCGGGCGGTTCGCCGTCGTTCACAGGATTTTGTTGAACAAGTATTACATGGACGAGATCTACCAGTGGGTTATAGACAGGATTGCGTTGGGGCTGGCGCGATTCGTCGCGGTGTTCGACAGGGTAGTCGTCAACGACGTGGGAGTGGACGGCCCGGCTGACATGGTGAAGAGTTCGGGCCTGTGGCTGAGATTCGTACAGACTGGAAGGATATACAACTACGGCATGGCGATGGCGGCGGGTATGGTGATTCTGGCGGTTATCTGGTGGGTTGCGCTGGCCTGACATGAACGGACTTGATTCATACGCGCTCCTATCGCTCGTAGCCCTTCCTATGGCGGGCGCGGGGCTGCTTATCTTCATACCCGGAGCCAACATCCTAGCTGTGCGGCGTTTCTCTCTGGCCGTCGCTCTGGTTGCGGCGCTGCTGTCGCTCTACGTCTTTCTGGCATACGATCACACGGCGGGCGGGATGCAGTTCGAGCGGACGTGGAACTGGCTGGCGCTCCCCGGCCCCTGGCCTCTGGGCGATAGTGGAATCACGCTGCGGCTCGGGGTGGACGGGATTGCCGCGCTCATGGTTCTGCTGACCGGCATCGTGTTGTTTACCGGCGTTCTGGTGTCATGGAACATAGGGGACCGAGCCAAGGAGTTCTTCGTCCTGTACCTGTTTCTGCTCGCGGGCGTGTTCGGCGTGTTCGTGACGCTGGATATGTTCTTCTTCTTCTTCTTTTATGAACTTGCGGTGATGCCGATGTATCTGCTCATCGGGGTGTGGGGAAGCAGTTCGCGCTTCCCGACCTTCGTTCGCGCCAAGGAGTACGGCGCGATGAAGCTGATGCTCTACCTAGTGGCGGGCAGCGCGCTTATCTGGGTCGCGCTGCTGGCCATTTTCGTCGAGGCGGGCTTGGGTACGTTCGATCTTGTCGCTCTGCGGGATGTTGCGTTCTCGGAGGGGTTCCAGCGTGTGTTCTTCCCGTTCCTGATGGTCGGCTTCGGTGTGCTGGCCGGACTCTGGCCCTTTCACACATGGTCGCCGGACGGACACGTGGCGGCGCCGACCGCAGTGAGCATGGTTCACGCCGGTGTGCTGATGAAGCTGGGCGCGTTCGGAGTCATACGCATAGGCATGACGCTGATGCCGGAGGGCGCGGAGTTCTGGATGCCCGCGCTGATTGCGCTCGGAACAGTCAACGTAATCTACGGCGCGTGGTCGGCGATGGGTCAGACCGATCTCAAGTACGTTATCGGCTATTCCAGCGTCAGTCACATGGGCTATGTCCTGATGGGAATAGCGACGCTTCACCCGCTCGGCCTGAACGGGGCGGTCTTGCAGATGTTCAGCCACGGGGTTATGACCGCGCTGTTCTTCGCCGCCGTCGGGGTCATATATGAGAAGACTCACACCCGCGACATAGAGGTTCTGAACGGCCTGGCCAAGCGGATGGGCTTCACCGCCACCCTGTTCGCAATAGCGGGCCTGGCATCGCTGGGTCTGCCCGGGCTGAGCGGTTTCGTGGCGGAGTTGCTGGTGTTCCTAGGTCTGTTCCAGACCTACCCGATTCTTGGAATACTGGGAATCGTCGGCGCGGCCATCACCGCGGTTTACATACTTAGGCTCATGTCCAGGGTGTTCTTCGGACCTCTGGGCGAGCGATGGGCAGGGCAGACGGACGCCGGCCTTCGGGAAAGGTTCTCCATGCTGGCGCTGGCCGGGTTCATACTGCTGGTCGGCCTGTTCCCATTCCCGTTCATACGGGTCATAGAGAGCGGCGTGTTCGACATCCTCGCCCGATTCGGGGAGGCGGGATGAACAACAACTTTCTGCTTCTGACCCCCGAATTCATGGTGACCGGACTTGCTTTCCTGATACTGACGCTGGATTTCTTTCTGCGCGAGGAGCGCAAACATCTGCTCGGATACGCGACCGCGGCCGGGCTGTCGCTGACCCTTGTCGCAACGCTCATATACCAGTGGAACGTAGAGGACAGCCTTTACGACGGTCTGGTGATTGTTGACGGATTTTCGCTCCTGTTCAAGGCGATGTTCTTGGTTATGGGCGTGGTAGTCGCGCTGTCGTCGGTGGAGTATGTCCGCAGGAACCTGAGCTACGCGGGCGAATACTACGCCATTCTGACATTCACGATTGTGGGCATGATGCTTATGGCGGCGTCCGGCGAACTGCTGACGGCCTACATATCCCTGGAGCTGTTGAGCTTCGGGCTGTATGTCCTAGTGTCTTTCGACCGCTATAATCCGAAATCGAATGAGGGCGGCGCGAAATACATACTGTTGGGAGCGGTGTCCTCGGCGCTGCTTCTATTCGGGATAAGCCAGGTATTCGGACTGCTGGGCGCCACCCGTTTCGACGGAATATCAGACGCGCTCGCCTCGGCGGGCAGCCTCAGTCCTGGAGTAGTGGTAGGTCTGGCGCTGATAATCGCGGGGCTCGGGTTCAAGGTGGCGGCCGTTCCGTTCCATATGTGGGCGCCGGACGCCTATGAAGCCGCGCCGATACCGATCACGGGCTACCTGGCCGTGGCCTCCAAGGCCGCCGCGTTCGCGCTGATACTCAGGCTGTTCACCCAGGCGTTCATGCCGGTCGCAGACGAGTGGCAGATGATATTGGTCATTATGGCCGCGCTTACTATGACGCTGGGCAATCTGGTCGCGCTCGCGCAGACCAACCTGAAGCGACTTTTGGCCTACTCCAGCGTGGGCCACGCCGGATACCTGCTGATGGGGGTCGCCGCGCTCGCGTCGGTCGGGCCGGAAGGGGCAGTCGGAACGCAAACCACGCACCTTGCCTCAAACGGGCTTATACTTCACATCATCGCATACGGCGTAACGAATCTGGCCGCGTTCCTGGCGATAGCGGCGTTCTACAACGCCACCGGAAGGGACGACATCGCGGGGCTGGCGGGGGCGGCGCGCAGGTCTCCCTACCTGGCGATGGTCATGGCCGCTTCGGTACTTTCGCTGGCCGGGTTACCGATATTCGCGGGGTTCGTGAGCAAGTTTTACCTGTTCAACGCGGCGGCGACGCAGGGACTGTTGTGGCTGGCGGGACTCGCGATATTCACCAGCCTGGTTTCGCTATACTACTATCTCCGGATTCTGAGGCAAATGTATATCGAGACGCCGGTTGACGGCGGTCTCATACGGCTGCCGCGCCTAACGGCGGGACTTCTTGGAGTCCTGCTGGCGGGCATGGTCGTCCTGGGGGTATATCCGGCGCCGGTTATGGATGCCGTTCAGTACGCCAGCGACGCTCTCACAAGCTCATACGGGTTCAGGCTGATGGCCCAGATTCCGCCCAACTGATAGATGCTACAATTATTGATTGACGTGAATTCATAAGAGACACGAGGAGTATTGATGCCCGAAGAACAAGGATATTCCAGCGGAATGGTTGTAATAGCGCACGCGGACGACGCCGAATATGGCTGCTCCGGCACAGTCGCCAAGCTGTGCGCCGATGGGTGGGAGATGACGTATGTGCTATGCACCGACGGAAGCAAGGGCAGTTCGGACCGCGAAGTCACGGAGGCGGAGTTGTCCGAGACGCGGAGAGTGGAGCAGATAGAGGCGGGCAAGGCGCTTGGCCTGAAGGATGTGGCTTTTCTTGGGTACCCGGACAGCTATCTGCAACCTACGCTGGAGGTAAGACGCGACATCGCGCGAGAGATTCGCAGACACAAGCCGGACGTGGTCATCTGCCAGTATCCAACGCGGATACTGGATGGCGGGTGGGGGGTTGGACACCCCGACCACATGGCGGCGGGAGAGGCCACGCTCTCGGCGGTATTCCCGACCGCGCGCGACCACATGACCTTTCCTGAGTTGCTGGAGGAAGGGTTAGAGCCGCACAAGGTGGCGGAGGTCTGGATAATGGGGCATCCCGAGCCGGACATCTTCGTTGACGTGACCGAGCACTTGGATACGGCGGTGAAAGCGCTGGCGGCGCACACGTCGCAGACGGGCGGGCAATCCTACGAGGAGCTTCTGCCCAGGATGCGGGAGTGGCGGCGAGGCCGCTCCGTCGGAAAGGGTATGCTCTACTCAGAGTCGTTCAAACGGATTAGTTTCCGACGCTATGTGAGAGAGTAATCGAGGGAGAGCCGGGGCTATCCTCTTTGCCTATTTCGCAGGCCCGCGAGCACTTCGTTTAGGCTGCCGGAGCGGAATCCTTCCAGGTCGAGGGTGACGTAGGAGTAGCCTATCGAGCGGAAGTAAGAGGCGACTTTCTCACGTGTGGCGTCCTGGGTCAGCGTGAGGAAGTCAGCGGGTTCTACCTCGATTCGCGCTATGGTGTCATGGTGTCGAACGCGGAGTTGACGGAGGCCTATCTCGTCGCGCAGGTACTCTTCGGCTTGGGCAATGCGGGTCAGCGCCTCGACAGTGACAGGGGTGCCGTATGGGATGCGCGAGGAGAGGCAGGCTTGGGCGGGCTTGTCCCAAGTGGGCAGGTCCATCTCGCGGGACAGCGCGCGAATTTCGGCCTTCGACAGGTCGGCTTCGACCATGGGGCTGCGGACTCCGTACTGTTTGGCCGCGTTGAGGCCGGGGCGGAAGTCTCCGAGGTCGTCGGTGTTTGTGCCGTTGGCGATATGCTCGTAGCCCTCGTCTTTAGCGTAGCCGGCGAGGTAGGTGTAGAGCTCGTCCTTGCAGAAGAAGCAGCGGTTCGGGTTGTTCTGGGCGTAGTCCTCGCGCTCGACCTCATTGGTCTCTATGACCCTGTGGTTGAGGCCGATGCGCTGGGCGAGTTCAACCGCATCTCGCAGTTCGGAGGGGGCGAGGCTCGGCGACTTGGCGGTTACCGCGAGCGACTTCTTGCCCAGAGTCTCGTGGGCGGCGGCGGCAAGAAACGCGCTGTCCACACCGCCTGAATAGGCCACGATGACGCCGTCCATATCGCGCAGGATGGAGCGGAGATTTTCCATCTTGCGTCCGGTGGCCTGTCTGTTGATTACGTGGATCTCGGTCTGGGTTGTCATTGCGCTATCTCCGAGGACATTGTACGGTATTTCGGCCTGTTTAGATATATACGCTCTATATAATGCGCGTCGGGCGTCGCGGAGAATTGCCTTTCCATATGACTGGGGTTGAAACGTACCGACGTTTCTGGGGGAGGGCGAAACGGGATGTCTCCCAGAATAGGAATCAGTTCTTTCGCATTGGCAAATCTTCGCTCCAAGACGGCTTAGGTCCGGATTGTCATTGTTCTGGCCTTGCTGGGGGTTCGGAGTAGATAGAATATCATTATACACTCCCAAGTTAGGGGGCTATCCCGATGATTACCAGCGGGACGGCTGGGATATTGCGCCCTTGCCGCAGGATGTTGAGCAGGTCGCGCTCATAGTAAGGCACTCCTGACGACATTTCTCTCTCAAGTTCTTTCATAGGCAAGATTTCAATTCCAACATCAATTACGTCAGAAATATAGAAAGCCATGCGTTTACTGACATGGGTGAATAGTCTTCTCAACGTGGTTGCTCTTGCCATTGGGGAACATCCACACATCGCTCGGATTCTTGCCCTTCGGATTGCCTGACAACTTGCCGATGTTCGGACACTTGGACGGCGCCCTGATGGGATCGAGGTTGAATGTGTAGTCGTCTGTC
>CBDCBF010000001.1:0-391459 GCA_965214185.1 Dehalococcoidia bacterium | reverse complement strand
GGAGTATCCTTTGGTCTTTCTGACCAGCCTGCTCAACTTACCCCTCAACACTGAGCGCTGTCCCTCATTGCGGTTCACCGCGCCATACTTGCCCACCTTGTGCCGGTTTGTGGGCAGCCATTCATACACATGATAAGCGTCGGTCTCGTAGATGCGCGCATCCGGCAGACGCTCCAACAGCCTCAGAAAAGGCTTCTCGCTTCGGTCTCCCACCTCAAAGTCCACCCAGCGTCTGCCGTCTGACTCCTCCACAACAGCAGTCCATATCCATACAGACCGACGTTTGTCTCTACGCCTAGCTCCCACATATGTCCACATCTCATCGAAGGATATGACCCGCGCACAGCTTTGACCCATCTGTCTCGACGCGCGCTGAACGCTCAGCTTGACCATCAACTCCCTCGCCATACACGCTTTTTTTGACCCAGCTATACACTGTCCTCCTCTTTTTTCTCCAACACCCGGCTGATAGCTGACAGTCCCATACCCTCTGTGTACATCGCCACAGCCAGATTCCGGCTCTTCTCTGATGACTGAGGCCGATGGCTGTCGGGTATGAAGTGATACAGACAACGACCGCAACGATAGGTCTGTTTGCCTCGGGAACGTCCGTACTTGGGCAGCCGGTTGGAGCCACAGCGTGGACACTGCATGTCCTCTCGATACGCGCGTTGTCTGACCATGTTCACACCTGCCATGTCTGGATTCACTACACTCTATCATCAATGCCAACACTCGTTGAGAAGACCATTTTCTGGGTATTCTCGACGAGTGTTG
Organism: Dehalococcoidia bacterium; assembly: GCA_965214185.1. GTDB lineage: Bacteria > Chloroflexota > Dehalococcoidia > Lucifugimonadales > UBA1123 > VXRN01. The sequence continues at coordinate 390,682 of CBDCBF010000001.1, read as the reverse complement.
GCATTCTCGAACGAGATGACTTTCGCAGATGGCCTCTGAGCGCCAATGCTTAGCGTCTTCCTGATTGGCGCGGGAATGGAAGGCTCTGACGGATTGCGCTTGTTGCGCTCAAAGTCCAGACTCCGCTGAGCCTAGCGCGCTTTTTTTTGACCCAGCAAAACACCGTTGCGAGCTTTATGCGCGCGCAATCGCCGACACGCTCGCTCAGCGTACATGGCGATAGCGAGGTCAATGGTCTTCTGCGGATAGTAGCTCCGGTCGCCGTCGGGAATGAAGCGATGGCCACAGCCTCGACAGCGGTGTGTCCGCTTGCCTCGTGAGCGTCCGTCTTTAGGCAGCCGGTTGGAGCCGCAGTGAGGACATTGGAGATCGTCTCTAAGCGTTGTCTGACCATTGGAGCATATCCTCCCAGCGTTGATGTACCCCTATTTACATAATCAGCGCGTGTCGAGAATGCCTAAAAACTATCTGCGAATTTCTAACCCCTTTTCGCCCCCCCTTCAGTTCACTCCACTCCCCTGAAGCCGCCATCAGAGGAGAAACTCTCTCCCAGACCGTCCGTCGGATGGCGGACAGACTCGTTTCACACACACGCCATGAAGCCGCCCCGCCGAGCCCGAAAGCGGAGATCGAGCGAGACCCCCAAGCGCTGACTCGAATGGCGCGTCTGTACAGTTGGATACTCAGAAATCATCCCGAAGGCGAGCCGGGGCGACGATACCTTGCTGAGCGCGGCATAGACTTCCGGTCGACTCGGTTCTCCCCGTTCAGACTCGGATATTGTCCGCCGGACGGAGAGACCGTCTCCAGACTCGCCGACGCCTGCCTCCTGTCCGCCAGTCGCAGAGGCGTGGAGAGATTCGCGGGCTACGTCGTTGTATCGGAACTGAGTCCGGACGGGAGTCTCGTCGTAGATATGACTGCCCGACGCGTAGCCAGCGCAGTATCCGCGTGGACTATGACTTACTGAGAGATACTGTGAACATTGGTGTCCGGTTTCTAGATGACGTGATAGAGCGGAACCAACTCCCCGTCTTTCGATTGCGACAGATGAACCTTGCCACCCGCAGAATCGGACTTGGAGTCATGGTATGGGCTGACGCCCTGCTCCAGATGTCCATTCCCTATGACGCTCCCGAGCCAGAGAGCTTGCCATGACCCTCAGCCGGTTCGTCACAGAATTCGCGTGGAGGCCTCGGCGGAGCTTGCGAAGGAACGCGGGCCCTTCTCCGAATGAGAGAAATCCGCGCTGACTGAGCGCATGACCGTGCCTGTCCGACATAGCTCGGTCACAACCATCGCTCCCCACAGGAAAAATCAGCCGCATAGCCGGCTGTTCCAGCGGGATCGAACCGCACTACGCTCCGGCGTGGCGTTCAAACGTTCTATGGCGAAACAACTCTCCGACAGGCACGCTCGTTGACGCGCCGGATCCAATTCGACGCGCCATTCTGAGCGAGATGAACGGAGACAAGGAAAAGACCGAGAATGCGTTTGGCCCGCATAGCTGATGACCCCTTGCTTCTTTCCGAATACAGCTGCGCGGCCGACTTCCGGTCAGCGCATGACGTACCGCCCGCGGACCATGTGCTGATGCAGGCAGCATGGCAAGCTCACGTAACCAACGGCGTCTCCAAAACCGTCAACCTGCCCCATCATGCCACAGCGGATGATATCGTCCGAAGTCTACAAGCTCGCCCACAGACACGGATGCAAGGCAGTCTGCGTCTACCGGGACGGCTCAAAGACAGACAGGCGCTTGAGACAGCGCGGACGGGAGAACGAAGCCTTTCCTTCCATAAATGGCTAAGTCATTCCTAATAAGCGGTCGGTCGCGTCCCACCTGCCCTATTCGGCGACCACCAGAAAGCGAATTCCTCATTCTTGCTCCATATGTCGGATACGCTCCCGAAGCCTCTCGATCTCAGACTCGGCGCGGGCAAATCGCGTTTCCGCCAGGCTGGCGCGTGTTTCAGCTTGCTCACGCCCGCGCTCTGCTTGCTCACGCCCACGCTCTGCTTGCTCTCGCTCTCGCTCTGCTTCCTCCGCCCTCGCTATACGCGCTCTCGCGCCAAGAAGGTACAGGCCCGTATCACGGTTCTGGACAGCAGCCGCGCGGGGTTGTAGTCATCCTCCAGCGCCATCCCGGGCTGAATGGACTCCAGTTCTGACAGCCTCGCCCTCTCCAGCGAACACAGCCTCAGCCTCAGCGCCTCGCTGTACCCGCTTTCCACGCCCGTGTTCGTTCAGAGCTATCTCAATGGGTTCGTACTCCCCGTTCGCCAGCCGAAAACCGGCCAGCGGCTGGCCGTACAGCCTGCCCCCGGTGGGGTCGAACATCCAATACTCCTGTATTCCTATTCGAGCGTAGAGGCCCGGTTTTTCATAGATGTCCCTCTGGAATGTGGACGGCGACGCCACCTCCAGCGCGAACTCGGGCGGCTTTCCTATCTCCCACACGTTGTAGGATGTCTCATATCTGATGGCCGCGATGTCCACGTTGAACGAGATGTACCAGTCGGGAGCGACGAACAGGCGGTGGTTCTCAGGGTTGTACCTGATTGGGATGTTGGAGATCATGAACAGAGACGCTATGTCTCCGAGATGAGCTTCAAGGTCTTTGAGGAACTCAGCTATCTGTTCGATGGTTGGGGGCCTGAAGCATTTCTATGGGTATGCGGTCGGGCATATCGTCCGGGTCAATGGGGACCGGGGCTATGCCGTAGATTTCCTCTGTCGGGGCTGTGATCTTGGCGATCATTTTCGTTTCCGCAAGTGGATGGTGGTATGCCGTCGCTCCATGGTAGCAGCGGTCGGCAGAGTGTACAAGCGCACTGCGCTGGGAGACTATATCACAGGACCTGCTTCGCTATCTCTGAAATCGGAAGGCGGCGCCGGCTAGTCGGCTATGCCCTGATGGGTGTGGGCTTGGTTCGCCAGAACGCTGTTTACGCCATTGAGCCTAGCCTGCTCCAACTCGGAATCGCTGACTCTTTTGCCCTGAAATTCTACCTCGGCCCGCAACTCCCTGCCCTGAGTTTCTATCTCGGCCCGCAACTCCCTGCCCAAGTCATCTATCTTGGATTCAAGACGGTTGCTCTGGGAATTGGTCTGCCAGATGAATACAACGGTCGCCAGGGAATATGCCCACTAGAATCGCGCCTATCGAAAAAACGCCGGGATCCATATCTCCGCTCCAAGGGCGATCTTCTCGGTCACAACTAAGGGCGGAGCTCAACCGAACAAGCTTCGCCAGGATAGGATTGTAGCACATATGGATTTCAGCGCAAGAGTGAGGCGCCACGGGCACAGGGCAATCGCATCTTATTGATTGAGGACCTTGAGGAGATATTCGCTATCCCATCCAGGCCCGCTTTGCGCTTGGCGGCGATTCCCGCCTTCAGCGACTTCTCCTGCTTGAGCATGTTCAGAGCCATCCGACGCATGGCTGCGAATATCTCGGCGCTGTTGCCCCTCCTCACCCTGCTTTCATCCTCTCCGAAGCTCACGTCCAACACCCAATGCACCGAGTTCTCGATTCCCCGGTGGCCTCGAACAGCCTCAAGAAGCCGGAAAGCATCGCCCGGCAGACTCGATATGAAGTATCGCGTTTGCCGTGAATTCTTCCTATCCACGCGGCGCTCTGACTCCACCATTGCCACACTCGCCAGCTTCGGCCACGCCCCATCCTCGTTTAGGCATTCGATGTGGGCAGGGTCTGAGACCACCCTGCATCGGCGGGTCTCCACCCGTCCGCGCCCCTTCTCCACCGTCTCGTACCAGTCGCTGTCCCATATCGCAAGAGCCAGTTCGGACTGCGCCATCGAACATCCCTGTGACATCCTCATAGAGCTGTCTCTGATTGCTCTTGAGCGCCAGCGCGTAGTCCGCTCCCCGCTCGATGATCGTCTTGGCGACCTCCTTCTGACATCCCATAGCGTCTATCGCCACTATGCGCCCGCACACATCCGGCGCTCGTAGCAGCTCGGGTATGGCCGTTATCTCGTTGGACTTGTCGTCCACCTTGACCTGTCCGAGTGCCAGTCTGTTGGCCGCCGACCATGCGGATGGCCTCTTTGCCTATGAATCTGTCGTGGGAGCGCATGACGCTCTTGCCGTCTATGGCGACTGTCTGACCATTGCACACCTCGCTGACTGCCTTGACCCATTCGATGAAGCGGCTTTGGAACTGTTCGGCGTCGAGCATGGAGAAGACTCTGCCGAAAGTGTCGTGCGATGGGATTCCGTTTGGCAATTCCAGAAAGCTGTCGAACCATTGTCTCTTGGAGTTGCCAAACATCTCCACGTCGGTCCACGAGTCGGCCCCGCCCACTATGGCGCATATGGCGATTGTGAGCGCATCGGTCAGGCTGTGGCGTTTGGCGCGGTCGATTCTGGGGTCTTCAAGTACTGAGAGGTGTTCGATCAGAGAGGCTGAGTGGGTGTTTCCCATGAGGTCACTCCTTTTCGAGGATGACCTCTATTCTAACCCCTGTCTTATATTCAATTTAGATGCCATAGCCCTGTCTTCCCCCGCCTAAGTGTTGGTAGCGTTTCCTTTCGGGTGGATGGGTTATAAGATGTGGTCTGAGACAGAACTGTGGAGGTTAGCAAGATGTCAGGGCTACTGTATCAGTTGGAAGAAGAGAGAGACCGGACGATAGTCCAGTATATGCAGGACAGACTCCAGGTCCGCCCTGGACGCATACGGGCCCATGTGTTCAGAGTGCGACCTTGCGATGAGCAAACACCAGAGCTATCCGCGCTCGATAATCACCAAGGGACGGAGAAACTAAGGCTTAGCGTTCCGAAGTTTCGCTGCTGTGAGTCGTCGGACGGATGAGTAGCGGGATGGAACTTTTGGGAGACGAGAGGCGGAATCGGTACTCAAAAAAACCAGAGAGAAAGCGATAGAGTTGGCTGCGATGGGTCTGAGCTACGCTCAGGTGGGAAAGCTGTTCGGATTCGCAAAGAGTACGCTGAGCAAGTGGATAAGAAGGGAGAAACTCTCAGAGACAAGCATGGGTGGGCAGACGCTGGAGATGGACGGGCTGTGGACGCGAACGGCGAACGGCGCCGTGGAGATGAAGGTGATCCGTGACGATCTGGGGCAATGTGATGGCAACGTTCGGCGATTGGGAAGCGGCTGTGAACGAGGCGTATATGCGTGGCGCGCAGTCGCCTCGACACATAGTGAGCGATGGAGACCGCGCGATAGCGTCGGCGATAGATATGGTCTATGGCGACGCGGCCAACCATCAGTTGTGCCAGTTCCACCTGCTTAGAGAGTACCTTAGAAACATAGGCGAGACGGGCTTTTCCGAAGCGCTGAAACTGCTGCGGTCTGAGAGTGTGGATGAGGCGCGTACACACGCTAAACACGTGGTGTATCTGAGTGGGGGTGAAGCCGAATACTGGTGCGAGAAGGCTCTGGACAAGGGGTTGGCGCATCTTGTGAGTGGACAGTCGCGTTACAAGACCACCTCACTGCTTGAACGGCTGAATCGTGAGCTTCGGCGTAGGGAGCGGATGGGAACCTGGTGGAATCCTCACAACCTACTTGTTCTGCTTCAATCGCGTGGACTGCTGACTTCAACCACCTAAAAGGAAACGCTACCCTAAGTGTTGGACTCAGGCAATCTCATATGCTATGATCAACAAATCATCATTTCCTTATCACCTTCTTCCAGACAACCCCCATTGAGTTTGTGAGCAATCGGAGTTTGTCTCTAACGGCAAGGCTCAGTTTCTGATACAGTCGCCGGGGCATGGTAACTCGGTTACGCGCCCTATTCTGCGATGCGATCCGCGAGACTAGAATCTGTGGTCCCATATGCTTAGCCTACATTCTGAGGTATAAGCGTTAGAGCCATCCACACAGGTGATTCCGGCCCCTGCAATTTGAAGACGCCCGTATTCGGAATCATTCCACTCGAAACAGAATCCCCTGCCGTTTCGGGAGCGCTATCTTGAGGAAAACAGAACAAATCAAATCCCGGAGCAGACGATGAATCTCGGAGAAATAATGACCAAATCCAACGAGGAACTTACTAGGCTCGCGGCGGACCTGGGCGCGAATATAAACGGCTCCAACAAACGCCACGACCTGGTCAACCGTGTCGCCAAGGCAGTCGCCGAAAAGGAAGGCCCCATCAGAGCCGGCGGAATTACTATCCATAGTCAACGACGGCTACGGCTTCCTGCGACAGGACGGCGCCAACACCGGCGCCAGCGACGTTTACGTCTCACAATCCCAGATTAGGCGCTTCGGACTCAGGACGGGCGACCAAGTCAAGGGGCAGGTGCGCCCGCCAAAGGACGGGGAAAGATACTTCGGTCTTGTGCGGGTAGAGAATGTCAACGATGTGCGCCCGGAAGCGGCGCGCAACCGCCCGCGGTTCGAGAAACTCACACCCATCTTCCCCATTGAGCGCATACAGCTGGAGACCGTCCCGCGAAACCCATCCACCAGGCTCATTGACCTTCTCGCTCCAATCGGTCGGGGGCAGCGCGGCCTTATAGTTTCGCCGCCCAAGGCGGGCAAGACTTCTCTTCTAAAAGAGATAGCCAACGGCATATCCGTCAATCATCCCGATATCCAAATTATGGTTGCCCTAATAGGCGAACGTCCCGAAGAGGTAACCGATATGCGCCGCTCCATCTCTGGCGAAGTTTACAGCTCTACTTTTGACGAACCCGTCGAAGACCACTGCCGCGTCGCCGAAATGGTTCTGGAACGCGCCAAGCGCCTCGTCGAAGCGGGCAGCGACGTCGTCATATTACTGGATAGCATAACTAGGCTCACCCGGGCCTACAACCTTGCTGTCCCCACAAGCGGACGTACACTATCGGGCGGCATTGACCCGGTAGCCCTATACCCTCCGAAACGCTTCTTCGGCGCCGCGCGCAACACCGAAGAAGGCGGAAGCATGACCATCCTCGCCGCCTGCCTTGTCGAAACCGGCAGCCGCATGGACGACGTTATCTACGAAGAGTTCAAAGGCACCGGCAACATGGAAGTTCATCTAGACCGCAGGCTCGCGGAGCGCAGAATATTCCCCGCCATAGACGTCGCTCGCAGCGGCACGCGACGTGAGGAACTGCTCCTCGACGAGGCTACGCTCAAACAAGTGTGGCTGCTCCGACGCATGGTAGCCATGATCTCTTCAGACGAGAAGTACCCGGGAGAATCCACCGAAAAACTGCTCGGACACATACGCAGGTCCAGAAACAACAACGAGTTCCTCGCCAATCTCGGCAAAGATATGTAAGACTCGTTTCATTCCCGGCTCGGAAGCCGAAAAGGAATCCTCGTCCGTTGAGGACGAGGATTCCGGCAATACCCTTAGATTACGCCGATAGATCCCGCAACAAAACTAGCCGAGTCTCTCTCGGTATGTTCGCTTGGGTGACATTCAGGCGAATACGCGTGTCAGGCGGTTCCATATTCATCTCACGCAACAGCGCCCGAGCCGACCCAAGACCGTCTTCACCCTCCTCAGGGTCATAGTGAACAGGTATGACAACCCCCGGACTCAATACGCTGACCAGCCGTGACACGTCTCTGGCCCCCAAAGCGCCGTCGCCGCCCGCCGGAACCACTAGCACATCAACCGACCCCCAGAGATTCGAGCTGTCGCGACGTCAGCCTCGCGTTGAGGCTTCCCAGGTGGCATACTGACAGACCCTCCGAGCGGATGATATACACCGTATTGATTCGGCGGCTGCCCTCCGCGTCGTTCAACGCCGTGCCGATACCCGCGATGTTGAATCCCATTACCTCATACTGACCGGGGCCATTCAGCACCTTGGGGTAGCCTCCGACCGACTTGTAAGCGGAGTGAGACGGATAGTCGCAGCTGACCACTACAATATCAGCGTCTGAGCCGTCTTCACCTATCGGGAAAGGGTCGGTGACAAGCGAAACGTTTCCGCTCAATAGTCTGATGGACGAGTGTCCATGCCAGGTTATCTCCATGTGGCGACTCTCCGAATACTAAATTTATGAACAGCTATGCCCCTATGAGTATAGCCCAGACCCACCTGAGTGAAACAGCGGCCCACTGGCTGTTCAGCTTCCTATCTGAGCGTCAATTGATTTCCCGAATGCTCAAATCAACATTCACAACTCCTCTCGATATGCTATGCTAAACAGAATACTCAGGACACTCCCGAACCCGGCGCTTACGCTGTCCGGGAGTCGGCTCTCTCTATACTCTACTAGACTGCGCGGCTTTGGATATGCTGACAGAACGTCAACAAATAATACTCAAATACATAGTCAACGACTATGTACATAACGCGACGCCCATAGCGTCGGAGAGTCTAACCAGAAACCACAGTCTGGGCATCAGCTCCGCGACCGTGCGCAGCGAAGTCGCGGCCCTTGAGGAACAGGACTACATATCGCGTCCATACGCCTCGGCGGGCAGTGTTCCGCAAGACAAAGCGTACAGGTTCTATGTCGAATCTCTTCTCGCCGCAGACCCCAGCATTCCGCCACAAGCCAGAAGCGCGATCCGAAATCGCTTCGACCGCGTTCAGGACGACGTGGACAAGTGGGGAAACGCGGCCGCCACCCTCATAGCCCAGTTGATGGACAATCTGGGCATAGCCACGTTCCCCCAAGACCAGCGTATCGAGAATTCGGCACCTCGAACTAGTCCCCGTTCAGGACGTCCTAGCGCTGCTGATAGTGGTTCTGGAGCAGGCGAAGCTACGCAAACAGCTAATCCGCTTTGACGAACCCGTCAAAACCTCCGAACTGGAATCAATGGGCGTCCGGCTTCGCAGCCACGTAACCGGCCTAACCCACGAAGAGATCGCCCACAGCCCCATCCCTCTGACCCCACATGAACGCAGGGCAATCAACGCCGCCATCGTAATGCTCGAAGAAGAGGACAGCGCCATCCACGACGACCCCTATGTTGACGGCCTTCGCAACCTTCTCGACCAGCCCGAATTCGATGACTACGAAAAAGTCCGTCCGATCATCCGCGGGGTAGAAGACGGAAGCCTCATCCAGGCCGCGCTCGACGAAGCTCCCGTCGGGCAGGTCGTTCGGGTCGTCATCGGCGGAGAACACAGAGGCGAGGCGCTGAGAACGCTCAGCGTCGTAATATGCCGATACGGCGTGCCGGGACACGCGCTCGGCACCATCGGAGTCGTCGGACCAACCCGAATGGAATACTACCGCGCCATATCCGGCGTCAAATTCATCTCAACAATAATGAAAGGCATGGTCGAGTCCGTTTACGGCGCGGCCTGAACCGCCACGTAAACTCGGCGCACGGAGACAAGCGATGTTCGAGGCTCTCTCTGAGAAACTCAACGGCATATTCCACAAACTAGGCTCTAAAGGCAGGCTAACCGAGAAAGACATTGACGCCTCGCTCAGAGAGGTGCGCATGGCATTGCTCGAAGCCGACGTCAACTTCAGAGTCGCGCGCCAACTCGTAGCCGCCATCAAGGAACGCGCCCTGGCCGAAGACCTACTCACTAGGCTCACCCCCCGGACAGCAGGTCCTCAAAATAACCCAAGAAGAGTTGGCCGGCATACTCACCGGAGGAAGCCACAGGCTGGAGAATCCGCCCCGGCAGCCCGGCGTTATTCTGGTAGCGGGCCTTAACGGGGCGGGCAAAACCACACTCGCCGCCAAGCTCGCGCGACACCTCCAACAGACCGGACAGACTTCCATGCTGGTCGCGGCGGACCTTCACAGACCGGCCGCAATAGACCAGCTGGAAATGCTGGCAAGCCAGATCGATGTCCAAGTGTACGCCGACAGAAAGGCGCGCGACACCAACAAGGTCGCCAAGGCCGGAATCGCCAACGCGCGCCAAAGCGGCGTGAACTGGGTCATCGTTGACACCGCCGGAAGGTTCCAGGTCGATCTCGATCTGATGGACGAACTCGAATCCGTCCACAAGACCATATCCCCCACCGAGACACTGCTTGTCCTGGACGCCATGACCGGCCAGGAAGCCGTCCGTGTCGCCGAAGAGTTTCACCGGCGGCTCAACGTAACCGGTCTTGCCCTAACCAAGATGGACGGAGACGCGCGCGGCGGCGCCGCTCTCTCCATCACCAAGGTCACAGCCATACCCATCAAGTTCATCGGAACCGGCGAACGGATAGAAGCTCTAGAGCAGATGCGCCCCGACAGACTCGCCTCCCGCATCCTCGGAATGGGCGACGTGGAGAGCCTGATTGAAAAGGCTCAGATGGACTTCGATGAAGAGCGCGCTTTGGAACTCGACCGTAAACTCAGGCAGGCGCGATTCGACCTCGAAGACTTCCTCGAACAATTGCAGCAACTGAAAAAAATGGGCCCCATGAGCCAAATACTCGACATGGTGCCGGGATTCTCCGCCGTCAAGGGCAGGCTCAACTCAGACCAGCTTAACGGAGACAACCTCAAGCGCGTCGAAGCCATCATATACTCCATGACGCCGCAAGAGCGTAAAAGACCCGAGATCATCAGCGGCAGCAGACGCAGGCGCATAGCTAGGGGCAGCGGAACATCCCCGCGTGAAGTCAATCAGCTCCTCAACCAATTCCGACAAATGCAGAAGATGATGAAGCAGATGTCCTCGGGACGGGGTCGCAACCAAATGATGAAAATGTTCGGCGGATAGCTTCTATCCGCGCTCCGGCGAATCCGTAGAGGCGCCGCAGACTTGGCGACCGCCTCCTTGGAAACCTACTCGGACAGAGGTTGCAGTGAATCCAGCGCACTCAATAGAGAATCGGCCGTCTCCGCATCCGGCGCGATGACTACCCGAACCTCATCGCCGCCCGCTCTCATCCGCGTTGAGCCTCTCACATCCGACTCCAGCGCGAACGCGGCGTCCGCCTCGACCCAACCCGCGCCGCTGACCGCCTCCATGTAGGCCATGAACGTGTCCGCGAACTCGGCTGCGTCATCCTCCGTGTCCCATACGCTGAACACGACGACAGCGTCATCCCCGCTCGGAGTCTCCAACAGGACGAACTCGTCTCCACCCCATCCCGCCGCAGCTTCCGCCGCCCTTTCGGGATTCACGTCGCTCACAAAATACTCCCGCACAAACAACTCGCCCAGTACATTCCTGTCAAGTACAATCCAGCCTTCACCCAGCGCATCGGTTGGGTCAGGCGCCGACACCGCGACCGGCTCCTCGCCTGCGTCATACTTTTCGAGATGTATGATTTGCTCCGTAGATGCGGGGAGATTCTCATAGGCAAGATCAATATTATGGAAGTCATTTCTCTTTGAGAAGAGATGCGCCGCGAACCGATAGCCCTCGGAATAGGGGAAAATCAAAGTGTTCTGAATAAACACCGGCGCGGCATAGAACGCGGACAAGTCTCCACCGCCGCGATTGCTCCGGACCTCCTCCTGCTGTTCATCATCGAAATAGGTAAACATATACAGCAGCTCCGACAATAGGGCGTCCCCCTCTATCAGCGCTCGCAGAGCCAGCCCCCGGTCATCATTGTATTCCAGACCATCAATCAGCCCGTCTATGTCGAACCTATACTGCTGGAGCGCGTGAGTGAACTCATGCGCCATTGTCAACTGGTCGTTCAGCGTGAACTCGTCCCTATCGGCTAGAATGTACACAGTGTTCTCTTCCGAATCGAAGAAACCGAGAACGATATCGGAAAACACATCCGTCATAATCTGCGCGAGGTCCGCGTCCGGAGCGATGATGCCAAGTCTGCGGTACAGCCGGGCATCAAGCTCCAACTCATCCGCCTCTTCCTCCAAGTCTGCCAGAAACAGTCTGCGGAACTCTTCCTTGTCAATTATCTCCCACGGCGCCAATTCGGTTGTTGGCAGGTTCCGGGTCACCGATGTCTTGTACGCGATAGCCTCCAGTCGCTGATCTAGATCGGTCGGAAACGCGCCCGTCGGAGTCGGAGTCTCCAGGATCACTTCTACGGTCGGCAGAATCACCGGACCAGGGGCGAATGTGGGCGTGGGAATAGGCGTGTTGGTGGGTGTGGGAGTCGGAGTCAGCGTCGGCGCGGGAGTAGCGGTTGGCGGCGGAGTTGGCGTCAACGTCGGAATGGACGTAGCCGTCGGGATAACCGGAACCGGAGTGGGCGTGGGACTGTCCGAACAGGCGCCCAGAATAGCCGTCAGCAGAATTAGTATCGCGGTCAGCCTCAATGACAAGTTCACAACCCTCGAATATAGATACCCTGAAAATGCCATTGGAAGTATCGGGCCGCAAATCGCCTAAGTCAAGCTAAACCCACCTTTGACACAGGTATATTGAGGCATCTATTTGAACGTTAATCCCAGCCTCAACCCATCTAGGGAGGCGTTGACTCATTAAAGCGAATTCCTAATCGTCGGAGAAGATGCCCAGCAGATTAAGCAGAATCAAGAATATGTTGAGCGCGTTCAAATACAGACCGATGCTCCCAATCACCGCTACTTGGTTGGCGGCCTGCGTGTCGCCCTGCATCGCCGCCTCCTGAGCCAATTCCTTCATCTGCTTGGTCTCCCACACCGTCAACGCCAGAAATAGCGGAAGCAGAACGATGTTTATGAGAAGGAACAACGCGCTCGATTGGAGCAGAAAGACGTTAATCAGACTAATCACCACCACGCCGACGATCCCTATTATCAGCATCGGCCCCAGTTTGGACAGGTCCCTCTTGGTGGTCATGCCCACCGCGCTCATCCCCACAAACAGACCCGCCGTCAGAACGAACGCCACGCCAATAGTCCCCGTAGTGAAGGCAGTCAGAATAGGCGACAGGAACAACCCTTCGATACCGGTAAAGGCCAGGTACAAAACGGTCCCAAGCCCAGTGTTCCCCCTGCTGACCACGGCGTTCGCAGCCATAAGCGTCCCGAACATTATCCCGAACATGACCAGCATACCGATAAAGCCCAAGCTGAGGATGACCTCGCCCACGCCCAGCATATCGCCAACCCATATAGCGGCTCCGGTCGTTACGATACCCAGCGCCACCAGACCGTACATACGCGCCATCGAGTCGGTGTATATCGCGTTGACGCGATCTTGACCTATGACAATCCTATACTGTTCAGTTGACATATCAGACCTCACTATGCACTCGCTTCAAAAGACCCGCGTCCCTACTACAGGATAGCGCCAAAATACAGCCATAATCCAACGCTGCCAATCAGTAAGAAAATTGCGAATCTCCCCTGAATCAGTATATCGCCTTCGTCCTCTTCAACCGCTCCAACTCCGCCTCCCCGTGGCCGAGCAGCCCACCTAGAGCCGCGTCATTATGTTCGCCCAGAAGGGGCGCCGAGTAGTAACCCGGCCTTGCCATATCCCCAAATCTTATCGGCAGTCCGGCAACCTCGCGCGGACCGACCTCCGTATGTTCCATCTCGACTACGACGCCACGCTCTCGGAAATGCGGATCATCCAGCAGGGCCACGGCATCCATAACCGGCCCCGCCGCAATGTCCTCGCCCTGAAGAATCCGCGCCGCCTCCATGGGAGAAAAGTCCATAGTCCACTCCGAGACTATTCTGTCCAGTTCGTCCTCGTTCTCCTTACGCGCCTTGAAACTGGAGAATCGCGAGTCCGACGACAAGTTGGGATTCCCTATAATATGGCAGAGTCGCGCCCACTCTTCATCCGACCGGACCGCAATGGCGACCCACTGGTCATCGCCCGCGCAGCGATAAACGTTATGCGGAGCCATATCCGGGTCGCGGTTGCCGATACGCTCCGCTACCCGCCCGTTCATAGTATAATCCAGAAAAGCCTCCGGTATCATACCGCTAACCGCCTCAGCCATCGCCACCTCAATGCGTTGACCCTCGCCCGTCTTGCGCCTGTGCCACAGCGCGCTCAGAACCGAGTGAACCATCATCGTCCCGACAAGGTAATCCGGCCAGTTCCCTCCAAGATTCTGGGGCTGACCTCCCTCATATCCGGTAACGGACGGCTGACCCGCGTAAGAACACACATTCGGACCGAAGCCCGTCGCCTCGCGGTCCGGACCGAACGTCCCCATCGAAGAGCCGCTCAGCATCACCAGATCCGGCCTCACTTTCCGCAGATCGTCATAACCTAGACTGAGCCTGTCCAGCACCCCGGTCGAAAAGTTCTCCATAACCACATCGCTTACGGACACTATCTCTTTCACTAATTCACGCGCCTCTGGGTCGCGGATATTCAACGTTACGCCGAGCTTGCTGTGATTCAGACAATTCCATATGGCCGAGCGATTCCGCCCCGAGATTCCGTCCGCTCCGCCACCCACGCCGCTCCGACCCAGTTCCAAGCGTGTATTGGATTCCACCCTAATAACCTCAGCCCCCAATGAACCGAGCCATCCGCCCGCGTAAGGTACAGATAATATCCATCCAAAGTCCACTATCCTCACACCCTCCAGAGGCCTGTCGCGCCTGCCTGAGACCTCTCCTTCAGAACTCACAACCCTGTTAGACCACGGCAAGTCCGAACCGCCCTGCCCAAGTTTAGGAGCGGGCCTCCTCAGCTCCCAAGGTGTCGCTGAAAATCGTATCATCGGGCCGGGACGCAGCGTCTTGTTATTCAGAGAACCTCCACTTTGCGAAACGAAGAACCCGCGCTCGTTATAGTGAGCCGACCTCACTATCTCATCCACGCTCTGCACGGGAAAGCAAGGTATCCCGCTCGACTGGAGCAGCGCATAGAGTTCATGCCTCTTAAAGCCCTTGATCCACTTGGAGATATTCTCATCTATCTCACGCATCCCCTCCCTGCGTCCACTCAGCTCATCATACTCCTCTTTCTCTGCCCACTCCGGGTTTCCCATCAAGTTCTTCAGAGATTCCCACCAATGATCCATCAGAAAAGTCGCGGTAGCGTAACCATCTTCACATTCCCATATCCACGAAAATATACTCTTCTCTCTGGTCTCCGGCATCTGTGAAATGTCATAGGAGAACATAGCGAAGTTGCCGCGTATGTGGCTGGAAACCGCGTCCATCACCGAGACATCAATCTCCTGCCCCACTCCATACTTCTCTCTATGGAATAGGGCGCACATCGCGCCCGCCGCCGCGACCCATCCCGCAAGATACATAGACTGGTTTCCGCGCCCCCTCAGCGGATAGTGACGCTCCGGATCAGTTACAAACGAAGCCGGACTCTCCCATCCCATACCACCCATATGCCAGGCTATCAGGTCCGTCCCCTTCCAATCCTTATAAGGGCCAATATTGCCGAACGGAGTCGCATACACTCTGATCAGACCGGGGTACGACTTGCCCACAGTCTCCGAATCTATTCCAAGCTGCGCCGCCGGCGCCGGCTGAACGTCGGTTACAAATATGTCGGCCCCGGCAAGCAGGGAGCGCATACGACGCCTATCATCCTCAATTAGCGGATCCAGCGTCGCTCCCCGTTTATTGGCGTTCAGGTACATGAAAAGGCCGGACGACTCCGAATCCGCCAGGTCATTCGGAAACGGCCCCGCCCGCCGTAGAGGATCCCCCTCAGGCGGCTCAACCTTCACCACGTCCGCGCCCAAGTCCGCGAACGCCCTGCCGCACATGGCGCCCGCGTGTCCAACGGCATACTCCACAACCCGTATGTCGCCCAGCGCGCCCGCATTCATGCTCATCTCCCCAAACTCACCCAGACTTCCACAGCCTGGAAAAGGTCAACGCTCTCGGACAGTGGCCATACGCCTCGCCTATCTCGACCACCACTCCCTGGAGTATCTTCGCGTTCTCGTCCGGGTCGAACACCTCAAGAGCGACTTGCATTTCATCAAGCGCGGCCCTGTCCACTATCCTCACCCTGCCATTCACCCTCACAGTCTCCGGCACGCCCGGTATAAAGAATATAAGCGCGATATTCGGGTTTTCCGCCATGTTGAGATACGATTGAAACAGCCTATTTCCTGCCACATCCGGGATAAGCAGCGTATTATCGTCAAGAATCTTAACCCAGCCCGGCTTCCCGCCCTTGGGCGATGCGTCGCACGCGCCGTCCGACGCGCTCGTCGCCATAACAAGAAACGGCGACTGTCCTATGAAATCCCGTACCTTATCGGTCAGATAGTCCTTTATCTTAGTCGCCGGTCGCTCCTTGGGAAATCCGAATTCCCGAGTGAACCTATTTTCAAACTTAGTCTCTATATCCAAGACCTGAACCATGTCAGCGCCTCCCGCCCGAACCTGCCTATATCATTCGCCGAATTGTACGCCAATACGCCCAGATGGGCAACGCGGCTGACCGTCTGGGCATTCGCTAAATCCACCGCCATACGCGACCTTCCCATCATCGTCCCCTCAATCGTACAATGTCCACAAACTCTAGGTAGCGCTCCGATGCCCGTCCTTTACATAGTTCCCACTCCAATCGGAAACCTCGAAGACATCACCCTGAGGGCGCTGCGCGTTCTCAAAGAAGCCGACCTGATAGCCGCCGAAGACACACGCGTTACCCGCAAGTTGTTGACTCGCTACTCGATCTCCACTCCGATGACCGCGTTTCACGAACACAACAAGATGAGGAAAACCCCATACCTGCTCAGTCTGCTTCCTGAGAAAGACATCGCGCTCGTCTCCGACGCCGGCGTTCCTACCATCAACGACCCCGGCCAAGAACTGGTCGCCGCCGTCTCCGACGCCGGGTTCGCCGTCACAGCCCTACCCGGAGCGTCCGCCATAACCACCGCGATTTCGGTATCCGGCATCCGCGCCGCCGGCTTTGCATATGTGGGATACCTTCCCCGTAGGAAGTCGGCGCGAGTCAGACTGCTAACAAAACTCGCCGACGAGCGGAAAACCATAGTCGCATTCGAATCCCCCCACCGCCTAGCGTCCGCGCTGGGCGACATCCTCGACACGCTCGGCGACCGCCGCGTCGCGGTATGCCGCGAACTCACCAAGATACACGAAGAGGTGTTCCGGGGCAGCGTGTCCGACGCCATCGCTCACTTCTCCGAGCCGAGAGGCGAGTTTACGCTCATCCTGGAAGCTCAGGATAGCCTGTCCGACCCCGCCGACAAACACAATGCCAGAGATATGCTGGCTCTCTCGAAAAAGCGGAAACTAACCGCCCGGGACGCCATAGCGTCGGCGAGCTCAGTCACAGGCATATCGAGACGCGAACTCTACTCGATTTGGCTTTCGCTGCCATGACGTCCCCCCATTCCGGCGAAGCTGCGTCACCCCGTTCGCCGAACGCCCTCGCCCGGCGCGATTGCCTTGACACGCTTGTCGAGCGTAGAGCGGGGCATCAACACTCGCCTCTGGCAATTCAGACACTTCAACCCTATGTCTGTCCCCAGACGAACTACTTCCCAGTCCGCGCCTCCGCACGGGTGACGTTTCCGCAGACTGACGACCCAGCCCAATTCATACTGCCTTACCACGCCCTGCCTCTCCGTATCAGAACCTCGTTTATGGAGTTTCGCAGCTTGAGCGCAGCTTGTCTCGCCGCTTGCGCGAATTTGTCCGGGTCCGACGAAGCGTAAGTGATTCCCCTAGATGAACTTATCATCAAGTTCGGTCTATCCTCGTCCAGTCCGTGAACCATGCTGGCCTCCATGTCTCCGCCCTGCGCCCCAATTCCCGGGACTAGTATGGGCATTCCTAGGCATCTTTCACGAACAACCCCCAGTTCTTCAGGATAAGTAGCGCCCACCACCGCGCCCACATTGCCCGCCTCATTCCACTCCGACAGCTTAACGGCAAGCCATTCGTAAAGAGGAATATGTCCCCCGTCAAACACAACCGGAATATCCTGGAACTCCGCCGCCCCAGGATTGGACGACCTGCACCACACGATAACGCCGCGGTCCGCATAATCAAGATACGGTTCCACAGAGTCGCCGCCGCCCCAAGCGTTGACAGTCGCCGCGTCGAACCCCCAAGTATCGAACAGCGCTTTGGCGTACATCCTGTTGGTCGAGCCGATGTCGCCGCGCTTGCAGTCCGCTATCAGCAGCGCGTCGGGCGCAGCCCTCCTTATATACCCCACCGTGCGTTCCAAAGACCTCAGGCCGGGCAACCCCATCGCCTCATAGAACGGAAAATTTGGCTTATACGCGCACACCACATCCCGCGTAGCTTCCACTATGGCCCTGTTGAACTCGAACACGTCCGGAATCGGCATCAGGTCCGGATCCGGGTCCAGCCCCACGCATACCAGGCTCTCGCTCGCGCGAGAAGCAGAATAAAGCCGATCAACGAATACTGACATGAGACATCCCGCCTTCATATATATGGACTATTTCTAGCGCCGCTTCAATCAAACACTGCCTTAATCTTGCCTCACCCCTGAGCGGCGCAGACGCCCACTTGACGATGCGGGCCGCCCGCTTGCCTCTATGGACAACCTCATTGAGTTGAGTTCGTTCGGCTCGTGTCAGCTTGACTTTATACTTGATAGCAGAAATATCTCGGTATATCCTATCAGAGAGGTTGTTCCCAACCCTAACTGATTTCTCGCACTCTTGCGAAACCATCTGGAAACGGTACTAGCATAGGCGTAAGCCTATAGGCGGTGAAAGTCGGAGGCGCGCAACTCCTTAGAATTTTCGTCGCTCCGCCACAGAACTACACATTCACATCCCATATGCGCTATAATGCGAACATACTAACTAACAACGGAGTGCCGACCCTTAATCGCTTTGAGCGTCAACATACATAAAGCCACAATTATAAAATAAGCGATCAAGGGAATAGGGAAAAATACCCCCAAAGCTGATACAGGAGGAATGCAGGTAAATGCAGGCGCCAGACCCCACTTGCACACAGCAGAAGACCACCTGTTGTCCGCGCCGGCATCCGCCTGCAGAATCATAAATCAAAATATATGACCCGGCATAGTAGTCCGCCGTCCGACAGAATCTGTTCAATGCCGACCCTGCAAACCCCGGGAGGCCGGACAAGAGCGCTTCCGTTTTCAGCGTCCGGTTGCCCATTGTTCCCGGTCGTCCACAACAGAGACGCTCGGCGTCAGAGATGACGAACACACGCGCCGAATGTATAATCGAACAACCCCGACACCACCATCTGCACAATCTTCCCATTCCCAACCCACTGAGACATCCGGAGGCGCAATATGAGACTGAGCGGCAAAGTCGCCATTGTCAGCGGCGCTGGCACATTCGGAGGCAAAGGAGTCGGAAACGGCGCGGCCGCCGCGATACTCTTCGCGCGACATGGCGCGAAAGTCGCGCTTATAGACGCCGTTAGCGAATGGGTGGACGCCACAGACCGCATCATCAAGCAAGAAGGTGGAGAGGCGATAACCTTCACCGCCGACGCAACCGACCCCAACGACTGCCATAGAGCGGTTGCCGAAACAGTGGAGCGACTCGGAAGCCTGCACATCCTCCACAACAATGTCGGCGGGGGTGGCGGCGGGGGCAGCGTAGTCGAAGCCACTGATGAAGACTGGTATCGCAGCTCATCGGTCAACCTGATGAGCATGGTGAATATGTGCCGCTACGCCATCCCGCATATGAAAACGGCGGGTGGCGGCTCCATCATCAACGTCTCCTCCGTAACTGCGCTGAGGCCCAAACCCGGCAGGTCATCCGCGCAGTACACCGTCAACAAGTCCGCCGTAATCGGACTCACGCGCGCGATGGCGCTCGACCACGCCCGGGACAATATACGCGTAAACTGCGTCATGCCCGGTCTCATGTGGACGCCCCGGCTGGCAGGCGGCTCTGCGAACTCCCGCGAAACGCGCCGCGCCTCCACCCCACTGCCCATCGAAGGCAAAAGCTGGGACATCGGCAACGCCGCCCTATTCCTCGCCGGCGACGAGGCACGCTTCATCACTGGCGTAACCCTACCCGTTGACGGCGGATTCCTCCTCACCAGCGCCCCCAACTGAACTCATTGCATGGACAAGCTCCCCGCCCGGAGACACGCTCGGAATCGTCCTTTCAGACTCCCGCAAAACTACGCATTTACGCCTTTGCTGCGCTACAATGCCCTCAGCCCTCCGGAAGCGAAAACCGACCCGCAAGAAAGAGACGGAAAGACACATGAGCCAAGTCCAAGACGTAGTGATAGTCGGCGGCGGAGCCGCGGGCTGCGCGACGGCCTACTATCTGGCGAAAGCGGGCGTCAGCTCAACCATCGTCGAGCGCGACGGCATCGCGGCCAACGCCTCCGGCTATTCAGCGGGCGGCCTGAACCCCCTCGAAGGCGCGGGAATCCCCGGACCGCTCGGCTCCTTGGCTATCGAATCATACAGGATGCACAAAGACATCTGGCCCGAACTGTCCGACCTCTCCGACATGGACTTCGGTCAAAAGGTCATATCATCCGTTCGGGTGGCGTTCGACGACTCTGACATAGCCGAGATGGAAACAACCCGCGACATATTCCAGTCGGCCGACGACGATTTCAGCGCGGAATGGCTCGACTCGTCCCAACTGAAAGAAATAGAATCGCGCATCTCCCACGACGCCATACGCGCCTTGGACACGCGCGGCAACGCCATACTCAGCAGCTACCGCTACACTCGCGCGCTCGCCAAAGCCGCCGAGACGATGGGCGCGTCGGTAGTATCAGCGACCGTCAGCGGCGTCAGAACCGACGGCGGGCGAGTGTCCGCCATTCAGACCGACTCCGGCGAAATCCCCTGCGGCGCCGTCGTTTTCGCCACAGGCCCATGGTCCGGACAGATCGAGGAATGGCTTGGCATCCCGATACCCATCGAACCATTCAAGGGCGAAATACTCAGAATGCGGCTTGAAGGCGCCCCTCTGGACAGAGACTTCCATAGCGCCCTTGTAGATCTAAACCATCGCGAGAACGGCCAGATCTGGATCGGGGCGACAGAAGAACGCAAGGGCTTCGACAGAAACCCGTCCCCTGAGGCGCGGGACATCAGCCTAGCCCGCGCCATAAGACTGATGCCCGCGATGCAGAACGCCGACCTCGTCCTCCACACAGCCTGTCTCAGACCACTGTCCGCAGACTGGATGCCCATCATCGGACGCGCGTCCGGCTGGGAAAACGCCTACTTAGCGACCGGCGCCGGAAAAAAGGGAATACTGATAAGCCCGGGCATGGGCAAGGCCGTAGCTGACCTCATCACAACCGGATCGACCGACATCCCTATAGACGGCTTCGGTGTCGAGAGATTCGCCGAAAACCCCAATCCCGCCGACCGAAAGGAGTAGGCAAAGTGACCCTCGAAATGGATACCCCCGCTTTTCTAAGAAAATTTCCGCGCGACGCGACCCTGAACGACGGACACAGGGTCGTCATACGGCCTCTCAGACCCGAAGACAGGACGGAACTGCTCCAATTCTTTCTCAGGGCGCCTGTGGAGGACAGATTCTACCTGAACAACGACGTAACCGCGCCGGAGGTGATCCACGAATTCACCAACAACATCAACTTGGATCAGACCATCCCCCTCGTGGCGGTGTCGAACGATAGAATAGTGGCCGACTCCACCCTGCACCGGAGTCGCCGAGCCGCGCGCCGACACGTCGGCGAACTTCGCATAGTGGTGGACCCGGAGTACCGCGGACGTGGGCTGGGCGCGCGGCTCATCCACGAGTTGATACAACTCGGAGTGGACCTGGGACTTCGGATGCTCGTGTTCGAACTGGTTGACAATCGAGAGCGCTCCGCGATTCAGGCCGCAAAGGCCGCCGGCTTTGAGGAGGTCGCCATACTCGATGGACGCGTCCGGGACATACACGGAATCATGCAAAGCCTGGTAATTCTCGAACTGCCGCTTGAAGAAGAAGACCCCCCGCACATGGACTTCTAGCGCAGAGGCTAATCGCGCCTCTGGAGCGGCCTGCCGAGTAGCTCCCGACGCTCTGCCGCCTCGCGCATATCCATAAACTAGGCTCAGCGTCTTCCTGTATATCTCATCCCGAATCCCGCGCGTCTCATCCATACTCTTCCCAGCGGGGTCCGCCAGTCCCCAGCCCTCGACATCCATCACGGTTCAGCTTTCGTCGGCTGAAACCCGACTAAGCGCGGGTTTCAGCAAGAAATGGTGTACCGCCGCCCCGAGTGGCGCCCCAATCAGCGGCCCAAGTATATATATCCAGAACCCCTCCGACGGCCCAGGAATCGCGATGCTCCCCCACCCCGCGAAATACGCCACAACGCGGGGACCGAAGTCCCTCGCCGGATTCCAGCCCCCCTGCGTAAGAGGCGCGAACAACGAGATCAGCGCTCCGACAGTGCCGCCGATCAGAAGCGGTGTGAGTTTCCCGGTAAGTCCGGCGTTGCGCTTGTCCGTAAGAGCGAATATGGACAGGCCTAAGATAGCCGTCCCGAAACCCTCGACAAACAGCGCTCCCAGCGGAGAGATAATAGCGTCCGCCGTCTCAACGCCGTAGATTGCGGGATTAGGGAAGTATTCGCCGAAGACCATGGCCGAACGCTGGCTTCCGGCCGCTCCCCGCACAATGCCATTCTCCGACTCGAAACGCGCGATTGCCGGCCCGAATATACCCAGAACGGTCAGACCGGCCGCCACGCTGCCCAGCAACTGGGCTATCCAATATACAGGAATAAACCGGTAATCGAACTCACCCCGCCTAAATATAGCGAACGCCAGCGTCACCGCCGGATTGAGATGCGCCCCGGAGATGTTGGCCGTCGCGTATATGCCCAGACTGACGCCCAGCGTCCAGACCACCGCCACCTGCCACAAACCGACCTGCGCCCCGGTTATCGCGGCCGCCGCGACCGACGAGGTGCCTATCATCACCATCAGGTACGTCCCAACCATCTCGCCCACAAACCGTCGGCGTATGTCGCGCATTTCCATAACGGGACGCCTGCGTTCATCCGGCCTTGCCATGAACTCAGTCTTAGCCATCAGCCTCTCACAAAGTTAGAGGCCAAATCGCGCATCCGTCCGGCGAGCTTTGTCCGGTTCTCCACCCTGAGCATAACGCTCTCACAATACCAGACATAGGTTAAGGGAAGTTGAACGCCGGATTAAGAATCGCTCACACTTCCCACGCCGAACGATAGTCCAGCTTATCGTCCCCGACGCATATGAACAACTCGCCTTCAGGAACGCGGCGCCCTTGGTTGCGGCATCCGAACTTGGCGGTGCATCTGTCCTGCGCGTTCTTGTACGGGCAACGATAGGTTGAGACAACGTTGGCAGTCTCACTGATGTCTCGAAAAATGGCCTCCAACCGGGATATACTGCGCCGGTAGCGCTCTTTGTCCACTTCAGCCAACTTCAGTCTCCGACCAGAGCAGCTTCTTCTGCCTCCCCAACACTCAGGAAGCGTTTAGCCAGGTCAACGCATTCAATAGCGTCTTTACCGTACCCGTCAGCGCCGAAATCGTCAGCGAACTCCTGCGTCAGCGGCGCCCCTCCCACCATTATCTTCACAATGTCGCGCAGACCGTTCTCCTCGAATGCGTCAATCGTCTTGCCCATATTCGGCATCGTCGTAGTCAGCAGCGCGGACATACCCAAAACGTCCGCCTCGTTATCCATCACCGCCTCGATGAACTCGTCCGGCGACGTATCCACTCCCAGGTCATGAACAACGAAGCCCGCGCCGCGCAGCATCATTATGCACAGATTCTTGCCGATGTCATGGAGGTCGCCCTTCACCGTTCCCATTATCACCGTCCCAACAGGCTCAATGCCGGACGCCGAAAGTATCGGCTCAATGTGCGCCATTCCCGCCTTCATCGCGCGCGCCGCCACCAGAACCTCCGGCACGAAGATGATATTGTCCCTGAACTTGATGCCCACGATAGCCATGCCGGCTATCAGCCCGTCATCAAGTATCGTGTTGGCGGCGAAGTCTTCCCCCAGCGCCTGCGCGGTGAGCCTATCCACTTCTATATGATTGCCAACTATCAGTTGATAGCTGATCTCCTGCATCAGCGGGTCGGCGTCATCCCACTGCGCGCGAATGTGTTCCCGCTCGAACGCTCTGGCGACATATCCAAGCTCCTGTTCGAGACCTTCGTTAACTACCGGCATATCCTGACCTCGGCATGGGGAAATTAGCTACTAGGATTCTAACAGCCATGTCCAATGGCTTCCAGCTCTCAGACGGATTGGTCTTCCGAAATCCGCTGGTTTTCAACTTTCTTGCCAAGCAGAGCCAAACAGAGGGCGATTCGGCGGATTATCTCTATTGCGCGTTATCCATTGCTTGCCCGTGAAAGAACATTAGCTCCGAAAAATGCCCAAAAACCCCTGACATCCCACCCCTGTCGGTGGTAGAATCTTCTCTGTAGCGCATCTCTCGCGTCGTGTCCGCTTCTCTCGAAATCCGCCCACGGAGGAACTTGCTTCATCATGCCTCTTGAGAATATCGTCGTTCGCGGAGCGCGCGAACACAACCTCAAGAACGTCAACGTGACCATCCCTCGCAACAAGCTGGTCGTCATCACAGGCGTCTCCGGCTCCGGCAAGAGTTCCCTCGCCTTCGACACCATCTACGCCGAGGGCCAGCGGCGCTACGTCGAGTCCCTATCCGCCTACGCCAGGCAGTTCCTAGGTCGCATGGACAAACCCGACGTAGATTACATCGAAGGCCTCTCCCCCGCCATCTCCATTGACCAAAAAGGCGTTTCACACAACCCACGCTCCACCGTCGGCACCGTCACCGAGATATACGACTACCTCCGACTCCTATTCGCCCGCGTCGGAAAACCGCACTGCTACAAGTGCGCCCGTCCCATCGAACGCCAGACCGTCCAGCGTATAGTGGACACCGTCCTCGCGCTGCCCGACAGAACGCGGATTCAGATACTCGCACCCATGGTTCGTAGGCGCAAGGGCGAGCATAAGGATGTATTCGAGCAGGCCCGCAAAGCCGGATTCGTCCGCGTTCGCGTCAACGGCGAAACGCGCGACCTGAGCGAAGAATTCGACCTAGACAAGCAGAAATGGCACACCATCGAGATAGTCGTTGACCGCCTCGTCAGCGGCGAGAGCGCCGACACCTCGCGCGTGACCGACTCCGTTGAGACAGCGCTCAGAATGGCCGACGGGATAGTTCTCGTTGACGTGCAGGGCGCGGAAGAGATGCTCTTCTCCGAACACTTCGCCTGCATACACTGCAATATCAGCCTAGGCGAACTCGAACCTCGCACATTCAGCTTCAACAACCCCCACGGCGCATGCTCCACCTGCACAGGACTTGGCTATAAACTGGAAGTAGACCCCGAACTAGTCATACCGGACAAGACGCTCAGCATCGCCGAAGGCGCCATACAGGCGTGGGCGCGAACCGGCTCCGTAGCCCCCTGGAACATGAGCCAGCTCGAATCTCTGGGCAAGGCATACGGCTTCTCCACCACCAAACCCATAAGCAAGCTCACAAAGCGCCAATTGAACTTAGTGTTGAGAGGCTCCAAAGGTAAGAGGATACCCATAACCCACCGTACCCAAAGGGGAAGGACTTACCGGTGGAACACCCAGTTCGAAGGCGTGATCAACAACCTCGAACGCCGCTACCGCGATACCGAATCCGACTACGTTCGCCAGGAAATCGAGCGATATATGTCCGCCAACGCCTGCGCCGCCTGCGGAGGCAAAAAGCTCAGACCGGAAGCGTTGGCCGTCACCATAGGCGCAACCAACATCACCGACATGACCAACAAGTCCATAGCCGCCGCTCTCCAATGGATAAGGGTCATATCAGGCGAAACTCCTTCATCCAACGGCGTCCGACCCAGCGACATCCTGACCGACAGAGAGAAGTCCATCGCCGACCAGATTCTTAAAGAGATACAGGCGCGCCTCAACTTCCTCCTCAACATAGGACTGGACTACCTGACACTCTCGCGCACCGCTTCCACATTAAGCGGCGGCGAAGCGCAGCGCATCCGGCTCGCCACCCAGATAGGCTCCGGCCTTATGGGCGTACTCTACGTCTGCGACGAGCCCTCCATCGGTCTGCACCCCGCCGACGACTACCGCCTCATACAGACCCTCAAAAACCTGCGTGACCTGGGCAACACCGTGCTTATAGTCGAACACGACGAAGCGATAATGAGATCCGCCGACCATATAGTTGACCTCGGCCCCGGCGCGGGCGAACATGGCGGACACATAGTCGCCTCCGGCCCAGTGGAAGAAATCATCAACTCGCCCGACTCTCTCACCGGACAGTACCTCAGCGGTGTGAAGCGGATACCCATACCCGAAACCCGCAGAGAGGGCATACGCAAGTCCATCGTCATCAAGGGCGCCCGCCAGAACAACCTAAGAGACATAGACGTGGAGATACCCCTTGGACAACTCGTGTGCGTCACAGGCGTCTCCGGCTCCGGCAAAAGCACGCTGATATACGAAATCCTCTACAAGAAACTCGCCCAGACCTTCTACCGATCCCGTGAACGCCCGGGCGACTGCGACGCCATAACCGGAATCGAGAACATAGACAAGGTTGTGAACATAGACCAGTCCCCGATTGGTCGCACTCCACGCTCCAATCCCGCCACCTACACCGGAACGTTCACGCCCATCCGCGAACTATTCGCCACAACGCCGGAAGCGCGCGCGCGCGGCTACAAACCCGGTCGCTTCTCTTTCAACGTCAAGGGCGGAAGATGCGAAGCCTGCAAAGGCGACGGCTATATCAACATAGAGATGCAGTTCCTCCCCGACGTCACAGTCCCCTGCGAGGTATGCGAGAGCGCGCGCTACAACCGAGAAGCGCTCGAGATAGAGTGGAAGGGCGCGAACATCGCCCAAGTGCTAAACATGACCGTAACCGAGGCGCTGGAACATTTCGAGAACATCCCGCGCATAAAGCGCAAGCTCCAGACTATGTACGACGTCGGCCTCGGCTACATCAGGCTCGGACAACCCGCTACTCAACTCAGTGGAGGCGAAGCGCAGCGCGTCAAACTCTCCACCGAACTCTCCAAACGCGCCACCGGCCAGACCCTCTATATACTGGACGAGCCGACAACCGGCCTGTCTTTCGAGGACTGCTCACACCTCATGCGCGTACTCCATCGGCTGGTGGACGCCGGAAACAGCGTCGTGCTTATCGAACACCATCTCGACCTGATAAAGAGCGCCGACTGGCTCATAGACCTCGGCCCCGGAGCGGGCGACAAGGGCGGCCTAGTCATAGCCGAAGGCCCCCCCGAAAATCTTGCGCGGATGGAACCCTCCCAAACCGGACACTATCTGCGAGGCATCCTTCCCGCGATGGACGTGGACATAGAGAACATGGAACCCGTGCGAGCCGCGGACTGAGCTGCGCCCACATACGCGCTCTCCTCCGGTTCGATTGACGCTCCTTTTTGCCATTGATAAAATCAGCCTCAATCAATATGGAGAATGTTTGCAGTGCCTAACAGCGTATCTTTCCACGATCTCAACCCCCTATCGTTCCTCGACCGCAGCGCGTTTGTTTATCCCAATAAGCCCGCGGTTATTTACAACGACACCACATACACCTACTCTCAGATGTACGACAGAGTGAACAAGCTCGCGGGCTCTCTACGCCAGGCGGGCGTTCGCAAGGGAGACCGCGTCGCGTTCATGGTCCCAAACATCCCCCCAATGCTGGAAGGACACTACGGCCCCATGCGCCTAGGCGCGATACTCGTCGCCATCAACATCCGTCTCTCCGCCCGCGAGATCTCCTATATCCTGAACCATTCGGGAGCGAAAGTTCTAGTATTCGACTCAGAATTCGCCGACACCGTTCGGCGGATGCGAGACAACATCCCCGGCGTTGAGACATTCGTCCAAGTCGTTGACACCTCCCCGAAAGCCGACGACATTCCGGGCATGGAATACGAAGAGTTCCTAGCGTCCTCGCCGCCGGGCTCCCACCATGAGGCTCTCGACTCCGAAACCGACCCTATTACTATCAACTACACCTCCGGCACGACCGGATTGCCCAAAGGCGTCCAGTACCACGCGCGCGGAGCGTATCTGAACGCGCTCGGCGAGATACTTGAATCCGGCGTCACTTGGCGCAGCACATACTTGTGGACGCTGCCGATGTTCCACTGCAACGGCTGGTGCCACACCTGGGGCGTCACCGCGGTCGGCGCTACACACCTCTGCCTGAGACGCATTGACGCCGCCGAGATCTACCGGCTGATAGAAAAGTACGGCGTCACCAATATGTGCGCCGCGCCGACCATACTCACAATGCTATACTCCGCCCCCGAAGCCGAGAACGCCGACCTCTCCGGCCTAACCATAATGACCGCCGGAGCCCCCCCTGCGCCACAGGTCATACGAACCATTGAGGATATGGGCGCGTTCATACACCACGCCTACGGCCTCACCGAAACCTACGGTCCCACCACCATCTGCGCCATACAACCGGAGTGGGAGGACATTCCTGTCAACCGGCGAGCCCGGCTCAAGTCCCGGCAGGGAGTGCCGTTCGTAGTATCCGAACCCGGCTTGCGCGTGGTCAATGCCAATATGGAGAACGTGCCGCGCGACGGGCAGACCATGGGCGAAGTCGTAATGCGCGGCAACATCGTCATGTCCGGCTACTTCGACGACCCCGAAGCTACCGCCAAGGCGTTCGAGGGCGGATGGTTCCACTCCGGCGACCTGGCGGTATGGCACCCGGACGGCTACATCGAGCTTCAGGACCGCGCCAAAGACATCATCATATCCGGCGGAGAGAACATATCCAGCCAAGAGATCGAAAAGGTCATCATGGAACACCCGGGCGTGCTGGAAGTATGCGTCGTAGGCGTCCCTGACGACCGCTGGGGAGAAGTCCCCAAGGCGTTCGTGGTGCCAAGACAAGGCGCGCAGGTCGCCACAGACGAGATTATCCGGTTCACCCGAGACAGAATAGCCCACTTCAAGGCTCCAAAACACGTCGAGTTCGGAGAACTCCCCAAGACAGCCACAGGCAAAATTCAGAAGTACATCCTTCGCGAGAAGGAGTGGGAAGGACGCGAGAAGCGCATCCAAGGCTCGACCATATAGCGGAATCCGCGCGATTCCGACAACTGGAGAATACAAATGCCACAATGCACGGTATGCGGCAAAGACGTGTCCGAAACCCTCGACACGCCCGTCGGAAGAACAGTCGCCGGAACCCCCGAACTAGACCCCACGAGAGGAACCAAGCGATACTGGGACGGCGTATGGTACTATTTCGACGGCCTATCCTGCCGCAGCCGCTTCGACTCATCTCCCGCAAACTACACTAATGCGTAGATCCGCGCAGTCGAAGGCAATGTCTCAGCTTTTAGACAAACCCCGGCCCTGCGCCGCCTCTCGTTTCCTTCTCTTGCAGGCTCGAGTTCGCGCGCTCCGGGCAACTATCCGGACTTGGTGCGATTATGCGCGCCGCGGCGCTTGCCAAACACAATCTTTAACGCCCCAGACTCTTTCGCCTGTCGCCCCCATTCCGCAATTGCACATTTGTACTGATTCCGCTAAAATAGATTCGTCGGATCCACACCCACTATCCGGACGGTTATCGTCCCCAATCGGCTTCCGAACTCTTGAAATCATAAACGACAACATATGACAAATCTGGCAGAAAAAAATAATCGGAGAATTAGCTACAAATTCTGGTGAATGCAGGTCGGATACAGGTACCAGACCCCACCTGCACAACCCTGTTGAACCACCTGCGTCGGCGCCAGAACTACCCAAACTACTATAAACGGAGATATATCAAACCGCCGAAACTTAGATGCGATTGAACCGCCGTCCGCTATGCCGGGTGGAAAACCTCGCTCCCAGACCTCAATAATACCTGTTGAGTTTCACACATTTAGGAGAAGCCCTCTTATGAACACCGGTGATATAGCTTGGATTCTAGTATCTTCCGCCCTGGTGCTGCTTATGACGCCGGGCCTCGCGCTATTCTACGGCGGCCTCGCGCGAAGCAAGAACGCCGCAAGCACCATAATGTACAGCTTCATGAGCATGGGAATAGTCGGAGTAGTCTGGATACTCTGGGGATACTCCCTTGCGTTCGGACCAGATCTGGGTAGGTTCATAGGCGACCTAAGCTACTTCGGTCTAAACGATGTCAGCGCATCCGAGCCCGGCCCTTACGCCGACAATATGCCACACCAAGCGTTCATGATCTTCCAGGGTATGTTCGCCATCATAACCCCGGCGCTGATAACGGGCGCATTCGCCGAACGCATGAAGTTCTCATCCTACATAGTGTTCATAGCCCTCTGGGTAACCATAGTCTATGCTCCCGTGGCGCACTGGGTCTGGGGCGGCGGCTGGCTCGGCGAACTCGGAGCGCTCGACTTCGCGGGAGGAAACGTCGTGCACATCAACTCCGGCGTAGCCGCTCTCGCCGCCGCTATCATATTCGGAAAACGCCTAGGATTCGGCTCCGAACCTATGGAACCGCACAACGTGCCGATGGTCGTGCTTGGAGCCGGCCTCCTATGGTTCGGATGGTTCGGCTTCAACGCCGGTTCAGCGCTGGCCGCGGACGGCAACGCAGTGAACGCATTCGTTGTGACCAACACCGCCGCCGCCGCCGGAATACTGGGCTGGACGACCACCGCCTGGCTGCTGGACGGCAAACCATCGGTGATTGGAGCGGCCTCCGGCGCGGTCGCCGGACTCGTGGCGATAACGCCCGCCGCCGGATTCGTAGGCCCAATGCCTGCCATAATCATAGGACTGATCGCCGGCGTCATATGCGACCTCGCGGCCAGATTCCTAGTAAGGCTCAACTTGGACGACGCCCTTTCAGTATGGGGAGTTCACGGAATAGGCGGAACATGGGGCGCGCTGGCGACCGGACTCTTCGTCGGAGTAGGATTCGGCGGCATAGCCGCGTTCACCGACGCCTCTCGCGCCGAGCAGATTCTGAACCAGATCATATCCATCGTAGCCACATGGGGCTGGGCATTCGTGATGACCGCCATCATACTCTGGATAATCAAGGTTACAATCGGCCTGAAAGTGTCCGACAATTCGGAAGCGGTAGGACTAGACGTAACAGAACACGGCGAGACCGCGTATAGATGGTAGCCCGATGCGGGGCCGCTTGAAAAAGCGGCCCCGTATCAGTCAGGAGAACATGTCATGAAAAAAATTGAGGCAATCATCCGACCCGAAAAGGTTAATCAGGTCAAAGACGCCCTCGTCGAAGCCGGATTCTCAGGTCTTACGACCACACAGGTAACAGGACGCGGAGCGCAGAGAGGCATCGTCCACACAGGACGAAGCGGACAATCGGTCGTCATTGACATGTTGCCCAAAGTGAAACTGGAAATGGTCGTCAGCGACTCCGACGTGGACCGAGCCACAGACGTCATAGTAGGCGTATCCCGCACAGGCGAGATAGGCGACGGCAAGATATTCGTCCAGCCCGTCGAGCAGGTAGTCCGCGTCCGAACCGGCGAAAGAGGCGAGGCCGCTATCTGAGCCGGCGGAAAGAGCAGCGCCGACTCAACATGAGCAGGTTTAGATTCAGTTTACAGACAAGGATCACTCTAGGCCGTCGAAACCTGTGACTCCCGTCGGCGCTATCCTGAGCAGAACAAAGTCTAGTTTGCCCAGGATATCTTGGACGTATGGCGCTCCCTCTTCCTCACCCAGGTAGTGATAAGACACCGCCCGCACAAGCTCTTCGACCCTATCCTCCGAAACGCGCGCTGTCCCGTCCACCAAAACCCAGCGTTGCGGCGGGTCGCTTGCAGTCCGGGTCAGCGCCCCCTCCACGACGCAGAGCGATACGGACGAATTGCGCCCTACGTTCCGAGCCTTGACTGTATTCCGGCCCACCGCCACCACTATCTCGTCGCCATCCACCAGATGCCACACCGGGGTCATATGCGGGCTGCCGTCCGCGCGAAGCGTCGTGATTATCGAGATGATAGGCTCTCGCAGAAGCTCATCCGCCTGCTGGCTATTCAAATATCCCAAATCCTGCCCTCCCCTTCATAAGCCGGGGCTCGCCCGCTCGACTGCAACATCGCTCTCGTCACTCGCAGACACCTTATCAGTCCTTTCCCGCCGCGTCCCCGGACAGTTATCCTCTACATCCGATTATTCTGTAAATTCTGTTTCTGACCGACACAGTCACAGTATCGCGCCGGCTTCTTGGAGACTCCGTATATCGTCCCAGTCGCAACCCAGCTCTTCCAGCAGAATCATCTCGGTATCCTGCCCAAGCTCAGGCGCCTCCTTCCAGACGCCCGCCGGGGTCTCGCTGAAGGTCACCGGGAAGTTGCACATCTTCACATCGCCGATTACGGGATGCTCAAACTTCGTGATGTAGTCGTTCGCCACCACCTGGGGGTCGTGCTCAAGTTCCTCGATTGTCTGCACCTTCGCGAATATCAGATCCTCATACCTATCCAATATGTCTATCCACTCATCCGCGGGCTTGGTCTTGAAGCGCTCAGCGATAATAGCCGTCAACTCCGGCGAACCGGCAGTCATTCCTCGAATGTCGCCCACTCTGGGGTCATCTATAAGGTCTTCCAACCCCAGCGCGGTTGCGAAGTCGGGCCAGTATCTCAGGAACTGGGCGCTCATGAACTGTATCCATCGTCCATCCTGGCACTCGTAGGCATTGACCAGAGGGTTCAGAGGATTCAGCCGGTCCATAAAGCGATAGTGGAACCCGGACAGAAGCTGCATACTCACGGCCAATCCCTGGAGCCACATGGTGCTGCTCAGATGCGAGACGTCCACTCGCTGGCCCACTCCGGTCGCCTCCCTCGCGTACAGCGCGGATACGACACCGAGACACAGTACGATTCCGCCCATCTGGTCGGATGCCGCGCCCGACACATATGAGGGGTCAGAGTCGTCCGAGATGGACGCGGACATCATCAGGCCGGAACGCGCCTGACCACAGCCGTCCAGCGACGGCTTGTGCGAATCTGGGCCCAGAGGCCCGTAACCGCTTCCCGACCCGTATATCAGCCTAGGATTGATCTTTCTCAGCGTCTCGTAGTCCATGCCAAGCCGTTCCGGTATTCCCTTGCGATAGTTCTCGATGAACACATCCGCGCTCTCGACCAGCTTATAGACTATCTCCCTACCCTCCTCGGTCTTCAGGTTGACCGCGATTCCCCGTTTGTTCCTGTTGCACGTCTCGAAGTAGGCGTTCCTGTCGCCCTCCAACGCGATAGGACGCGAACTCATCCTGGCCACAGCGCGCCCGATATCCCCGTCCAGGGCCTCTATCTTGATAACGTCAGCGCCCATATCTCCCAGCATGGACGCCGCCACCGGGCCAAACTGGTACATAGTCCAGTCGAGCACCCGCAATCCCTTCATTGGACCGTCAACTCCGCTGACCTTATTTTGGTTCATGTTCCGTCCCCAACGTTGATACAATCCGGACATCTTGAAGAAACAGCGCGGCCGGCCATTCCGGGCTAGGCCGCCGCGCCGCCAGCGCCATATGCGATAGGCCCGCCGCGCTACGTCATTATATACTCAATGGGAATCGTCAGACGGGAGGGTGAAGCTGGGTCCACTCGGTCTCCCGCTCATACGCGTGTCCCACCCTGGATAGGAGCGGCTCAGACAGCCGCTTGCCCACGAATTGCAGACTCAGGGGCAGGCCGTCGCCGCTCAGACCGCACGGAGTAGAGAGCGTAGGAACGCCGTTGTAGTCGTATGGCACGGTGTAGCGCTGAAACGCGGAGCCGCGCCGCGAGTCCATCGGGCCGTACAGCATTTCGGGCGTCACCGGATAGGCTGGGCCTATGGTGGAAGGACACGCCATTACGTCAATGTTCCTGAACGCTTCCCGCACCAGCCCGTTGCACTCGGCGCGCATATTGTTGGCCTCGGCGTAGTCCGCGCCCGACTTTCCGGCGCCCATATCCAGCCAGCCCCGGAACCATGGGCCATAGTCGTCGCGGCGTGACGGATAATTCTCGCGGTGCGCCGCGACAGCCTCAGCCGAGCAAAGCGTCGGCCATGCGGGAAGATACTTGTCCACGTCGGGCATACGCATGTTGACTATCTTGGCTCCAAGCTCTTCCATGATTTTGACCCCGTCCAGTACGGCCTGCGCCAGCTCGGGATCAACACCATCGGTGACGTGACGCTCGTCTAGGCCGATTCTGATTCCCTCGACGCCGCTCTTGATGCCCGCGAGCATATCCGGCACAGGGTCGGATAGCGACGTTGGATCGTTCGCGTCATATCCCGCGATTGCCTGGAGCATGATGGCGGCGTCCTCCGAACTGCGGGTCATCGGCCCAACATGGTCGAGCGACTCGGCCAAGGCCAGCACTCCGTAGCGGCTGACCCGGCCCCATGTCGGCTTCAGCCCGACAATGCCGCAGGCCGCCGCCGGAAAGCGTATCGAGCCGCCCGTGTCGCTTCCAAGCGAGCCGAAGCACAGCCCCGCCGCCGTAGCCGAACCTGATCCGCTTGACGAAGATCCGGCCCACCGGTCGCCATTCCACGGATTCAGAGGTATCTGGAACTCCGGGTTATACCCGCCCATCGCGCCCTCGGTGAGATTCAGCTTACCGATAAGCGTGGCTCCCGCCGACTTCAGTCGCGCTACCACGGTCGAATCGAAGCCGGGCACATGGTCGGCGTACACTTTCGAGCCGCCCATAGTCCGAACTCTGGCTGTGAAGCACAGGTCTTTGACCGCTATCGGGACGCCGTGTAGAGGCCCGCGATATTCGCCCGCAGCAATCTCACGCTCGGCTCTCCGAGCGGCGGCGATTGCGTGATCGGACATCACCGTCGCGTAGCTCATCAGACGACCGTCCAGCGCGTCAATCCGGTCGAGCGTCGCGTTGGCGAGCTCGACCGGCGATAACTCCCGAGCCTGTATCAACGCGGCGACTTCGGCGATGGTTTTGTAGTGTAGCGGCGTATCTGCCATGGAGGTTCCTGTCAAACATCCCGTGTCAAGTCCTGACCGCGAGACGGTTAGTCGTCGTACTGAGTGGTTTCGCTGCCTGCGCCGGTGAGAGATATGTGGGAGAAGTCTTTGCCGTCAACCGCTCCGTGCCAGTGCTTCTCTCCGGCGGGTATGAAAGCGGTGTCGCCGTCGGTTATGACGATTTCCTCGTCCTCAGTGGCGACTATGCCCTCGCCGCCGGTGACGAACAGGACCTGGTCGGTGGTGTGGGAATGGAACTTGTTCTTCGCGCCGTCGTAGAAGTTGACTTGAGCGAAGTTGAAGAAATCGCTCTGCGCGCCAACTATCGGCTGGCGGCTGACCGGGCCGCCGTAGAACAGCGGGGCGTTGGTGGCGTCTTCTTCGGGAACCGAGCCGTTTTTGATTACTTCCATGCGTTTTCTCCTAGCGCTTAGTTTTTAGTTGTCGCCGGTCGGTTTTCTGACCCGGATGAGCGAAGAGATCGCATCCAAGTTTCGAGGGTATATATATTTCGGTTTATATTGCAACGGTGGAACAGGCGATTTTAGACCTGTGTTTCACCAGAGAGACAGGTGGCGTCTGAACCAGTACTTCACCTGTATAGATCTGTAATAGCAGGGTAAAATTTTCTGCCTGACTTGTTATAGACTGCGATTTATAGTTTTCAGTGTTCAATTATCGGTTCGCGACGCCGAGCGCATAGTCGAAAGCGCCAAGTCATGAGTGCATTATAGCCAAACTAGCACAGATGTACAAGGATGCTGCATCAGCGAACAGGGTCTTTGCGAAGTCGGCGCGTTTTAGACGCGATTGCCTCTCCTAGATGAGTCGCGCGGTCGGACGAGATGATATTTAGGCCTTTCAAGAGTCAGGACTCGGATTTGCCGCTGCGCGCGCGAAGGTTGGCGGCGCCTCGAAGGTAGATTCGCTTGAGTTCTTCGGGACGCTTGTCGGTGTTCACGAGCGCCATTACGCGGATGCACCGTTCCTGTCCGCCCGGCACGTCCATTTCGTGGCCGCACATCATGGCGACCTCGGTCCAGCCCATACGGACGCGGGCGGCGACCGCCGGAAATTCGGCGTTGAGGTCTTTGGTGACGCTGAAGGTGACGGAGGCTATGTCGTCGGCGTCAATATCGTTGGCCTCCACAAGTTCGTGGAGAAGTTCGCTCGTAGCGTCGAGAATGGCTTCTCTTGTGTTGGCGTCGGCGGTGGTCGCGCCCCTCAGTCCTCTGACCTTGCTCAATCTAGCCGCTCCCTGCTGTCAGTTCCCTTTAGTGAGTGTATGAAATCTCGCGCGGCGTCGAGTTTACCGTCTTCGGGCGCCTTGTCCACCTTGTCCAGGAGGGCGCTGGCGACGACCGCGCCATCGGCGAATGTGGCTATCTCTAAGATATGCTCCCGCCGCGACACGCCAAAGCCGACCAGTACGGGCAGGTCTGTGTATCGGCGGATACGCTCGACAAGGGCGGGGGTTGATTGTGCCATCGAACTCCGCGCGCCGGTAACCCCAGTGAGGCTAACGCAGTATATAAATCCGCCTGCGGCTTTGCAAGCGTCGCGTATTCGCTCGTCCGAACTTGTGGGCGCGAGGAGAGGTATCAGGTGTATGCCTCTCTTGGCGGCCATTTCAGACAGTTGGGCAGACTCCTCGGTGGGCAGGTCGGGGACTATCATACCGTCTAGCCCGGCGGACGCGGCGTCGTCGAGAAACCTTTCGAGGCCATAGTGGAGATAAGGATTGTAGTAGCCCATGAAGATGAGGGGCGAGTCCACGCCGCCGTCACGGAGATTTTTCACCGTCCTGACACACTTGGCCAGGGTAACTCCGTTCCGGAGAGCGCGGTAGCTTGTCATCTGTATAGTGGGACCGTCGGCGAGGGGATCGCTGAAAGGCACGCCGATTTCGAGCATATCCCCGCCGGAGTCTAGGACGATGCGGGCGAGAGCCTCGGAGGTTTCGATATCTGGGAAGCCGGCGGTTACGAATGGGACGAGGGCGGGCTTTGCGGCCTCGCGGAGTTTGGCGAGTGTTGTATCAATTCGGTTGCGCATATCTATTTACTCTCGTTTGTCTGAATCAGGGTTTGCCAAATTTTGGAACTTTCAGGATACTCACTCTCATGCGGCATATTTCGAGCAGGCGCGCTTGTTTGTCCGGATATTCGTTATCGTTTCTCAGGGCAAGGCCGGGTAACGCGAGGCCAGCAACGCTATCAGGTTCTGGGCGGAGTGGACGGATACGGGTATCCATATGGACCCGGTTTTGTGATATGCAAGCGCCAACAGGATTCCGATTACGAATATGGGCAACATTGTAGCAAGCGACAAGTGTACAAGAGCGAAAAGCGCGGCGCTCACGGTCGTTCCAACATACAGACCGTACTTGGCGGTCAGCCCGGCGAACAGGAAGCCCCTGAAGAACACTTCCTCTACGAAGGGCACCCATCCACCGAGGGCAAGGGCGGAGATTACGATGTACGGTCCATTTCCGGCGAGTTCCACGGGCAACGGTTCCGGCTGCAGCGCGTCTATCCCCAGCGCGGACACTACGGCTGAGTACGCCGCGGTGAAGACCATGCTTCCGAACAGAGCGGCGGCGGCAATGATGAACGGATAGCCGTGAACGGGCGCGCGAATTCCGATCGTCTTCCAAGACAGACGGTACTTTCTGACGACTACAAGCCAGACAGCGCAGATCAGAACGCTCTCGGCTATGGCGGACATCCATAACAGCAGTGGCGCATCGCGTTCGCCGTCGAACGCGGCGAGCGCTCCACCGATAACCAGCATGAATATTCCGAAACCGCCGAGGCATATGAGTGTCGCTAGAACGATGTCGCCGATGCCCCAGCGAATCTCGTTGAGATCGTATCCGTCAGTCAATCCGGACCGGCGTATGCCGCGAACCATGTCAGCCTCATCAGCTCTTGAGCCACTCCACGTCGCCCTGCAGGTCGTCGGGGTGTTCTCTGGAGGCGAACACTTCGTATTTGCCCTTCTCGGTATTCAGGTCGCCTATGTCGCCGTGTCCCGGGAAGAATTCGCCGATTCCTTCGAGTGTGAACAGTTTGCCTGTTATGCTTCCGATAAGTTGTTTCAGGTTTTCGGGACTGCCTGTCCTGCCCGGGCCGTTGGGGAAGAGGGTGTCCCCTGTGAAGAGGTGGGGGCCGAAGGTGAAGCAGGTGGAGCCGGGTGTGTGTCCCGGGGTGTGTATTGCGGTGAGGGTGAAGTTTCCGGCGCTGATTTCGTCGCCGTCCGCGATTTTTATCTGGGGCGTGTTGGGGAGTTCGTCAGCGTCGTTCCAGCCTATGCCGACGGGCGCGCCGAGCGCGGAGGTGACTTCTCCGAGCCCCTCGATGTGGTCCCAGTGGCTGTGGGTAATGAGGATAGCCTTGACGTCGGTCTGCTTCGCTGCCTCGATGAGCGCGCCCGGATCAGGGGGCGTGTCTATTACTACGCTCTCGTTGGTATCGGGGCAGACGACGAGGTAGGCGTTGTTCCCGTAGGGGCCGCACTGGATTATGTGAATGGCAATGCTGTCGTCTTGAAAGTAGGCTTTCATGTATTCCTCCTAGCGGGGTATTGTTCCAAAGGTGATTATAGCAGTTGGCGGTCGGCAGTTTTCAGTGGCGCAGTAGTTGAGCGCAATTTCTGCGAGGTCGGCGGTTAGTGATTAGAGTCGAAAACGGCCGGCGCATATACTTTCACTTATGTGGACGGCAGGGGTTGGAATCCAATCCGCCAATTGCCCAGAATATCCCACGTCCGCTCAATTCGGTCGCGGTCGGGGGGAGCATCATCGCAATGCAATCGCTATTGTAGCCGAATCAGCACAAACGTACAATAGTGATTATAGATGCGATTGTCCTAAGGGAGGCGCGCGGTTTCAGGAAGAGAAAGGGGTTTAGAATTGGGCGAATTCGGACTGAATGTGAAGACGGATAGCGGCGGAAAGCGGGTGGAACTTGAATGCGAGCATCAGAATGGGCTGATATATGTAGTGCCGGCCGAATCAACATGGGTTTGTTCGGAGGAGCTGATGCACGCGCACGCGATGGCGGGGTTCTTCAGGCAACTGATGGAGTTGGAGGATGAGCGAGTGGAGGGGCTAATGCAGCGGTGGGGTCTGTATTATCGTCCGAGGCCGCTGGCGGATGGGAATAGCGCTTCATGAATTGGGGATGGAGATGCGCGCAATCCGGCGCGCTCCGGTCTGCCGATTCGCTGAGAAGGTAGAAGAATGAAGGGGTGGACAACGCCGATATCTTTCGTAATGAAAGGGCCGACGCGGGAAGCGTCGGCCCTCGATTCTGCCGGTTAGGTCGGACTAGAATTCATCGGCGGCGCCTTCGATGTCGGCGGTGGGAGAGTTGATTATCCTGTGTATGACGGGCGCGAAGGCTTCGTCGTCCCCCGGCTCAGTGTCGTCATCGGACCAGTCCTTGACTGCGACTGCCACGAGTTCTTGTTCTTCGGCGTCGCCGTAGGCCACGACCGCGCTGGGGACATAGACTTTGTAGCCTGCGCCGCCGCGCGAGGGGAACGATACTATGCCGGACTGGGCGGGCGTCTTGTACGTCTCGCGTATAATGATTACAAGTTCCGACTCTTCGACGCTGGTGACGGCGGCCTCGTATATATTGCCGCCCTTGGTGAGACGGGCGATGCGAGTTCCAATCCTCGGCTCCACCTGTCCTATGTACGCGCCGGAGCCGTCCTTTACGCTCAGACCGGAGCCGGTTATCTCAAGATGCGCGGGGTCGCCCGGAGTGAGATTGAGAAGAGTGTCGTGCGGCGCGAGCTTGATGAGGGATGTGACGCCCGCGTTGCCGCTCTCCTCGATGAACGTTTGGGACCTCAGCGCGGTCGCGGCGGTCTTAGCGACACGAGGCGCGTCGCTGTCGCCGAGCTTCATGAGCCTGCTGAGGTTCTTTTTTGCGATGGAGTTGTTGGGCGACCGCTTCAGTACGGAGCGGAAGGCCTCCTGCGCCTCTCGGTTGCGTCCCAGTTCGCTGAGCGCCTTGCCGAGGCGGTTGTACGAGCCTATGTCTTCGGGAAAGTCTCGAACGATGGTCTGATTGACCGCGGCAGCTTCCTCCCACCTGTTCTTCATGGCGAGCGCGACTGCCTTTTTAGCTCTGTCATTCTTTATCTTTTCATCCAGTCCACGAGCGCTCATCTGCATCAGCCTCTCTGAAAGGTTTAAGAATTTTATCGAATTTGTGAAAAACGCGGCAAGGGATTTTGGGCGAGTATTAGAATTTTCTCAATCTCATGAGGGTCAGTTTCCAGATGGCTTCGGTTATGATCTGGAAGGACATTTTGGATTTTCCCTTCGTTCTGTCTATGAAGATGATGGGGTGTTCCATCACGACGTGTCCTTTGGACTGGCAGTGGTACGCGACCTCTGCCTGGAATCCGAAGCCCTTGCAGCGAAAGGCGTTCATATCCAGCGAACGCAAGGCGTCGGCGGTGTACGTCTTGAATCCGGACGTAACGTCCCTGACCTTCAGGCCGGTTACGAGGCGTATGACGTGGTTCCCGGACGAGCTCAGCAGGCGACGTTTCAGTCCCCAGCTCGGGTCCGAGCCTCCATTTTCGGTGTAGCGCGACCCGACGACCACATCGGCTTTTTCCAGCTTTCGGAGCATGGCGGGCAGGTGGTCGGGGACGTGGGAGAGGTCGGCGTCCATCTGCGCCACGTAGTCGCATTCGTCTTCCAACGCTCTGGTGAATCCGGTGATATACGCTGTTCCCAGTCCGAGTTTCGCGGGCCTCGAGATAACCTCGATTCTGCCTTCATGGCGCGCTGAAAGACGGCGCGCGACTTCGGCGGTGCCGTCCGGGGAGTTGTCGTCCACGACGTAGAGGCGAAGGTCGGCGATTCCGAGCGAGAACAGACGAGCGACAAGCTCTGGAATATTGGCGGCTTCGTTGTATGTCGGCGTTACTACGGCTACCTTTTCAGCGGTCATTCGCTTTGACCCCGCCTGTCCCGGTCTGTGGGGAGAGATTTGGTCTTTCGGCGGTATCGGCCGGATATGTCTCTGAGCCTTATCAGAAGGGCGTCTTTCAGCATATCAATGGAGTCCGCGCCGGGCCTGACCTTGCTCCCCTCCTGGTGACGCCACTCGACAGGAATTTCGATGACCGAGTAGCCCATTTTTATGGCGAGGTACAAAATCTCGGCGTCGAAGCCCATTCTCCGCGCGCGCTGACGGCTGAACAGTTCGTGTGCCGCGTCCTCGCTGAAGCACTTGAAACCGCACTGCGTATCCTGGAATCCTCTGACGGCGACGGCTCGGACGACCCAGTTGAATACTCTTCCCATAACATGACGGTAGCGCGGCTCGTCTAAACGCATGGCGCCGGCTATCTCGCGCGACCCTATGACGATGTCCATGCCGACACTCATATTTTCCAGAAACCTGTCGAGCCACTCGATTGGCATGGCGAGGTCGGCGTCGCACATGAAGCGGTATCTGCCGCGCGCTTCCAACATTCCGGCTCTGACTGCCCATCCCTTGCCGAAATGCTCCCTACGCAGCAGCCGGATGCCGCTTATGTCCCGCGCGGTCGAGTTCACCAGATACGCGGTGTCGTCCGAACTTCCGTCGTCAACTACCAGAATCTCCCAGCTGTACGACTGCGCTCCCAGATACGCGGCGACGCTGTTCAGTGTCGAAACTATCCGCTCGGATTCGTTGAAAGCGGGAATGATTACGGACAGGTGTGGCGTCTCGGATTTATCCACCGGATGGTTCCAGACAGGAATGTCGCGCGAGGGCGCAGGCATCTAGTATGTCAGGGCGCCGCGTCCAGATCGAATGCGGTGTGCAGAGCGCGGGCGGCCTCTTTTATGTGTTTTTCGGGCACTATGCAGGTGATGCGTATTTCGGAGGTGGTGATCATCTCGATATTTATGCTGTTGTTGGCAAGCGCGCGGAACATGGCGCCGGCGTAGCCGGGCGCGTCCTGCATTCCGGCACCTACGATGCTCACTTTGGCGAGTCCGAGAGAGGTCACCACCCGCTCGCTGCCCATGCTGTCGGCAACCTGTCGGACGACGCCCTCGGCTCTGGCGAGGGCGTCGCGTTTGACGGTGAAGCTCAGGTCGGTCTTGCCGCCCGCGCCGGCGTTCTGGACTATGACGTCAACGCTTATGCCGTCCTCGGCGAGCGGCTCGAAGAGGCTGGCCGCTATTCCGGGCCTGTCCCTAACGCCTTGTACCGTAACTTTGGCGACGTTGGTGTCGGTGGCTATGCCGGACACGCGGTTTCTTATCTCACCCACATTTCTGTTCATATCAGCATCACCGTGAATCAGTGTACCCGACGCGTCGGAGAAACTGGAGGCGACGAGTATCGGGGTATCGTACACCATTCCAAGCTCAATCGAGCGCGGGTTCATCTTCGCTCCATAGCTGGCAAGTTCCAGCATTTCTTCAAAACTTATCTCGCTGAGTTTGACCGCTTTGGGCACCAAGCGGGGGTCGGCGGTGTATATGCCCTCCACATCGGTATAGACTTCGCACCGACTAGCCCCGAGTCCGGCGGCCAAGGCTATGGCGGTAAGGTCCGAGGCGCCGCGCCCCAGCGTGGTGGTATCCATGCCGGGCGTTATCCCCTGGAATCCGGCGACCACGACGATCTTGCTCTTATTGAGTTCGTCCGCTATCCGCTGTGGGTCGAGAGCGGCTATCTTCGCCATGCCGAATTGGTCGTCAGTGCGTATGCCGGCCTGCGCGCCGCTCAGGCTGATCGCCTTGTATCCCATGGATATGAGGGTCATGGCGACCAGGGCGCAGGAGCGCAGTTCGCCGGTGGAGAGCAGAACGTCCAACTCGCGGCGGTCGGGGCTGTCGGACACCTCGGAGGCGAGTCCGATAAGCTCGTCGGTGGTGTCTCCCATGGCGCTGACTACCGCGACAATCCGGTTTCCGGCGTCTTTCGCGCGGGCGATTCGACTTGCGACGTTCTTTATCTTCTCGGCGTTGGTGAGTGAGCTTCCGCCGTACTTCTGTACAATCAGGTCCATTTCTCGGTGTGTCCACTACTTTAGTCGGGGCGCTGAGGCCGTTCGCAATGATGGTTTAGCGCGATGAGGGGTTGAATGTCAAATCGCGCGGTTTCTGAATCAGGCGGTAAGGGCGAAACTCCCGGCGAATTTTCGCGGTCTTCGCAGATAATTTGGTTTGGGGCCTCCGCGTCCGAACTCCGGCGCAAGTCCGCATTGGATAAGAGCGTCGAATCGTCAAGGTTCGCGGGCGGTTATACGCGCGCCGAGGGTCGTCGGCCTGGTAATGATAACCTCACCGCTCAGGCCGGATTTGACGGCGGCGTCGGCCATCTCGTAGCCGATT
Organism: Dehalococcoidia bacterium; assembly: GCA_965214185.1. Lineage (GTDB taxonomy): Bacteria > Chloroflexota > Dehalococcoidia > Lucifugimonadales > UBA1123 > VXRN01. Next base: position 347,552 of record CBDCBF010000001.1, on the reverse strand, counting down.
GTGAACTCCTTGTTTGTGGCGAACGCGAGGACGGTAGAGCCCGCGCCTGAGAGGAACGCGCCGAGAGCGCCTGCGCCCATCGCTGCCCTGATGATGTTTTTCATAGGGAAGAAGATCGTCTGGCGAGCCGGCTGGTGCAGCCGGTCGTCGGTGGCTATGTCCATGTGTCGGAGGTCGCCGGAGGCCATCGCTCGAACCAGCAGCGCGACCCTCCCTATGTTGAACACGGCGTCCGACCGGGCCACTTGGTCGCGGAGAAGGCCGCGCGCCTCCTCAGTGGGCATCGGAGCGTCAGGCACATACAGCACGGCGGACAGAGTTTCGGGAATCGGCGCCGACACGCTGACAACCCGCTCGTCGTGGGTGACGGCTATCCTCATTCCGCCGAACAGCGCGGAGGCGACGTTGTCCGGGTGCCCCTCGATGTCAGCGGCTATCTGGAGCAGTTCGTCTTTGTTAAAAGGGCCTCCGCACAGTTCGTTGCCCGCGACAAGTCCGCCTACGAGCGCGGCGGAACTGGAGCCAAGCCCTCGCGCTGTTGGAATGTCGTTGCGGCAGATTAGAGATATGGGAGGCATCCGCCGGTTCGCCTCGCCGAATATCCTGGCGATGCTGGACCATATGAGATTGGACTCGTCGCGCGGGAGTTCGTCCTCGCCATGGCCCTCTATCTTGAAACCGCGCCTGCCCACCCGGACAGTCACGCTGTTCCAAATGTCGAGCGCGATGCCTAGACAGTCGAAGCCTGGTCCCATGTTGGCCGAGGTCGCCGGGACTTCTACGGTTATTTTTGTGTGGTTCATCACAGCGCTACAAGCGACTCCGTTCCTCCGGCGTAATTCGGTATCCTGTGCTTCTTTCGACTTGTCGGATCGTCATGCGCACCTGTGGAACCGAGTATAAGGAGCCGTCCTCCATCTTGTCATATTCAGCCTGTTCCATCGCGCTGTCAATGTATCCGATTAGCGCGAACTTCGCCGGCATCGTCACCTCTCCAAACGCGCTAAGTATTGCGCTTCGATGTCTATGCCCACCATGCCGCTGTACGCCTTTGTCAGGCGGTCGGTGACCGGGCCGGGGACCGAACCGTCGCCTATCGCGGAGCCGTTGACCGACGACACCGGACATATGCAGAAGCTGGTGGAGGTGACGAACGCTTCGTCCGCGGTGTAAGCGTCGAACAGATCAATGTCCGCTTCGTGAACTGCGATGCCGAGTTCTTGGGCGAGTTCTATGGTGACGCGGCGGCTGATGCCGGATAGCACGAACTGCTCTTTGGGCGTAATCAACTCACCGCCCTTGACGACGAATATATTGCTGCCCGGACCTTCGGCCAAGTTGCCGTTGGTATCCAGCAGGATGGGCCATGCGTCGGGGTTGTGCGCCTTGACCTCAAGTTCGGCCTGAACCAAATTGACATAGTTGTGCACTTTGGCCCTGGGACTCTGCGATTCAGGGGGAGTGCGGCGAACGGACGGTACGACCACGGGCAGACCGTCGCGGTAGTATTTCGCCCTGACATCGAAGGGAAGCGGGGCGCACTCTATCACCACGGTGGGCTTGTATTCGCCGTCAACCATGACGCCCCTCGAAACTCGCTGGCTGACCCAGTAATCGTCATCGTTGTCAAGTAGGGGAAGGTTGGCCTTGAGGACTTCCATCGTTATCGCGGCGAAGTCGCGCTTGGAAAGGCCCGGGTCTATCCTCATGTACTTGAGCGAGTTGAAGAAGCGGTCGAGATGTTCGTCGAGCCTGAATATCCTATGCCCGAACGTGCGGGTGGTATCGAATACGGCGTCGCCCTGGAGGAATCCCCTGTCCCGAATGGAGACGAAGGCTTGGCTCTCAGGCACTATGCTGCCGTTTACATATGCGACTCTCTCTTGTGTCATGGAGGACCTCCCTGTGTGTACGGTTGTGGTTTTTTAGCGGGATTGGCGGGATGTGAAGCTCCGAGGGTATTGGTTCAGGCAGCTATTTGTCTTCCCTGAACCTGTAGCCCACATTCCAAATGGTTTCTATGAAATTGTATTCGGCGTTTTCTATCTTGCTTCTGAGACGGCGGATATGCACGTCAACCGTCCGCGTTCCTCCGAAGTATTCGTAGCCCCATATTTGGTTCAGCAGCGCGTACCTGGAGAATACCCTACCCGGATTCTCGGCCAGGAGTTTCAGAAGTTCATACTCTTTGAATGTCAGGCCTATCCTCTTTCCTCGTATCGTCACCTCGTAGCTAGAGGTATCTATCTGAATGTCGCCCGCTCGGATGATGTGGCTGTCGTCCTCTTCCGGCTTGTTGACCGATTCGAGAATGCGGCGGGCGCGGATAACAAGCTCATCCGGGTCGGGCGGACTGATGATAAAGTCGGCCAGCGGAAGCGAAGGTTCGAGACCCGGCACCTGCGAGCGAGGCGCCAGCGCAATCGCCGGAACATTGGCTTCTACGCAAGCCTGCGCGTACTGCTTGACCTCGAAATACGTCATATGCAAAGTGTCTATTAAGGCCAGACTAGGGAGAGGTTCTAAACCGTTGAAGAGCGAAGCGAGTTCAGTATCCGAAGACAGAAAAACCGAAGCGACGCCCTGTCTGCGCAACAAGGCCACCAGTTCATGATCCTCATGCGCGCCGCGAGCGAACGCTCTCTCCAAAGACATACTTCTTCCCTTGCAAAGATTCTACGGAGGACAAGTATAACAGACCAAACCAAGTCGCGGACTGCGCTCGCCGGCGGCGTCAGCTCAATATCATTCGGTCCGCGACGCCGCGACCGTTATTGTACATTTGTACTTATTCGATTACAATACCCCCATGACTCATCAACATGAAACTTCCAACCGGACGCCCGGTGCCCCAAAACCGTCAACTGAATTCTGAAAACGGTATTCTCGACACGCGCTGATTATGTGAAAAGGGGTACATCAACGCAGGGAGGATACGCTCCAATGGTCAGACAACGCGCCTACAGAGACTATCTCCAATGTCCTCACTGCGGCTCTAACCGGCTGCCCAAGGATGGACGCTCACGAGGCAAGCGGACACACCGCTGTCGAGGCTGTGGCTATCGCTTCACTCTCGCCGGCGACAGGAGCTACTATCCGCAGAAGACCATTGACCTCGCTATCGCCATGTACTCTGAGCGAGCGTGTCGGCGATTGCGCGCGCATAAAGCGCTCCGGGCTCAGCGGAGTCCGGAATTTGAGCGCAACAAGCGCAATCGGAGCCTTCCCATTCCCGCGTCAATCAGGAAGACGCTAAGCGTTGGCGCTCAGAGGCCGTCTGCGAAGGTCATCTGGTTTGATGAGATGTGGACGTGCCTGAAAGTGAGACGAGAAGCGTCGGTCAGTATGGGTAGGGACAGCTGTGGAGGCGGCGGCGGCGGACGGAAGTCAGCGGCTCGACTTCGAGGTGGGAGAGCGTGCTTTGTGAAACTGCAGCGTCGTCTTGCGAAGTCTCAGCGTTACAGAGGCGACGCTTATGAGGTGGATGGCTGGGACAGTCATGTGGTTGGCAAGGGCGGGGAGGTGAATGGCAACGAGGGACGGCGCTCTGTGTTGAGAGGGAAGTTGAACAAGTTTGGCAGGACGAAGGGATACTCCAAGAGCGCTCAGACGCTGGAGGGCTCGCTTGCGATGGTGTGGCTCAGAGAAGGACTGATCTAATGCCGGCGCGTGTTAAGAATACTTAGGTTGCGGGCTGTTGACTTCACGCATAAGGGTGTGAGCAAGGGTAGCGCGCTCCGGACGATACGCAAGCTTACATATGGTCCCGCCGGCTGAGGAGGATGGTCTCACGCAGGCGATAGAGCGGTACGGCCGCCGGCGCTGTCAACAATATGGGAAGATGATTCTATATCGCGCTGATTTCAGCAGATTGATACTATCGTAGTTGTCTTTGTCGCCAAAGGAGAACTGCCATATATGGTATTCATCTTCAGTGGGCTTTTGGAAGAACAGGGTTGATACGGGTTTATCCGTATGTGTCTGCCACTGACGGAAAGGGTAGTAAATCTGTCTGATAATGGTATTAGTGGCATTCGTATTCTTGGCTTCAACCAGGACAACTTGATTCCTCCATTCATAGCCGCCGTCAACTTCAGTCTGAACACTTCGGACGGATATGTGAAAACCGCTTGTGTAGAAACTGAACGGAGGCGTGTACTTCCGCCCTCGAATAGTAAGCACAAGTGAATCATCATTAACAAAATGCCTGATTAGGCTAAAGGCGTAGGCTCTATCCGAATTCTGCATTTCAGAATCGCCCACTCGCGTCGTCTCTAAGTCGAAATCAAAGCCGCTTTGATACTCTATCGGTTGGGATTCAATAGTTGGGATGTCAACATATCCATTGCCTTTAACAATGATGTATCTGCCATTTCTGACAGGCAAGATGAAAAGCCCTTTATCACAGAAAATCTGGGGACGAGATTCTCTTGTGTCCTGCTTGCAGAGAATTCGCACTTCTTTCTCGGCTGTTCTCTCGAAGCTCTGACAAGCGGATTTGATCTGCTCTGCTGTAATTGGGAATGGCTTGGAATCAAAATCATGCTCGTTGATTTTGTATCTGTCAAATATCGCATTCCAAGCGCGAGTCTTAGAAGTTTCAGGTAGGCCTCGGCTCGTCATCGAATTAGCCTTCCCTGTTCAACGTTCAGCCTACTAATTTCATATGATGTCTCATTATTTGTTTGGACGGGAAGATTGTCAGCGCTTTGTAAAGCGTCCTCCAGCCTAGGGATGGCCAAATTTTCCAGGAACCCCTTGTCGGCGTCAATACCGATGAACTTCCTGTTATACAACAACGCGGCTACTCCCGTTGTCGCGCTGCCACAGAAGGGATCCAGGATGGTATCACCTATATCAGTAGAAGCTCGAACAACTCTTTCGAGTAATTTCAATGGCTTCTGCGTAGGATGTTTGCCGTGTGTTTTTTCGGTACTGCCGGGTGTATTAAAGGCCCAGGCAGTGATAGGGAAATCGTATTCTCGCTCCGGATCGCCCCATACACTCCGCATTTGGCGATTAGCTTTTTTGATGAAATCCCAGTTGCCGCTTTCACGTTTCATCTCCTGATAGTGAAACTTGTGCTTAGCTGTTCTGGTTTTTCTCGCCCAAATCAGAGTCTCATGACTGGCGGCGAACATACGAGCGGCAAGGTGGGGAGCCGCGTTGGGTTTGTACCAACAAATTTCGTTCAATATATGCCAACCTCCACTCTGTAAAGCAAATCCACAGGCATAGATTGAGTGATATGTTCCGGATAGCCATATAGAGCCGTTTGGCTTCAATACGCGACGACAAGCCCGAATCCAATCTTTATGGAACTCGAAATCTCCATCCACGCCCCGGCTCTTGTCCCATACGCCTTTGTTTACTGAAACACGTTTGCCTGCGTGGACAGAGATCCCGTCATTAGATAATCCATAAGGCGGATCGGCGAAAATCATGTCCACGCTTTCTTCTGGCGTTTCTTCCAATATTTCTATTGCGTCCCCGTGGTAAAGAAGCGCGTTAGGATGTGAAAAAATCGTTTCCCTCATATTTCTGCCTTAATGCCCATGATTCAAATTTTGAGAACACCTTGAAGTTCATTGTTTGAGCGCAGAACTACGTTGCCAATCTCCTGGTCTTAAAGACCTAAGAGATTGGCAATCGAAGTAAGAAGGGGGAGAAGGGGCTAGAGGATGACGCTGAGCGGGTTTTCTAGGAGGCGTTTTATCTCGTTGATGAAGAGCGCGCCCTCGGCGCCGTCCACAATGCGGTGGTCGGCGGACAGAGTCGCGGTCATCATCTGCCGGACGACTATGCTGTCATCATGAGCCACCACAGGCCGCTTCTGTACCGCGCCTACCGCAAGTACGGCGGTCTGGGGCGGCTGGATGATGGCCACGAAACTGGTGACGTTCATCATGCCCATGTTGGATATGGCGAACGTGCCGCCGGAGTACTCCTCCGGGCGCAGAATGCCCTGGTTCGCGCGGGCGGCGAGATCCTTGGTGGCCTGCGCTATCTCCTTCAGCGACATCGCGCCCGCGCCGACGACGGCGGGCATTATCAGGCCCTCCTCCAGGGCCATAGCGATGCCGACGTTGATGCTGTCGTTCATCCTGACGTTGCCGTCCTCATAGTAGGCGTTGAACTTAGGGAACTTCCTGAGAGCTATGATGCTGGCCGCGATAATCAGGTCGTTGACTGTGGCTCGGACTCCCTGCTCCGCTAGGGCGTCGTTTATCCGCGTTCTTAACGCCATGGCGTCGGTCATATCCACGTCAGTGTTGACGTAGAAGTGCGGCTTCTCGTCTTTGGAGCGAATCGTCACGCGCGCTATCTGCCGTCTCATGCGGGACAGCGGAATAAGATTGTCGTCCGGCTTAGCCTCGACAGCCTCATCGGGTTCGGGTTCAGGCTGTGGTTCAGCCTCCATCTCTGCGGGAGCTTCGACAACCTCTTCTGCCGCCGTCTCCGCCTCCGCTTCAACAACCTCGACCCCCACCGGCTGCTCTTCGGTCATGGCTTCGGTTTCAGCCTCCGTCGCGACGGGGGCTTCGACCTCGGCCTCAATCTCCGCCTCCGCTTCAACAACCTCGACCCCCACCGGCTGCTCTTCGGTCATGGCTTCGGTTTCAGCCTCCGTCGCGACGGGGGCTTCGACAACCTCTTCTGCCGCCGTCTCCGTCTCAGCTTCAACAACCTCGACTTCCGGCTGCTCTTCGGTCATGGCTTCGGTTTCAGCCTCCGTCGCGACGGGGGCTTCGACAACCTCTTCTGCCGCCGTCTCCGTCTCAGCTTCAACAACCTCGACTTCCGGCTGCTCTTCGGTCATGGCTTCGGTTTCAGCCTCCGTCTCCGCCTCGACAGGGGTGGCGGCTAGGGACGAGATAAGAGTCGCTATGTCCTCTTTTACTATTCGTCCGCCGGGCCCGGTTCCCTGGACCTGATCTAGATCTATGCCCGCTTCATACGCCATCTGGCGCGCGATTGGAGTGGCGAAAACGCGCCTGCTGGGAGTCTGCGCTGGCGCGTCGAGCGGTCCTTCCGCAACGCCGTCAACCGGCGGAGCCGATGTGGGCGCCGCGCCAAGCGGAATAGCCGTGTGGGATTCCGACTCTTCCTCGTCCGCCGTTTCGGAGTCGGGGGCGGACTCAGCGACGGGGACCGAAGTTTCGGGTTCGGGAACGGGCAACGGAACTTCGACTTCGTCTCCGACAACCGCTATAGGCTGGCCGACCGGCACGGTGGAGCCTTCTTCGACTAGGATCGCTTGCAATACGCCGGCGGCATAGGACTCGAATTCCACGACCGCCTTGTCGGTTTCAATCTCAGCCACAGGTTCACCCAACTGGATGTTGGAGCCTTCGGCTTTCAGCCAGCGCACCACGGTGCCTTCTTGCATATCGTAGCCCATCTGGGGCATGGTGAGTTCAGTAGCCAAGGAACTCCCCCTCTCTAAATAAAGTAATGCGGCCTCCGCGAGGGAGAGCCGTGTAAGATTAGGATAATAGGTAAGTGGAGGATGGTTAAATTGGTCTGACGAGCTAAATTCCGAAGGTTTGGCTTATTTCGCGCACGACTCTATCTGCGTCGGGAATGGTGGCCGCCTCCAGCTGGCCGGAGTATGGCGCCGGCACGTCAATTCCGCCCACGCGCACGACGGGGCCATCGAGGTAGTCGAAAGCCTCTTCATGTATCGCGCTGGCAACCTCGCCGGCGAATCCGCCCGTTCTCCACGTTTCTTCGACCACGACGGCGCGATTGGTCTTTCTGACGGATTCCGCCACGGTCTCAACATCGAGCGGCCTGAGTGTCCTGAGATCTATCACCTCGGCCTGCCTGCCTCGTTCCCTCAACTTGTCGGCAGCTTCCATGGCGACATTCGCCATACGCGAGTAGCCGATGATCGTGACGTCAGAACCCTCGCGGCGCACCTTGGCTTTCCCGAAGGGCACCAGGTAGTATTCATCCGGAACATCTCCACTGACGCCGTATGTCAGGGCGTGTTCCGCGAAGATAATCGGGTTATCGTCCTGGATGGCGCTTCGCAACAGGCCAAGCGCGTCGTATGGCGTCGAGGGCGCGGCGACCTTGAGTCCCGGCACGGACGCGTACCAGCCCTCGAAGCTTTGCGAGTGTGTCGCGCCGAGTTGCGCTCCGCCCCCGGTTACGGTTCTTATCACGATGGGGACTGTGAGTTGGCCATTGGACATATAGCGCAGCTTGGCGGCATGGTTGACTATCTGGTCCATGGCGAGCAGGGAAAAATTGATGGTCATTATCTCGACCACAGGCCTCATGCCAACTAGGGATGCCCCGATGGCCGCGCCTACGAAACCGGATTCTGAGATAGGGGTGTCGCGGATGCGCTCGGGGCCGTAGCGTTCCAGAAATCCGCGGGTTACGGCATAGGCGCCGTCATACGCGCCGATGTCTTCGCCCATCATAAACACACTTTCATCGCTGTCCAAGGCCTCGCGCAGTCCGCGGGCGATGGCCTCTCTGATGATTATTTCGGGCATAGCGCTCTCCGTGTACTAGGCGTAAACATTTTTGTAAAGGTCGTCAAGTTCGGGGAATGGACTTTCGCGCGCGAACTTAACCGCTTCGTCTATTTCATCAGAGACCTGGGACGCTATATCTTCCAACTCGCCAGTGGTGATAAGCCCCTCTCCTAGGGCCATAGCCTTGAAACGATCGATCGGGTCGTTGATCCTCCACTCCTCCACCTCCGACATTTCCCTGTAATTGACGGGATCCGCCATCGAGTGTCCGCGGTATCTGTACGTCATCGCTTCGAGGAACACCGGGCCGTAGCCGGCGCGGACGCGGCTAAGCGCTTCGGATGTGGCCTCGCGCACCTCCATCAAATCCATGCCGTCCACTTGCATCGCGGGTATCTTGTAGTATTCAGCGGAGTTGTATATGTCCCGTCCGGCGGCGTGGGTCATATCAACGTGCGATCCCATGCCGTAGAGGTTGTTTTCGAGCATGAAGACGACGGGAAGTTTCCAGAGCGAGGCCAAGTTCAGAGATTCGTGGAATTCGCCCTCGTTCACCGCGCCGTCGCCGAAAAATACCATAACGACGCCATTTTGCCGCTTCATTTTGATGCCAAGGGCCATTCCGACGCCTATGGGCATCTGGCCTCCCACAATGGCGTGCCCGCCCATGAAGTGGAGGTCGGAGTTGAACAGGTGCATAGAGCCGCCCTTGCCGCCGCTCGACCCGGTGGCCCTGCCGCAGAGTTCGGCCATACAGGCCTTCGGGTCCATTCCGCGTGCGAGCGCGTGTCCGTGGTCGCGGTAGTGAGTGATGATGTAGTCTTGGGGTTCGAGCAGGCTGATGGCGCCCACGGCCACAGCTTCTTCGCCTATGTACAGATGAAGGAAGCCGCGAACAAGACCCTGCATATAGAGTCTTCCGCTGGCCTCCTCGAAGCGTCGGATAAGCAGCATCTTCTGGTAGAAGTCGGCCACCTGCGCCTTGTCTATATTTATAGCTACTTTCATAGGCTTCCTCGATATATTGGGTGTGGGGTCATGGTTGTCGGCTAGGATCGCCGAACTGCGAGCTCTCGCGGGGTTTTCATGAGCGGCGGGATGTGTCAGACCTTTCTGTTAGCGGTCTAATATGCAAGCGCCGGTCATATATGTATGGCTTCTCCTTCCGCGGCGAGAGCCGCTTCTTTCACGGTTTCGGAGATAGTGGGGTGCGGATGCGCCAGCCAGCCGAGTTCGGCGGTGGTCGCTTCGAGCAACTTGGTCATTCCAAGCTCGCCGAGCAGTTCGGTGACTTCCGCTCCTATCATGTGCGCGCCGAGTATCTCGCCGATTTCGGCGTCAATCACCAGTTTGACCATGCCTTCGGATTCGTTCATCGCCAGAGCTTTGCCGCTGGCGGCCATGGGGAAGCGGCCTACCTTGACGGGATAGCCTTGTTTTCTAGCCTGCGCCTCGGTCAGTCCGAAACTGGCTACCTGGGGCCGACAGTATATAGCCCGGGGCATCTGGACATAATCGAGTGGTTGTGGGTTGAGTCCGGCTATGGACTCGACGGCGGCGACTCCCTGGGCGGAGGCTACGTGGGCCAGAAGCATTTTGCCGGTGACGTCGCCTATGGCGTAAATGTTGGGGACGTTGGAGCGCATGGAATCGTCAACTGGTATGAAGCCTCGCTCGGTTCTCACGCCTGCCGCTTCCAGTCCTATGTCGGCAATGTTTCCCTGCACGCCCACGGCGACCAGAACCTTGTCGCACTGTTCCTCCCAGTTTTCCGAGTCGGTTGATATGGCGACCTTGGCGTAAGCGCCGTTCACTTCGATGCCCCGCACCTGCGCCCCGGTGACGCTCCGTATGCCCTGACGCCTGAAGGAACGGTCGAGCTGGGCGCTTATCTCCTCGTCCTCGTTGGGGATGAGGCGAGGCATAAGCTCGACAACGGCGACCTCGGCGCCGTAGGCGCGCCACAGGTATGCGAACTCGCACCCTGTCGCGCCGCCGCCGACAATGACGGCGCGGCGCGGAACCTCTTTGAGTTCCAGCGCCTCGCGGCTGGTTATGACAGTCCGGCGGTCTATGGGCAGTCCGGGAATATCGCGCTGGCTCGCGCCGGTGGCGATGATGATGTGATTCGCGGACAGGGCGCGCCCGTCCTCGGCTATGCGGACGGTCCGCGAATCCTGAAGAACCCCAGAACCTTGCACGTGTTCCACGCCGTTCTTACGGAGAAGCGACGCGACTCCGCGGGTTAGACGACCAACTACGGCGCGGCTGCGGTCAATGGCTTTTCCGAAGTCGGGGCTTATGTCGCCAACGCCGATGCCGTACTCGTCCGCGTGACGAATGACGCTGAGCACCTCGGCGTTTCGCAGGAGAGCCTTGGATGGAATACATCCCCAGTTCAGACAGATTCCGCCAAGAGCGTCCCGCTCGACAACAGCGGTTTTCATGCCCAACTGTCCCGCGCGGATCGCGGCTACATATCCACCCGGACCGGAGCCGAGAACCAGTACATCGTATTCTGTCAACAAGCCAACCTCTTAGAAAAGCTCGATCACCGGGATGACCAAGACTATTCTACACCAAACAGGCCAGCCATAAAAGTTTGACGCTCGCTCCGCCAAGGCAATCGCATTCGGATTTCATCGGTTTGATATATTTTCCTTTATACGGTTCAGGTTGTTCCGGCGATGTCCGCAGGTTATCCAACTGGTTTGCGCAGGTGGGATCTGGTACCTGCATCCGACCTGCATTCGCCAGAATTTGTAGCTAATTCGATGGATATTTTTTTCTTGTCGGGCTTGTCATATATTGTGGTTTATGATTTTCAGAGCGTGGTTGTCGGTTCGGGTCGCAGGGCGTCCGGTAGAGCGCTTCATGTTCATGGTGGCGAGTTATGGGGCTATTGTAGCTAAATAAGCACAAATGCGCAATGGGGGCTTGGCGGCGCGACTTGGATGCGATGCCCTGTCCGTTCCACAATGAGACGCGGCGCTTCTATATCTCCATACTCGGCGAGCGCTTGGCGTTGGCGCGATCAGCCAAGCGCGTCGGCTAGGACTTCTACCAAGTGGCGGGCGCGCTTGTTCGTGCCATGGGCTATCTGCTGACGGCAGGATACGCCCTCGGCGACTACTATGAAGTCGCCGTTCTGCTCCCGTATCGTCGGGAATAGGGACATTTCTCCTATCTGCATGGAAATGTCGTAGTGTTCTGTCTCGTAGCCGAAACTGCCCGCCATTCCGCAGCAGCCGGAGTTGATTTCGACCGTCTCGCAGCCTTCGATGGAGCGCAGAATGTTCAGCGCCGGCCCTGTCCCGACGCGCGCTTTCTGGTGGCAGTGGCCGTGAAGAAGTATCTTGTCGGGGAGGTTGGAGCCGTCGAGGCGGAGTTGCGCTCCCCGCTCCAAGGCGTAGGCGATGAATTGCTCCACCAGCATTGTGTTCTCCGCTATACGCGCGGATCTGTGGGCGTCGTGAGGAAGCATATCCGGGTACTCGTCGGCGAAGGTCAGGATACAGCTTGGCTCAATTCCGACGAGCTTGGCTCCCGATTCTATGTAGCGGTGAATTGTGTCCACGTTGCGGGCGGCGTTCTCTTTCGCCTTGTCCAACATTCCCTTGGACAGCATGGGGCGTCCGCAACAACGGAGGTCCGGAAGGATCACCTGATAGCCGAGCGTCTCCATGACTTTGACTGTGGCCCTGCCGAGTTCGGGATGGTTGTAGTTGGTGAACGTGTCCGGGAACAAGACGACCTGTCCAAGCCGGTTGACGGAATCCGGGGAGCCGCCGCGCGCTCTGAACCATTGGACGAAGGTCTGAGCGGCGAACGGGGGCAGTTCGCGCCTGCTGTCTATTCCGGCCTGAGACTCCATCATCCGGCGGACCGGGGGCAGTCTGTTCGCCCAGTTGGAGAACGGCGCGAAGAAAGAGCCGAACTTGCTGAGAGTGGCTATGTTTCCGAAGAACCGGTTGCGTAGAGGGAGTCGGTTGGTCTTGTGGTACTGGTTTAGGAACTCGTATTTGAGCTTTGCCATGTCCACGTTGGACGGACATTCGGCGGCGCATCCCTTACATTCGAGACAGAGGTCGAGAACGTCGTACAGGCGCTTGTCGGTAAGCGAGCCGGCGGGCAGCGCGCCGGACAAGGCGGCCCTCAGCGCGTTGGCCCTGCCCCGGGTGGAATGCTCCTCCTCGCGGGTGGCCATGTAGGATGGGCACATCGTGCCTTCGAGCGTCTTTCGGCACGCGCCCTGGCCGTTGCACATCTCTATGCCGTGGGCGAAGCTGCCTTCTGACCTGAAAGCAAAGCCTGTATTGAGTTGAATGGGGCGGTATTCGGGGCTGATTCGCAGGTTTTCGGTCATTGGCTGCGAGTCAACTATCTTGCCCGGGTTCATAATGCCGTTGGGGTCGAAGGCGCGCTTGACGTCTCTGAACGCCCCGTATAATTGGTCGCCGAACATTTTGCGGTTAAACCAACTGCGAACAAGGCCGTCGCCATGCTCGCCGCTCATCGAGCCGCCGTACTCTATCACGAGGTCTCCCACTTCCTCAGCTATGGCGACCATGCGGTCCACATCTTCCCGCCGCTTCGGGTTGATGAGGGGGCGTATGTGCAGGCATCCGACGCTGGCGTGGCCGTAGTATCCGGCCTCGGTGCCATGCGAGGTCACTATTTCGTCGAAGCGGCGAACGAAGTCCGGCAGGTGTTCAGGGGCGACCGCGGTGTCTTCCACAAACGGCAGCGGCTTGGCGTCGCCCGGCACGTTCATCATCAGCCCCAGTCCCGCCTTGCGGACGTCCCAGACTTTGTTCTGATCTTCGGGCCTGAGCAGTCTCAGGAAGGTGTAGCCGAGGTTTCTGCCGGAGAAGATGGCTCCGAGATTGACGAGTTTGGAGATCACTTCATCCTGGCTGTCGCCCACCATTTCGATGGCGAGAAGCGCCTCCGGATCGCCGTCTATGAAGTCGGTTATGCGCGAGTACGCCAGGTTGGACTTGGCCTGTCGAATTATCATCGAGCCTATGAGTTCCACCGCGGCGGGCTGAAATTCGAGCGCGGCGACGGTGGCCTCCATGGATTCGAGAAGGCTGGCGCAATGCAGCACGCCGAGTCCTGTGAACTTCGGTTTGGGAACCAGGTTGAGCTTCGCCTCGGTAATGGTTACCAGAGTGCCTTCCGAGCCTACGACGAAGCGGGCCATGTCGAATCCCATTCCGCCGACGAACTCGTCCAGGTTGTAGCCGGACACGCGCCTCTGAATTTTGGGATAGCGCGCTATTATCTCGTCGCGGTTGGCTTCTCCTATTCGGAAGAGGTCTCGGTATATGTTTCCTTCCAGCCCATCGCCTCGCATCTTGGCTTCGAGCTGCGCCCCGTCCATGCCGCCGAACCGTGTCGCGCTTCCGTCGGACAGCACGACGTCGAGTTCGCGCACGTTGTCCACAGTCTTGCCCCACATGATGGAGTGCGCGCCGCAGGAGTTGTTGCCGAGCGCGCCGCCGACGTTCCCTCGGTTGGAGGTGGAGGGGTCCGGGGCGAATAGCAGGCCGCGGTCTCTCAGGCAGTGATTCAGTACGTCGAGGACTATGCCGGGCTGTGTCCGAACCCAGCGCTCCTCTTCGTTGACTTCGATGATGTCGCGCATATACTTGGAGAAGTCCATGACTATGGAATGGCCGACTGTCTGGCCGCCTAGGCTGGTGCCGCCGCCCCTGGGCAGGACGGACACGCCGTACTTATTGGCGGTTTCCACGACCGCGATAACGTCCTCCGCGAGGCGGGGAATGACTACGCCTATCGGCTCGATCTCGTACATACTCGCGTCGGTCGAATACAGAACGCGGCTCATCTTGTCGAACCTTACTTCGCCCGATACCAGCCTGCCGAGGTCTTCGACCATTTCTCTGGTATCGGATTCTTTAACTCGGGTTGCCATTCACTTCACCTTGTTTGATGGATTGCGCGTGAGAGCGTTTTCCCATGATACACCAACGGGGAGCGAAGTCCGAAATGGGAAGCGAACGCCGCAAAGGACGAGGGCCGCTCCCGCGGCCCTCAGCGTAAGCGTCAAATTGTGATGAGGCGTTCAGGATATGCGGATAATCTCGTATGTCACATCGCCTCTGGGGGTGTCGGCGATCACTTCGTGTCCCGCGGCCCTTCCAAGCAGCACCTTTCCTAGCGGCGAGGTGTCCGAGATCTTGAAATCCAGCGGGCTGGCTTCGGATGCGCTGACCAGAGTGTATTTGAACTCGCGTCCGGAGGCCATCTCCTGAACTTCGACAACCGTACCCAGCTTTACTATCTGTGAGCGGGTGGGGTCGTTTTCGTCTATGACAACCGCGTTGCTGAGAGTGGACTCTATCTCGCGCATACGCGATTCGACTCTGCCGGCCTCTTCTCTGGCGGCTTCGAGGGGGGCGTTTTCGCGGACGTCCTTGTCGGCGGCGGCCCTCTGGATTTCTTGGGCGAGTTGTCGGCGCTGCGACTTGAGGGTTTCAAGCTCGCTTACAAGCAGCTCATGCCCTTCGGCGGTCAGTTCTATGAACTTTTCTTCCTGCACCGCTGAGCGGGTCTGCCGGACTCTTGCCCTTCTGACTCGCACATGGTGAGCGAGGTTGACCTGCTTGCCGTTCTTGTCTTTGGGGCCTAGCTCCTTGTTACGCACATAGGACAGGAGCTCTCTCACCACCTTGAGCCTCTCTGCGGCCTGTGGCGTCGTTCCTGTCCCGGCGACCCTGTCGGCGTACTCGCCTATCAAGGGGGGAGGGAGCTTCGCCATGAGTCGGTTCGGTCCACACCAGCTAACGAACCTTTGCAACTCTTTTGGGGTTTGCTCCGGGTTGTACCCTTTACGCTTCTTCGCATATTCTAAATATTCGCCAACGGTCTCGAGGAGCGTCGTAGTACCTTCAGATTGCAACGGACAATACCCCCATACGAAAGTTCACAGTCCAATGCTACGCAAAACCAAAAGGGGCTGTCAAACAGAACCAAGCCGCGTCGGTCGAAGCCGGAAAGTCTCGGCCGAAACACGGCTCGGCCGGCTATATGGCGACCGACTCCATGTTTAAGCCGTACTCCTGCTTTTTGGATTCCAGGGTCAGGAACGTCTCCATCTTCTTTACGCCGTCTATCTGCCCGACCCGGGTTCTCAGGAAATCGCTCAGTTGGTCGAACGACTTGACTGTCGCCCATCCAAAGACATCGAAAGAACCTGTGGTGACCGATACCCAACTGACCTCATCCATTTCGGCGAGGGCGTCGGCTACATAGTCAATCTTGTCCGCAGCCACCTGCAACCCTATTATGACCTGCGACTCGTATCCCATTTTTCGGGCGTCCGGGACGGCCACAATCTTCATGTAGCCTTCTTGCATAAGGCGTTTCAGCCGTCGGCGGACTGTCTCTTCGCTAACAGGCGATGGAAGAATTGATTTGGCGATGTTCGCGTTGGTCGCGTTTCCATCCTGCTGCAACTGGGAAACTATTTGTATGTCGAGCCTATCCATTGACATTAACCTCTTTTGTATGGTTTTCACGTGAATATATATTTATTAACAAGACAAAACCAAGAACGTATATAAGCAATAGCGCAGTTTCGATTGGCGGAAACACGCCGGCGACATCGCTCTCGATACACTTCCGGCACACATTCGTTCTAGTTATGTTTGCAATTATAGCATAGTCAGACCATAAATGTAGTATTTTATTGTACCTTACAGTCCCATGCGGGTTCTGCTGTACGGCTCGCTATGATGCTGTCTGCCTGAAAGAAAGATGTATCTGTCGAAGCGAAGCGTTTTCAAAGCCGGCGGACCCGGGTCGGAAGCGACGGGTGGATAGCGTCTCATCTGCGACGCAGATTCAGATGGGTTTTTAGGTGTCGGTCGCCTACAGATACCTGAGTTAGCGATGATCCGAAAATCTTCGGGGGTGAGCCATCAGTGATAAATCAGTCTTTATGCCCCATAAAGTACTTTTGTTCTGTAACGGATATTGTAACATGGCACAGTGGTAATTGTGTAGTATATCTTAAAAGGCGCTGATTCCTTTGGCGCCGAGCGGGAGGTGGCTATGATCGGAGTTCTCACTCACCACTGGGCCAAAGACGGCCGGGTCAGCGAGGCGCGGAGGCTGCTTGACGGCAACGGCGAAGCGCAGAGCAAGCATCCCGGATTCATAAGCCGCCGGACGCTCATCTCCAGGTCGGAGCCTGCGAAGATAACCACGCTTGTCGCCTGGGAGAGCGGCGAGATATACGATTCGTGGCGAGCGAGTCCGGAGCGTGAGCGCGCGATGTCGGGCGCGGGTGAGCTATGGGCGCGTCCGCCCGAATCCGAACGCTTCGACATCGTTGAATAGCGGAAGGGCGGAGCCGTCCGAGCCAATCAGCATACGGAGTCAAAGGCAATGACATATGACTACATCATCGTAGGCGCGGGGTCTGCGGGGGCCGTTCTCGCGGGCCGTCTTACCGAAGACTCGGATATCTCCGTCCTGCTCATCGAGGCGGGGCCGGATTATCCCAACTTGGATAGTATGCCTCCCGATGTCAAATTTGGCTACGGACACGGGCTGAGAGGAAGAGACGCTTTGGTAAACGCTGTGGAGTCCAACAATCGCTGGCATTTTGTCGCGCGGGCGACGGACAGAGCCATTCCGATGCTGGTTCCGCGCGGGCGGACGACCGGCGGCTCCTCGGCGGTCAACGCGCAGATATTCCTACGCGGCGTCCCGGAAGATTATGACGACTGGGCGTCGTGGGGCAATGATGAGTGGAGCTTCCAGAAATTGCTGCCCTATTTCCGGCGAGTGGAAACCGACACCGACTTTTCGGACGATTTCCACGGGACGGACGGGCCGATCATCATCCGCAGGCACACTCCCGACCAGTGGCTGTCCGACCAGCGGGCGTGGTTTGAGGCGTGCAGACAGTATGGATTCGGCGACTCTCCGGACCATAATGACCCGGACTCGACCGGAGTGGGGCCGTGTCCGTTCAACAATCCAAATCGCATCCGCTGGAGTACCAACATAGGGTACATCAACCCGGCCAGGGACAGGCCAAACCTTCACATAATGTCTCAAGCGCTGGCTCTCCGCGTGATATTCGACGGGAAAAGGGCCGTCGGCGTGGAAGTCGAGAGGGACGGCGAGACGCAGGCGGTCAACGGGAGAGAGATAGTCCTGTCCGCCGGCGCCATTGGCTCGCCGCACCTGCTGATGCTGTCGGGCGTTGGCCCCGCAGGCCACCTGTCGGATATGGGCGTTCCAACAGTCCACGACTCGCCGGGGGTGGGTCAGAATCTGAGAGACCATCCGCAGGTTTCTCTAAGGTGGAACACGCGGGAAGGATACAGCCAGAACAGGTACGCGCCGGGCCTGCAGTTCGTTCTGAGATACACCGCCGCCGGCTCGCGTCTGCGAAACGATATGCTGATCCATCCCATCTCCTACGCCACCCGGAGACTGTATTATATGGACACCGGGGAGGGCCCGCCGGGGCTGGGCATGACCGCCGCGATATATCTGGCCGAATCCGCGGGCGAGATTCGCTTGAGAACGCCGAATCCGCGCATCCAGCCGTATCTGGACTATAACCTGCTCGCCACCGAGTTCGATATGCGGCGAATGAGGGAGTCGGCGCGAATTTGCATAGAGATAGCCGGGCAGGACGCCATGTCGGATTATATCGGCGACCTGACTGACCCGACGGAAGCCGACCTGGCGTCCGACGACGCGCTGGACGACTGGATATTGCGGACGGCAACCACCAGCCACCACATATCCGGCACCTGCAAGATGGGGCCTTCCTCAGACCCGATGGCCGTGGTTGACCAGCGTGGACAGGTGTACGGTCTCGATGGCTTGCGGGTGGCGGACGCTTCCATCATGCCCGACTGCATCCGCGCGAATACCAACGCCACATCTATAATGATAGGAGAGCGAGTGTCCGACTTTATAAGAGAGCGGCGGCTCTCTGACACTTGCGGCGACTGAGCGTTATCCTCAGTTTGACTTCGGATTTAGGACTGACAATGCGTTGACACCCGATTGGGGTCGGCATAAAATTGGGATTCAGCTAGTCAGGAGGGGAGCTCAGCTATGCGGGAGATGTCCATAGACAGCATTCGTGTCAGCCTTCAGAACTACCAGAGAGTGGTTATTCTGAAGGATAAGGACTCAGATCGATACCTGCCCATATGGATAGGGGCGAATGAGGCGGATGCGATTGCGGTGAAACTCCAAGAGGTGAGCGTTCCTCGCCCGTTGACACATGATTTGCTGGAATCGGTGATACAGTCGCTGGGCGCGCGGGTCAACCATATACTGGTTTCGGAACTCAGCGACGACACGTTCTACGCGAAGATAGTTTTGCGGCATGACGGCTCGGAAACCGAGATAGATTCCCGCCCCTCGGACGCCATAGCTTTGGCCGTCAGAACACACGCTCCTATATTCGCCGCGGACTCGGTCATAGACAAGGCCGGCGTCCGCATGGACCAGGAAACGGGGAAGGCCGTATTGTCCTCCGAAGACAAGGAGGAGTCTCGCCCACCGACGGAAGAGGAGTTGAGGAGCCTGTCGGCTTTCAGCGACTTTATAGACTCGCTCAATCTCGAGGACCTGGGCGAGGGCGGGGACCAGCCATCTGGCGCGGCTCGATAAGCTAATCGGTGTGTCGCGCAGTCCATCTTCTTGGAGCGGGCGACGCGCCGGCTTTGTTCAGGTCGCGGACAGTGTCTGATGTCCGGCGCTATGCGAATGCGGCCATTGCGGATACTCCCGGCATGGAAGTGCGCCAATGAGACTTGAAGCGCCTCTGGAATCGCGCCTAGTGGCCGAGCTCTTCGGATTCTGGGAGCCGATATTCGGAGGCCCCATTGATCTGACTCGCAACGCGCTGCTGGGCGATGAGGGCCCGCAGAGTTCCATCGCGGTATATGTCAGGAGACTAGGGGACAAGTTGGCGGGCGCGTGCTTGGTGGCCTCTTCGAGGACGCTGCCGATTCTGGGCGGATTGGGTGAGGTCGCCACCGACCCGGAAGCTCGGCGTTCCGGCATCGCCACTGAGCTCACGCGACAGGCTAGGGACGATTTCGCGGAACGAGGCGGGAAGGCCCTCTTTCTGGGAACAGTGAACCCAAACGCGGCGCGAATCTACTTCCGTCTCGGGTGGCGCAAGCTCGCGGGCGCGAACCTGATGGTCAACGTTCTGGACGGGAACTCTCCCGAAGAGTTTCTCGTTGATTACTTCCGGAGCATCGGGTCGGTGGAGGTCAGAGACCCTTCTCCCGCCGACCGCGCGGCTATGATACCTCTTCTTGTGTCTCCGCACGACTGGCAGATATTGGACATCAACACGGCTATGCTGTCCACTCGCTACGCCTTACAGGACTCCTGCCTTGGCCTGTATCGCCGTTACTCCGCTCTGGCAGAGGACGGACAGGGGGCGTGGTTCTGCGCGGGCGATGAGCTGGGGCGTATCGCGGGTCTTTCGACCGCTCGGCTCGGTGGCGGCGGATGCAGGGTGGACGGTTTCACACGCAGGGAGAAGACGGAGTCGTGGAGAGCGCTGATTCGGCGGGCGACCAACTGGGGCGCGGACAGGAACGCTTCCCCTATCTGGGCAACCGTATCGGTTGAGGATGATGAGAAAGTGGCCATGTTCGAGTCGGCGGGATTCAGAAGCGTAGGCGAGGGAGAACCGTTCGATCTGGGCGGCAGACAGGTCTCCACCTTGCGCTGCGAACTGGGCTGACGCGCCCTGGCTCGCCGGAGGAGCGCGCTCCTCTCCCAAAGATGCAGCGGCCATGGGAGAGCTATATAGATAGCAGAGAAAGGACGGTGAACCGCATGGGCGCCGCGCTCCTAATCTCCGCAGGCCGTGGGTGGTTCAGGCGACGCTTGCGCTCTTGGCGGCGGCCTGTTCGGACACCGGCGCGGACACGACGGAAATCGAGCCGAACGTCCGCTGCATATACCGAGTCCGGGCCATGTACGGAGAGAGCGTCATTGGCGCCGCGCGTATCGCTGTCGCAGCGCCGGATTCGCCGTAGCGGGAGCCGCGAACGCCGAACCTCCGCGTTTGACTAAGACAAGCCCGCGCCCATATCATTTCGGTGTGGACGAGAAGAGAAAGACCGGCATATCCGCGACCATACTGGCGCTTACCAAGTCTGCGCGACCGCGCCAATGGACAAAGAACCTCACCGTCTTCCTGCCCTTTTTCTTCAGCGTCAACGAAGCGTGGACATTCGACGAGCCACAGACCGCGACGCTATTCGCCGTCCGCGCTATCGGGGCCGCGCTCATCTTCTGCATCATGAGCGGCGCGGTTTACCTGCTGAACGACCTAGCGGATGTCGAACGAGACCGCGCCCATCCCACCAAGCGAAACAGACCGATAGCGTCCGGCGCCCTTTCGCCTCGTCTCGCCGTTGCGGCCGCGACGTTCCTCCTTATTGCGGGACTATCCTTCGCATTCGCCCTCAGCTTTCCGCTTGGCATCGTGTCGCTCGTATATCTTCTGGTACAGGCTGTCTATTCGGCGCGCTTGAAGAACATCCCGCTGCTGGATGTCTTTGCGGTCGCGTTCGGATTCGTGCTGCGAGCGCTGGGAGGCGCGGTAGTCATCGGCGCGCCCGTATCTCCATGGTTATACATCTGCGCCGGGCTAGGCTCTCTCTTCATAGCCCTGGCCAAGCGAAGAAGCGAACTCGCTCGCGCCGGCGAGGCCGCCGGCGACCAGCGCCGAATCCTGCACACATATACACTCGGAATGCTCGACCAGATGATAGGCGTCGTCGCCACATCCGCGCTGGCGAGCTACGCCCTGTACACATTCACAGCCGAAAACCTGCCGGACAACCACTCCATGATGCTGACCCTGCCCTTTGTAATATACGGCGTATTCAGGTACATATACCTCGTCCACACGCGCGACGACATCGGGGAGAGTCCTGAAGAGATCATCATAAGCGACCGTCCCATGATATTGGCGGTCATCCTCTGGATAGCCACCGGAGCGACTGTCCTTCTGCTGTACAGAATAGCCGAATAGCGACTCGTATCGCGCTGTGCTAAACTCCGCTACACTCAATCCTGATATTCTGCAACCATCATACACAGGAGTTTTGACCATGGTCCCGCCCGGCGACGTGTTCGGAATCATCCCAGTCTGGCTGGCAGTATACGCTCTATCCCTAGGAACGTTCGCCGCCGCCGGATACATCCTCTATCTGCGCGTGTTCAGACTCATACTGCTCGGCAAAAACCCCGAAAGATTCGACCGGCCCGTCCGTCGTCTCTTCGGCGCGCTCCCCTATATATTCGGACAGCGAAAGGTCTTGCAGAGCGTCTCCCTAAGAGACCGCGCCGGACTCGCCCACTTCTTCATATTCTGGGGGTTCCTATCCTTCACCGCCAGCTACATCCTATACATCTTCGCCGATTCGATATGGCGAGAATTCTCCCGAAACCATTCTTACCGATACCGGAGTCAGGATATTCACCGCCTACCTAGACATAATGGCGGTTCTATTCTTCGTCATCCTAGTATGGGCGGCGATCCGGCGCTGGGGCATAACACCGCGCCGTCTCAGCTTCGACCTGACCCAGAAGGGCGAATCCGCGATAATACTCCTACTCATCGCGTCGCTCATGCTGTTCACGCTATTGACAGAGGCCTTCTACGTGGCGTCCGGCGGGCGCGGACCCCACGCCGACGCGCTGATAGGACGTCCAATTGGCGAAGCGTTCGCCAACGCGGGATTGAACAGCGACCTCGCCAATGCGTTGCAGGGCGTATTTTGGTGGTTGCACTTGGCCGTCATCCTCGGATTCTCGCTCTACATACCGCTCTCCAAGCATATGCACATCGTCGCCGCCCCCATCAGCTTCTACACCCGAAAGCTGGAAGAGCGCGGAACTCTGCCCACCCCGGACCTTGAAGCCGCCCTGGACAACGAAGAGGCGCTAGGCGCGAGCAAAATTCAGGACTTCACTTGGAAAGAGCTTCTGGACGGCTACTCATGCGCCGTATGCGGACGCTGCTCCGACAACTGTCCGGCCAACATCACCGGCAAGATACTATCGCCTATGCACATTGTCGAGAATATGAAAGAACACGTCCTAGAGTTCGGGGATAGAGTGTCCTCCGGCAATGACGAGCAGGACTCGAAGCCACTGATAGGAAACTGGATATCCGAAGAAGCGCTCTGGGACTGCGTTACCTGCGGAGCCTGCATTCAGGAATGCCCGGTTGGGGTGGAGCATATTGACTCAATCATAGATATGCGTCGCTTCCTCGTTATGGAACAGGCTTCCATGCCCGATACCGCGATGAACGCGCTTCTGAGCATGGAGCAGCGAGGCCACCCCTGGCGCGGGACGACCTACTCTCGCACCGACTGGGCCGATGGCCTCAATGTCCCGACTTTAGCCGAAAAACCGGACGCCGAGATACTATTCTGGGTCGGCTGCACCGCCGCGCTTGAGCAGCGCAGCCAGAACATCGCGCGAGCCATGGCGTCCGTCCTCAAGCGCGCGGACGTGGATTTCGCCATTCTGGGCAGCGAAGAGTCGTGCACCGGCGACCCCGCCCGGCGCATGGGCAACGAGTACTTGTACCAAATAATGGCGCAACAGAATATCGAGACAATGAACACATACAACGTCAAGAAGATTGTAACCATCTGCCCGCACTGCTTCAACACAATCAAGAACGAGTACCCGCATCTCGGAGGCGACTACGAAGTCCTTCACTACACCGAATTCGTCAACGACCTGATCAGCCGGGGAAAGATAAGGCCCGTAGCCGAGATAAACATGACAGTCGCCTATCATGACTCCTGCTACCTGGGCAGGCACAACGACATCTACGACGCGCCCAGGCAGATAGCCGAAGCCATACCCGGCGTCAAGCTGGTCGAGATGAGCCGCTGCCGGGAGCGAGGATTCTGCTGCGGCGCGGGCGGCGGACATATGTGGATAGAAGAATCGAAAGGCCGGCGCATCAACCACGCTCGCGCCGAGCAGTTCCTAGACACCGAAGCGAGAACGGTCGGCGTCTCATGTCCCTTCTGCCTCCAGATGTTTGAGGAGGGCATAGGCTCGCTCGGACAGGAGGGCCAAAAGGAAGCCAAGGACCTACTCGAGGTGCTTGACGAAAGCCTATCCAAAGGATAGCCTTATATTTTAGGGACATCCGCCTCTCATACCGGGGATCTAACAGCAAGATAAGAAGAACGCAATGACAAGTGGAAATGTAGAACTCGCGGGATGGGGAATACGTTTGGCCGCCGTGATTTTGGATGCCATACTTTTCCCGCTTACGCTGTTCATAGGATACCTGATCTGGTGGCTAATTGTACTTGATAGAGGCCAAACCCCAGGCAAGCAGATAGTCGGCATTCACGCAGTGCGCGCCCACAGCGGCGAACCGCTTAGATGGGGCATGACGTTCGTGAGAGAGTTCCTAGTGAAGGCGCTCCTGTTTGGACTTATATCCTTATTTACGTTCGGCGTCATAATCATAATAGACAACCTTTGGCCCCTGTGGGATCAGGACAAGCAGACTTTGCACGACAAAGTCGCCGGCACACAAGTCGCTTATATTCGTCGCTAATCACGGCTTCACAACACGCTCGCCACCCGCAACCTCGAAGTCTCCTCCTCTGTATAGCCCAGCATCTCGCCCAACACCTCATCGGTATGCTGTCCCAAGAGCGGCGGAGGCGTCACCCGCACCGGCGAGTCCTCCAGTTGCACCGGACAGCCCGGCATAGTGAACTCTCCTCGAACAGGGTGGTCGTAGCTAACTATCATGCCGCGCTCTTTCAGGTGCGGGTCGTTATATATATCGTCCGCGTTCATGCAAGCGCTGCACGGCACGCCGGCCTCCCCCAGAATCCGCATCGCCTCTCGCTTGGTATGCTTCATCGTCCAGGCTTCTATCATGTCGTTTATCTCTTCCGAGACCTCCGGGTGATTATAGGGGTCGGAATACACAGCATCCTCAATCAGGTCTTCCCTGCCGATAGCGGTTAGAAGCGCGTTCCACATCCTGCTTCTGCGAGCGAGCGCGGTCATATAGATATAGTCGTCCGGACCGCCCGGAGCGCACCTGAACAGCCCGGAGCCGGGTCGTCCGGGCCAGCGCTCCGCCCCTCGTCGGGGAGGCGACTGCCCCGTGTCCGCATACGAATTCATCCAGATTCGCGCCACGTTCACAACCGCGTCCTGCATGGAGACCTCAACCACCTGCCCCTTGCGGCTGGCCTGCCTCTGCCAGAGAGCGGCCAGTATGCCGATTGCGGCGTGCATCCCGGTTCCCGTGTCCCCTATCGTTATCCCCGGACGCACCGGCGGAGAATCCGCGAAACCGGTGGCGCACACCGCTCCGCCCGCCGCCTGAGCCACAGGGTCGAAGCTCTTGTACTCGCTATACGGTCCGTATGTCCCGAACCCCTTGATACGCGCCAGTATCACCTTAGGATTCACCTTTCTAAGAACGTCCCAGCCCACTCCCAGCCTCTCTATGGCGCCCGGAGCCATGTTCTCCGCCACTATGTCTGCCTGCTTCACCAGATCGAAGAATACGCCGCGCCCCTCTTCGCTTTTCAGGTTCAGGGTGACGCTTCTCTTGTTCGAGTTAAGATTCAGAAAGTACGAAGAGTCCGCGCCTTTAATGGAGGGATTCCCCATAGCCGTCCGGCCCGGATCGCCGTGTGTCGGCTCTTCCACCTTAATCACGTCCGCGCCCAGCCATGCCAGCATCTGGGTGCATGAAGTCCCCGCCTCGAACTGGGTGAGGTCTATTATCCGAATGCCGTTGAGCGCCTTTTCCATTGCATTCCCCTTTCATGGGCGGAGAGCCGTTATCTCTCTCCACTCGCTATCCGCTAACGCTTGTCAGCCAATTCCGCAGGTCGTCCGCGACGTCTTCCCGCCTGAGCGCGGCCATCACCGACGCCTTCAGAGCTCCAAGCGGAGCGCCGACATCCTGGTGTTCGCCGCCGAAGTGGTAGCCATACACACCCGGCGACTCAATCTGAGACGCTATCGCGTCCGTAAGCTGTATCTCGCCAAGCGCGCCCGCCGGGGTATCCTCAAGAACATCGAATATCTCCGCCCCCAGGACGTACCTGCCCACGATTGCCAGGTTCGAGGGAGCCTCCTCAGGCGCCGGCTTCTCGACCATTCCCACAATCCGCGACGTGGAGTCCGAAATCCGCTCCATCGCCACGATTCCCTTGCTCGGCACAACCTCGTCCGCAACCTCTTCCAGCGCCACCACGTTCCCCCCTGTCTCCCGGTGAATCTCGATCATATCGCCGATGGTAGGACTGTCCGACCATATCACATCGTCCGGCAGAAAGACCGCGAAAGACTCGTTTCCAACCACTTCCCGCGCCATCAGAACCGCGTGTCCCAGCCCCATCTGCTCAGTTTGGGCGACGCAGGTCACGTTCGCCATCTCCGCTATCTCGCGCATCTGCTTGAGGACGCCGACGTTGTTTCTGGCGGTCAAAGCTTGTTCCAGCGCGGGCTGCGGACTGAAGTAGCGGGCTATCGGCTCCCCCTGCCCTTCGGACACGATAAAAACAATCTCCTCTATACCCGCTTCCACCGCCTCCTCAACACACAGATGTATCGAGGGCCGGTCGAAAACGGGCAGCAGATTCTTGGGAACCGCGCGGGTGACCGGAAGAAATCTGGTCCCGAATCCCGCCACCGGCATAACCGCTTTGCGAATCGTCAATGCACTCCCCCTATCATCGCGGCAATCGTCCTATCACGCGACGGCGCGACCCGTCCTGTAAACTCTGCGTAGGTCGGGCAGCGTGATTCCGAAAGCCGACAGAAACGCCAAGAACACTATAGCCGAGATATACATGATGGGCGGAGAAGAGAACGCGTCCGCTATGAATCCGTATCCCAGATTGGCGAATGCCATTATCCCGCCCGCGTGCAATATATACAGGCTGGATATCCTGCCTCGCAGCCTGTCCGGGGCAATAGACTGGACATAGGTGGTCGTCAACGCCATGAACGTTGACTGCGACCCTCCCATAAGGACAGAAACCAGAACCGCCGTCGCCGCATTCGGACTAAACGCAAGCATAATCGGCGTCAGTCCGCTGATGATTCCTGTCCACATCAGCCACTGCCCCTTCCGACTCTCGCTCCTCACGCCCGCCATAATCACAGTTCCGACCAGCGAACCCGCTCCGAACCCCATCACCATGTACCCTAGAATAGAGCCGTCCACCGCGCCCAGTTCGTTCCGAGAAAATACCGGAAGAACCGAGTCGAACGACATCACAAGGGCGCAGTGAAAAGCCACCAGCATAATGAAAATAGCTATCATCCGGTTTGTGTATATATAGACAAGCCCGTCAATCATGCTGCGCGCCAAGCCGTGCCGCGGAACGGATTCGCCCGTGGAGCGGGTTCTGGCAAGCGATATGAACAGCGTTCCCACCCCTTGGCATACCACGCTGAGAACCAGTACTCCCGACACGCCAATGAAGTCTATCGCCAGCAGGGGCGACGCCACCAGAAGCCCGAAAAAGCGCGCGCCGTGCCGGGTCGCCGCGTTCAGCGTTATAGCGTTGAGCAGATCTTCTCTCGGCACCTGGTTCGGTATGAGAGAAGCCATAGCCGGCTCCTGCATGGACCTCATCGAACCCGAAACGAAAGTCAGAACGACAAGATGCCAAAGTACAACGACATCCGCGATGGCCAGCGCCGCCACTATCGCGGTGACAGCCCCGTTGGCAATGAAGGTGAAGCGCGCCACAATGCGGCGGTCCATACGGTCCGCCATCAGCCCGGCGATCGGCGAGACCAGCAGAAACGGCAGCATAGACGCGAACGTAACGATCCCCACGTCCCCGGACCTGTCCGACTTCTGGAGAATCAGCCACGATATCGCCACGATGAACGTCCACATAGCCGCGCCGGAGAACATATTCGCCGTCCATGTGTAGCGATAGTCCCTGTGTTTCAGCGCCGCCAGATGCGGCAGCCGCCGCACATCTCGAATTTTGGTTAAAACCATACGCGCCGCGCCTGTCCCTTCTCTCGGTTAGGGCGCCATTATAACAGCCGACAGCCATGTTCGCATTGCGAAAGCCTCAAGCTATGAGTCACGATATTCTACTGCGCTTTGAATGTCTTGTTTGATCTGACCAACCAAATTGGCGCGAATTCATCCTGATTCCGTCCCCAATATCCTTGACACGAACCCAAGTTCGTTCTATATTTGTTCTGTACAAGCGCTAAACAGCGTACAATTTACAAAACTAAGGAGAATCAATGGGAAATCCAGTAGTACACTTTGAAATCGCGGGACCCGACGGCCCAGCCCTGCAGCAGTTCTACCGAGAGCTGTTCGGCTGGAATATCGAGACCCAGGGCGAAGATATGGGCTTCTACGGCCTGGTGCATGCCAACGAAGGCGGCATCGGCGGCGGCGTATTCCAAGCCCAGGAAGGGATGCCCACCAACTGCGTCACCGTTTACGTCCAGGTTGACGACCTTCAGGCCGCTTTGGACAAAATATCCGCTTCCGGCGGCGCAACCGCAATGCCTCCCATGGAGATAGCTCCCGGCTTCGGATCCATCGCAATGTTCACAGACCCCGCGAACAACTTCATGGGGCTGTACTCAATGCCGACCGAGTGGGACGGAGAAATGCCCCCGAAGGGCGCCGCGCCGCCCGTCGTCCACTTCGAGGTCGGAGGCCCCGACGCCCAGGCTGTCGAGGACTTCTACACCCAGATGTTTGGCTGGCAGGTAAGCTACATCGAGCCGGCCAACTATCGCATCGTTCAGCGGGAAGAAAACGGCATCGGCGGCGGCATATTCGAACACATGGAAGGAATGCCGCCCAACGCCCCCTCCATCGCGGTGGCGGTTGACGACCTGCAATCATACTTGGACAAGGCTGTGAGTCTGGGCGGGACGGCCCTGATACAGCCCACCGACGTACAAGGCGGATTCGGCTCCCTGGCCATCTTCAATGACATCGCGGGCAACCGAATTTCGCTCTTCAAGCCGCCTGAAGACCACACCCACCCTCACGACTAGACAGCGCCTCCCCCGCGGCCGACCGCTTCCGGCAAGTCCGGCCGCGGGGAACTGATACGGCGCAACCGTCACCTCGTTCACGTCCCGTTCTGAGATAGCTCCTAGTCGGGCGCCCAAGAAAAACGTCCGCCGACCGGCTGTGTCGGAGCCGTAAGTTCCCGTTCCACGCCATTGCCCGCCGCCTCGGCTCCGCGTAAACTTAAGCCAAACACTGCGAGGTGAAACCATGTCAGAAGACATCCGACTATTCGACGCGCTCTACTCCCAGCGAGCCATTCGCTACTTCAAGCCCGACCCCATTCCCGACGAACTCATCCATAAGCTAATAGAAGCTGCGACCAAAGCCCCCAGCGGCGGCAACCGGCAGGGCTGGAAGTTCCTAGTCATACGCGACCAGCGGACCAAAGACGTTATCGGCGACTACTACGAGAGAGGCTGGGAAGCCGCATACGGCAAAGACAACCCCAATCCGCCCTCTATCCAGTCCCATGTCCGCCGATCCGCCGACTATCTCGCAAGGCACATGGCCGAATCTCCCGTCCTCATCATGGCCTGCATAGAACACGATGGCGGGCCTTCGACAATGGGGCGCGGCAGTTCCATATTCCCCGCCGTCCAGAATCTGCTTCTCGCCGCGCGCGGACTCGGACTCGGAAGCTGCCTCACCAGCCTCCACAAACGCTACGAGAACGAGATAAAGACCCTCCTCGACATACCCGACAATGTGGAAACCGCCGCCCTTCTCCCTGTCGGCTTCCCGGCCGACAACGTGAAGTACGGCCCCACCCGCCGCGCCCCCGTCGAAGAAATCGCCTTCCGAGAAAAGTGGAATCAGGGCTGGTAAATCAGCGCTCTGATATACTCTACTCTGACAGTCTCAACATCCGACAATTCCTGCAAATAAAGAGAGAGCACGCCATGTCATACGAATTCCTGACCTACGAACAGAAGGGCCGTATCACCTACGTGACCATCAACCGCCCGGAACGTCTCAACGCGCTGCATCCGCCCGCCAATGCTGAACTTTACGACGCTTTCACGCGCTTCAACGACGATCCCGACGCCTGGGTCGCCATCATTACAGGCGCGGGGGAGCGAGCCTTCAGCGCGGGCAACGACCTCAGGCACACCGCCGAGCGCGACCAGCGCCGCGACGAGCCGGGAGCGCGCGCCCACCGCGCCCCCTTCGGCGGCATAACCTCCGACTTCGAGTGCTGGAAACCAATCATCGCCGCCGTCAACGGCTACGCGCTCGGCGGCGGACTCGAAGTAGCCATGGCCTGCGACATCATCATCGCCGCAGACCACGCGAAACTCGGCCTGCCCGAACCCCGCGTCGGACTCTACGCCGGAGCCGGAGGCGTATTCCGCCTCCCCAGGCACGTGCCGACAAAGGTAGCCATGGGCATGATGCTGACCGCTAGACACATATCGGCGCAGGAAGCCTACCGCATCGGCCTCGTAAACGAGGTCGTCCCGATGGCAGACCTCATGCCCGCCGCCGAACGTTGGGCCAACGAGATCCTCGAATGCGCCCCCCTGTCCGTCCGCGCCAGCAAGCAGATGGCATACCAGGGCGCGGATATGCCCTACGACATCGCATTCAGCCGAAACTACAGCGAGCAGCAGAAGCAGATAGCCTCCGCCGACCGCGTCGAGGGACCGCGAGCCTTCTCCGAAAAGCGCGCCCCCAACTGGACAGCATCCTAAACCCAAACAGGAAACAAGAATGACATCTTCCAACGAGTGGAAACTCCCAACAACCGTCAAACCCACGCTTTACACTCTCACTCTCCAACCCGACTTGGACAACTTCACCTTCACCGGAGGCGAAACCATCGCCATACGGATTGACGAGCCTGTGTCCGCCATCCAGATGAACAGCGCCGAGATAGCCATTCAGGCCGCGAACCTCACGCTGCCCGACGGCTCGAAGCGCCGACCGGAGTCCATATCTTTCGACGAAGAGAAAGAGACGGTAACGTTCGGCTTCGCCGACGCCATCCCGGCAGGCGAAGCCGAACTCGCTATCGAGTTCACAGGCGAGTTGAACGACAAGCTCAGAGGCTTCTACCGTTCGTCGTACACCGACGTGGACGGAAACCAGCGCTGGATGGCGACAACCCAGTTCGAGGCCACCGACGCGCGACGCGCCTTCCCCTGCTGGGACGAACCCGCGGTCAAGGCCGCCTTCGACGTTACCCTCGTCGTCCCCCAGAACTTGGAAGTCATATCCAACACCGAGCCGGTGTCCTCCACTAGCGCCGACGGAGGGAAGAAAGTCGTCCGCTTCGCCGAAACGCCCGTGATGTCAACGTACCTGCTCGCCTTCATAGTCGGCGACCTCGCCTGCGTACAAGACAGAACGCGCGACGGCGTTCTCATGCGCGTGTGGGCCACGCGCGGCAACGAGGACAAGGGACAGTTCGCGCTCGAGACATCTATGGCGCTGCTGGACTATTTCCACGACTATTTCGGAACGCCCTACCCCCTCTCCAAGCTTGACCACATAGCCATACCCGACTTCGCGGCGGGCGCGATGGAGAACTGGGGCGCGATTACCTACCGGGAAGTAGCCCTTCTCGTTGACCCGGTGGACAGCTCCGCCGGCACACGCGAGATAGTCGCCGCTATAATCTCGCACGAGATGGCGCACCAGTGGTTCGGAGACCTCGTCACCATGGAGTGGTGGGACGACCTCTGGCTCAACGAGAGTTTCGCATCCTGGATGGGAGACAAAGCGGTTGACCACCTCCACCCGGAATGGGAGATGTGGACCCAGTTCCTCACCCACGACACCGGTTCCGCCCTCAACCTGGACGGACTCCGAAATTCCCACCCCATCGAACAGCCCGTCAACAACCCCGCCGAAATTGGTGAACTCTTCGACGCCATCAGCTACTCCAAGGGTGGCTCCGTTCTCCGTATGCTGGAACATTACCTCGGCGCCGACACCTTCCGGAATGGCCTCCGCATCTATATCCGGCGCCACCAGTACGCCAACGCCCGCACCCGCGACCTCTGGAACGCGCTCGCAGAGGCGTCCGGCCAACCCGTCTCCGAAATCATGGACACATGGACATCCCAGACCGGCTACCCGGTACTAGAAGCGTCCGTCAACCGGGCCGGCGACTCAATCGAAGTCGGCCTATCCCAATCCCGATTCCTCTACGACGAAATTCTGGGAGAGGACCAGTCCGGCGACACCTCCGTCTGGAAGGTCCCTCTAACCGCCAGAACCGCGTCCAACGCCGAGCCTGCGCGCGGCCTGATGGAGTCCTCGGAATCCGGCCTGACTCTGCGACCCGCGTCTTTTGGCTCCAGCGACGAGTGGATCAAGGTGAACCCGGGCCAATCAGGTTTCTTCAGGGTCATGTACGCGGACGACGAGATAGAGCGGCTAAAATCTCCGATTGCCAGCCTCACCCTGCCCGCGCAGGACAGGCTCGGACTCCAGTCCGACGCCTACGCCCTAGCAAAAGCCGGCCGCATACCCGCCTCCGCGTACCTGAACCTGGTCGAGGCGTACTCAAACGAAAACGACGCCTCCGTAGTCGGCGACCTAGCCTCCGCGCTGAACGCGCTCGACAACCTGCTGTCCCACGAGAACTTCCACACCTCCTACCAAGCCTTCGGACGGCGCGTATTCAAACCCATCGGCGACCGAGTGGGCTGGGACCCCAGGCCCGAGGAGGGGCATCGTCATGCGCTGCTGCGCTCCACCGCGCTCGCCCAACTCGGACATTTCGACGACCAAGACACTCTCTCCGAAGCGCGTCGCAAGTTCGACGCCTACGTCGAAGACCCGTCCAACCTGCCCGCAGACCTCCGCGTGGCCACATTCTCTATGGCCGCACGGCGCGGCGACCACACCCTCTACGACACCATGTGGGAGCTGGAAAAGAGCGCCTCTCTTCACGAAGAAAAGCTGCGCTTGCTGAGAGCGCTGTCCGGATTCCCAGACCCCGAACTTGTACAGGAAACACTAAACAGATCCCTCGACGAAGACCATGTTCGCAGCCAGGACACAATCAGCGTCATGGTCGCCACCGCCTCCAATCCGCACGGCCGCGAACTAGCCTGGCAGTTCCTCAAAGACAACTGGTACGAATTCGACAGACGCTACGGAGAGGGCGGGTTCGCCATCATGAGGCTCGTCAGCGTCGCCTCGGTCTTCACCACTCCGGCCAAGCGCGAGGAAGTCAGAGACTTCTTCGACACTCACCCCGTGCCATCCGCCGAGCGCACAATACGTCAGGTGCTGGAAAGAATGTCCAACAACATCGCCTGGCTGGACAGAAACCGCGACGACCTGAACGCCTGGCTGGTCGGATAGCGCGCCGAAAGCCCGCCGACATGAAAAACCTAATCAGCAGGGCCGCGAGTATATGGACTCCGGCCCTGGACATCCTGTTCCCGCGCAGATGCCTCGGCTGCGGCGTTCCGGGCGGATTCATATGCGCCGACTGCGCCGAGCGAATGCCCCGGCTGGAAGAGCCGTACTGCGAGATATGCGCCAACCCCGGAACCGACGGAATCTGCGGCTGGTGTCTCGACAAAGAACCCGAAATAGACGGGATACAAGCGCCGTACCTCTATCTGCCCGCGAGCCCAATTCACAAAGCGATAAGGCTGCTCAAGTATCGCGGCGTCAGAACGCTGGCCCCCGAACTTGCCGATCTGCTTGCCGAATTCATGGAAGATTCCCCGGCGCGATTCGACTGTGTCATTCCAGTCCCAAGCCATCCGGCTCGCATACGTCGGCGGGGTTACAGCCAGGCCTCGCTTATAGCGTCCCACTTCGCCATACGACTCGACATCCCGCTACTCGCGGACGGCCTCGCCCGCGTCCGAAACGCCCCGTCCCAGCTATCCACACAATCCAGAGAGCGCCGCTGGAACAACGTCATAGGAAATTTCGCATCCGACCTCGACCTCAGCGGCATGGTCATACTGTTAGTTGACGACCTAGCCACCACCGGCTCCACGGCCGCGTCCGCCGCCCATGCGCTGAAAGACGCCGGCGCGCTCAGCGTATTCGGCCTCACGGTCGCCAGAACAGTTTCTCAGCCCGTGCGTAAATCCCATCCCAAGCGAATCAAGTGAGGAAAAATATCAACCCGGCTCTTTTCTTTACCGAGCCGGCCAATTGCGCGAGATTTACGGCGCACAGGTTGAGTTCAGAGGAACCGTCCTGAATATCGTAAAGCGCTATCGCAATACTCACAGTCATATAGCGCAGGATGTATTTGGCCGATCTAGGAATCGGTATCTACCGTTTGACTACTGGATACCCGACAGCGAACAGCTCAGAAAGATAGGCGAATATGAGCCTGACATGCTTGCTGATGGACAGTGGGCTATGGGCAGGGAGCGTAAATTCTCAGATTTGTATGCTAAGTACGGAGTTAGCTATACCTTAACCAATCCTAAGACCGGACCACTGGATCGCTCAAAGGACGAGGGAAGACGTTATAGACTCCAAGACAGGCTGGCGAATCTAGTAGAAGAATTCATGGAAAGATGTATGTGAATTATATGCCGAATACCCCGAACAGCCCTGAGAAAGCCGCGTTTGAATTCTTGGTTTCAAAATACAAGGCTGACCCGAATTTGTTCAAGCGGAGCTTCCCGGACGTGAGCCGGATAGTGCGCCAAGCCGTAGAGCCGAACCGTGTTTCGCGGCCGCGCTTTAGTCTTACTGAAACAGAAAAGGCTCACCGCGTAAAAGGATTGACCGCCGTCATGGATATGGATACGCCATCTTCACAGGATGCTGTCAAAGCCATTGAACACTGCGCCATCCTGATTCAGGATGATTTTATGACCCCTCATGTCAATCGCCAATCCATCGTCTCATTGTTCAAGTCGGCCTTCGGGAAGTCTCCGGGATCAATCAGAAAAAACACCACCATCCCCATTGAGGGATACGAAACCGGGCAGCCGGTCTATTACTCTTCACTAATCCGGGGAGTAGTAGCCAACTTGGATTTGGAAATGCGCTTAGTATCGCTTGCCATCACTCCGCGCAAGGTGCGGGAGGGCAACAAGATGATGCGCATCGTCGGTATGGGCCGCGACCCTAACCCTGACGTCTCTGTCCGACACGACGATTATCTGGCTGACCGGACATGGCATGGGTCCTCCTGAAAAAGTAGTCATAGACACCTCGGCGTTCTACGCGCTGATTTCCGCTGACGACAGGTTCCATCACAGCGCCCAAGCGTATTATGAAGTCATAAAAGACCGCGATGTCGAGATATGGACTACCTCATACGCGCTTTCCGAGACGGTGGCTTTAGTCCATCACCGTCTTGGATATGACACGCTCTCCCGGTTCCTCGAAATCATTGAGCCGAATGTCAGCGTCTTTTGGGTGGATAGCGCGACACACTTCGCCGCAATGGAGAATTTCAAAGCCGTTGCCGGCAGAGGCCTGAGCCTCGTTGACTGGACTGTCGTTCTCGCTTCCCGGATCGAGTCAGCCCATGTATTCACTTTCGACGCCGGCTTTGCGGAGCATGCAGTAAGCATGATTCCCCGCGAGATAGAGTGATTCGCTTGGAGCCGGCGCAGAAAAAGGGCGAGCCTCCAAGACTCGCCCTGAAATCATCGTCCCGTTCAACCTACACTCTGACGAACTTGGACACCCTCTCGCCCCGGCCTATCTCCGTCACGTATATGCTCCCCTGCGAATCAACGCATATCCCGTGTCCGCCGATAAGCGTGCCGAGCCCAGCGCCCTCGTTGCCGCGCCAGCGCGTCAGCAACTCGCCGTCCATCGTCCATATGCTCACCCCGTTGCCGCCGCCCTGCTCTATGACGTAGATAATATCGTCATGTATCCACAAATCGCCGGGCGCGGTCATATCCGTCCACTCCTCAATGAAGTTGCCCTCATCGTCGAAGAGCTGCATACGGTTATTCTCGCGGTCCGCTATGTAAACCCGGCTATTCTTATCCACCCAGATGTTGTGAAGCAGCGCGAACTCGCCCGGCCCTGTCCCTTGCTTGCCCCAAGACTTGATAAGCTCTCCGTCCGGCGAGAACTTGTGAACTCGGTGGCCTCCGTACCCGTCCGACACGAACAGACAGCCATCCGGAGCGATAGCCAAGCCGGAAGGCATATTGAACGGCATCCCCTGGAACGACGGCGATGGCGCCAACTTCTCCCCAAGCGTCCGCAGAACCTCCCCTCCCGGAGTGTACTCTGTCGCGACATGATAATCGCGGTCCACCAGCCAAACATTATCGTTCGGCGCGATATATATCCCGTGCGGATTCGCTGAGAACGTCCCCTCTCCCCACGAACTTATGAAATTGCCGTCCGTATCCCAGATAGTCAGCGGATGGAGACCACGACTGAAAATATACACCTCATCCTTAGAGTTCACCGCGCCGTCCGAAGCCGCGCCGAACTCCCAATACTTGGGCATATTCGGCCACTCGGCCACTCTCTCATACCGGTAATCGCCCGATCCTACAACTGCCACAGGGTTCACCTCCTCAATTCTAAAACGCTTGCGAGCGCTACGATTCTATTTCGCGCGGCGTTCCCCGTCAACCAAGCGCGCCGCACTATCCATGACCTTTCCACTACCATCGCATCGTCAATCCGAGCGCTCCCGGGACGCTGCCGAACTTTCCGGCCCATCTTTAGCGGAACGCCGCGTCATCGGACGACTTTCCGCCAGCGCTCGGTTCAGGACCCTCTTTCTCATTTTCCGGCCTGTCCACAGGGTTGTATATCACCAAATCACATTCCGGCCTCGCGAGATATATTCCAAAGCGGGTATCCGTCTCTGTTACAATTAGACTCGGAGCGAATACAGCCAATTGTCCACCTCACCTAGCGCAAATACCAAAGACCGACCGGAGACCGATGACGCTCGCTCGCTGGAAGACCTCCACGACTCCGCGCTGAAGCTGCTGGATTTCGACGAAATACGCTTCCGCTTGGCCGAGCATACAACTTTCTACGAGACGCGAAAGCTCGCTTTGGAGATGCGCCCGTCCTTCGACCCCGGCCGCGTCGAAGCGCTCCAGCGCGAAACC
Source organism: Dehalococcoidia bacterium (assembly GCA_965214185.1). GTDB lineage: Bacteria > Chloroflexota > Dehalococcoidia > Lucifugimonadales > UBA1123 > VXRN01. The sequence continues at coordinate 310,899 of CBDCBF010000001.1, read as the reverse complement.
GCGGACGCCAGGGCGTTGCTCGATGAAATTGGCGACCTCACCCTTCAGTCCGACACCGACACCTCCGAGTCTGTGACCCGCGCCGCGCTCGGCGGCGTACTCACCGGAAACGAACTTCTGGCCATAGCCGAGTCCCTCGAAGTGCATAGGCGCGCCAGGTCCGCCGCGCGCCGCGCTGATAAGGTCGCGCCCATGATGGCCGAGCTGGCCGGACTGATCCCCGACCTTCATGAAATACAGCGCCAGATACGCTCAAAAATCACACGGCGCGGCGAAGTCTCCGACAGCTCCACCCCCTCGCTCCGCGCTCTCAGAAACCAGGTGCGCCAGGCATACGAACGAGTCAACGAATCGCTTCAGAGCTTCATACAATCGTCAAGCGTCCGAGACTCGCTCCAGGACCCCATCATCGCAGTTCGGGGCGACCGCCTAGTCGTGCCGGTCAAAGCCGAGAGGCGTCACCGCATATCAGGCATAGTTCACGACGCCTCCAACACCGGAGCGACAGTATTCGTCGAACCGTTCTCTACGGTCGAACTTTGCAACCAATGGAGAGAACTGTCTCTGGAAGAGGAACGCGAAGTACTCCGCGTTCTGAGAGAGCTATCATCCCTCGTCGGCGCGGTCGCCGACGACATACGCCTCGCCAACCGCGTGACCGCCAAGCTGGACTTCGCCCTAGCCCGCGCAAGATACGCGCGGCGCATTCACGCGGTCACCCCCGACATAGTTGACGACGGCCGGGCTCTGCGTCTGGTGAACATCAGGCATCCCTTGCTGGAAGTCGACGCAGTGCCGCTCACCGTCGCAATCGGGCCCGAATGGTCCGCCCTGGTGATTACAGGACCCAACACCGGCGGCAAGACGGTCGCGATGAAGAACGTCGGCCTCGCCGCCCTCATGCACCAGTCCGGCTTGCAGATTCCGGCGGAACAGGGCAGCGCCCTCCCCGTCTTCGAAGGCGTGTTCGCAGACATAGGCGACAGCCAGAGCATAGCGGACTCAGTATCAACCTTCGGGTCGCATATGCGCAGCGTGATAAACATCCTCAGACACGCCGGCCCGCGCTCGCTCGCGCTTCTGGACGAACTTGGAACCAGCACAGACCCCGAAGAAGGCTCCGCGCTGGCAAAGGCAATCATCGCCCACCTCGCCCGCAAGAAGACCGCCACGATAGCCACCACACACCACAGGAACGTCGCCGCCTTCGCCGAGGTGTCCGACGACATGATGAACGCCAGCTTCCAGCTCGACCCGAACACCCTGGAGCCTACCTACCGGATGACAATAGGCGTACCTGGCCGAAGCTACGCCATGGCGGTCGCCGAACGACTGGGACTGCCCAAAGACATACTCCAAGACTCGCGCGACCTCATCGAGCCTCAGCACCTCCTATTCGAGGACTGGCTCAACGAACTCAACAGAGAGCGGCTGCAACTTCAGACCAATCTCGAAGACACCTCCAGAGCGAGAGCCGAAGTCGAATCGTTGCGGCGCAAGCTGGAAGAGCAAGTCGAGTACATGATTGGACACCGAGACGATATGCTCGATTCCGCGCGATCCGCTATAATGCGCCGCTTCCAAGACATCAACCGCAAGCTAGAGAGCGCGGAGGCGTCCCTGCAATGGGCCGTCCCGGAGCCGAACGGCGTCGTAGCGAAATCAACCCGCAACCGAATAGAACGCATTCGCCGAGACCTCGCCGCCGTCGAACCGCCCGCCCCAGTCCGCCGTCGAAAGATAGCCGCCCGCCCGCTTGCCGCCGGAGACACGGTCTTCATCAGGGGAATGAACCTTCAGGGTCGGATAATCGCCATATCCGACAACGGCGAGGACGCGGAAGTCGCCATAGGCAGAGTGCGAGTGAACGTTGACCTGCACAGGCTATCCCGAATTGAAGAGAGCGAACCTGAGAACCCCGATTCCGAGACCCCCGTCGTCAAAACCGACCTCGCTCCGTCCCTGGACAGCATGGAACTCGACTTGCGCGGGATGCGCGTCGCCGACGCGCAGATCAAGCTCGACGACTTCCTAGACCACGCCGACCTCGACGGACTGCCCAAGATTAGAGTGATCCACGGCAGAGGAACCGGCGCGCTCAGAAACATGGTGCGAGAACACCTGCGCCGCCGCCGCGCCGTCAGAAACTTTGGGCCTGAGCCCAGAGAACTCGGGGGCAACGGCGCTACGTGGGTCGAACTGGCCTAAGTGGAAAGCCCCTTTTGAACGCCTCCGCAACTCTGGAGCGCACACGAAGAAAGATGCGCGTCACAGACCCCCGGACACTCGTCATCTCCTTGCTTATCTCGCTAGCGACGCTCGCCGCCGCCTGCTCAGACGACCGGCCCCCTGACCCCAGCCCGGTCGCGCCGCCCGAACCGTCTCCCACACAATCCGCGCTGCCCGACGCGACCCAAACGCCCTGGCCTACATCCACTCCCAAGCCGGCCGCCCCAACCCGAACCGCGCTCCCCACTCTGACGCCACACCCCACATTCACGCCGGCGCCAACTCAGACACCTGAGCGTGAAGCGCCTCCTCCCACACATACGCCCACGCCCGTCCACACGCCGCATCCAACCCCTACGCCCGAACCAACCGCCACACCCACGCCCCAATCAAGTCCCACGCCCCAACCCTTCATCGCCATTGACCCGGATCCGTCCACGCCCTCCATAACCATCGGCGATGTGAAGCTCGACATTGAAATCGCGTTCACGCCGGAAGCCAGAACACAGGGACTGTCAGACCGGGACAGCCTTCCTCTGGGAACGGGCTTGCTGTTCGTCTTTGAGGAAGCCGGCGCCCACACCTTCTGGATGTACAATATGCGATTCGACCTCGATTTCGTCTGGATAGGCGACAACTGCGAGGTGTTAGACATCCATCGGAACGTGCCCCGCCCGTCAGAGGGCCGGCAGAGGACAGACCTGCCGTTTTACAGCCCCGAAGCCCCTGTGATGTACAATCTGGAGATAAACGCGGGGATGGCGGCGGCGCTAGGCATAGAGATAGGCGACAAAGTGACCTTCAGCGGCTTCTCAGGAACCGGAGCGGTATGCCAATGACAGAAAACCCTCTCAGTCTCGTATTCATGGGAACGCCCGAACTCGCCGTTTCCTCGCTCAGCGCGCTGCTGGATGAAGGCCACCAAATAGCTGGAGTTTACACCCAACCCGACCGCCGTTCGGGACGCGGACGAAGAAAATCCGCCACCCCTGTAAAGAAGTTCGCCCAAAGCCGCGGACTACCCGTCTTCCAGCCCGCCTCTCTCAGAACCGACACCGCCGCGAGACAGCGTCTGGCCGACCTCGCTCCGGACGCCATAATAGTCGCCGCATACGGCCTGCTTCTCCCCGAAGACACCCTGGCCGTCCCCCGACTCGGCTGCCTGAACATACACCCGTCGCTACTGCCGCGCCACCGCGGAGCGTCGCCCGTAGCCACAGCCATACTGGAAGGCGACAAAACCGCGGGAGTAACCATAATGCTGCTCGACGAGGGCTTGGACACCGGCCCCATCCTCGCCCGGCGCGAAACCCCAATCGCCTCCGACGAAACATCTGACAGGCTGACCGCCAGATTATTCGACATGGGCGCGGATCTTCTAACCACGACCCTCGACCTCTGGAGCGCCGGCCGCGTAGCGCCCACTCCGCAAGACCACGCGGCCGCGACCGTAACCAAGCGTCTCGAACGCGCCGACGGACGCATTGACTGGACACAGCCCGCCATATCTCTGGCGCGACGCGTAAGAGCATTCACTCCATGGCCCGGAACCTACACCACATGGGAGGGCAGAACGCTCAAAATTCTGCGAGCCGCGCCGCTGGACACAACACGCGACGGCCCGCCGGGCAAGGTCATGCTCCTGAACAACTCAGACGTCGCTGTCGCCACAGGACTCGGCGCCCTCCGCCTTCTGGATGTACAGATAGAAGGTCGCCGCCCCTCCGGCATAGCCGACTTCCTGCGCGGCTACCAGAACTTCGCAAACTCCATCCTCGCCGACTGATTATCGTGAGCCAAGTGAGACCCTACGGCGCTCCCATGCCACGCCGGAATAACCTATATCACCCCGACACCCGCTCTCTCAACCCGTTCAACACGGACACCGCCTCCCTAACCAGATCCGCCATTATGTCCGCGGCCGGTCTGGCCTCCGTTACCATTCCAGCGCCCTGTCCGGCGGGATTGAAAATCAGATCATACCTCTTGGACCGCTCCGCCGCCGCGTTAAACCCGGACATCAGTATGCCCTGCAAAGGCATCGGAAGCGTTTCCAGGCCCGAATTCTCCCACGCCTGCACAATCGGACCCTGATACTGGCGCGCGGTCTTGCCTGTATAGGAGCGCGAGATGACAAAGTCCTCCGAACGCCCCCGGATTATCATCTCCTGCTGAGCCTTGTATATGCCGCACTCCTTCGCCGCCAAAAAAGCGGTTCCCATCCACGCCCCGTCCGCTCCGAGCGCCAGGGACGCCGCGATTCCACGCCCATCCGCGATTCCGCCCGCCGCCACAACGGGAAGCGGCGACACCGCGTCCACAACCTGCGGCACCAGCGGCATCGTCGCTATGCGCCCGGTATGTCCCCCCGCCTCGGTTCCCTGCGCCACTATAATATCCACACCCGCCGCCACCTGTCTGTGCGCGTTGCGGACGCTCCCCACCAGACCCATAACCTTCACGCCCTTCTCCCGAGCCATCGGAACCACCCACGCCGGATCCCCGAGAGCCGCCGCGAATACCGCGACATCCTCCTCCAGAATCACCTCAACCTGCTTGCGGGCGAGCGCCAGCCCCGTCTCCCCCGGCTGAGGCGGCTCTGCCCTCTCAAGACCAAACTCCTCTATCAGCGTCTCCACGAACGCCGCGTGTCGCGGATACTCCCTACGCACAGCCTCAAACTGCGACTCCGGCCGTCCCGAACCGCCGCCGGTCTCCACGTTCCCCGTAACCACCGGCAACAGCAGGTCCACCCCGAACGGCTTGTCCGTAAGCTCCCGAACCCTGCGAATGCGCGCGCGCAGCGCGTCAGTCTGCATCCCCGTGCCGCCCATAACGCCAAGACCCCCCGCCTCCGACACCGCAGCCACCAGCTCCGGAGGAGTCCACCTCCCGCCCATGCCGGCCAAGCAGATCGGATATTCAACTTCGAGTGCATCGCAGAGCCGTGTTCTCAGAACCGGAGCGGACATGACTCACCTCTATCAAGATCGCTGTCATATGAACTTGCGCGAGCCAAATTGTAGTTCCGTCACGTTGGAGTGTCAATTTCAGCGCGGCAGGCGATGGGATTAACGCAAGTCATCCCACGCCGTTAAGATACTCGATCAGCTTATCGGGAAAGTTGATAGTCATGCCGTCCGCGCCGGAGTCCACAACATGACGCATAAGGCGCTCGTCATAAACGCCGTGGCAGCGGACGACGAACCCCTCTCCATGAAGCGCGCTCACCAGTTCAGGCGTCGTCACATCGGCGCGCGGACACACCTGCTCCAATCCAAGCTCAACAGCCTGCCCGATTATAGAGTCATCCCACCCGCTGCCCGGCCCCATAGGCGCGAGCCAGCCGGACGCGAGTTCGGGCGCGTAAGCCCTGACCTCCTCGATACAAGGCTTCCAAAACGAAGTGATAGTCACATCGCTCCCCAGTCCGTGCGCCCTCACCATATCCGCCGTCCGACTAGCCAGACCCTCCGCCCGCGCCTTTATCTCGACATGAAAATGGAGCCTGCCCTTATAACGCTCAAACACCTCGGCCAGCGTTCGTATGCGTTCACCCCCATACTCCGCCCCGAACCACGCCCCCGCGTCCAGGCTTCGCAACTCCGCGAGCGTCCTATCCGCCACCCGACCGGTCCCGTCGGTCGTTCTATCCAGCGTATCATCGTGAATCACCACAAGATGCCCGTCTCGCGAGAAATGAACATCCAGCTCCACGTGCCTAACGCCAAGCTCCAGCGCGTAATCGAACGCCGCGAAAGTATTCTCCGGCGCATACGAAGACGCGCCCCGATGCGCGATACACAGGAAACCCTTTTCAGACATTTGTCGCCTCCCCGGCCGAATCCGGCTCATCCTACAGAATCGCGCCCGCATTCTGTAACTTCTCTATATCCGACCAACCCAAGCCCAGTTCATCTATCAGGACAGACTCGGTATGCTCTCCCAGCTCAGGCGCGCCGCTTCTTATCGTCGCGGGGGTCTCGCTGAAAGCCACAGGGAAGTTGCACACCCTTATCGGACCAATCGCAGGATGATCGAAGTCCGTAATATAGTCATTCGCCACAACCTGCGGGTCGTTGGGCAGCTCTTCAATACTCTGAACTTTCGCGTATATAAACCCGTAGCGTCGAAAGATCGAATCCCACTCCTCGAACGTCCTGGACGCGAACCTATCCTCAATGATTCGCAGAAGCTCCGGCGACCCGGCCGAACCGTCCCGCGCGCCTTCCAGAGTCCGGTCCTCAAGTACCCACTCAATGTCCAGCGCCTCCACGAAAGGCTCCCAATAACGCGCGGGCTGCGGATTGGATACCCTGAGCCAGCTTCCATCCTTGCACCTATATATGTTGTACATGAAGTTGCCGACAGCCTCGCGGTTCAGCATAGGAAGATGCTGTCCGGTCAAAAGGTTCATCCCCACCGCCAGACCCTGAAGCCACATAGTGCTGCTCATATGCGACACCTCGATCTTCTGACCCACCCCTTTGCTCTCCCGCGCCCACAGCGCCGAAAGTATGCCCAGACACAGCGTAATCCCTCCTATCTGGTCCGAAGGCGCCCCCCTGACCGATACGGGATGCCTCGCCCAGGGCGGAGTGGATGACATCATCAGCCCGGCGCGCGCCTGTCCGCAGCCATCCAGAGAGGGCAGCTCCGCGTCCGGCCCCTCCGGTCCGAACCCGGACGCCGAAGCGTATATGAGCTTCGGATTGATACCCCTCAGCCTCTCATAATCCATACCTAGACGGTCGGCGACACCCTTGCGAAAATTCTGTATGAACACATCCGCCCCCTCAACCAGCTTGTGAACTATCTCCCTTCCCTCCTCGGTCTTCAGATTTACCGCTATCCCGCGCTTGCTGCGGTTGCAAGTCTCAAAATACGCGTTCCTGCCCGCCGGAAGGCCCGCCTCCGACGACTCCATCCGCGCGACAGCGCGACCTACATCGCCGTCCAGAGCCTCTATCTTGATCACATCCGCCCCCATGTCCCCCAGCATAGACGCCGCCACCGGACCAAACTGCCACATAGTCCAATCCAACACCCTGATTCCCGCTAGAGGCCCGGCGTGCGTTTCATTCGTTCCGTTGTTCATATCCGCTCCTTTGCGTAGCCTTCCGGCCACCTCATTCAGAGAGCCGGTTTCAGACAATATCCTTTGATACAAACAAAAGGTCGGGTCGGGCCGTGTCCGTATCGGTCAGAACCACATCGAACATCAGCCTGACGAGCGGCTCCGCGGTAGCGACCATTCCTGAACCTCCCGCGTGTTTCGGCGAGTTTATGCGAATCCTTTTATACAGTCTATCACCCGCAAGGCCGCGCGTTCAGTTTATAATGCGGAGAGAACTATAAAATCCGCAAGGAGGAAGACATGGGCAGGCTCGACGGCAAGGTAGCGATCATAAGCGGCGGCGCTCGCGGTCAGGGCGCGGTAGAAACAGAGTTGTTCGCCATGGAGGGCGCCAAAGTCATATTCGGCGACGTACAGGACGACGACGGCAAGAAAGTCGAAGCCAAAGTCGCCGAACTAGGCGGCGACATCCAATACATCCACCTGGACGTAACCAGCGAAGACGACTGGCGGCGCGCCGTGGAACTCGCCGAAAGCAAATACGGCAAACTCGACATCCTAGTCAACAACGCCGGCATATCCATGAGACACTCCGACATGGACGTGTCCTCGGACGACTGGGACCGCATGATGGAAGTCAACGCCAAGGGCGTCTTCCTCGGCGTCAAGTACGCCATTCCGGCGATGAGAAGAGCGGGCGGCGGCTCGATAGTCAACATATCTTCGATAGCCGGCATACTCGGCAGACCGCTCGCCTCGCCCGCGTACAGCGCCTCCAAGGGCGCGGTCCGCGTGTTCACCAAGTCAACCGCGGGACGTTTCGCCCCGGACGGCATCAGATGCAACTCGATTCACCCCGGCCCGATTGATACCGACATGATCCGCGCCGCGACCAATTCGATCCGACCCGAAACCCGCGTGGGCGAGATCCCCATCGGAAGGCTCGGACAGCCGGAAGACGTCGCCTACGGCGCGCTCTACCTCGCCTCCGACGAAGCCTCTTTCGTTACCGGCTCCGAACTCGTGATAGACGGCGGAGTGTCCAACATCAGACCATAGAGCCCACACCCGAAAGCCATCCGCCGCAAACCCCGTGGAGTCAACCCCATCCTCACATCCGTGACGCCATAATCGTATAACGCTTACTCAGAATGAAGCGGAACGACTCGTTGCCACAGAAAAAGCGACTCAGGAAGAGGCGTTTGACACCCCGCCTCTTCCTGAATCCGGGCAAGAGCTTCTCTATATTCGGTACAGCGCCTCAGCGTTCCCCGAAAACAGCGCCTTCCGCTCCTCATCGCTGAAGTCCCTCGTTATCCTGTCATACGCGCCCACTATCGCCTCGTAGTCGCTGAAAAGGCTGTCCACCGGCCAGTTGGTGGCGAACAGGCTGCGCTCCACTCCGAACGTCTCTATGCAATAAAGAACGTAGGCGCGAATGCTCTCCACAGTCCAGTCATTGTCACCCATCCCAAGCCCGGAAATTTTGCATATTACGTTATCCGCCCGCGCCGCCGTCCGCATCCCGCGCCTCCACTTCTCGAAATACTCCGGCGTCCGCTCCGACGGAAAACCCGCATGGTCTATGACTATGATGATATTGGGAAACCTGTCCGCCAGACCGCGCAGCTTTTCCATATCCTGCCACTGCGCCGCCACGCTCGCCGCCAGTCCATACTTCTCCAGAAGCGCGTACCCCCTGTGAAAATCCGCCGAAACCAAATAATCCCCGTATGAAAAATCCCGAATCCCGCGCATATTCGGATACTCGCAATGACGTTCCAACGTCGCCTCCACCCCCGGATCGCGCAAATCCGCGTGTGCGACGATAGCCTGCGGAAACCCCGTGCGGTCCGCAGCCTGCTGAAGCCACTCCGTCTCCTTCACCGGATCATCAGACCCGATAGCCGCCTGCACATGAACCGCCTTAGTCACATTCAGGCCTCGCGTCAACGCGATGAAATCCTCAGCCAGCCAGTTGCGCTCCGCGAGTTTTCTCGGCCGCATACCCAAAGACGGGTGAACCACATCCGGCTGCCAGTGAGCGTAGAACAGATCGGGATGCTGCATATCATAGAAGTGTACATGGGCGTCAACAAACTCTGGCTTATCCATCTGATTCCCTCCCTTCGCTATGGCGTCATAATAACAAAATCATACACAGCCTTCCGCTCCCCACTCTCTTCCGGACGCCAAGCCTACCTCACACCCTCCGCGCTGACTCGCCCCCAACCCGCAATTCCAAACGTATTCTCAATAGGTGTTGGTATTAGATATATCCCAGTCTCAGACAGACCAACGCTATCGAATCCCTCAGCATCCGCATACTCTTGGAGTATCCTTTGGTCTTTCTGACCAGCCTGCTCAACTTACCCCTCAACACTGAGCGCAGCCCCTCATTGCGGTTCACCGCGCCATACTTGCCCACCTTGTGCCGGTTTGTGGGCAGCCATTCATACACATGATAAGCGTCGGTCTCGTAGATGCGCGCATCCGGCAGACGCTCCAACAGCCTCAGAAAAGGCTTCTCGCCTCGGTCTCCCACCTCAAAGTCCACCCAGCGTCTGCCGTCTGACTCCTCCACAACAGCAGTCCATATCCATACAGACCGACGTTTGTCTCTACGCCTAGCTCCCACATATGTCCACATCTCATCGAAGGATATGACCCGCGCACAGCTTTGACCCATCTGTCTCGACGCGCGCTGAACGCTCAGCTTGACCATCAACTCCCTCGCCATACACGCTTTTTTTGACCCAGCTATACACTGTCTCCTCTTTTTTCTCCAACACCCGGCTGATAGCTGACAGTCCCATACCCTCTGTGTACATCGCCACAGCCAGATTCCGGCTCTTCTCTGATGACTGAGGCCGATGGCTGTCGGGTATGAAGTGATACAGACAATGACCGCAACGATAGGTCTGTTTGCCTCGGGAACGTCCGTACTTGGGCAGCCAGTTGGAGCCACAGCGTGGACACTGCATGTCCTCTCGATACGCGCGTTGTCTGACCATGTTCACACCTGCCATGTCTGGATTCACTACACTCTATCATCAATGCCAACACTCGTTGAGAAGACCATTCCAAATTCTCCATTCACAATCCACCCCATCCTATGCTACGATACGAACATCGTATCTGAGAACCGGCGACGGACTTGACCACAACCAACATAAAGCGGAGATTATGATACTAAAACTCAGAAACCCCAGAAAATTTTTACCCTGCCATTACAGCCGGTTGCAGGTGAATTACAGGCAAAAAAGCCACCTGACGCCACCTGACCAAGCGCCACTTCTCACCTGACCCTGTATAAACCAAGCCATATGATTCAGACACCTCTCCCACTCCGATAGCCGCACCGAGAAACCGCACGGGGATGCGCGGCGGACAAGAACACAGCATCCGCTGCCCGGAAAATAAGCCGCTACCCCGCGCCGACGCCGAACCCCGCGCGCAATCGCCTCAGGATAATCGAAAACCCCTGCCCCTCTCAGACTTCTGTTGACACCCCAAAAACTCATTCGCTATCATCTTAATTAGCAGTCTCGGACACTGACTGCTAACCACCAAATCAAGCATTCAGCCTACCCTAAAACGAGGAGGTTCTAGCAAGAATGGCGACTGAAACAAAGGTCATGTTCAAGCCCTTGGGCAACCGAGTGGTTGTTGAGCCCCAAGAGGGCGAAGAGCAGATGAGCGCAGGCGGCATCTACATACCCGACACCGCCAAAGAAAAGCCCCAAGAAGGCGTAGTCGTCGCCGTCGGCCCCGGACGACTGTCCGACGACGGCAGCGCCCGCATCCCCATGGAAGTCGCGGTCGGCGACGTGGTCATATACTCCAAGTACGCCGGCACAGAGTACAGAGACGGCGACGTCGAGTACCTCGTGCTCCGCGAAGACGACATCCTGTTCAAAAAGTAATCCACATCCCCCATATTTCTAACAAGGAGGACTGAGCCAATATGGCAAAACAGCTTCAGTTCAGTGAGGAAGCGAGAGCCGCGATGAAGCGCGGCATAGACGTTATGGCCGACACCGTCGGCGTAACGCTTGGCCCACGCGGCCGAAACGTTGTATTGGACAAGAAGTTCGGCCCGCCCCAGGTATGCTCCGACGGCGTCACCATCGCCAAAGAGATCGAACTCGAAGACCCGTTCGAGAACATGGGCGCCCAGCTTCTCAAGGAAGCCGCCAGCAAGACCAACGACGTAGCCGGCGACGGAACCACCACCGCCACCGTCCTTGCCCAGGCCATCATACACGAAGGCTTCAAGAACATCGCCGCCGGCGCCAACCCCATGGCGCTCAAGCGCGGTATCGAAAGAGGCGTCGTCTCCATGCGTAACGCCGTTGAAGAAATGTCCACACCCGTCGAAGGACGGATGCAGATAGCGCAGGTCGCATCTCTCTCCGCCCACGACGAGGAGATGGGCGAGCTTATCGCCGATGTCATGGAAAAAGTCGGCAAAGACGGCGTTATCACCGTCGAAGAGTCCAAGGGCCTATCCTACGAGCAAGAGTTCGTCGAAGGTATGCAAATAGACCGCGGATACATATCCCCCTACTTCATCACCGACCAGGACCGCATGGAAGCGTCCATTGACGACCCCTACATCCTGATTACCGACAAGAAAATCTCCGCCGTCTCCGACGTTCTGCCCGCTCTCGAGAAGATCCTCCAAGTCGGCAAGAACGTCGTAATCGTCGCCGAAGACATCGAGGGCGAAGCCCTCGCCACACTCGTCGTCAACAAACTGCGCGGCACGCTCAACTGCGTCGCCATCAAGGCCCCCGGCTTCGGCGACCGCAGAAAGGCCATGCTCGAAGACATGGCCATCCTCACCGGCGGACAGGTCATCAGCGAAGAGGTCGGACGCAAGCTGGACTCGGTCTCCGTTGAAGACCTCGGCCGCGCCCGCCGAATCGTCGCCTCCAAAGAAGAGACCACCTTTGTGGACGGCTCCGGTTCCGAAGACAACATCCAAGGCCGCATCAACCAGATCAAGGCCCAGGTTGACGAGACCACATCCGACTTCGACCGCGAAAAGCTCCAAGAGCGCCTGGCCAAGCTGTCCGGCGGCGTCGCCATCATCAAGGTCGGCGCGGCCACCGAGGTCGAGCTCAAAGAGAAGAAGAACCGCGTCGAGGACGCTCTGTCCGCCACTCGCGCCGCCGTCGAAGAAGGCATCGTTCCCGGTGGCGGCCTTGCGGTATTGCGCGCCAGCGTCGCATTGGAAAATCTCGGACTGGCCGGCGACGAAGCCACAGGCGCCTCTATCCTCAGAGAAGCCTTGAAGCGCCCCATCAAACTCATCTCCGAGAACACTGGCGTATCCGGAGAGGTCATCCTGTCCGAAAGCCTCAAGAGCGAAGGCGACTGGGGCTACGACGCCGAAGAGGGCGAGTTCTGCCACCTCCTCGAGAAGGGCATCATGGACCCCGCCAAGGTTACCCGCGCCGCGATTGAGAACGCATCCTCAGTCGCCGCCATGGTCCTGACAACCGAGTCCCTCATCACCGATGTGCCGGTACAGGAGCCGGCGGCCCCCGCAATGCCGCCCATGGACTACTAGACCGCAAAACAGCCGAGTAGGAAATATCCTACTGCGCTAGGGACGAGCCTTCTAAGCTCGTCCCTTTTTGCTGTCTCAACATCTCTGCTAACAACGTTGTTAGCAGAGATGTTGGCAATATTCGGATGTATGTTGTTTTATTGCTATAAAGATTTCAGAGGAGGCTGATATGGTTACCAAAGCGACAGACATTGAGATAGGAAAATATTTGGCGCTTCTTAGAGACGACGCAGACCTGAAGCAGAGCGAGTTAGCTGGAATAGTCGGATTGGCCCCTTCTGTCCTATCACGAATCGAGTCAGGTGAACGGCACGCGACCTCTGAAGAAGTGGAATCTATTATAGATTCCATTGGTACACAGAACGCATTGACGTTCAAAACAACCGTTAACAGGGTATGGAAACAACACCCTAGACCCCCATTCGGCCACCCTGATGAAGAGACTCTATGGTGTGCGGAGAAGGTTCTGAAATCCCTTGATGGCCTGCTGAATGACCCGGATATTAGGAACTCGTTCGCTACTAGCGTCAAAGAACTGAAGCGGGAAATAGTTAAGGTAGCGCGTCTTGTCCGAGGAACGGAACATTCGGTCGCATTTGTTGGGAGTATTGGCATCGGTAAATCCACTGCGATATGCCGTGTATCGGGACTAGAACTTCCTAGTCTAAATAGGGGCAAACCGGATTCAGTGCTTCAAGTCGGCGGCGGCGGAGTAACGATCTGTGAGGTACATCTCATGCAAGGCCCTGACTATGGTCTTCGGATCGAGCCGATGAGCGACGAAGATATACGCAGGGAAGTTCGAGAGTTTGCGAGAATATTGAAAAGCCCTCCGAAGATTAACGAAGACAACGGGGCTGACCCACCCATTGGAACCTCTAAAGAGATTGAACGCGCGATAAGGAATATGAGTGATCTTCGGACTATGTACAGAAGAGAGCCAGGGCCTGATGGGAAACGGGTGCGCAGGATTGAGGATCCTGCCAGGAAACTCGCTGATGAGTGTCCAGACACTGGAGCCTTTTGTGTAGAGATTCTGAACAAGATGAACTTGGCAGGTCGAACTAGGCGTGAACTACGGCCTTCCTCAGACGGATTCACAAGCGATCCTTTAGCTTGGCTCAAGGACAATTTCCAATCGTTGAACAATGGGAGACATCCTGAGTTCTCAATACCGAAGCGCATTGAAGTTGTAATACCTGAACCGGTTCTTGGAGAACGGACGATTTCATTTCGTCTGGTGGATACTAAAGGTATAGACCAAATGGCGGAACGTGCAGACATCATGCGTCTCTTCAGCGAACCAAACACAATAGTTGTATTATGCTCTAGCTTCAACGACGCGCCTTCTACCTCGGTACAGAGTATCCTAACTAGAGCCAAGAACGAGCGAATCGGCGCGGTCGAAGATAAGACTGCTGTATTAGTCTTCCCCCGTGATGGAGAAGCGCTAGCTGTCATAGACGATGCGGGAGAACCGGCGGAAAGCATTGAGGACGGATATGATATGAAGCGCGATCAGGCTGAGACAAAATTGCAGTCAATCGGCTTGGCCGGCATAAGTGTCAAGTTCTTCAATGCATTCGGCGATGACTCAACCAGACTGAAGACTATCTTGATGGAGTTAACTGAGCGTCTCAGGTCACGGCATCGGAGGGAACTTGAGGAGTTGGTCAAAGATGGAGATGCACTCGTCAAAAATTTCGCCCGGCAACAAACGTTGACTGTACAAAGAGACGCCGTCAAACGCCTGAAGGTTTGGCTCGACAACGAGGCCCAAATCGACTCCTCCAACGTACCGAACGTTGAGAGAAGCCTGCTATATGCAATGAAAATCGTCCACGCAAGTACGGTGCAGGCCAGTGTTCGCAGGCAAGGTGATTGGTACAACCTAGACTACTCCGACCAGCTTGGGTCTGGTGGCAGACTCCTAGCAGCTAGCGTTGTAGCTCCCAAGCAGGATTCCTTTCATGCCATTGCAGAAAACCTTCTCCATGACAAAGAGCTCACTGAGGCATTTGGGCTGGTAAGACAGGCGCGCGCCGAGTTATCGAATCTGGAGTGGATTCTATTCTTGAAAAGAGTCGGAGCGAAGGCATTGAAATCTACAGCCGGTACATGAAACCCGATCAACCCTTGTGGAATCAGTGTGATGAACAATGGGGGCTGGGCAGAGGATATCGTGATCGAGTGGTTAATTATCACCAAGATTGGTTCACAGATGGCATACGCGCCCGTCAGCAAGACTTCCGGGACCTTATCGAAAGGGAATGGAATGCTATGCTTGAACGCCTCTCCGATATCCTTGACGAAGTTCTAGAAGAGTGATCCAGATAACACTTAGCCAGTAGAATAGGTCGTCGTAGCCGCCATTGCCCACGCGGGCGCATACTGCTAAGCTATATGTAACGCAGACACACGGGTTTCATCCATCCACGGAGGTGGGACAGCGATATGCAAGACGTATTCCACGAAGCCGTAAACTTGCTCGAGAAGGAAGAACGGTTGGTTATGGCGACTGTCATCCGCACCAAAGGCTCCACGCCCCAGAAGCCCGGCGCGAAGTTGCTCGTTCGCAGCGACGGCACCGGCGTCGGAACGCTCGGCGGCGGCTGCGTCGAGGGAGACATCTGGTACGCCGCCAGCCAGCTCATGCGGCGCGGCGGAGACGCGCAGTACCGCGAGTACGAACTCAACGAGGACCTCGCCGCCCAGGACGGCCTAGTATGCGGCGGAACCATGTTCTTCCTCATAGACCCTGTGTACAGCCCCGAACAATACATTGACTACGCCAAAGAGATAGACGCCGCCTACGAAGGAGGCCCATCCGTCGCCCTCGCCAGTCTAATAAAGTCCGCTCCCGACAAAAACCTCCCCATAGGAGCGAAGCTCTTTATACGCGAAGACGGCTCCGCCGAAGGCTCTCTCGGCAACCCCGAACTGGACGCCGACGCGATGAAGCGCTCGCTCGGTCTCATGGCCATGGGCAGAAACGAGTACGTCATAGCCCAGGACGGCTCCGAATACTTCATCGAAGCGTACACCACCCCGCCCCAGCTGGTCATATGCGGAGGCGGACACGTATCCTTCGCTCTAGCCGCTCACGCCAAACCGCTCGGATTCAGGCTATTCATCACCGACGACAGGGAAGAGTTCGCCAACCCCCAGCGATTCCCTGAAGCCGACATGGTAATCGCCAAGAAGCCGGAGGACGCGCTCAAAGAACTGCCCATCAACGCCAACACCTTCATCGTCGTCGCCACACGCGGCCACCGATTCGACAACGTCGCGCTCGCCGCCGCCGCCGGGACCTCCGCAAGATACGTCGGCCTGATGGGAAGCAAGCGCAAGACCATCCTCATATACGAGGACCTCGTCCGTATGGGCATAGACGAAGAACGACTGCGCGCTATCCGTTCCCCCATCGGCCTCGACATACGGGCGCGTACCCCGGAAGAAATCGCTGTCAGCATCATGGGCGAGATCCTCATGTTCAGGCTCGGCGGCACCGGCCTGCCAATGAAGCTTGAGCGGCGACACATAGATCGCATCATAGCCAAGGTGGATTCCGAACGGGTCGCGGCGGCCGCCGACTGACCCGGAACGTCCGCGATGCCTTTCATATCCGCAGTCCTGACCGCGGCCGGTCTGAGTTCACGCATGGGCAGCCCAAAGCCTCTTCTTCCATGGCGTGGGAAAACACTAGTCGAGAGCCAGATAAGCGCCCTATTGGAAGCCGGAACCTCCGAAGTCATAGTCGTTCTAGGGCACAGGGCAGAGGACGTTGTCCCATATGTTCACGGCGACTCAGTCCGCCGCGTCATCAACACCCACTACAAAGACGGGCGCGCGTCATCCATCAAGGCAGGACTTCGAGCGTTGGCTCGAGACACGCATGACATCATCATCATGGGCGTTGACCAACCCAGAACAGCGCGGATAGTATCGAAAGTCATAAGCGCCCACCTCGCCGCCGCCGCCCTGCTCACATCCCCCAGACACCAAGGACGAGGCGGCCACCCCCTGATGTTCTCCGCGCGTCTGCTGCCCGAACTCACTCAAATATCCGACGAAAACCAGGGACTAAGAGAGATATTCGAGCGACACCGTTCCGAGATAACCGAAGTCCACTTCAAAGACCCCGCAGTACGCCTCGACCTCAACACGCCAGAGGCATACGCCGAGGCGTACGAACTTCACGGCCGCGTCCGATAACAACTATCGCTAACCGGGCCGCCGCGCGCTTGTGCTCCCATCGCGTCCGCGCTCACCCCGGAACCACGTTGCCTCAGGAAGCTATCCGCGCGACTCTGGCTTTGGAGAAGAAGGTGTCCAGAATCTGCTGAACGATACCCTCGGCGTCCAGTTGAAGACGACGTCTCTGGTCGGCCGCCGCGCCATGCTCGATGAAAGAGTCCGGCATCCCAATGCGATGTACCGCCACGTCCTCCATACCACTTTCGGCAAGCCCCTCAAGCGCCGCCGAACCGAACCCCCCGGCAAGCACATTCTCTTCCACCGTTACGATGCGACCGGCGACGCGCGCCGCGTCCACCAACAAGCCAATATCAAGAGGCTTGACAAATATGGGATTCACCACCCCGCACGATATTCCGTAATCTTCAAGTCGCTCCGCCGCGTCCAGCGCCGTGTTGAGCGACCTGCCCAAACCGAATATCACGACATCCCGGCCCTCTCTTATCACCGAACCCCTGCCGATAGGCAATTCCTTTAGTTCCTCATCGAGTGGAACGCCTACGGCGGCGCCCCTCGCAATACGAATGGCGAAGGGGCCCGGGTGTCTGTACGCAGTGTAAACGAGACGCTGCAATTCGTTTTCATCCATAGGCGCCGCCACAACCACATTCGGAAGACAGCGAAGGTAGGATATATCGAAAGCGCCGTGATGCGTCTTGCCATCCTCACCCACAATGCCGGCTCTATCGGCTATCAGGGTCACGGGCAGATTTTGCAGGCATACGTCATGGACTATCTGATCGAACGCGCGCTGGAGAAAAGTCGAGTATATGGAAACGAAGGGCTTGAGTCCGTTGGAAGCCATTCCGGCGGCCATGCTCACCGCATGCTGTTCAGCTATGCCGACATCGAAGACCCTATCTGGGAACTCACGTCTAACGCCGGCCAGCCCCGTGCCTTCCAGCATCGCCGCGCTGATGCCCACGACCGACTCATCTTCGCGCATAATCCGCGCGATAGTCTGCGCGAACACGTGGGAGTACGTGGGCGCCCCCGATCCGTCTCCCAGCGGAGAACTTGGCTGATGGAACTTGACCGGATCATCCTCGGCCGGCTCGTAGCCATGCCCCTTATGAGTAACAACATGAACCAGAGGCACACGTCCCGTAGATGCTCTAGCCTGCCTGAGCGTCTGTTCCAGCTGATTGAAGTCGTGACCGTCCACCGGCCCTAGATACTGGAAGCCCATCTCACTCCAGAACATAGTAGGCACTATGAAACTCGCCAATGCGGTATTGAACCTCTTGACCAGGTTGTACATCAACCCGCCCGCCGGCGCTCTCTCGGAAAGCGACTTCATACGATCCACCATAGGTTGGTATTCGGGATGAGTAATCAGTCGCTTGCGCCAGTTGGTGAGAAACCCAATGTTCTCAGATATAGACATTCCATTATCGTTCAGTACGACAATGAGCTTCTCGGGGTTGAGATGCACAATGTTATTCAGCGCCTCAAAGCTCGATCCGGAAGTCAACGCGCCGTCTCCGACGACCGCGATTGTCCATGAGTCCAACTTGCGATTGGCTGATCCCTCCGCGACCCCGAGAGCTATGGACAGCCCTGTGCCCGCGTGGCCTGCCGCGAGCGTATCGTGCGGGCTTTCGCTCGGCTCGCCGAAACCGGACAGGCCCCCCTCTAGCCGAATGTTCTTGAACTCGTCGCGTCTTCCGGTCACCAACTTGTGAGTGTACATCTGGTTGGTCGTGTCCCAAACCAACCTATCCTTGGGGCTGTCGAAAACGCGATGCAGCGCCAGAGTAAGCTCGACCACGCCGAGATTGGAAGCCAAATGGCCGCCGCGCTCAGTTATCACAGAAATAACAGTGTCTCGCGCCTCTTGAGCGACCTGGGACAGCTCTTCGTGAGTTAGGGGTTTGAGATCGCTAGGCTTATCTATCTGATCCAGAAGACGGCCCGCCATAAAGGGAACTCCTTATCAACCGTCGGCGTTAACGTCAAAACTACCGAGAATGAGTGCATTCCAAGCAATGATAAGCATAGGACAGGCATAGCGCTATGTCAATCACAGGGTAGCGTTTCCTTTTAGGTGGTTGAAGTCAGCAGTCCACGCGATTGAAGCAGAACAAGTAGGTTGTGAGGATTCCACCAGGTTCCCATCCGCTCCCTACGCCGAAGCTCACGATTCAGCCGTTCAAGCAGTGAGGTGGTCTTGTAACGCGACTGTCCACTCACAAGATGCGCCAACCCCTTGTCCAGAGCCTTCTCGCACCAGTATTCGGCTTCACCCCCACTCAGATACACCACGTGTTTAGCGTGTGTACGCGCCTCATCCACACTCTCAGACCGCAGCAGTTTCAGCGCTTCGGAAAAGCCCGTCTCGCCTATGTTTCTAAGGTACTCTCTAAGCAGGTGGAACTGGCACAACTGATGGTTGGCCGCGTCGCCATAGACCATATCTATCGCCGACGCTATCGCGCGGTCTCCATCGCTCACTATGTGTCGAGGCGACTGCGCGCCACGCATATACGCCTCGTTCACAGCCGCTTCCCAATCGCCGAACGTTGCCATCACATTGCCCAGATCGTCACGGATCACCTTCATCTCCACGGCGCCGTTCGCCGTTCGCGTCCACAGCCCGTCCATCTCCAGCGTCTGCCCACCCATGCTTGTCTCTGAGAGTTTCTCCCTTCTTATCCACTTGCTCAGCGTACTCTTTGCGAATCCGAACAGCTTTCCCACCTGAGCGTAGCTCAGACCCATCGCAGCCAACTCTATCGCTTTCTCTCTGGTTTTTTTGAGTACCGATTCCGCCTCTCGTCTCCCAAAAGTTCCATCCCGCTACTCATCCGTCCACACTCACAGCAGCGAAACTTCGGAACGCTAAGCCTTAGTTCTCCGTCCTTGGTGATTATCGAGCGCGGATAGCTCTGGTGTTTGCTCATCGCAAGGTCGCACTCTGAACACATGGGCCCGTATGCGTCCAGGGCGGACTGGAGTCTGTCCTGCATATACTGGACTATCGTCCGGTCTCTCTCTTCTTCCAACTGATACAGTAGCCCTGACATCTTGCTAACCTCCACAGTTCTGTCTCAGACCACATCTTATAACCCATCCACCCGAAAGGAAACGCTACCCAATCACAGCGGGCTGTTGACCATTCAGACGCGTAGCGTCCCACTGTATAGAAGTGGGCTCATCGCATCTTAAATTCCGTTACATCTTTCGTTTTTATCGCCAGGTCATTCAACATGAGCGCCGACAGCCGCCAACTGAACCAAGGTTCATCGTTCACTACAATATGCGGCGATCGGGTGTCCTTATCGGCTCTTGTCTTCTCACACCGCGCATGGGACGTAATCGTCCCATCACGCTTATCCTAGCGTTGGTCTCCCTTTGGCATTATACTTAATATTAGGGGGTGTGGTTATGTGCATCGAGCGTCTGAAAGTGCCTGTCGAACGCCTTACGCGCGTCTGCGACCCAGACAGCTTGGGGTTCGATACGACCGCCGAGCTAGAACCCCTGGAAGGCACGATAGCCCAGGATAGGGCTATGAGCGCCTTGGAGTTGGGGCTTGGCATCGAAGCGGACGGGTACAATATCTTCGTGTCAGGCTATCCCGGCGTCGGAAGAAACGCGGCTCTGCGGAAATACATGGAGCGAGTATCGGTGACCAGGCCCAATCCGCCGGACTGGGGCTACGTTCATAACTTTCAGGATCCCGCTCAGCCTATTCCGATCTCACTGCCGTGCGGAGCGATGCGGGAACTCGCCCAGGACATGGATCAACTCGTAGAGACGTGTCGCGCCGAGATTCCGGCGGCGTTCGAGAGCGATGACTACACGCATCGCATTCAACAAGTCACAGAGGACATTCAGCGCCAGCGCCAGTCCATAACCCGGCAGGTGGAGAACCAAGCGCAGGCGCAAGGCTTCACCATCTCGTTTACCCAGGTCGGTATAACCCCAGTGCCTCTCCACCCCGAAGGCAGAGCATTAACCCAAGAGGAGTTCACCCGGCTTCCGAAAGAAGCTCAAGATGAGATTCGCGCAAGGTCGGATGAGCTTCAGCACGTCATATTGCACACGATGTCCGAGTTCCGCAGACTCAACAAGGAGGCCGCGACGCGGAGCAGAGAGGTTGATGTGGAACTTGTGCGGTTTACGCTGAAGCCCATAATTGACGAACTCCAAGACAAGTATGCCGGACACCGGGAGGTGGTGGCGTATCTTGACGATGTGGAAGCGGACATGGTGTCGAATACCCAGTCTCTCAAACCCAGCGGAGACCAGTCCGCTCCTCAACAGACCCCAATCGTGGCGAATACGGAGGAAGACTTCTTCACGCGTTACAGGGTCAACAACATGGTGGACAACACTCTCTGCAATGGCGCGCCGATAGTATTCGAGCATAATCCAGGCTACTATAGCCTATTCGGGCGAATTGATTACCGCGCGCGGATGGGAGCCATAGCCACCAATCATATGATGATAAATTCGGGAGAATTGCATCGCGCCAACGGCGGATACCTTGTCATCCAGGCGAAAGACCTGCTGACCAATGCTCTATCCTGGGAAACGCTGAAGCGAACTCTGAGAAGCGGGGAGATCAGGGTCGAAAACATCGGCGAGCGGTATTCGGCGTTTCCAACATCTTCTATGCACCCGCAGCCTATTCCTATGAACGCCAAGATAGTTTTGGTTGGAAGTCCGCAGATTCTCCGGTTGCTTGGGACTGTTGACCCGGATTTCAAACGATACTTCAAGGTGATCGCCGAATTCGATACGGCTATGGACAGGACGCCGGAGAATATCGGCAAATACTCGTCCTTCGTGGCGGGTCAGGTGTCTGATAAGGGTCTGCGCCCATTCGACAACACCGCTGTGGCGGCCATGGTGGACTATTCCAGCCGCCTGGCGGAAGATCAGGATAAGCTGACGACACGTTTTATGAGCGTATCGGACATAATGACTGAAGCCGACTACTGGACAGGTATGTCGGGAGGCGGGACTGTAACGTCGGAGCAGGTGGCAAGGGCGATAGAACAGCGTGAATACCGCGCAAGCCTGACGGAGGACAAGGTACTCGAGTCCATCCGGAATGATACGCTTCACATCGCCACAGAGGGCAGCGCAGTGGGACAGGTGAACGGGCTGGCGGTGTACTTCCTCGGCGACCATGCTTTCGGAAAGCCCAGCAGAATAAGCGCCGCCGTGTCGGTGGGCCGCGGCCAGATGGTGAACATAGAGCGCGAGACGCGTATGAGCGGGCGCATCCATAATAAGGGGTTCATGATTATCAGGGGATATCTGAACGGCAAGTACGGGGAAGAAAGACCCCTTTCGATATGGGCAAGCCTTACCTTCGAGCAGACTTACAGTGAGGTGGACGGCGACAGCGCTTCTTCAACCGAACTCTACGCGCTTCTGTCCGCGCTCTCCGGCGTTCCAATAAAGCAAGGTATCGCGGTGACCGGTTCAGTGAACCAAGCGGGCGAAGTTCAGGCCATCGGCGGAGCGACTCACAAGATAGAGGGCTTTTTCGAGGTGTGCAAGGCTAAGGGACTCACGGGCGAGCAGGGGGCGCTTATTCCGAGAGACAACGTCCGCAATCTGCTATTGAGCCAGGAGGTTGTTGAAGCTGTTCGGGCCGGAATGTTTCATGTGTATGCCGTTTCCACGATAGACGAAGGCATAGAGGCGCTTACGGGCGTAGTGGCAGGGGAGAAGGGCGAGGATGGAAAGTATCCGGACGGCGCGATCCACTTCCTTGTGGAACAACGGCTGGAGAAGATGAGCATAAGGGCGCGCAGCGCGGCAAGGCCCGCGAGCGAAACCGGCGTTGAACCGGAGTACAGGTCGGAATAGGGAAGTTTCGCTTGAGCAGGCGCATGGGACGCTCTATTCGGATGTGTGAAAACGCTTGCGCCGGATGATAGCTTCTGTCCCCATTTATGTAGGACCTCTGGTAGAATTCGCGTCGTGAGAAACTTGAGAGACGCTAGAGACTTCAACCCCGTTTCAGCCTACCGGAATGTCTTCTACGGCTGGAAACTGGTGGGTCTATCGGTGTTCATGCTGTCGCTGATGGCTCTGACCGTATTCCAAGGACTCGGGACGTTCCTAGTCGCGTTCGAGCGCCAGTTCGGGTGGACCCGCACTCAGATGTCCGGAGCGTTCGCGCTGGCGCGCGCCGAGGGCGCGGTTCTGGGTCCGATAGAGGGGTGGCTGATAGACAGGCTGGGAAATCGGCGCATGATACTCATCGGCTACGTCATAATGGGGGTGGGATTCATCCTATTCTCACAGGTGGATAGCCTGTGGGAATTCTACGCCGTCTTCATGCTAATCACTCTCGGGTCCGGGCTTGGCGGCTGGCTGGCGATGATAAGCATGGTGAACAACTGGTTCATTCGGCGACGCTCGCTGGCTATCGCGGCCGCCATGTCTGGTGTTCATGTCGGGGGCTCTGATGGTTTGGCCGTTGGCATACGGG
Source organism: Dehalococcoidia bacterium (assembly GCA_965214185.1). Taxonomy (GTDB): domain Bacteria; phylum Chloroflexota; class Dehalococcoidia; order Lucifugimonadales; family UBA1123; genus VXRN01. Next base: position 287,301 of record CBDCBF010000001.1, on the reverse strand, counting down.
ATAGATAATCACGGGTTCAGATGGACGACATTTGTGATCGGGGTCTTCCTGTTGGCGATAGTTGGGCCTGTGACAAAGGCGATCCGAAACCGACCGGAGGACATGGGCCTGCTGCCGGGACGGGGATTCGGAGTCCGGTGTAAACCGCAGCGCGCGAGCGGAGTCAGGCGACGATAGCGCGCCGGAGTTTACTGCCGCTCAAGCGCTGAGAACCCGCGCGTTCTGGGCGTTGACCATCGTACATCTGTCGTCGAGCATTTCGATTGTGACGCTGGCGCTGCACCTAGCCGCCCAAGTTGACGGACATGGGATTTTCGTTGAGCGGCGCGGCCGTTATCCCGATAGTCTATACTCTGGTCGCGCTGCCATCGCAGTTTCTGGCGGGATATGTGGCGGACAGATTCCCAAAGCCTCTGGTAACCTTCGTTTTCCTAGTGTTCCAGGCTTCGGGGATTATGGTCATAGCGTTCGCAGAGACCGGGATGATGGCTTTCATATTCGCTGTTCTGTACGGAATAGGCTTCGGAGGTCGAATCCCGCTGCTGACCGCGATAAGGGGCGACTATTTTGGGCGGAAGGCGTTCGCTACGATAATGGGTTTTATCTCAGGTTCCGAACAACATACTGATGATTTTCGCTCCGCTGTTCGCGGGGTTCATGTATGACTTGCAGCAGTCATATTTCGTTCCGTTTTTCACCTTCTCGATTCTGGCCTTTATGGGCGCGGCGCTGATGCTGACGGTGAAGAAGCCGGAACTGAGACAAGCGACGGTGACACCCAGGGTAGGGAGTGAGCGGGCATGAAAGCGCTTGGGCGCGAACTGGCCTACCCGTTCGCTAGGTTCTGGGAAGCGTACCGGCTTGAACTTTCGGTCGGCTCGGACGATGTGGAGAAGGGGCTGAGTTCGGTGTTCGGCGATCAAGGGGCGGATGTAACCGCGCCTTTCGAGCCGAGATGGCTGTCGTTGCCGGATGATGATCTGGCTTACCATGTGGCGCACGAACTGACGCACGCGCTGCTGGAGGCGCGCGGGTATCCGAAGACGATGCGGGGTGTGGACTATCCGCCGGATTCGGCGGAGGCGCGAGTGGGGGAAGACCTAGAGGAGATGGTTCTTCATCCGTCTCTGGAAGCGATTCTGAAGCCGTTCGGGTTCAGGCACGAGTTTATTTTGGGCAGGATGGCGGAGGGCGCGCTGGGCGGGCTGAGTTCCGCGCCGGTTCCTGAATACGGCTCTCCCTGGCATTTCACGTGGGCCATTCGGTACTGCCTTCTTCGTATGGAACTGCCCTTATATTTGTGGACGCCCATTGAGACGATATACGTTGAGCGCGCAGGCGGGGCGGCGGCGCTGGGCCAGGAGTTGTTGGATATCATGACGGAGGTGGGCTGGGGCAACAGGGAGCGGGCGCTCGAAGCTATGACGCGCACGCGGGATTCGCTTAGTCTGGACGTTCAAAACAAGGTTATGGTACTGGACAGGGCAAACGGGCGAATTCTGTAATAGGCGCGGTTAGTAGGCGAGAATTGACGCCGCTCCCGCGCCTTTTATTTTATCTGGGGGGCGCTCCGGCGGTGTATATGTCAACCGAGGACGCGACAATCGAGGGGTCCGGCGCTCGGGCGACTGAAGGCTCTTTCCCCTCGTAGTCCAAGATGTGCAGGACGTGACGCATGGCGTTTATCCTAGCGCGCTTCTTGTCATCGGACTTAACTATTGTCCAGGGCGCGCCGTCGGTGTGGGTCAGGAGGAACATCGCTTCCTTGGCCTCGGTGTATTCCTCCCATTTATCTATGGATCGGATGTCAACCGGGCTGACCTTCCACTGCTTTAGCGGGTCGTTAGCTCGCTGTTGGAAGCGTCTTAGCTGTTCGTGACGGCTGACGGAGAAGTACAGCTTGATGATATGTATCCCGCTGTCGACTAACATCTTTTCGAGAATCGGGGCCTGCTGGATGAAAAGCCTGTAGTCCTTCTCGGATGAGAAGCCCATCACTCGCTCGACGCCCGCGCGGTTGTACCAAGAGCGGTCGAACAGGACTATCTCTCCGGCGGATGGGAAGTGGCTGATGTATCGCTGGAAGTACCATTGGCCGAGTTCCACTTCGGAGGGTTTGTCCAGGGCGACGACGCGGGCGCCGCGGGGGTTCCAGTGTTCCATGAATCTGCGGATAGTGCCGCCCTTGCCTGCGGCGTCTCGGCCTTCGAACAGGATAATGACCCGCTCGCCGACTTCTTTTATCCAATTCTGAAGCTTGACTAGTTCGATCTGGAGCGGCATCTTCAGATTGTTATACTCCCCGTCCCTCATCTTCTGAGCGTATGGGAAGAGGTTTTCACGGAAGTACCGGATGCGGTTCTCGGAACCCATGTGGGCCGGATTGTCAACCGGCTGGGCGTCGGGGATGGTCAGATCATCTCCGGGGGGAGGGACCAATTTGGCGTTGTTGGCGGATGAGTTCACATCAGGGCTATATTTTCCGACGGTCAATGTATCGTTGTCCATAGGCCCACCTATCGTTTGTTCAAGGCTGATTTTGTTATCTCACGGATATGCTATTACAGGCAGGCGGGAAATGCAATTTGTCCACGCGCCACTTAGGATGTATATAAAATTTTTCCTAAAAAGGTCTCAATTCGCCTTTCAGCGCATATATCACAGTGGTAGCATCCTGAGACTTGGGGATTTAAGAATTGAATATGGTGAACCAAGAGGCGTGAATACTCGGATAAGCGGGGGCGTTCATGTGGGTCGCATTCTCAGGACTCCTCCGATGAGGGGGCTGAGACCGACCTCCGAACGGGTTCGGGCGGCGCTGTTCTCGATAATCGGGCCGGATGCGGTGGAGGGCAAACGAGTCGCGGACCTGTACGCCGGGACCGGAGCGCTGGGACTGGATGCGCTGAGCAGAGGCGCGGCGCGGGTCAGTTTTGTGGAGAGGAACGGAAGGCTCTGCGGGGCGATACGCGAGCAGTTGAGATTGTTGCGCTTGGATTCGCGGGGCAAAGTGTACAAGGGGTCGGTTCTCAGAACGGTCGGGGATTTGCCGGGCGGGTACGATCTGGTAATGGCCGACCCGCCGTACGAGTCCAGCGAGCTGGGCGATCTTGTGGAGGCGCTTCAGTCGCCGCGCTTGGTGAATGAGGGCGGACTGGTGGTATTTGAACACAGGTCGGATAATGAGGAAGAGTACGCGCGGGGAAGGTTCTCCTTGAGGACCGCCAGGACGTACGGAGATACTGGAATAACCATCTTAACGGCCGGAGCAGTGAATGGCTAAAGCGATATATCCGGGGAGTTTCGACCCCACGCATTATGGGCATATTGACATAGCGAAGCGCGCGGCGGGGGTGTTTGATGAGTTGGTGATAGTGGTGTATAAGTCGCCGCCTACGAAGACGCTGATGTTTTCGACGGAGGAGCGGGTAGAGTTGTTCGCGGAGTCGGTGAAGGATGTACCGAATATCAGCGTGGAGTCGTTCACAGGGCTGGCGCCGGTGGTGGCGCGGGAGCATGGAGCGAAATTCATAGTACGGGGGCTGAGGGCAGGTCTGGATTTCGAGTTGGAGTTTGAGATGGCCTTGATGTGGAGGCACATCGCGCCGGATGTAGATGTTGTGTGCATTATGAGTTCTCTGGAGCATCAGTTCGTTTATTCGAGCAGGATAAAAGAGGTCGCCGCGCTGGGAGCGGATGTGTCGGATTTGGTGCCGGCGCATATCGCGAAGGCGCTGGGGAGCAAGATCAACAAGTAGATTCAAATTAGCGATACAATACTTTTGGATTATCAAGGAGGGCATAGGGTGGATTTCGAGCAAGCACTTCAGGAGTTGCAGCAGCTATACTCCAGCAGCAGTCGCGTACCGGGTTTCGGGCGCAAGGTAATGGTGGACGGGGACTTGTTCACCAGGGTTATAAATAATATGCAGATGGCGATGCCGGCGGACGTCAAAGAGGCGCGAGAGGTGTTGCGCCAGAAGGACAGCATCCTGAACCAAGCGTATCTGGAGGCTCAGCGAGTGAGGTCCACCGTGGAGGAGGAGGTGTCGGCGCACATTGCGGCGGCTACCAAGGAGCACCAGGAGATGGTGTCGGATTCGGAGGTGCTGAAGGTGGCGGGGGATCAGGCGTCGAAGATACGGGAGGAGGCGCTGGCGGAGGCGGAGGATATCGTGCATGAGGCGCAGCGCAAGGCGTATGCGATAGTGACGGAGGCGGAGGAGATCGCGTCGAGCCGTCGGGATGGCGCGGACCAGTATTCGAGAGAGGTGCTTTTCAGTTTGGAGGAGCAGCTTTCGGAGATTCTGGGGCAGATCCGGCGCGGGATTGACACTCTGAAGCCGAGCATGAATCCGCCGATTCAGACCAGTAATCACAATGATTACAGCAATATAGGGGTGAGCGTCTGAGCCTTATATTCGCCTCTCTCCTTTCGGAGAGAGGGTTTGTTGATTGGGTCAACTAACGTCGCCGCCGGCAGCCCCGGATAAGGGCGAAGGCGGCGGCGTTCTATAAGGGCGTTCCGGCCGCGGGAGTGTCCGGATTTCGGGACGGCGCAAGCGGTTTCCAGTTCCGGCTTCATATCTCTGAGTGAGTTGCATCTGCTTGGGTAGGGACGGCTCACTCGGGATGAATGTCGGGGGTCCGGACCAGTCTAAGCTTCAGCAGGCTTGAACGCCTTTATGTTCATGCTGTGTATGGCGGCGCGCCAGTCGTCGTCGGACTTCCAGGGGGAGTCGGCGACTACCTCTATGTCGGTGAACCCGGCGTCGCGTATGCGCCCGAGATATACTTCCTTCATTTCGGTTCCAGCGAGGCAGGATACCCAGTTGGCGGTGTCTTCGGCTTCTTCTTGGGGAATCTCGTCAATTTTTACGAGGTCAGAGACCATGAGGCGGCCGCCGGGCCTGAGTATTCTGAAAGCCTCGGCGAAGACGGCGTTCTTGTCCGGGGCGAGGTTAATGACGCAGTTGGATATGATTGCGTCGGCGGAGGCGTCGTCAAGGGGAGTGTTTTCCATTTCTGCGAGGTGGAACTCTACGTGATTCAGATTGAGTTTGCGGGCGTTGCTCTTGGCGAGCTGTATCATGTCTTGGGTCATGTCTATGCCTATGACCCTGCCGGTTTGTCCGACGGCTTTGGCGGCGATGAAGCAGTCAATTCCGCCTCCGCTTCCGAAGTCCACGACGGTTTCACCGGGCTGGAGCGTGCCTATGGCGTGAGGGTTGCCACAGCCGGCGGATGCGGCGAGGGCCTCCCCGGGGAGGCCCTCGGTGTCGGTCGAGTTGTAGAGGGGTATGACAGCAGCGAGGTCGGATTCGGCGCCGCAACAGTCGGTCTGGCAACAGTCAGCTTCGTCGGCGGTGGATGCCTCTCTCGCCAAGGCTCCGTATCTATCGCGGACTACTTCTTTTATCCTGGTGTCGTCGAGCAGTGTCATTTTTTGTCTCCTCGGAATGGTTAATTGTTAGAGTGTATATGGCCTGATTTATAGTCGCCCCGGTTTTCTGGTGGCTGTTCAGGTGGTCTGCTGGCGGTCTGCTGGTGGGGTCTGGCGCCTGTATTTGACCTGTATATAGCTGTATTCACCAGTTTAGCGATATTTTTTGGTTCCGATTTTGGTCTGATTAGGCTGGGTTTATACTGGGCAGTGACTCAGTTTAGCCATAATATCAAGTATAGACTTCCCTCGAATTGAGTCACTACCTTATATTGCGGATCATTTGTTCTTGCATGGGGATATTGTAGCATAGGTTGGGAGGGGGCGGAAAGTGGGATGTCGCAAAGACGGGTTCTTTGTAAAGCCGCGGCCAAACCTGTCATTCTGAGCGGCGAAAATCTCAGTCACGGAGGGGAATCCCTTCGCTCATCGCTCTAGCGCTGTCTATGGCGTATGCGCTTGTGTCAATGCGCTATATCAAGGCGGCCAACCCAAGATTGCTATGTGCTAATATGATGCCGACATATTTCAACAGCTAAGACGCTGTCCGGAGAGGTGAAGAGAGTATGACTACGGCGACACGCGAGTATAAGGTTGTAGGCACGAGGCCAATCAGGCACGACGGCGCGGATAAGGTTACGGGGCGCGCGGTGTATGGGGCGGATATGAACCTGCCGGGTATGTTGTATGGAAAGGTGTTGCGTTCTCCGCATGCGCACGCGCGGATCATACGACTGGATACGTCGAAGGCGGAAGCGCATCCTGAGGTTCGTGGGGGTGGCGACGGCGGCTGATTTTCCTCCTAGCGAGCCGGTTGGCCCGGTTGCGGTTCTCGGACAGATGCCGCAGGATAATGTGCTGGCCCGGGACAAGGCTATGTATAAGGGTCATGCCATCGCCGCAGTCGCCGCGACCAGCGCGCACGCCGCCGAGGAGATATTGTCTCTGATAGAGGTGGAGTATGAAGTACTGCCGGCCTACACGAATATCGAGGATTCGATGGCAGAGGACGCGGTGGCGATTCACGATACATGGAAGAACAATCCGGATCTGCCCGGGGGGGTGAATGTCGCCGCGCAGGAGCAATACGCGTTAGGCGACTTGGACGCGGGCTTCGCGGAGGCAGACCACTTATTCGAGCGTGAGTATCGCACGAAGACTGTCCACCAAGGCTATATTGAGCCGCAGAACGCGACGGCGTTTTGGTCTCCGGACGGGCGGCTGACTGTTTGGTGTTCCAGCCAGGGACATTTCGGAGTGCGTGACAACACAGCGCGCATCCTGGGTCTGCCGGTGTCTCAGGTGAAGGTTGTGCCTCTGGAGATCGGAGGCGGTTTCGGAGGCAAGATACCGCCGTATTTGGAGCCTGTGGCGGCCATTCTGTCCCGGAAGAGCGGCCATCCTGTGAAGATGGTCATGGACCGGACAGAGGTGTTGCAGGCGACAGGGCCGACGTCGGGCAGCTTGGTTCGGATGAAGATAGGCGTTACGAATGAGGGGAAGATAACGGCGGCGCATTGCTGGATGGCGCTGGAGGCGGGCGCGTTCCCGGGGGCTCCGCTCGCCGGGGCGGCGTCGGCGGTTTTCTCGCCGTATCTGATTGAGAACGCGCGGATTGACGGTTATGATGTGGTGTCCAATAAGCCGCGCACTCAGGCTTACCGCGCTCCGGGGGCGCCTATTGTGATGTATTGCACAGAGACGCTGATGGATGAGATAGCGGAAGCGCTGAATATAGACTCTGTGGAGTTCAGGTTGCTGAATGTGGCGCGACAGGGCGACCGGCGCGCGGACGGCGTTATGAATGGACGAATCGGCGCTGAGGAGGTGATGCGCGCAGTCAGGGAGCATCCTCACTTTTCCGCGCCGCCGGAGCAGGTGGATGGCAAGCTCACCGGGCGTGGTTGGAGCATGGGCTTTTGCCGAAATAACACGGGCATGGCTTGCGTGGTAGCCAACGTGCTGGACAACGGCGATGTGAGCCTGGTGGAAGGCTCGGTGGACATAGGCGGAACGCGCACGGCTATCGCGCAGCAGTTCGCGGAGGTTCTGGGGATACCGGTGGAGAATGTGCATCCGATGGTCGGGGACACGGATACCATCGGGTACACGTCGGTGACGGGCGGCAGCGGCGTGGCGTTCAAGTCGGGCTGGGCGGCGCATGAGGCGGCGATGGATGTGATGCAGCAGCTTATAGTGCGCGCGTCGCTTATCTGGGACACCGACCCGGACAATGTGGAGTACGTGGACGGCGCGCTCCAGCACAAGTCGGACTCCGAGTTGAGGCTGACGTTTGAGGAGATGGCCGCGAGGCTGCCGGAGACGGGCGGGCCGGTTGTTGGGCGGGCCAATCTGAATCCGGGCGGGTCGGGCGGCTCCTATGCGGCGAACATCGTTGATATTGAGCTGGATCCGGACACCGGCAAGGTGGATATTCTTCGTTATACCGCTTTCCAGGACGCAGGGTTCGCTATTCATCCGTCCTATGTGGAGGGACAGATACAGGGCGGGGCGGCGCAGGGCATAGGCTGGGCGCTGAACGAGGAGTACTTCATGGGCGAGGATGGCGGTATGCAGAACACGAGTCTGCTGGACTATCGTATGCCGACGAGTTTGGATCTCCCGATGATTGACGCTGTGATAGTGGAGGTGAACAATCCGGGCCACCCGTTCGGGGTGCGCGGAGTCGGCGAGGCGAACATAGCTCCGCCTCTGGCCGCGCTGGCGAACGCTATCCACGACGCGGCGGGTGTGCGAATGACGGAGTTGCCGATGAATCCGCAGGCGGTGGTGTCGGCGATTCAGGGCGAGTAGAGTAGTCGGGTCCGCCGGCGCTCCGGCGGGCCCGTTGAACTGTGTGTATGACGTGTGAGGGTACGATGAATCGAAATAGACATCATTTCTGGACAGAAGAGAGCGAAATATATATAGGTGATGCTCTCGAAATCCTACGCCACGAAATTCCAGATGGTTCAGTAAACTTAGTATTTGCTGATCCACCATACAATATTGGTAAACGCCTCGCTAATTTTGTTGACAAGTGGCCATCAGAGAAGGACTATATTAACTGGTGTGAAGAATGGCTTACACTTTGCATATCTAAACTAGCATGTAATGGAAGTATGTACGTGATGTCTAGTACTCAATATATGCCATATATTGATATATTCTTGAGAAATCACATGGACATTCTGTCTAGGATTATTTGGTACTATGATAGCTCCGGTGTTCAAGCAAAGAAAATTTACGGTTCCTTGTATGAACCTATAATATTTTGTGCGAAAAATAAACAGAAATATACGTTTAACTCATCAGAGGTGTCAGTTGAAGCCAAGACTGGAGCTCAACGCAAGCTGATAGATTATCGTAAACCAGTACCGCAACCATATAATAGTACTAAGGTGCCTGGGAATGTATGGTATTTCCCTCGCGTAAGATATCGTATGCAAGAATATGAAGAACACCCAACTCAAAAACCGGAAGCTCTACTTGAAAGAATCATAAAGGCAAGTAGCAATCCCAATGATACAGTGCTTGATCCGTTCGCAGGTACATTTACTACTTGTGCTGTTGCACAGCGTCTGAATAGAAAGAGCATTGGAATTGAGATGCAGGAAGAATATGCAAAAATTGGACTGCGAAGACTAGGGATAGCAACTGAATATGAAGGCGAACCCCTCAATCCATCTACAAAGCACTATCATAGAAGGAGCCGCGCTGCCCAACAAGCGGGACTTTTGATCATATGACTACTCATCATGAGTTTACAAATACTATTCTTGAGATTCTTGAAGATGAATTCCTGGATAACGCTGAGGAAGTGTTTAAAAATAGTGATCTTATTCAATACATTAATATAAAGACACGTTCTGCCTCCACAGGATCAAAAGCTCGTGCTTCATTTGGAAATCACTATGCGATCTATGTCTTAGTTGAAGATTATGTTAATCGCGGCTTCCATACGAACTCGGAATATGCTTCGTACGAAGGAGCACGTTTTTCAGACCTACTGAGACGGCAACGCCAATTACCGTTTGGTAGTAAACTCCAGAATCACGCATTAAATCACAGGTTAAACCAAGAATTTCGCAAATATTTTCCTACATCGGATTATTTGCCGATCTTAAGAGATTCTCAAACTAGCAGGTATTGGATTAATGAAAATCTTCTCACTGTTGCGGTAGATGAACTCACATATATGATAGCTCCAGCTATTCTAAGAATAATAGATGCTTATGTAGCTATGAAACAGGATGCCTTTGAATCTTTTATCCGTGCTTGTGAACGTCTTCATACTATCCAGTCTGATCGGCCGGAAGCAGCACAAAATTTCATAGTAGACTTATTACGTCCTAACATAGACGCTCGAATTTTTGAGATAGTTAGCTATGCTATTCTGAAACCATATTATGGAGATAAACTTGTATATTGGGGATGGAGTCAGGATGACATAAATGAAGAGGCGCTGGTTCTGTATAAGACAGGACGTACAAATGCTAACGATGGAGGTATAGATTTCGTTATGCGTCCATTAGGACGTTTCTTTCAAGTCACTGAATCAATAGACTTTCGGAAATATTTCTTGGACATTGACAAAGTTCAACGGTATCCAATCACATTTGTTATAAAATCCAATGATCCAGTCGACCTTGTTGAGGATAAGATTCGGACACAGGCTTTGAGATCGTACAGTATTGTTGCGATAGTTGATCGTTATATGGATAGTATTGAAGAACTGATTAACATTCCCATACTGGTTGAGCGGTTAGGGCAAGTTATCTCCAACGGTAACCTGGAAAATATAGTCTCAGAACTCGTTATTCAAAGTAGAGTAGAATTCAATTTACCGATTGAATAGGTGTTCGATGGTTCTAATGGAATGAAAGTTATACAGACAGTCGCTGAATTTCGGACGGCGCAGGGGACGTATCCCAGGCCGCTTGGGCTGGCGCCTACTATGGGGTATCTGCACGAGGGACACTTGTCCCTGGCAAGGCGGTGTCGGGCGGATAACGCGACCTCTGTCGCCAGCATATTCGTCAACCCGACACAGTTCGGGCCGTCGGAAGATCTTTCCACGTACCCGCGCGATATGGATGGGGACCTGGCCAAGCTGGAGGCGGAGGGGGTGGATTTGGTTTTCGCGCCGAGGGTGTCGGATATGTACCCGGAGGGGTTCGACACGACTATTGATGTCGGCGAGATAGCCCGACGTCTGGAGGGGGAGAGTCGCCCTGGGCATTTTCAGGGTGTGGCGACTGTGGTGTGCAAGCTGCTGACGATTGTCAGACCGGATAGGGTGTATTTTGGACAGAAGGACGCGCAACAGCGTCTGGTCATTGAGCGGCTGAACGCCGACCTTAATCTGGGCGCGGAGGTGGTGGCAATGCCGACAGTGCGCGCCCCGGACGGGCTGGCGCTCTCCAGCCGCAACGCATATCTGTCGGCGGAAGATCGGGAGGCCGCTCTGTCGCTGTACCGCGCTTTAACCCGCGCTGAATCGCTTTATGCGGATGGGGTTCTGGACGCCGAGGCGATGCGCCGCGAGATGCTGGTCACGTTGGAAACTGAGCCGCGCGCGTCGGTGGAGTATGTGTCGGTCGCGGATGCGGAGACGCTGGTCGAGCTAGACAGGGTGGAGCGGCCTGCGCTGGTTTCGATGGCGGTCCGCGTCGGCAAGGTGAGGTTGATAGATAATGTGATTCTCGGAGGTTAGCGGCTTTCGAGATATAGCGGGGCGAGCATTCCGTCCACTGGGACGAAATCGTCGGTGAGGACTGTCTTGTCGCCGCTCTCCATCCAGCGGGCGAACTCTGTGTCCGGCATGAAGTGGGTTACGGTGGCCCCCCTGCCCAATTCACGGTTGGCGTTGGCGATTTGGGCCGCCGCGATCGGCTGTCGGGATGCGGTTACGACGAAGGTGTAGCGGGTGTCGCTGTCCCATTGGGTGTTGTCGCGCATTACGTAAACGTAGGGGAAGGTCTGCCGGAGAGTCGAGACGATTGAGCGCAGGAAGCGGCCGGTGTGCATCTTGTCCACTATGTTGATTGCGTAAACGCCGTTTTCGGCGAGAAGCCCGAATACCATCTCGTTGAATTCGAGGGTGGTGAGGTGGTAGGGCACCGATACGTCGTTGAAGGCGTCGCCGACTATGAATTCGTACTTGCCTTGGGGCAACTCCTGCAGCTTGGTTCGGGCGTCCTCGGTGTAGGTAACTATGCTTGTGTTTAATGGCAGCGCAAGATATTCGGTGGCGACCTCGGTTACTTCGGGGTCTATCTCTACTACCTCGACGCTAACGTCCGGGAACATCACCTCTAGGAATCTGGGCATTGTGTATCCGCCGCCGCCTATGAAGAGGGTGTCCATGTCCGGATTTTGATGGGCGACCGAGGTGGCTACGTCGCCGAAGACTTTTTCGTATGAGTAGTGCAGGAAGAGCGGGTCTTTGATGTCAACGTAGCTGTGCAGCAGCGCGTCGAGATAGAGTATTCTGACCTCGCGGTTGTCTATGTCGCGCGCTCTGACCTTTATGCAGTAGTAGTTGCTCTCGCGCTCACAGTCGGTGTTCAGGCCGTCCACCCATACGCTGGCGACGAGGATGGCGACGAAGAGCGCTCCAAGCGCGGCGCTGGTCTTCCATGCGCGGGATAGGTTTCCGAAGACGACGGCCATCCCAATCAGTATCAGGGAGACGATGAGAATGACGAGCCGGGTTCCGAGGAGTTGAACCAGCACGAAGCCTGTGAGAAATGTTCCGAGGATGCTGCCTGCGGTGGATACGGCGTATATCTTGCCTACTATGTTGCCGGTTTGGGCCAGGTCGGAGAGCCTGAGCTTTATGACTACCGGCGAGACCATTCCCAGTATGACGCTGGGGATGAGGAATAGCGCGACGGTGAGAGTGATTATCCGGGGAATGATGGGCAGCGAAAGGAAGGAATCCGACGCGAAGCGGTCAATGGGCAAGATGGAGACGCTGGCGACGCCGCCGGCCAGAAGTATGATGCCCAGGGTTGTGGGGTAGGGGTATCTGTCGGCTATTCGTCCGCCCGCGTAGTTGCCGACGCTGATGCCGGCTAACACTATGCCGATGATGCTTGTCCATGTGTAGAGTGAGACGCCGATGGTGGGCGCGAGGATTCTGCCCGCGACAATCTCGATTACGAGAGTGCACGCGCTGGCGGTGAATACGATGATGTAGGGTTTCAGGGTATTGTAGAGGTTTATCAAGGTTGTATGGTCCTAATGGGCTGGTTCGGTATGTGGGTACATCTGGTGGGGATTGTACAATATGGGGCGAGACATATCCCCTTTTGGGGGTATAATGGCAAAAGCGACAAGCACAGAATAGGAGCGCATCAGATGTCCGGAGACTTTATTTATGTATCACGCAGCCGGCTGGAGATGAACCGGGGGTTGCGACACTCGTATATGGGCGACGTTCCAGCGCCTGTGGTGTACGGAGTTCAGGGTGAGCTTAAGAGCCATTACGGAGCGCCTGAGGATGCTCCGCCGATAGCTTCCACGCTGGATCATATTGTGTCTGCGGTGGGGGGTTGAATGTATGGCGTTCTGCTGCGCGCGCTGGAGGCGCGTGGGATAGAGATTGCGCCTGAGGATTATAGGGCAGAGGTGGAGGGGCGGATCGAGAGCGCCGGACGCGCTATCAGGATTACGAGCATCAACGTGCATTATGAGTTTCCAGTCGTCGCGGACAAGCGCGAGGCGGCGGACCGCGCTCTTAGGGTTCATCCACGTAGCTGTCCGGCGCATGAGAGTGTGAAGGACGCCATCGAGATCACCTGGACGGCGGACGTACGGGAAGTATGAGCGCATAGGCTCGCGCTGTCGCTTGAGAGGCGTCTGCCGCGGAATCCGGCGCTCGCCGCGGCGTTCACGTGGGCCAGATAATCGGATAGAAGAGTTTCCGCGGTCTGCTCGAATCGTTCGGCGAACGACTTTTGAACATCCCGAATGGCGCGTTCGTTGTAATCTTTCACCGCTCCCTGATATGCGCTATGTATTTGGCCGACTCCTCTTCGGTCAGGCTGACGTTCTCGTTGCGTCCGCGCCATATGCTGTCCGGCGCGTTGAGGGGGCTCATGCGAACGACGTCCGGCAGGCCGGCCCTGGCGCTGAGCCGGTTCATCACCGAGCTGGGAGAGATGCCTTTCATGCCCTCATTGGGATGGTTGCGCTTTTCTTTCTATGTTCGTGAATGTTTAGGGGTTTCATGCGGCGGCGGGGTGGCCGGGCATACCCAGCATCGGACAGCCGGTACAGGACATCCGCTCGCCGCAGGGGGCGGGGGAGGACGGCGCGGCGGTCCGCGCCCGACGCTTCTCCTTAGCGCGCTCGCCGAGGTCCATTCTGAGTTGCTTGGAGGGGGGCGGACGGTGGCCGGGGAACGCCAGGAACGGCCACGCCCGCTTTTTCACTACGCCCATGGCGGTCAGGTCTCTCCATGTGTCTATCTTGTGCCTGCGCCTATTGCGGGTGATGCGCTCGGCGGAGGTGGGTCCGATGCCCGGGGCTCGCAGGAGCTGGTCGCGCGGGGCTTGGTTCACGTCTATCGGGAAGGCGTCGAGGTTCTCGACGGCGATGGATGTTTTCGGGTCCTGGTCGAGCGGCAGGAAGCCGTTGTCGGCGAAGGCTAGGTCGAGTTCGGTGTTGGAGAAGCGATAGACTCGCTTGAGCCAGTCCACTTGGTATAGCCTGTGGCTCCTGGCCATGGGGGTCGGCGGATGCTCTTCGAGGGGCGTGTGGCGCACGGGACGGAAGGGGGCGTAGTAGATGCGTTTCAGCTTCCACTCGGTGTATAGCCGGTTCATGCGCCCGAAGATGTCGCGGTCGGATTCGTCCGCAGCGCCGACTACAAGCTGGGTGGCCTGTCCGACCGCGCCGTTGGTGTGGCCCTCGGTCAGTTTGTGTACCCACTCCATCGGGTTGAGGATGTCTTTCTTGAGGTCCTTCATGGCGCTGAGTTTTTGCATGTGCTCTACGGTGGGAGTCTCCATGTTGACCGACAGCCTGGTTCCGAGCCGGTAGGCGGCTTCGACGTACTGGTATTCCGCGCCGGGCATTACTTTCATGTGGATGTAGCCCTTGAAGCCGTATTTGTTGCGCACGGCGTCCACGACTTTCACGAGGCGTTCGGTGGTTTTGGAGCCGTCGCCGGCGATGCCGGAGCTCAGGAAGAGTCCGCTGACTGTCTGGCGTCGCGCGAGTTCGGCGAAGAGGCGCGCGAGTTCGTCAACCTTGAAGGCGTAGCGCTTTCTGGGCACCCAGTGGCTGTTGGGGCAGTAGGCGCAGTCCATTTTGCAGAAGTCGGTGAACATGACGCGCATTAGGTTGACGCGCTTGCCGTTGGGCATGGAGGCGCGGTAAACGCCGGGTGTCGGGTTCTTGTTGGATGCGGGGTATGGGCCTCTGTGTCCGCCGCGAGTTTCGGGCTGGGTGAGGATGTCGTCGGTCGCCATTCCGCCGAGTATGCGGAGCTTTTCGTAGGCGTCGGGGGCGCGTTTTATGAGCATGGTCTAGCCTCTCTTCTGTAATGGAACATATATTCTCATAAAGAAGAGAGGTTTGTCAAGGGCATAATAGCATAGGCGTTCGCCAAATGGAATGCGGATTTGGCGACAGGTAGGGGCGGCTTGGAGTGAATGCGCGCGAGTCGGGTTGGACGGATAGTCGAGTGACCCTGGGTGAAGCGCAGTGCAGTCGTATCTAAGTTTCGGCGGTTTTATATGTCGCCGTTTATATAATATGGGTCGTCCGCAAGTGGAGACAGATGGCTTAGCTGTTGGCCACAGGTGTTGGAAGCGCCTGTATTCCGCCTGCAGCGACCTGTATCAGCAGGGTGAAATTTTCGGGGGCTTCTGAGTTTTTATTTCATAATTTCGGGTTTATGTTGGTTGACAGTGAATCCGTCGCGGCTGACAGATATTTTGTTCGTATTATAGCGCAAATGGGTGTGGGTGTGTAGTGGAAAATGGGATTCGGAGGGTTGGGCGCGCGTCATAGGGGCGAACGTCTTCGACAGGGGCTGAGACCGGGGCAGACGGATTATGTCCGCCGGTATGTGGTGGCTTTCGTTGACTCGAAAGGGCGTCACGCGACTGTGAGTCTGCCAATGTCTTCGGCGGCTCTCTGCTTGAAATCGCTCAGCGTCGGGTACTGGGTATCGGCGTTTCTGGTGAGGTGCGACCGTTCTTTTCTGCCCAGTCCCTCCATATCTTCGTGAACGATCATGCTGATGAATTGCAGTTGGGCTTTCCGGAACTCCAGCAGGGCGATCGCCACGTTTTTCGCTTTTTCGTTTCCGCGTACTCCGAAGAGGTACATATCTCTGTCGTTGCGCTTCAGCGTCCAGTCCACGGTGATGAGCCCGTACTTAGGCAACGGACTCACATCGGGCTGGGGGTTGAACATCTTCAGTTCGGTGGTGGTGTAGTTATTCAGGTCTTCGTAAAACGCGCTCCTGACAATTTCCCGAGACCAGTATCTCATATTGCACACTTTCTGAACGCAGCCCGCGAATCGCAGGACGTTCTGATAGAGCGTATCTATGGCGGTGTCTATATAGAGAATGCCGTCGTCGTTTTTGACACCATTGTTGAAGAGAATCCCCTCAAATATCCGTCGCTTCGGGTCGGTGTCTATGTCGTATGTGTAGGAAAGGCGCATCAGCGTCAGTCCGAAATCGCAGACGCGGATATAATTTTCGCCCCTAGGGCTGTCTGTCAGATACACGTCCAGCATATCGCCATCTTCGTGGAAAATCGGGAGAATCAGCTGGTGATGGCCGGAACGACGCTCGTAAACGTTAAATACGCCCGGCTGTGTGGGATTCATCGCAGCTTTGACGTCATTAATGTCCATCGAAAAGTCCCAACTGGCGCAAATCAGGGAAGAATTCTTCATAGTTGGTTGCGCGGATGTCATGAAAGAAAGTCAAGAGGGCCTGCTCGAATGTGGTGTACCTGTCGGTGATTTCGCGGAGCTTTTCTTGTGGCTCCATACGTCCCCCTTTTATCTCCGCGGCAGTGATGCGATGAATGTGCGGCAGAGCGTAGTGGCCGTCCGGGTCCCTGCTATATTCTCCGTGAGGACCGTTATAGCGAATAAGCGTTATAGTCATTGGCCGGTCGTTGCCGGGTCTGGTAACGCCTTGGTTATCAGCGCGTGTCAGGAATACCAGTGGAAAAATCGGCTATCCGTTCATTGTCCCATTTGATACAATTGTAATAGTGTGTGGCCGCGCGCGCTATGTCCCCTACTACGGTTTTAGCCGCTAGTGGGGCTTGGCGCGCGCCGGAATAGATGTCTGACGGACTTGAGTTATAGATACAACAGGGGTAAGGGATGCCTGCTTACGCGGTCTTGGGAGCTCAGTGGGGGGATGAAGGCAAAGGCAAGATAGTGGACTATCTTGCGCGGGACGCGCATGTGGTCGCGCGATTCGCCGGCGGCAACAACGCCGGCCATACGGTCGTCACCGACGATGGCAAGTTCAGCTTCCATCTCATACCCTGCGGCGTGTTCTGGCCGCAGGCTCTGAATGTGATCGGCAACGGGGTTGTGGTTGACCCGGATGTGCTTCTTGTGGAGATAGATGACCTCAAGACGCGGGGGATTGACGTTTCCGACCGTATTGTGGTGAGCGAGCGAGCGCACCTGATAATGCCGTATCACGTCATAATAGATGGGCTGTCGGAGCGGGCGCGCGGCGCGTCCAGAATCGGCACGACCGGCAAGGGCATAGGGCCCGCATACGCCGACAAGGCGGCCAGGACCGGAATTCGAGCCGCGGATCTTCTGGATATAGAGGCTCTGATACCAAGACTGGAAGGCATTCTGGAGTACGCGAACGCCGTCATCACCAAGATATACGGCGGCGAAGCGCTTGAGTTCGATGATGTTTTCGACAGGTGTCGCCGGTGGAGCGAACGCATGGCGCAGTACATCGGTCCGGCTGAGAAGATTGTCAACCAGGCTCTGGCGGCGGGCGAGAATGTGCTGCTCGAAGGGGCGCAGGGCGTCTTGCTCGACTTGGATCATGGCACATATCCGTTCGTGACATCGTCGAACCCCACTATTGGGGGAGCGTCGGTGGGCGCGGGCGTGAGTCCGACGCACATTGAGGGTATCACGGGTGTTTTCAAAGCCTATACCACTAGGGTAGGGTCAGGCCCGCTTCCGTCCGAGTTGACCGATGAGACGGGCGACACTATCCGCGAACTGGCGCAGGAATTCGGCACTACCACCGGCAGGCCGCGCAGGGTGGGCTGGTTCGACGCGGTGGCCGCGAAGTACAGCGCTCTGATAAACGGCTATACCTCGGCGGTGCTGACGCGGCTGGACGTACTGGACGGGTTCGAGACTGTGAGGATATGCACCGGCTACGTCACGGAGGACGGCGATGTGACGGACGACTTCCCGGGCGGAGTCGCCGCTCTCGGGAAGGTGCGTCCCGTGTTCGAGGAGATGCCAGGCTGGGATCGGCCCACCGCCAGCGTTCGGAATTATGAAGACCTGCCCCAGGCCGCGCGAAATTACGTTGGGCGTCTGGAGGAGCTTATCGGCTGCCCGGTTGATGTGATTTCCACCGGGCCTCACCGCGATGAGACTGTGATGGTCAGGGCGATGATGCAGGTGGTGGCGTAAGCAGGTTAGTTTGCGAAGCGAAGGCGGGGCGACCATCATGGTCGCCCCGCCTTCGCTTCTGTTGAATTCGGCGGCTATGCCTATGCCCCGTTGACTGGGAGGTCTATGTGGTACTGGTCCATTAGGGGGTCGAACTTGTTCTTGAAGTCTTCGTCGGCTTCCCATAGCGGAAGCCTGGGCGCGCCGATGTCGAGTCCGGCGCGGTTGACGGCGTACTTGATGGGAATGGGGTTGGTCACCCAGAAGATGGCCTTGAATATCGGCAGGAGCCTACGATGCTCGGCGGCGGCGGCTTCTATATCTCCTTCCAGGATGCGTCCCATCATTTCCTTGATCTGAAGGCCGACGATGTGCGCCGCGACGCTGACTATGCCGTAGCCGCCGGTGCACATTATCGAGAAGGTTTCGTCGTCGTTGCCTGACCAGACTCGGAAGCCGTCCGGCGCGCCGTCTATGATGCGCGTTATCTGGTTGGGGTCGCTGGACGCTTCTTTCACGCCGACGATGTTGTCTATCTCCGCGAGGCGAAGGGTGGTGTGGTCGGTCATGTTTAGAGAGGTCCGGGACGGGACGTTGTACAGTACTCCGGGTAGGGAGGTGGCCTCGGCTATCGCCTTGAAGTGCTGGTACAGGCCTTCTTGGGTGGGCTTGTTGTATGCTGGAACTGTGAGAAGCAGGCCGTCCACGCCGACCTTTTCGGCCTCTATGGATAGTTCGACGGACTTTCTGTGATTGTTGTCCGTGGTTCCGGCTACGACCGCGCCCTCGTCTCCAATCTCTTCCTTCACTTCGGCGAAGAGGCGTATCTTTTCGTCGTCGTTCATGGACGGCGATTCGCCGGTCGTTCCGCCGATGACAAGGCCGTCGGAGCCGGAGTCGAGAAGCGCGCGCGCGAGTTTGCGCGCCTTTGTGTAATCAATCTCGCCCTCTTCGTCGAAGGGCGTAACCATCGCAGTCAGAAGGCGTCCAATCTCAGCCATATCAACCTCCTCGGTCGGCGTTCTACTTCAATAACAGGTCTCGTTCGAGAATCTCTTCGGCAATCTGTATGGAGTTCAGCGCGGCGCCCTTTCTGAGATTGTCGCACGAAAGCCACATCGCTATGCCGTTGTCGAGCGCGATGTCTTCGCGAATGCGTCCGACGAACACATCGTCCTGGCCCTCAGCCTCGATTGGAGTAGGATACACGTTTGAGAGTGGCTCGTCCACCACCCGGACGCCGGACGCTCCGGCCAGAATCTCGCGGACTTCTCCCGGGCTGATGGCGTCCGAGAATTCGACGTTTATCGCCTCGCTGTGGCTGACTACGACCGGGACCCTAACGCAGGTGGAGGAGACCCGGATGTCGGGCGCGTGCATTATTTTGCGCGTCTCGTTCTGCATCTTCATTTCTTCGTTGGTGTAGCCGTTGTCCCAGAAAGGCTCGACGTGCGGCAGAACGTTGAAGGCTATTCGGTGGGGATACACTTCGGCGGATGTTTCTCTGTTCGCAAGGATGTCGCCGGACTGGTCTCGCAGTTCCTGCGCCGCCGCCGCGCCGGTGCCGGTGACTGACTGGTAGGTGGCCGCGATGACACGCTTGACCGCGTTCTGCTCGTGCAACGGTTTGAGCGCCATGACGAGAGGGGTCGTGGTGCAGTTGGGGATGGAGACGATGCCCTTGTGATGGTGGAGGTCGTCGGCGTTGACCTCCGGCACGACGAGCGGGACGTCGTCGTTCATGCGGAAGGCGGAACTGTCGTCAATGGCTATGGCGGCGTTTTCGGCGGCGAGGGGCGCCAGTTCGCGGCTGACCGCCGTGGAGGCGGCTATGAAGGCGAAGTCAACCTGGCTGAGCAGTTTGGGAGTGGCGAGTTCGACGGCTATCTCCTCGTCTCTGAGCTTGAGTTTCTTGCCGACGGAACGCTTGGAGGCGCAGAGACGGACGGATTTCAGCGGAAAGTCGCGCTCTTCAAGGATGTTGAGGAAAACCTGTCCTACGGCGCCGGTCGCGCCGACTATGGCGATGCTGCATTCATTCACTGTAGTTACTCCTGCACAACCTAGTATGGCTCGACAATAATACCGCGTTGGGAGCAGTCAAATCTAGGTGGTGAGAGGAGACGCCGTACAATGGCTTTGGCAGTGGAGCTTCAAGTATTGAGTGATACTTAAAGTCCGTAGCTTCAAAGTCATCAAGGCCCCATGATTAGTGAATGTGTTCGTCGCTCGTCGGCAGGTCGCCTCGAAGACTTGGCGATGGGGCGGCTAGCGCAGTCCCATTATGTTCTCTAGTCCCACGGTCAGGCCGCTTCGGTTGCCCACCTCGCGGATGGCCATGGTTACGCCGGGCATGAAGCTCTCGCGGTTCATGGAGTCGTGTCTGATGGTGAGCGTCTGTCCGAGCGCGCCGAATACGAGTTGGTGATGGGCTACCAAACCGGCCATCCTCGCGCTGTGTACGCTGACTCCCCGGAAGTCGCCGCCGCGCGGACCGGCTATAAGCTCTTTTTCGGCCTTGATGTTGGTGAATTCTGCGCCCTTTCCTTCAGCCGCCGCCGCCGCAATAGCGAGAGCCGTGCCGGATGGGGCGTCTATCTTGGCTTCGTGGTGCATCTCGGTGAGGTCGGCGTACTCGAAGAATTGAGAGGCTATCTTGGCGAGATGGATCATGATCACGGCGCCCATGGCGAAGTTGGGGGCTATTATGACGCCCACCGAGTTCTGGTTGGCGAGTTCGTCGGCCTCTTGGTAGTTGGCTTCCGATAGGCCGGTGGAGCCGATGACCGCGTTTACGTTGTGAGCGGACGCGGTTCTTATGACCGACATCGCGCCCTCCGCGCTGGAGAAGTCCACGACGACATTCGCTCCGGACAGGACATCGGCGAGGTTGTTGGAGATTGGCACAGCGCAGGAGCCGTCCGGCAACGAAATCTGTCCGGGTTGCGCCATTGCGTCGGCCGCGCCGACCGGGTTCATGTCCGGCGCGTTGGTTACGGCGCGGAGGACTTCCTGTCCCATCTTGCCGAGAGCTCCGTGTACTGCGACGTTTATGGACGACATCAGGCGCCTCCTCGATATGTGTGCGGTATATCTGCGTGAGGACGGCCTATGCGGGCCGCCCTCACTTGTTTACATGGGTTATATCGCCGAGTCTAGTCTCGGTATCTTCTGCCCTCGCTCCGTCCTCTGCCGCCGCGATAGCCTGAGCGTTCGCTGTCGCGGTCTCTGCCTCTGCCGCCGCGGAAGCCTGAGCGGTCATCGCTCCTGTTTCTGCCGCCGCGGAAGCCTGAGCGTTCGCTGTCGCGGTCTCTGCCTCTGCCGCCGCGGAAGCCTGAGCGGTCATCGCTCCTGTTTCTGCCGCCGCGGAAGCCTGAGCGTTCGCTGTCGCGGTCTCTGCCTCTGCCGCCGCGCTCCCTGCCTCGCGAACCTCTATCCGATCCGTCTCTTCGCTGTCCGTCTCCACCGCCGCGGCCCATGCGCTGGCGTCGGCGCGCCGCTTCAAGCGGGTCTTCGTCGCCTTCCCCAGCGCTCAGAAGGGCGCGCCGCGAGAGGCGAACCCGTCCGGTGGAGTCAACTTCGATCACCATGACGGTGACCTCGTCTCCAACCGTAACTTCGTCCTCGACGGACGGCACACGGTAGTCGGCAAGTTCGCTGATATGGACCATGCCGTCTTTTCCGGGTAGGAGTTCGACGAACGCGCCGAAGTCTGTGGTTCGGACGACTTTGCCGGTGTATATCTCGCCTATTTCAACCTCGCGGGTGAGGTCTTTTATCATCTGTATGGCTTTTTCGGAGGCGCTGCCTTCGCTCGAACCTATGATTATCGTGCCGTCGTCCTGTATGTCAACGGTCGCGCCGGTTTCGTCCACGATGCCCCGTATCGTCTTGCCGCCCGGGCCGATGACCGTGCCTATCTTGTCAACGGCGATCCGGATTGTCTCCATGCGCGGGGCGTATTGGCTCAGTTCAGTCCGGTATGCGGGAATCGTCTCCCGGATGTTTTCCAGAATAACGCCTCGGGCCTCTTTCGCCTGGCGAAGCGCGTCATGAATCACGTCGTAGCCGATGCTCTTGACCTTTATGTCCAGCTGTATCGCCGTTATGCCCTCGGAGGTTCCGGCTACCTTGAAGTCCATATCGCCGAGGTGGTCTTCCTTGCCCTGGATGTCCGTGAGGGTTACGTAGCGGCCGCCATCGCCGGTTACAAGTCCGATGGATATGCCTGCGACGGGAGCTTTTATCGGCACTCCGGCGTCCATGAGAGCGAGTGTGCCGGCGCACACGGTACCCATTGAGGTGGAGCCGTTGGAGCTGAGGCATTCGCCCACTACGCGGATTGTGTAGGGGAACTCTTCTTCTGACGGGATGACAGATGCCAGCGCTCGCTCTGCCAGCGCTCCGTGTCCTATTTCCCTGCGTCCCGGCCCGCGAACGGGGCGCGCTTCGCCGGTGGAGAAGGGCGGGAAGTTGTAATGAAGCATGAACCGCTTGGTTTCTTCGGGGGTGAGGTTGTCCAGCTTCTGCGCGTCGCCGACCGAGCCGAGCGTGCAGATGCCTAGCACCTGGGTCTCGCCTCTGGTGAACAGGCCTGCGCCGTGGGTGCGGGGAAGCAGGCTGACTTCGCTGGATATTGGCCGGATTTCGTTCAGGTCGCGCCGGTCGGGACGCTCGCCCAGGTCCAGGACCCTCTGTTTGAAGACGGCCTCCATGGCCTCGTCGAGAGCCGCCGCGATTTCCTGGGGCTGATAGTCCTCATCGTATTTTTCGGTTATCTCTGTCTCGATCTCGGCTATCTTCTCGCCGCTCTCTTCAGGGGGCAGAGCGAGCGCCTCGTTCAGAGGAGTGAGAGCTTCTTCGGAGACCTTTTGGGTCAGTTCGGCGCTGTATCCTCTGGGGATGTAAACCATTGGCGGTTTGCCGAAAGTCTTGGCGAGTTCCTCTTGGAGTTCGATTCCGTACAGGTTGATCTCCTGTGCGTATTCGATGGCCTGCAGGACTATGGTCTCGGATACCTCGCTCGCTCCGGCTTCCATCATGATGACGCCGGAGCGTGAGCCGGCTACAACCAGGTCGAGATGGCTGTCGTCGAGTTCTTCATAAGTCGGGTTGACGACTAGCTCGCCGTTTATGTATCCGATTCGGGTTGCGGATATGGGGCCTTCGAATGGAATGTCTGAGATGGTCAACGCGGCGGACGCGCCGATGATGGCAGTGATGTCGTAGGGATTTATCGTGTCCACAGAGAGTGGTGTAGTTATGAGCTGGACCTCGTTTTTGAAGTCTTTGGGGAACAGCGGTCTTATGGGGCGGTCGGTAAGTCGGGCTATCAGAATCGAGTGTGTGGAGGGGCGTCCCTCGCGTTTGGGGAAACTTCCGGGGATCTTGCCTCGCGCGTACAGACGCTCCTCTACGTCCACGGTCAGCGGGAAGAAGTCTATGCCTTCTCTGGGTGACGATGTGGTGGCGGTGGTCAGCAGCACGTTGTCATGGTGCCTGACGAGTACGGATCCATTGGCGTTCTGAGCCAGTTTGCCGCATTCGAATGAGAGCGTTCCGCTCCCAATGTCGGTTTGAAAGGGAGTTGTCATTAACTCAATGCCTCCTATGTGCGTGGAACCCATAGGAAGAAGAAAAGCGCCCTTTGCCGGGGCGCTATGAGGGGGATTATCCTCTCAGGCCAAGCCTAGAGATAAGCGTTCTGTACCGACTCACATCCTCACGGTTCAGATACCGCAGGAATCTTCTTCGTCGGCCTACCATCTTGAGGAGTCCGCGGCGGGTGGACTCGTCATGCTTGTTTTCTCTCAGGTGCTGGGTCAGACGATTTATTCGGGCCGAAAGCAATGCTACCTGAACTTCAGTGGACCCTGTGTCGTTATCGCTCGTCTTGTACTCAGTGATTATGGCTTGCTTCTCAGCCGCGTCCAATCCCGTCTCCTGGGTTCCTAGTGTTATTATCTTTTCTTCTTCGCCATTGAGTTTAGCACGTCGGGGTGCGGTTCATCAAACGAGTCTTTGGCGTATTTGAGGTGTGTCGGGGCGTGTTCGGCTTCGCAGAGCGAGTTGAATTCGCCGATTTTGAGACTGCTTGGCGCTCGGAAGCCGAATGGACGGAGAATCAGGGAGAGCCGCCACGCTTTTTGGGATATGGTTGTGAACATATGTAGTCTCCGCTTTCGGTTGGAGAAGTCGCTCAAGTGGGCGCTCAAGCGGCGGCGCGGCCTATCCGCGGTAGGCCGGCAACGGCTTGACACTGTATCCTATTCCTGAGCCGGACATACTTTCGACCGCCGCGCGCGCCGTGTCCAGCGAGGTGAAGCATGGGATTCTGGCTTCTGTCGCCGCCCTGCGTATGGCGAAGCCGTCTTGGAGCGTCTCTCTGTCCCCGGTTACGGTGTTGATGACGGCCTGTACTGTGCCGTCTTCTATAATGTCAACGACGTTCGGGTGACCGGACAGCCGCTTTGGAATGGTTATCACGGGCAGCCCCAGTCCCGCTATCAGAGCGGCTGTGCCGTCGGTGGCGTAGAGTGGGCATCCCGCGGCGTGCAGGTCGCGGATCATCTGCACCGACTCGGCCTTGTCCCGGTCGGCGATGCTGAGAAGCGCTGATATGCCCGGTTTGACGGAAAGGCCCGCCGCCATGAGCGCTTTGGCGACGGCGGGAGTGAATTCGGTGTCTATGCCCATGACCTCTCCGGTGGATTTCATCTCGGGACCCAAGTATGTATCCACTCCGGTCAGCTTGGACATGGAGAATACGGGAGCCTTGACGCCGACGAGTTTCTGCCGTTTCCACAGTCCCGCCCTCGTAGCCGAGTTCCTTCAGCTTGTGTCCGAGCATCACCTTGACGGCGAGCTTGACCATGGGAACGCCGGTCACCTTGGATATGAAGGGTATTGTGCGGCTGGAGCGCGGGTTGACCTCTATCACGTAAACCGACGTGTTGTCCGAACTGTTCGCGGCGGACTGCGGACTGCGGTACGCGGGTCCGCCGACCACGACGTATTGGATGTTCATCAGGCCGCGCACTTCCAGCGCCTTGCCGATGCGAGTGGTGTAGTCAACGATGGCGCTGACCTCATCCTGGCTTAGGGTGAGTCCGGGGTATATGGCCATAGAGTCGCCGCTGTGGACGCCGGCGCGCTCTACATGTTCCATGATTCCGGGTATGAGGACAGTTTCGCCGTCGCATACAGCGTCCACTTCCACCTCGCGGCCTTCAAAGTACTTGTCAATCAGGGACGCTGCGTCCCCGAACCGGCCTCGAATGCGCTGTTCATGTAGCGCACAAGCTCGGTGGCGTTCTGGACTATCTCCATAGCGCGCCCGCCGAGGACGTAGCTCGGCCTTACGAGCGCGGGGTATCCTATCTCCTGCGCCACTTTGAGGGCGTCTTCCAGGTTCATGACCGCCGCGCCGGGCGGGTTGGGTATTCCGACGCGCGCCAGGAACTCCTCGAACAGGCGTCGGTCGGAGGCGATGTCTATTGACTGGGCGGTGGAACCCAGTATCGGCATACGCGCCCTGTCGAGGGATTGGGACAGGTTTATGGCTGTCTGCCCGCCGAACTGGACCATCGCGGGCGGCGTGATTACGCCGTCGCTGTCGGTCTCTATCGCCTCATTTTCGAGAATGTCGCGCACCGATTCCTCGTCCAAGGGGCTCGAAGTAGAGCCTGTCGCTGGTGTCGAAGTCTGTGGAGACAGTCTCCGGGTTGGAGTTCGCCATGACGCTCTGTATGCCCTCTTCTTGGAGTGCCCAGGCCGCGTGGACGGAGCAGTAGTCGAACTCGATGCCCTGCCCTATTCTTATAGGGCCGCTGCCCAGAACGAGCGCCTTTTTGACGGAGGATGGGTTGGCTTCGTTTTCCTGTTCGTAGGAGCTGTAAAAGTAAGGCGTCCGGGCTTCAAATTCGGCGGCGCAGGTATCCACCATCTTATAGACGGGGTGTATGTTCCACTCTTTTCTGATGTTTCGTATCTGGTCGGGGGCGCGGTCGGCGAGCGCCGCTATCTTCTCATCTCCGAATCCCATGCGCTTCGCCATCCACAGAAGCTCGGGTGTGAGGGTTTCGTTGAGCAGCCTGTTTTCCATTTGCGCGATGCGGTTGAACGCCCTTGTGAACCAGGGGTCTATGCCCGTGGCGCGGGACAGGTCCTCAGGGGAGACGTTCCGTCTGAGGGCTGCCATGAGCGCCCACAGTCTTTCGTCATTGGGGTTTATTGGCAGCCGTTCCAGAAGTTCGTTTTCGGGCAGTTGGTTCCAGCCGTTGTCCTCCCACAGAAGCGAGCGGTTGGTTATTTCAAGGGATCTGACGGCTTTTTGGAAGGCGGCCTCGAACGAGCGGTCTATCGCCATCACCTTCGCCGGTGGCCTTCATCTGGGTGCCTATTCGCCCTGTCTCCTCGCGGGAACTTGTCGAAGGGCCAGCGTGGTATCTTGACGACGCAGTAGTCGAGGGCCGGCTCGAACGCGGCGAGGGTTCGTTTGGTGACGGCGTTCGGTATCTCGTCGAGTCGCTTGCCGACGGCTATCTTGGCGGCTACGCGCGCGATTGGGTATCCGGTGGCTTTGGATGCGAGCGCGGAGCTTCGGCTGACGCGCGGGTTCACCTCGATGATGTAGTAGGGGCTTTCCGCTCTGCCGCCTTCGGGAAGGGTTTCGGCAACCACGTCGCCCGGTTCCAGCGCCATCTGGATGTTGCATCCGCCCTCTATGCCCAGCGCGCGTATGATCTTGAGGCTCGCCGAGCGCAGAAGCTGGTAATCCCTGTCGGTCAAGGTCTGGCTGGGCGCGACGACGATGCTGTCTCCGGTGTGGACGCCCATCGGGTCTATGTTTTCCATGTTGCAGATGGTGATGCAGTTGTCGGCGCTGTCGCGCATCACCTCGTACTCTATCTCTTTCCAGCCGACGAGCGACTTTTCTATCAGTACCTGCCCGATGGGGCTGGCCGCGAGTCCTCCGTTGACTATCTGGTCGAATTCTTCCTTGTCGTTGGCGATGCCGCCGCCCGTGCCGCCCAGCGTGTAAGCCGGACGTATGACCACCGGCAGCCCTATCTGTTCCAGCGCTTGGTACGCCTCTTCCATGGATTCCACGATAGCGGACGGGGGCACCGGTTCGCCGATTTCCACCAGGAGGTCTTTGAATAGTTCGCGGTCCTCGGCGTTCCTGATGGTCTGCAGCGGCGTTCCGAGCAGCCGAACGTCGTAGCGGTCGAGTATTCCGGCGTCGGCCAACTCGACTGCCAGATTCAGTCCTGTCTGGCCGCCCAGCGTGGGAAGAACGCCGTCGGGCCGCTCCTGGGCGATTATGCGTTCCAGCACTTCGACTGTCAGCGGCTCTATGTAAACGATGTCCGCGATATCCTCATCGGTCATTATGGTGGCTGGATTGGAGTTCACCAGCACGGTTGTGACACCCTCCTCGCGCAGGGCTTTGCACGCCTGGGTGCCGGCGTAGTCGAACTCGGCGGCTTGGCCGATGACGATGGGGCCTGACCCGATTACGAGGACTTTGGCGGGTCTGGCCGTTGATTTAGCGTTCTGCATGGTTAGATGTTTCTCTTCCGAAAGGCTGTATAAGGCTACCATAATTGTAGAGGCCGTAGTCAGATGAACCGCCCTGCGCCGACGGTCTTTCCATTTGCTTGTGTCGGAGAGGCCTAAGCTCAGGCTTGCTCCGGGCTATCCGACAGCAAAGCCTCAATTACCTGAAATCGGGCGATTCACCGCTAGGTCGCCATGTCTCGGGGCGCTCTGGCGAGTCCGGCGGACTGAAGTTCCTCGTTGGCGATTAGCGGCTCCGATAATAGCTCTTCCGCCAGTGAGGGACTCGGCCCCGCATCCCTCAAAGCCGGAATCACCTCCTCGCCCATCAGTCTTATTGAACGCATCAACTTCTCATGCTCTATTCCTCCGAACATCATCCAGTTGCTGACGTGAGTCGCGCCCGCGCCCGCGAATTTCATCAGCTTTTCGATTACTGATTCGGGACTTCCGAAGAATAGTCTGTCCATGAATGCCGCGTCGTCAAGTTCGCCTTCGTAGGGAACCGCCTCGATTCTGCCCGCCCTTACCGCCTGCCGGTTCAGTCCTCTTTGGGCGCGATTCTGCCAGCGAGCGTACTTGAGCGCTTCCAGCGCCTCTTCATCGGTCGGCGCGACGTGAGTGATGCACTGAACCCCGAGGCGGATGTCCTTGGTGGGCTTGCCGAGTTCCTGATGCGCGTGCGCCAGCGCGCCGTACTGAGCGCGAACCCCGTCGAGTCCCATCTGGCTCGAAGTGAACGGCAGCATATCGCGCATGGCGGCCGTTCGCATGGAATCTACGCTGCTTCCGGTTATTATCAGCGGCGGGTGCGGCTTCTGCAAAGGCTTCGGGAAAACGGTTACCGGGTTGGCGATATTCACGTATTCGCCCCGGTAGGTGAAAGATTCGTCCGAAGTCCACGCTTTGAGCAGGACATCGAGAGTCTCATTGAAACGTCCTCTCGATTCGCCTACGTTCGCCCCAAATCCCGCCATCTCGTAAGGCTGATAGCCGCGTCCGACGCCGCACATAAACCTGCCGTCCAGCAAATTATCCAGAACGGCGACCTCTTCCGCCAGCCGTAGAGGCTGCCACATCGGCAGAATGACCGATGCTGTGCCTATGCCTATCCGACGCGTGCGCCGGCCTATGTACAGCGCTTGGAGAAGCGGCGCCGGCGAATTGCCGTAATTGGTGAAGTGGTGCTCGGCAATCAGACAGTAGTCGAAACCAAGAGTCTCCGAATACTGTATTTGCTCCACGCCCTCCTCGAACAACACCCGCCAATCCCTTGCATTGGGATTTGGCCACTCATAGAACAAGCCGAATCGCATATAGTCCACGCCTTTCCCGCCGGTTGCGCCGGTCTCGTCCCGCCTTTCCCGCGAATACTCTCTGACAGCCTAACAGGCGCCCCGCCACAATGAACGCTTCCGTAATTCTATACGATTGAGTCTGCCTAGGGACACGGTTTCCGTTCCGTCTGCGGGGTCGTTCGATTATCCACCTGAGCGCGCTCCCTCCCTTCCCGTAGCGCCGTCTTTCGCCTCAACAACCGACGACTGACCGCAGAAACGCCCGGATGTTCTTGCAGGGGTCTTGCGGCTACAAGACTCAATGCCTCGGCGCCCGTCACGGGGTTGTTGTAAATGTCTATGCGCCAAAGTAGAATACGCCCAAGTTCGGCGCGGCCGGGAGTGTGGATTATGAAACTGGCGCTTCAGTACGAAATGCAAAGGCCAAGCCTCGATGACCGGCTTGTTCTCAAAGAAACCATGGAGCAGTGCATACTGGCGGACGAGGTCGGCTTCGACTATCTATGGTTTGTGGAACATCACTTTCTGACCGGGTTCTCCGCGTCCCCGTGTCCGGAGCTTGTGTACGCCGCGCTCAGCCAGCGCACCAGCCGAATCCGGCTCGGTCTCGGCGTGGTCATCCTTCCGTATCACCATCCGAATCGGGTCGCTGAGCGCGTCGCCATGCTGGACCACCTCTCCGAGGGCAGGGTGGATTTCGGCACAGGCCGGTCGGCGCCGTATGAGCTGACAGGAATGGGCATAGACCCTAGGGACAGCCGCGATATGTGGGAGGAATCTCTCAGCATGGTTCCCAAGATATGGGAGTCGGACTGGTTCGAGTATGAGGGCAAGTTTTGGCAGGTCCCTTCCAGACAGGTGTTGCCCAAGCCGTACCAAGAGCCGCATCCGCCGATCTGGGTCGCCGCCCTCCAGCCATCCACCTACGAGATAGCCGCGTCCAAGGGAATCGGAGTGCTTGCCTTCGGCTCCAGCGCGCCGGAGTCGCTCGAACCATACATCCGCGTTTACAAACAGAACGTCAAGAAGGCCAACCCGGTGGGCGCGTTCATCAACGACCAGTGGGCCAACTCCACGCTTGGAATATGCCTCGAAGACAACCGCGAGGCCCGCGAACTAGGAACCGCCTCTCTGAAGAACTTCTTCGGTCCCGACAGGCCCTACGTTCAGGGGCAGAAGGACGTGTACGCTCGACTGCTCGAACAGTGGGGCGGAGTGCCCGACCATCTCAAGCAGAATTTCTCCAGGTATATCCAGGACAGCGACTCCGGGGAAGATGCCGGCGACGTTCTGGACTTCTCCGGCGGGCAGGCGATTGCCCACAAAGTATGGGAAGACCTCGACGCCGACACCCTCGCGGATCGCGGCGTTGTCATAGCCGGAGACCCGGATAGCTGCATCGAGGCGCTCAAGAAGCACGAGGCGACCGGCATAGACCAGATGATGATAATGATGCAGACCGAAACCATCCCGCACGAAAAGGTGATGAAGTCAATCGAACTGTTCGGAAAGTACGTAATCCCGGAGGTTCAAGAAGTCCGAGACAACCGCGGCGAGCGGCGAATAGCTTATAGCCGCAGGCTATCCGCCTCGGACCCGGGATGTCCCCACACATTCTTCGGTAGCCCGTCGCCCGATGCGCTATAATCAAAAAAAGTGCCGGTCCGCGGACCGGCGCGACCTAATGTTTGGGAGACCCCATGATTTCTATCGCCTTCGACAAGTTTACGCTTTCCAACGGCCTCGACGTGATCCTGTCGCGGGACAACTCGCTCCCCGTGACCTCAGTCAACCTCTGGTATCACGTGGGTTCCAAGAACGAAGATCGGGGCAAGACCGGCTTTGCCCACCTGTTCGAACATGTCATGTTCCGAGGGTTCCAAAAATCATGACACCAGTTTCTTCGAGCCGCTCCAGAAGGTCGGCGCCAACCTCAACGGCTCCACCACCGCCGATCGAACCAACTACTGGGTGGATGTTCCTTCCAACTATCTCGAACTTATCCTATGGCTCGAATCCGACAGGATGGGCTACCTGCTGGAAGCGTTGACCGAACGCAAGCTGGACATCCAGAGGGACGTCGTGAAGAACGAACGTCGTCAGAACTACGAGAACAGGCCCTATGGCATGGCGCATATGCTTCTCCAGCCCGCCGCTTTCCCCGCGCCCCATCCCTATAACTGGACGACCATCGGTTCCCCGGAAGACTTGGACAACGCCTCGCTGGAAGACGTGAAGTCCTTCTTTAGGCGCTTCTATACCCCCAACAACGCAAGCCTGGCCATAGCCGGCGACTTCGACCCGGACGAAGCGCGCGCGATGGTCGAGAAGTATTTCGGAGATATACCGCCCGGTCCCCAGGTCGAGCGAACCGGACGCATGGACTCGTCCCTGTCCGGCGCGGTCGAAATCACCTCCTACGACCGCGTTCAGCTGCCGCGACTGTATATGACCTGGCCGACAGTCCCCGCATTTTCCGATGACCAGCCCGCCATGGACATACTCGCCGCGATTCTGGGAGACGGCCGCAGTTCGCGTATGTACCGCTCGCTTGTGTATGAGAAGCGTTCGGCGCGGGACGTGCATGTCTTTCACCACGACCAGGAGATTGCGGGCGAGTTCATTGTTCAGGCGACCGCCAACCCCGATAGCTCTTTGGACGAATTGGAGAGCGAGTTGCTCCGCCAGATAGAGGATATACGCGCCGGAAACGTGGACGAGCGCGAACTTGAGCGCGCCAGGAATCGCGTGCAGGCGTCCCACATCTTCCAGCTCGAACGGTCCGGCGGTTTCGGCGGGCGCGCCGACCAGCTCAATTACTACAACACCTTCGCCGGAGACCCGGAGGTCATAAACAGCGACCTTGATCGCTATATGGCCGTCTGCGTCGAAGATGTTCGCCGCGCCGCGAGCGCGCTCGGCGGCGCGAGAGTCAAGCTGTCCATACATCCGGAGGCGGCGCGCGCTCCTTCACCCTCCTCCGTACAGCGCGACCTGATGCCCGCCGCCGCGCCGCAGCCCTCGTTCGACCGCGCCGGTTCCCGGCAGGGCGCGCCTCGACAATGGTCTCAGCGTTCTGCACGTAGAGAGGCGCGGAATTCCGACCGTCGCGTTCGGACTTGTGACGCGCTCCGGCTCGGCGGACGACGCGCCCGGTCTCGCCGGCATCGCGCATCTGACCGCCTCTATGCTCCCCGAAGGAACCGCGAGCCGCTCTTCCGGCCGTATTTCTGAGGAGATGGAGTTCTTGGGAAGCCAGATCCGCGCTGTCGCAAACCGCGAATACATCACTCTCACTTCGGACGGGCTGAACTCTACATGGCGCGACACTCTGTCGGTTCTCGGCGACGTAGCTATCAACCCCGTCTTTCCGGATAGCGAACTCGAACGCGTCCGCGCCAATACCGTTACGGACCTGCGACGAGTTTCCGATAACCCGGTCACCATATCCGCGCGCGCCACAAGGGGCGTGATGTTCGGCCCCGCAACCCCATACGGCCATCCGCAAACCGGAAACGAGGAGTCTGTGAGCGCTGTCGCAAGGGCCGACCTCCAGGCATATTTCAGCGCCCATTTCGACCCGCGCGCCGCCACTTTGGCCATAGTAGGCGACCTGTCGCTCGACGAGGCGCTAGAGGCGGCGGACAAGACTTTCGGAAGCTGGCGGTCGTCGGCCGAAGCGTCGGAGCGCGACCGCCGCGAGATTGCTCCGCCTGAACGGTCTCCTACAACGATATACCTAGCCGATAAGCCGGGCGCCGCGCAGTCGGTCGTCCGCGCCGGCCATCTGACCATACCCCGCAACCATCCGGACTACCTGCCATTCAACCTGTTCAACTACATATTCGGTGGACAGTTCTCCGCGCGGCTCAATATGAATCTGCGACAGGATAAGGGGTACAGCTATGGATATATGTCCACAATAGACTGGAATCTCGCCTCCTCCATGCTCGTGGCGGGCGGCGGCGTTCAGACGGCGGTCACAAAAGAGACGGTCATCGAGACGCTCAAGGAGTTCAACGACATTGTTGGCGACCGCCCCATTGACCAGACCGAATTCACCGACGCTGTTCAGGGAATTCTTCGCAGTATGCCCGCCCAGTTCGAGACAAATTCCAGAATAGTCTCGCAGCTTATCCGCATGGTGGCATACGACCTGCCGAACGATTACATGGCGCGGCTGCCGGATAGCATCGCGCGGGTGAATCTCGAAGACGCGCGCCGCGCGGCCTCCGAACTGCTTGACGTTGACCATCTGAACATAGTGATCGCGGGCGACGCCTCTGCCGTGGAACCCGGATTGCGTGAACTAGATTTGCCCATAGTCCGCATAGATTACGAAGGAAGGGAACTCGGCGACCTGACATGACCTCGACGCGTCCGACAAGCCTGCGGCTGATGGATACATTTCGCAACCTGTTCTACACGCCTATATACGTGGCGGTGTCCGGCGGATTCTTCTACCAACACGGCCTGAACGTGATGTTCTCCACTATGCCGGAAGGCGGCTCCGCGATGGATATGCTGAGGTCCGGCGAGGTGGACATCGCCCAGACCGGCATAAGCCGCAGCCTCATGGAACTGGACATGGGACACGAGGACGCGCCTCTGCACATCGCCGAGATAAACCGGCGCGACGGTTTCTTCCTGGTATCGCGCCATAGCGTGGACTCGTGGGACTGGAAGACGCTTGAAGGCGCGACGCTCGCCCCCGTCGGCTTCACGCCCGTACCCTGGAACTCGTTGCGCGCCGCAATGCTGAAACACGGCGTTGACCCCGGATGCTGTAAATCTGGCGGCCGGCCTTTCCGCTGATGACGCTATTGACGCCTTACGGTCGGGCAGGGTGGACTATGTTCACCTCCCACATCCGCAGGCGGGAATGCTAGTCGAGGAGGGCGCCGGTTATATGGCAGTCGCGCTTGGACCCGAACTCGGACACATCTGCTACAGTTCGTTCGCGGTCATGCCCGCGCTGATAGACGCCAACCCGTCCATGATCCAGGCTTTCGTCAACGGTTTCGACGACGCGCTCGCATGGCTAGCGTCCGCTGAGGACGCCCAAATAGCCGAACGCGCCGCTTCCTTCTTCCCCGATTTGCCGCTCGACCTGCTGCGCGACTTCATCAACCAGTACCGCGCCAACCAAACATGGCCGAGTAACTCACTCATCACGCCTGATTCCTTCAACGCCATGCGCGACATCCTGATAGACGGCGGACTTGTAAAGCGCCGACACGAGTATGAACGCTTAGTCAGGCCGGAGTTCGCTCTGAACTCCTAGGAGAGATTGAGAGTATGACCAACCAAATCCACGATGAGTCGCAATTTTCAGACTGGCTGGCCCAGCACATAGGCGTTCTAAGCAACAAGGTTGCATGGGATATAGATCCCTCGTCAGTGCGACGTGAGATGAGCGCATCGAACGGCTCGCTCCGCGTTGACCTGTTTTGTAAGGCAACCAAACAGGTCGGCAGCGAACCTTTCAACGTGATCATCGAGAATCAACTCAGAACAACCGACGACGATCACCTGGCGCGTATATTGGTCTACACCCCCGCATTCGACGCCAAAGGCGTGGTATGGATTGCTGGGGATCATACACATAGGCACAGACGGGTTATTCGCTGGCTGAACGACAACTCCGAAATAGACGCCTACCTCTTCAAGTTGGACATAAGCGGCGTCCCGGTTCTCACTCCGGTAATCTATCCAGATATGGAGGAAGAGGAAGAACTGATCCCGCATAGTGCGTCCACGCCCAATCCGGGTTGGAGGACGGCAGCCCGAATCTGGTTCGAGCGCGTTCTGCCGAAGGTAGCCGCGCGGTGTGAACATCTCGGCGCGTGGCAGACTCAGACCACACAAGACCTGAAGTCGCCCCATCCAAAATTTGCTGTGGTGTCAGCAGCCTGTCCTGCACAGCGACAGCCGCGTCAGTGAATATATATCATGGTACATTGAGCTTCATCCTAATTTTGTAAGGGTTGGCCTATATATCCCCGGAAGCCCGCGGGATAAGTCTTACCACTACTTTGACGCGCTTACTGAGGGCAAAGCGGAGATGGACAAAAATTTCGGTTCGCCGCTTAGGAATGCAATTTATAGGGGCGGCTTCAAGCATATAATCTGGGAACCTTTCGAAGGCGTAGGTTACGAATGCGCCGACGAGACGGCGTTAGAACGTGAAGCGGAAGCGGGTCGCTTACGATATGGAGAGGCTCATAGTGGCGACGAAGGACGCCATAGCCGATCTAACCCCATACGACTAAAACACGGAGGAAT
The DNA here is from genome assembly GCA_965214185.1 of Dehalococcoidia bacterium. Taxonomy (GTDB): domain Bacteria; phylum Chloroflexota; class Dehalococcoidia; order Lucifugimonadales; family UBA1123; genus VXRN01. Next base: position 252,066 of record CBDCBF010000001.1, on the reverse strand, counting down.
GCGTAAAGACTGCCTCACGCTTCCACAACCGAACGCTTCGGCAGAAAAGTTGGGTAGGACTCATTCAGACTTATGAGAATCCCCGCCACAATCGCACACATACGGCGGCAAACGCCGACCATCAAGTCCTTCGATCTGGACCTCGGCGGTCATGAACTTGGCTTCAAGGCCGGGCAGTGGGTGGACTTCTTAGTAGCGCTGGAGGGAGCCGAAGCAATCGGCGGGTACTCGATAACGTCCTCCCCGTCAGCGCAGGACTCCATTAGCCTCGCGGTCAAGCTGGACGGAGGCGACCATCCCGTAACCAACTGGCTTCACTGGGATGCCCGGCCCGGCGACTCTGTGGAGATAACCCTTGGCGGCGACTTCTTCTACACACCGGATAGCGACAGGCCTGTTGTCCTCATCGCGGGCGGAATAGGACTAACCCCCCTTATGAGTATCGTCCGCGCCATTGACGAGTCCGAACTTCCCCCGCCAACCACCCTCATTTACAGTGCGTCCACGCCGTCCGAACTGCTCTTCCGGAGCGAGTTGGAGGAGATAGCGCGCCGCAATACCGCCATACGGCTTGTCTTCACCGTAACGCGGCCGGGAGCCGAGCTCTGGAGCGGACGAACAGGCAGAATAGACGGCAACCTGCTGCGCTCGGAGCGCGTGAACCCCGCTTCGCTGTTCTTCATCTGCGGCCCGCCCGCCATGATCCGCGATATGGCAAGAACGCTGAACAAGCTAGGCGTCCCAAGCTCACGCCTTAAGTACGAACAGTGGTGGTAGCCCATCGCAAGCCACCGCCATTGGTCCATTTCCGCGCAAGCGAGAACCCCGGAGGGGCTTGCCTCCCGGCAATCCGGGTCGTACGGTTAAGCGAACCGTCGTATATAAGCCAGTCCGTCCTCCATCTGTTCGGGGAAAATCTCGTTGAGGTAATTCACCCCGACCGGGAGAAGCCAGGGCGACACATCCTCCCACACCATGCCCGTGATTCGGAAATACTCTTTGAGGTACATCGAAAGAAATATCTTACGGGCCAACTCTATGACAGTTCTGCGAACGCCGTACACCAGAGGCATTCCGGACTCCACCAGAACCACAGTCCGGGCGACGTCCGCCGCCGGATGTCCCTTCGCGCAATTCTGCCAGTCTATTATCACAGGGCCGGACTTCGACATGATTATATTGTCAGGATGAAAGTCGCCGTGGCAGATGGAAGCCCCGTCCGGCAGCGAGCCGAGCCGCTCCAGCGCAAGCGACTTTGTCTCATCATCCACATCGCTGTTCTCCTCTACACCGAACTTCAACTGGTCCAGCGTTTTGGGAATATCCCCGTACGTTTTGGAGTGCATTTCCGCTTGCAGTCGCGCCATGATCTTGGCGCTCGTATAGACACGCCATGGGAAGGATGTTGCCCAGCGCAGCATCGTCACACCGCTCACCCGCTCCATCACTATCCCCGCGCGCCCATTGACCGTCTGCAGTCCCCATATCTTCGGCGACGGCAGTCCGGTTTCATGCGCCGCCGTCGTGGCGCGCGCCTCGCGCTCCGCCGCCTCCGCGCTGTCCTCGTCCAGCAGCAGCTTCAGCGCCCTGCCCTCGCCATAAGCGAAAACCTCAGCTACATATCCCCTTCCTATCAGCGGCCCCTAAGTTCTCCAAATGGATTTCCCCGTCCCTATATCATCGAGTGGCTCTGGCCGCCGTCCACCACTATGCACGACCCCGTGATAAGGTCCGCCCTGTCCGACGACAGGAACGCGCACAAGTTTCCCACAGGCTCCGGCCATCCGAAACGGCCCATCGGCAGGTGAGTCTCTATGAAGTCCGACACTGTCTCCGCAGGCTGCTCTCTCTGGAATCGTTCCCAACCGCCTCCGGGGTGAGATATTGGAACCCGGCGCGATAGAGTTCACAGTAACGCCGTCCTGAGCCAGCGACAGCCCGGCGTGCTTGGTCGCCGCGATGACTGCGGCCTTGGCGGACATATAGCCGATATTTCCGCCATGTTCGCGCCCCCATATCGAAGCGATGTTGATTATTCGGCCCCACCGCTGCGCCCTCATATGCGGCAGAGCCAGCCTCGCCAGTTCGTACCCGTTGAACAGGTTGAAGTCGAAGACCGCGCGATAGTTGTCCAGCGGAGTTTCCGCCAGGTCTGTCACACCCCATCGAGCCGCCCGCGTTGTTCACCAGTATGTCTATCGGTCCCAATCCTTCCACACACTCCCGGTGAAGGCGCGCCATGTCATCCAACTGAGTCACGTCCGCAACCACCCCAAGCGCCCGCACTCCAAGCGCCTCCAGGTCCGCCACCGTGCCGGCGATTGTGCTTTCCGTCCGTCCGCATATCGCCACGTTGACCCCCTCCGACGCCAGCGATATGGCGCACTGTCGCCCTAGACCCCTGCTGCCTCCCGTCACCAGCGCATTCTTGCCCGCGATTCCCAGATCCATCTCAGACCTCCCATTCACATCCTGAAATTTGCCCCAAGCCTATCACGCGTGGGTTCTATGCACAATTTCGACCACCGGGTTTGACCTTGGATCGTTGGATGTGTTCGCGTCTGCCGAAGCATACGAACGACGGCCGCGTCTAACCCTTTCAGGGCCGGGCAAGGTCGTATCCCTACGGTTTGCCCTGCGGACTCGATTTGAATATATGGAAGGGGCCCCCTGCTTCGTCCCCACCGCGTCACCGATTTCCACAACTTCTGACATTAGCCGTAATTGAAAGATTCTGGGACTACGCCGCACCATCCTTGTACATTCGTGCTGATTTGGCTATAATACCCACATGATTCGCCGGCATGAAACTCCCGACCGAACGCGCGGCGGCCTACGGCATGAAAATCATAAATTGCAATATATGATAAACTCGGCAGGGAAAAAATTTTCGGGGGTTTAGCTACAGATTCTGGTAAATACAGGTCGGATGCAGGCGCCAGACCCCCACCTGCGCGAACCTGTTGAGCCACCTGCAACGTCACCAGCGTAGCCCCAACAATATAAACGACGATATATAAAATCACTGAATTTTAGATCCGATTGCCCTAACATCACCGGAACACGGAAGTATATACGACAGGCTTGACTCGGCTTGACCTGGAAGGAGCGACTGCGCGACGATGACAAACCCGACCGCGCTTGAAGGCGTCAAAGTCCTCGACATGACCCAGATTATGGCCGGCCCCTACTGCACCATGATGCTGGCGGACATGGGCGCGGACGTGGTGAAGATAGAAAAGCCCAACGGGGGCGACGATACCCGACGCATGGGCCCCCCGTTCATCAAGGGCGAGTCCGCCGCTTTCCTCGGAATCAACCGCAACAAGCGCAGCGTCGTCGTGGACGTCAGATCTGACCAGGGCCGCGAAATAGTCCAGGATATGGCCCGTCGCTCGGACGTCTTCGTCCAGAACTTTCGCCCCGGCTCTCTGGAACGCATGGGGCTGGGATACGAACATATCAGAGAGATAAACCCCGCAATAGTGTATTGCGTCATATCCGGGTTCGGAGTAACCGGCCCATACGCGCGGCGCGGCGGCTTCGATCTCGTAGCGCAGGGCATGAGCGGTCTGATGAGCGTGACGGGCCACCCCGACAGCCCGCCGACCAAGATAGGCGTTCCCGTATGCGACCTCAACGCCGGCATGTTCGCCGCCCTCGGCATTCTGACCGCCTACATCAACCGCCTCAAGACAGGGCAAGGCCAACATGTGGACACATCGCTTCTTGAAGGCGGCATCGCTTACACTTTCTGGGAGTCGGCAATGTACTTCGCCACCGGCCAAGCGCCCGGGGCAAGGGGCAGCGCGCACCGGCTGACCGCTCCCTACCAGGCGTTTGAGACATCCGACGGCTACGTGAATATTGGAGCCGCTAACCAGATCAACTGGGAGCGCCTCTGCGCCGCCATCGGGCGCGATGAACTCGTGTCCGATCCGAGGTTTGTTGAGCCCAGAGACAGAATGGAAAATCTGGACGCCCTGACGGAGACCCTCGAAAAGACCTTTGCCCGAAAGCCCTCCGACTACTGGCTGGAGACGCTCGAAGCCGCCGGAGTTCCCGCCGGCCCTATCTATGACATTGAGCAGGCGCTCCGGGACCCGCAAGCGCGCGCTAGGGACATGGTGGTGGAAACCGACCATCCTGTCGCAGGCCGCGCCGGCAATATAGGCATACCGGTCAAGCTGTCCGAGACCCCCGGCCGCTTCCGGCTGCCCGCGCCTACACTCGGACAGCACACCGATGAGGCCCTGCGCGAACTCGGCCGCTCCGACGACCAGATCGCCAAACTGCGCGCCCAAGGCGTAATCGCGTAGTGAACGACAGCCGTGACGCGCCCAAATCCGAGCGGCCAATGTCTTGCATCCGCCAACCTGCAATGCGTGGCCTTTCGCAAATTCACTATTCACAACTCCTAATTCGCAATTCAAGGCTGTTGACTACATACCCTCTCAGTTATAGGATTCTCTAGTTATTCAACAGGCTTTGGGAGTTGTCCGTATGCGTAAACACGCCCTCGAAGGCATTCGTGTCGTAGATTTTTCCTGGATAGTCGCGGGCCCGACCTGCACCCGAATCCTCGCCGACTTCGGCGCAGAGGTCATCCGCGTCGAGTTTGAATACTCAATGGATTACATACGCGGCGCATACGCCAGCGGCGGGAGTCCGAATGCCAGCGGTATGTTCAACAATCTGAACCGCAACAAGCTGGGGGTCACGCTCAACGTTCTCCACCCGCGCGGAAGGGAGATGATTCACGAACTCATATCCGTCTCGGACATAGTGGTCGAAAATTTCAGCGCGACCGTCCTTGAACGCTGGGGCTTGGATTATGAAGTACAGCGCTCGATACGTCCCGATATAATCTATCTGAGCCTGTCGGGGTTCGGGCACACGGGACGCGACAAGGACTACGTCACATGGGGGCCGACCGCTCAGGCTCTGTCCGGCCTTACGTATATGTCCGGGCTGCCCGGGGAGGAACCCGCCGGATGGGGCTTCTCATATATGGATCACACGGCAGGATACTATGGCGCGATGGCCTGCATGATGGCTCTGCACCACCGCAACCGCACCGGCGAGGGCCAGTGGATAGACCTGTCGCAGGTCGAGTCCGGTATGGCGCTGACCGGAACGGCCATCTTGGACAGAACAGTCAACGGACGCCCGTACCGACGAGAAGGCAACCCGCCCGGCAATCGCTCGTCCTATCCTAGGGTCGCTCCGCACAACGCTTACCGGTGCGAAGGCGAAGACCGGTGGTGCGCCATAACCGTATTCGACGATGAGCAGTGGGTTGCGTTCGTCCAAGCCATCGGCGCCCCCGACTGGACGGCGGACCCAAGGTTCGCCACGAACGAAGGACGCTGCGACAACCAGGATGAACTGGACGCCCACATCGAAACTTGGACAAAAAGGCGCGCGCCCCATCAGGTTATGGTTGAGCTCCAGGCCGCCGGAGTCATAGCGGGGGCGGTGCAGTCCCCTAGGATAAAGGTCGACAAGGACCCGCAGCTAAAACATCGCGGCTTTCTGCCCGAAATCGAGCACGCGGAACTCGGCAAGGCGAAGTTCGAGGCTGAGCCTATGCGTCTCTCGCGCTCGCCATGGGAATTGCGACGCGCGTCTCCGCTCTTCGGGGAGCATACCGACTACGTATTCGGCGAGGTGCTCGGCCTGGGTTCAGAGGAGATAGCGGAGTTGATGGTCGAAGGGGTGATATGAGGGTTAGGATATAAAATGACACAGCTACCTATGAGCAAGAAGAAGATGGTGATCGCGGAACTGTACGATATGTGCAAGTCCAGAGAAGACTTCCAGTTCACCAACGACGAAGTCAAAGATGTATGTGCGGATATAGGTTTCGGCAATCCATTTGACGCAACTAAAATTGACTCATCGTCTAGGTTGCCAGATGAGTTGATAGATGATGACGTTTTTATTGTCCACATAGGACGTGGTTCACATCGGTTCGTATTCGGCATCGCAAACGGGTACCATGAATTTGAGGCAATACCTGACAATCGCAAGTTTCAGTGGTCTTATCGGCGCAGTATCCTCAACAATATCAACACCAGCGAGAGCAATATCCTAGCGGTAGGGATCTAATCAGAGGATTATCCACGACTTCCTGTATGAGGATATAGCCGCCTCACCCAAAGTCTATGGAGCCAACCGAACCCAGATACCTCTGCAATATCGCGTTGGAGCAGACGAGGTGAATACTGGCAGGGTGCAGGTTGAGATTGATATGACGATGGAGAATTTGGGAAAGATAACTGTATTTGAAGCTAAAAACGGAGAACCAATAGACTTCAACGTATTTCAACTGTTCAATCCGTTCCGCTATTATCTGGAAGTAGTCGAGGACATGGCAGCATCCGATATAAACTGTTGCTACCTACTTCGGATGGGAGATAGGTTGCGCCTGTATCTCTATCGGTTTGAAGACTCGCACGATCCCGGCTCAATCAAACTCATACGCAACGCCGAATACACGCTGGTTGAAAGATGAACGACCTGCCCCTCAAGTACCGCAATCGAGTCGTCAATGACGATGTGCTGAATGTCCTACGCGACCTGCCGGAAGGCTGTGTGGACATGATATACGGCGACCCAGACTACAATGTCGGCGTCGCCTACGATGGACGCGCGTTCACATCTACTTGGGACGAGTATATCGGGTGGTACATAATGCTGTCAGAGGAATGCCTCCGAGTGCTGCGAACCGACGGCAATATGTTTTTCATCAATTATCCCAAGCAAAACGCACACCTCCGCGTGAAGTACCTGGATGACCACGCATATTCGGTCCACGACTACGTTTGGGTGTATAACACAAATATAGGACACACGCGCCGCCGCTTCACAACAGCACACCGTTCTATACTGCACGTCACTAAGTCCAAGCAAAACCGCTTTTACAAGGAGCAAGTGGCACAACCGTACAAAAATCCCAAGGACGCGCGAATAAAGGAGCGCATCAGGCAAGGCCACAAGGGTCGTATGCCCTACTCGTGGCTGAACTTTAACCTGGTCAAAAATGTATCCCGCCAAAAGACCAGCCACCCATGCCAGATTCCTGAGGCACTATCAGAACTGCTTATCAAGTCATGTACGGTCCCTGGCGACAGCGTGTTTGTTTTGTTCGGAGGCAGCGGTTCGGAGGTCGTGCAAGCGAAGAACCTGGGTATGAACTATCTGACTTGCGAGATTCAGCAGAGCTACTGCGAAATGATAGAGAGTCGCTTGCGGAACAATGGTGCAATCGAGCCGCAATACATGAATCCGGTACAGTTGAACCGCTATTCTGCCGGAGCGGTGAGTCATGACATTCATCCACAGGCAAAGATGTTGGAAAAGCGAGAAAGGTACAGTCAAGTGACAAAACATTCAGATGGTTGGGTAAGGACGAAATAGATTATATGTTTGTCATCATATTTTACAATGCGCCACTCAGATATGGACTGAACACTACTGACTATCAGCGCGGAGACAATGTAGTTGTTGAAAGAATTCGGTGGTTCGCGTAGCGCTCGGAGCGGCGGCGCGATAGATAATACCCCTCGCGTATCTTGGACGCCGAAACGCCAGATTTATACGCAACCGAGCCGGAGTTGTACCACTAACTAGCTTCTTGTGCGTCTATCCCTATTGGGATGATCCGGGATTCACGGAGCGTCTATGGGAAGCTCTCCAACATCCTGAGACCATTTCCAATCTATCGCTAGTCGGGAAATCCTATGGGGGAGGGGCAATCAAGGTAGAACCTAGGGCTTTGGAGAAACTGCCAATTTCTGAGAGAGCGATTTCGTCACTTGGCTTTTCGGTCGCTTCGCATACAAGGCAGACCAAGCTCTGGTAGTTTGATGAAGATAGAATACGCTAAGGTACTTGGGAAATGATCACACCATCCAACGCAGCCCTTTCGGACCTCACCATCCTCGACCTCTGCGACGAGAAGGGGCAGCTTATTGGAAAGTTGCTCGGCGAGATGGGCGCTCGCGTCATCAAGATAGAGCCGCCCGGGGGCGATAAGGCCAGAGCCGTCGGCCCGTTTCGCAACGACGTCCCCGACAAGGATAGCAGCCTGCACTTCTGGGCATTCAACACCGCCAAAGAGGGCATCACGCTCGACATCTCATCCGAGAAGGGCGCTGAACTACTGAGAAGGCTGGTAGAGAAGGCGGATGTCCTGTTGGAGAGCTACGACCCCGGATATCTCGAATCGCTCGGACTGGGATACGCTGACTTGAGCGCTGTCAATCCCGCTCTCGTAATGACCTCCCTGACCGGATTCGGACAGGATGGCCCGTACCGCGATTACAAGACCTCGGACCTAGTGGCGATGGCTATGGGCGGAATCATGCACAGCTGCGGATATGACGATCTGTCTGATTCTCCGCCCATCCGCCCGAGTGGCGGACATGGGTATATGACGGCGTCCCACTACGCCGCCATCGGAACGCTCATGGCGCTCAACTGGCGTGACATGACAGGCGATGGACAGTATGTGGACGCGTCTATCCACGAGGCGTGCTCATGCACCACCGAGGCCGCCATGCCCCTGTACATATACAACGGGGATGTCGTCCGGCGGCAGACGGGCAGACACCACGGAGCGCAGCCTACTCCGAAGACTCTCTGCCCAACGGCCGACGACAAGTTCATAAACGTTTTCGCGGTATTCACGAGCCTCAACCAGTGGAAGACGCTCGTGGACTGGATGGACTCTGAGGGCATGGCGGAAGACCTAACCGATGAGAAGTATCTGGATATGGCGGTTATGCGCGCTCGCGCGGGGCAAGAGGTGGAACACGCATTCGAGGTGGTGAAGAGGTTCATAGCCTCACACACAGCTGAGGAGATATACAGGGGATCTCAGCAGAGGAAGTTCCCCTGGGGAATAATCCGCTCGCCGGACGAGAATCTGGACGATCCGCACTTCTATGAGGACCGCGGCTTCTTCGCCGAGATAGAGCATCCCGAACTAGGCGAGACGTACACATACCCCGGTCGGCCCTACATATTCAGCAAGACCCCGTGGCAAACGTTCAGAAGCCCGCTTTTGGGGGAGAGCAACGCAGCTGTTTACGGTCAGGACCTGGGACTGGACTCCGCCGAGATAGAGCGACTCCGCGAGGATGGCGTAATCTAAGGACTGCGTTAGGCTCAGCGCAAGGGCAGGTGGTCAGACTGTGGGATCACGCCATTAGCTCGCATAGCGTCTATCTCGGCGCTTGGATAGCCGAGTTCGGTTAGGATGTCCGCGGTGTCTCCGCCGAACACAGGCGACGTTCCGGTACTGACCGGCGTTGCGTTCAGCCGAGGCGCGGCGACGCCGTGTTCCACGTTGCCGAAGAAGGGATGCTCCTCTGATATGATAGAGGCTCGGTCGTCCCGGAGCGCTCCCGCTCTCACATCGTCCGGCGCGTGGTTGGCGGTTGCCGGTATCCCATCGGCGTTCAGTATTTCTACCCAATCGGCGGTGGAGCGCGACGCGAAAACCCACTCCATAGCAGAGTCGTCAGATAGGTCGTCCAGCCCGCTAAACGGCTCCAGCGCGCCCAGCCGCTCCCGCGCGCCATCGCTGGTAGCCGACAACGCCAGCCAACCGTCCGAAGTACGGTACAGTCTGTTGAGCGAATCGAAGCCTTTGGCCTCCGGCCCGCTAATTTCGTCCGGTTCATGGCCTTCGTAGTCCAGCATATAAGCGGACGAGAACGTGGAGGCGGTATATACTAGGGCGGTGTCTATCTTCTGTCCACGGCCCGTGCGTTCGCGTTCGAGCAGCGCGAGCATCACCCCGTAAGCGGCCATTATTCCAGTGCCATAATCGTTGAAAGTGTACGGAGGCGGGCCGGGTTGTCCGTTCCCACCGATGCGTAGCTGCATACCCGTGGCGGCCTGAGCGTTCTGGTCGAAGCCGGGTCGAGTCGCCCACTCTCCTGTCTGTCCGAAGGCGTTGATAGACGCGTAAACGATTCTGGGATTGCGCTCTCTGAGCTGCTTGTAGCCTATGCCCAGCCTCTCGGCCACGCCCTTGCGGAAGCCCTGCAAAACAACGTCGGCGGTATCCGCGAGCCGGTAGAACGCTTCCAATCCTGCGTCCTTGGTTATGTTCAGGCAAACGCTGCGCTTGCCTCGTCCAACATCCAGCCAGGGCGTCAGCGCGGGCGCACGATGTTCGGGGTCAATCTTGATAACGTCGGCGCCGTACTCGGATAGAGTTCTGCCGCAGGTTGGTCCAGCTAGAATTATGCATAGATCCAGGACTCGTATCCCTTCCAAAGCTCCGTGCATATCTCTTCCTTTCTCGGTCGCGCTTATCACGACAGGCTCTCGGAATGCTGACCAAGATGGGGAGCCGGACGGCGTATCGAACCGGGCGCATCCTGGAGACGCACCTGGATTCCTACCTGCCGCATCGGGCCGTACACCGGGTCGTCAATCTCCACCACCGCGCCGGACTGAGAGGCGTGTTTCGTCTCCATCCACTCCCGGAGAGTGCGGCACATAGTAACAGGGACGCTCTCGGAGGCCATAATATCTTCCCACTCTGCCGCCGACTTTTGCAGCCATACCTCGGCGAATCGCTCCGCCCACTCCTCACGCTCTTCCACGTTAACGCGAAGCCGCTCATCGGTAAGAGCGTCATACCATTCTGGATGCCCCATCGCGGTCAGCATGGGCCTGAGCGAACGCTCGTAGGTGGCGTTCAGGTTTACCCAGCGGCCATCGGCGCAGCGATAGAAGCGCGCGATAGCCGGAGAGAGAGCTCCGGGTCCGGCGGGAACGTCGGGCCTGCGAACGATTGCGGACCCCATCGCGGTGAACATCGAGTCGTATAGTGGGACGACGACCGCTTGTCCTTGTCCTGTGCCGGCGCGATGAAACAGGGCGGCCGTTAGCGCGGGCGCGGCGACCATCGCGCCGAATACGCTCGCATATGGCAGGGATATGAAACTTGCGCCCTCTGTTCTGTCGGAACTGCGGTCAACGTACACGCCCGTGGCCGCGGATACTATAATCTCGTTGGAAGACAGGTTCCGGTCTTCAGAAGCGCCCGGAATACTCAGGTGAATAATATTCGGCTTCTGATCGCGGGCCGTCTCATAATCAATTCCGTAAGGATTGACTCCCGACTCGAATCCTTCTATCACCACATCTGAGTCCTTAACGAGTTCGAGCAGACGGAGCCTGTCTTTCGCTTCGGGTGGATCGGAGACGACGGATTTCTTGCCCCTGTTCCAGACTGAGAAGACCGGATAGCCTCGCAACGGGTCGCCTTCAGGGGGCTCGATCTTTATCACGTCTGCGCCCTGGTCCGCCAGAAACATACCCAAGACAGCTACTGCCGAATGGTCTCCAAATTCCACTATCCGATACTGAGAAAGCGCGCTTGCCAAGTTGTCACCTCCGCGCCAGATTCTACCATGGAGGAGGGTAGCTTATAATTCTATCCTTCTCATCAGGCGGACCCAGGTTTTCACGGGGAGTTCCGAGCGGCGGCGATGGAGTTCCAGGCTGTGTTCCCACATGGCTTCGTCCATGCCTTCGGGCTGTCCGTCGTACTGTCGGGTGGCCTCCCAGTGAGCAGGGCCGTGGTAGCCCGTGAGCAGGGTCACTTCAAGGGGAGAGGTGGAGGCGACGCCGGCCCACAAGCCGAGTATCGAAGCTCCCTGAGATTCGATGCGCGGCCAGATGCCATTCTCCGAGCAGTGAACGAACTCGTCCAGGTCGCGGGGGGCTATGTGGAAGCGACGGTGGCCGTAGAACGGGCGCATATCCGAATCTTCTACTACGGCCTTCGGCCTAGCGGACACAGACCTCAGCAGTCGAATCTCTTCGTTGGCCACTAGTTCCATCCTGTCTGGACCGTAGGCGGATTGGTCTTCGAGCCATGCGGCGTAGTCAGGGAATCGGGTTATTTGCAGGACGGACTCGGCCGGATCGCCTATCGCGGCGCTCAGCAGACATAGTATCTCGCCGCCGGCGAGGCTTGGCCTGACAACATCGCGGAGGTGGGCAGTGTAAGCGTCGAGGAGTCCGCTTTTGAGCGTAGTTCTTCGTTCTTCGTAGAGCATGGGGGCGTTTATTTGTCTGCCGCGTCGAACGGGATGGCGTTCTTCAGGAAGCGGTTGGGGTCGGCGTCCGCGGTGCTTGCGGCGGCGGCGTCAGCCATGCGGTCGTACCGGGGGTCGAGGTCCTGGAGCTTGGAGTTGAGCGACTTGTGAAGCGCGACGCTGGATATTACACGGCGGGTATTGTCTCCCCTGCACTCGCGGCAGGTTATGGACTCGGGCGCGTCAAATCCCCTGACCAGCTTGGCGGTCTTGCCGTTGCAGTCTTCACATCTGTATTCATAGATAGGCATGGCGGTCTCACCCGAATGTGGTTTCTACCTTGCTGGACAGGTCAAAGAATCGCTGGATCGTAAGATGGTAGCGAGGGAAGCTGTTCATTCCGTAGGGGTTGGGCGACTCGATGATTCCATGTTCGATATCTAGCGTATTGAACGTGCTCTCAGAATCCGCGCCCCCGTTCTCCCGTATGTTGTTCAGCAGTCGTCGCCACCGGTCGTGGGTCATGCTGAGCGTGAAGTCCACGTCGTGTAGAGCGGTGTCATCGGCTTCGGAGACTCCGGCGCACTCGAAAGCCTCGAAATCGAGCAGGAACACTCGCTCTCCAACCCGGACGCCGACTTGAGCGAAGCAGGAGCCGAGGCTACGGAAATCGCGATCGTCGTTGGCGGCGGCGCGGACAGTTTCAAACCATTCTATGGATGGGAAGGCTGGCATTGGGTTACAGGTCTCTCCTCTTTCACTAACCTGAGCATCTGATTATTTGTGACGCATACTGACGCAACTATGCCGTATATCATCGCGCCCGCGCTTACCATTTCGGCGAATGACCATGTTATCATCTCATCGCCTGCGAACCACTTGGCTAATATAATACCCTAATCCGCGAACTCAGTCTCCACCCGCGCCGACTGGTCAAAGAAGTACTGGAAGGTCTGGTTGTAGCGGAAGAACATATCCTGGCGGTACTGGTCGCCGGTGTACGAGTGCGCGAAGCCGTCTAAGCTGTCGAGGTCTATGGTATTGAGGGAGTGGTCAAGGTCGGCTTCGCCATTCTCCCTGATGTTCTCCAGCATATCCCGCCAGTCTTCTTCGGGCATATCGAGATAGAAGTCCGTGTCTTCAAGGTCGGACTCGACTATCTGGGAGGCGGATGAGCACTCGAACCCCTCGAATACGAGTAGGAATACGCGACCGCCTGCCTTTACCCCGACTCTGGCGTCGCACATTCCGCCGCCGCCGGTTCGCACAGCGTCGTTGGTATTGAATTCGTGGCGCACGGCATCGAACCACTCGACGGATGGGAAGGCTGGCACTCTTAATCCTCCAGGTATTTGGCGAGTTCCGGGGACAGGGGCGTGGCGCGCTGTATGCTGAGCCATTCGCAGGCGGCGAGGTATCCGTTGAGCCAGTCGGCCATCATGCGCTTGACGTGTTCCATTCCGGCGCGCGCTCCCTCTATGCCGCCGCCGAAGATGATGGCGAGCGGTTCGAGCATGGCGGGCTCCCGGAGTTCTTTGGCGAATATGCGCTCGCCTATGAACAAGAGTCGCTGGAATATCAGGGCTTTGTCCTGTTGGTGGGTGATGGCGTATCGGAGGTGCTGCAGTCCGTAAGCAACGTGGCGGGCCTTGTCCTGCATAGCGCGGGCGAAAAGGATTTTTTCGGCGGGGTTGTTGGCGAAGCGTTCGCAATGCCTGTACACGGTGAGGATGTATGTCCCCCTGAGCAGGTGGAGGAATAGGCTTGTCTCTGACCAGCCGCCCTTGCTTTCGAGTATCATGCGATTGATTTCGCCGCGGCTTTCGAGCCCGAGTCCGCCGCCGTTGGAAAGCGCGCGTTTTCTGAACGCCTCGTGGTGGCGTCCGGCGTCGAACATATTGGTGGCGAGAAACAGCTTGACCTCATGATAGCCGTAGGACATACGCTCAAGCCAGTAGCCGATGGTCTCGAACTCGACGTTGGCGGCTTGGCTAAGCTCGGTGCATAGTTGACACATGGCGGCTTCTACGTCGTCGGGCAGAGGCTCAATGGTATCCCAGGGAATGTCGGTGGCGGCAATCCAGCGTCTCTGTATGGCCTCTTCGTAGAGGTCCGCGGCGTTGTCCGCCCACATATCGCGCTTGTTCTTGAGCGAGAATCCGAGCGGGGGTATGCCGGGGAGCGGATACGCGCCGCGCGGCATACGGGTCTGTTCTTCCCAGCGATCCGGAATCTCGCCGTATATGCCGACGTTCAGGTCCCCGATCCTGAGTCCGGCCTTGCCGGGTTTTACGCGTGTCTCCCACTGGAGCGTGCGCGGCATCCAGGCAAACGAAGGATCCGGGACTTCTACGTTGTCATCTGTCTTTAGAACACGTCTGCGTCCGGGGCGTTCCCATACCTTGGACTTCTGGCCCGCGACTCTCTGCTGGCGGTCTTCCTCTGCCAAGCGACTAGCTCCTCACGTATTCCATAAGCTCGGGGTTGGTCCTGCCGTTCTCGAACCTCTCGCCGAATCCGGCGGAGCGTATCCGCTGGACGTACTCCTTGGCTTGCCTCTTTCGTATGGCGAGCAACTTGCGATAACCTTCGTCGAAGTTTTTCCGGCCGCCACCGAGCAGTATGGACAGAGATTCGCTCTGGGCGGAATCACGAGCGGCGGGGTTCTGGCTTCCGGAGACTAGACTGCGCTCGCCCTCGTCGAGGTATTCGTGTATCTCTTCCTTGCGGTCGGGCTCGGTCTCCGCGAGGTAACGCATGTGCATGACGCCGAAGGCCACGTGGCGAGATTCGTCCTGGGCGGCAAGGCGGTAGATGCGCTTTTCGGCTTCATTGTATGCCATGAGCTCGCCCATGCGGAATATCGTAAGCACCGCTCCCTCACCCGAGATATGTAGGCGGGAAGACATCTCGGTGAAGTCTCTGGAAAGGTCTATGCTGCCCACGACGCCGCTGGTGGTCACGTTGATGTCCGGTCGCTGCATCAGGCCTCCGCCATTGGCTAGCGCGCGCTTTCGGAAGACGTCTAGGTGGCGGGATTCGTCCATTATCTGGGTGATAAGGAACATTCGCGGCTCGAAGTAGTCGGGGGTGGTACTGGCGACCCATCGGCCCGGAATGTCCGCCGCGACGAACTCGACCTCCGTAAGAAAGGTGGCGAGCTGGCACTGGGCGCGCTCAATGTCGTCCGGCAGCGGTTTAATGGCATGCCAAGGAATGTCAGTGGCCGAGCTCCACTGTCGCTGGAGCGCTTCTTCATACAGCATAGAGGCGTTGGTGAGCCAGATGTCGGATTTATCGCGCACTTGGTATCCGCCTATGCGATAGGCGTTGGGCCTGCGCGCGGCGCCCCTGGGCCTGCCGGTCATGTTGTCCGACTCGTCGGGCGGGTCGCCATAGCTGCCAATCTGCGTGTCGGAGAGTGTGAGGCCCTTCTGCCCGGTCGGCGACGCCTTGACTCCCCACTCGCCCTGCTGGTCAATCCAATCAAGTTTAAGGCCCTGATCGCCGGCGTATTCCTGAATGCCGTTGAAATTGTCTTTGAGTGAGGTCATGCGCAACCCCCTTTGATCGTAGCTGTCTTTATACTTGTACTATAACCCGCTAGGGTATCAGTCCGCAATAGAGCGGTATTCATTGTACGTATTGATTATCAGATTAGTTCCTCCCTTAGCTACACCATAGCCAATGAGCCCACCGGTATTTCAACGCTCTTGCCGTATCCCTTCGCCCGATGTACCAACTTGTTCAGCTTGCCCTTCGACACGGATCGCGGCCCCTCATCCGCGGGTGTTTAGGAATGCCGGCGCGATTGCCTTGGTTTACTGCGATTCGTTGATGCACTGTTCGAGGAGGGCGAGGGCGCGGGTGGCGAAGACGCGCATATTGCGCTCGCGGTCGGAGTCGCCGGTTTCGACTGTGATGACGCGTTCTACCGGGCCGCTGACGGCTATGCAGGCGTGGCCGGCGTCATCGCCGTAGCGGTTGCCCGCGGGTCCACTTGCGCCGGTTTCGCCGAGTCCCCAGGTTGCGCCAAGCAGTTCACGGACAGCGGCGGCTTTGAGAGCGGCGTATTCTTCGGTACTGGCTCTCATGCCCTCCATCGCATCGTCGGGGACTCCGAGCAGCCCTTTTCTGGAGGTGTGGGTATAGACGACCGCTCCGCCGAGGTAGTAGGCGGACGCGCCCGGAATGGCGACGAGCGACGCTGACAGCAGACCGCCGCAGGAGGATTCGGATACCGCGATGGTGTCGCCCCTGTCCTTCAAGAGTTGGCCTACGGAGGCGGCGACGGAGCTCAGGTCAGTCATGATTTATCTCCTATTGTCTGAGTCGGCGCTTGTGGGGTGTCGGGATGATTGGAGTTCGTTCAGGTTAATTCGGGCATGACTTTTTCGGCGAACAGGCGCAGAGACTCTTGTATCAGCTCGTTAGGGATGCGTCCGCGGCGATTGAATTCCAAGATGCACTGGTTCATGCCGGGCAACTGTTCTTGGAGGCTTCTCAGCTGTTCTACACAGCCTTGCGGGTCGTCGTAAATCGAGTGGGACAGGGCTTCGTCGAAGTTCCAAGTCGCCCATCCGCCGACGCCGCTGGAGAAGCTGTGCCTTGCCGTTCCGACTGATGACGCGCCTTTGCCCGGCGCGCCGGATACCACGTCTTCGTCGCGCCAGTTCAGTCGCATGAGGTCGCGCGCTTTCTGCCTAGTTTCGGCTACGAAGAAAGATATGTTGACGTTGAAGGGCTGGGGCTGGTCGGTGCCCGCCGCAGGCTTGGCGTTCTCGAACTCGCGCATTCTGTCAATAAGACGCGGCATGGGCTGGCTAAGCGTTGTGCCGATGACGCCTATTCCGAGTCCGGCGGCGTAGGCGAATGTTTCGTCGCTGTTGGCGGCAAGCAGGATTGGCGGTCGCGGTCGCTGTTGCGGTCTGGGCAGGACGGGCTGGTCTTTTACGCTCCAGTACCTGCCTTGGAAGTTGACGCGTTCGCGTGTCCAAGCCGTTTTCACGAGTTCGATGCCTTCTGCGACGCGCTCACGGCTCTCGAAGCCGCTTATGTCGCCGCTCTGTCCGAATGTTTGGCCGGCGGGGGAGCCCCAGCGTCCGCCCAGACAGAGATCGAGTCTGCCGTTGGTTAGGATGTCGCAGGTGGCGGCCTGGGTAGCCATGTGGAGCGGATGGTGCAGGTTGAACTGGGCGGCGAGCGTGCCGAATCTGATGCGCTCTGCGCGCTGGGCCGCGGCGCACGCGACCATCAGCGGATTGGACATGGGGCGGGCGGGGAAGAAGACTGATTCCGCGAGCCATGCGGTGTCGAAGCCGAGCTTGTCGGCCAAGGCTATCTGCTCTATGGTTTCCCAGTGTTTGCGCGGCACGGATGAGTCTACAAACCCGGGAACTTGCCAAAAAACTCCAAATTTCACGCGCTAAGCTCCTGTGATAGTGCAGCTGTTATCCTTCTTGACGCAAGACCGCTTCTTGGGAGGTGAAATTTCATGAAGCGGGTATCAATCGTGGGCGAGGCGCTCGGTGAACCAGATAAGGCTTTGCGCGGTCTGGTCAAGCAGTTCGCTGACTTCGGGGTCGGTTATGACTCCCGATTCGTTCATGAAATTGGCTACCTGCGGAAGAAGCACGCGGGGCTGGTGTAGGACGAACGCGCCCTCGGACTCTAGGCTGTAAGAGGCGTGTACGTGCATTCTGGCGCAGGCTGAACGTCCGGGTCCTGTGCCTATGATGAGGAAAACCTTGTTGTTGAGTAGGTTTTCTCGTCTGGACAGCCATTCGAGGGCGTTTTTCAGGGCGGCGGTCATGGATCCGTTGTATTCGGGGCAGGCTACTATTACGGCGTGGGCTTCCCGGACGGCGTCGCGCAGTATTTCCGCTTCGGCGGGGATGCCCAACGCTTCGACGTCGGGATGGAACATGGGGACGCCGTTGAGGTCGAAGAGCGCGGTCTCGACGCCTTCGCGGGCGGTCTTGTCCAGCATGGCCTTCAGCAGTTTGAGGTTCCATGACTCTTTCCGAAGGCTTCCGCAAATACCGAGTATCTTCATGTCGTTCACAGTCCTAGGCTATGGCATAAGTTTTTGTTTATAGTTATTCAGGCTGTTCGGCGGCGGCTTCAGGTGGGCTTCAGGTGGGCTGCTGGCGGGGTCTGGCGCCTGTATGTCATCTGCATAGACCTGATTTCACCTGTTTGGCGGTTTTTTTGTTGTTTGGCGGAACTTGGTGATAAAGTCCGCTATATATTCAAGTACTATTGTTCTGTCGTGAGTGAATTGTAGCATATCGCCGGTGGAGATGTGTAGGGGTGATGGGGAAGGTAGCGTTTCCATTCAGGTGGTCGAAGACAGAAGCCCTCTGCGTTGTAGCAGTACCAGCAGGTTGTGACGCGTCCATGCTGTGCCTATTCGCTCCCGCCGCCTTATCTCTCGCTGAAATCGCTCCAACCGAGATGTGGTCTTGTATCTAGACTGACCAGTAGCCAGATGCGCCAGTCCCTTAGCCAGCGCCTTCTTGCACCAAATCAGCCCCCCGATTACCCGTCAACTTCACTATCTGAGCAGCCAACTTCCTTGCCGCAGTCAAGTCTTCTGACATCGGCAACTCTTTGGCTTCGTCCCAGCCCAGCTCGCCTATGTTGCGCCTGTACTCCCTGAGCAGATGGAACTGGGCATAGCTGATGCGCTGTGCCTCTGCCATAGACCATTCCGATGGCTTGCGCTATCGCTCTGTCCCCATCGCTCACTAGGTGGGCAGGCTGCCTCATCCCACACTCTCTGGTAATGTCTTACGCCTCATTTTACAACTCAACCATCTGAATGGAAACGCTACCCGCGTCTAGCCTTGTGTGAACCGTGCCACAGCACGCAGTCTGTTACATTTCAATGCCGTAGATGCTCTTGATGTTGTCTTGAACACTTTTCGGCGGCGAACCACAGGCAGAGTCAGCAACAAGCGAGAAAGGGCAGGCGTGAGATGCCTCCCCTTTCCCGTAGATACGGGCGCTTTCCTACGCCAGCGGGCGTCCAAGACAAGACCACAATTACCGCTCTCCACAGTTGCAGTCAGACCGCTCGCTTTATTCTTATTGTCCTAGGGAAGGGATACCCTCACGCTGTTGGTGCGCCCGCCTCTGCTGTTGGATTTCTCTCCCCGTATGAAGTAGATGTATCTCGTTCCGCTCACTACCGTTGTGTCGGTATAGGTTGTTGCCAAAGTCGAGAGGTCGATCTGTGTCCACACGCTCGAGCCTTCTGTCCGCCGATTCACGACCTGCTTGACATATCTGGGATTCGTCCCCACTGTCCAGTCCAAGACAATGCTACCGCTCTCGACGCGTGCCGTTAGTTCGCTGGGGGGCACTATCTCTGTATTGTGAACTAACGATACCTTGTTAGAGATTCCACCCTTATTATTGGCTTTCTCTCCCCGCACGCGGTAGGCGTACTTCTTGTTTGGTTCTAAAGTTGTGTCCGTGTAGGTTGTGGCAGAAGCTGAAAGGGTTGCCAATTCCGTCCAAGCGCCTGCGTACCTCCGCAGTATAATCTGTCGGACATAGTTGGAATTCGCTCCCAGCGTCCAAGACAAGACGGCATTACCGTCCACGAAGGTTGCAGTCAGCTCATTCGGCGACCTAGGTGGTCCGGGTGTAGCCGCCGGGTCGGGCGTCGGTGTCGCCGTCGGCTCGGGTGTGGCGGTCGGAGATGGCGTAGCGGTCGCTGCCGGGTTAGGTGTGGGTGTAGCGGTCGCTGTCGGGTCGGGCGTTGGTGTCGCCGTCGGCTCGGGTGTGGCGGTCGCTGCCGGGCTAGGTGTCGGTGTTGCTGTCGGCTCGGGTGTAGCGGTCGCTGCCGGGTCAGGCGTCGGGGTCGGGTTGGATGTATCTGTTTCCTGACACACAACCGGCGGGCTAAGTGCGGAACACGGGGGCTTCCATGCCCTCACCCTGTTAGAGACTCCACCCCTACCATTTGCTTTCTCTCCCCGTACGCGGTAGAGATATATCTTCTCGCTTGGTTCTAAAGTTGTGTCCGTGTAGGTTGTGGCAGAAGCTGAAAGGGTTGCCAATTCTGTCCAAACGCCTAAGTGCTTCCGTAGTACAATCTGTCTGACATAGTCGGGGTCCGTTCCCGGCGTCCAAGACAAAACTAGATCACCACCCACGAAGGTTGCAGTCAGATTAGTCGGGCCGTTGGCTGCGTATGCCTCATACGAGCTTACAGCGATTACGACAATCACGATTGCCACCACCGCAGAGGCAACCAGCGCTCTCAATCTGATTCTTTTCGTCATTCGCGCACCTCCTTAGTAAGACAATCTTTCACCGGGCGATATTCAATCTACTCAATTCAATTTACGGTTCAGATTTATCTTATTCTCAAACACATTCTCTAGAGCGACGCTTCGGCGATTCGCTCTAGTTCTTCGGCGACTTCTTGTTCAGTTTCTTTTAGGTCGGGACGGACTATGACTCTGTTAGCGCCGGCGTTCAGGAAGTCCTGGGCGTTCTGGCGGTCGGGGGGCTGTCCATATACGGATATGGTTATGGATTCGGGGTCTCGTCCGCGCTCTTCGGCGAGGGCGTCGAGTTGGCGGCGGCTATCCTCGACGACCTGCGGGGTGACGCGGTTGGGGAGCCAGCCGTCGCCGACTTCTACTATGCGTCGGAGGACACGTCTGGCCATGCCGCCGATGAGTATGGGCGGGTGGGGCTTCTGGGCGGGCTTGGGGTACATTTGCACGGGCGGGAAGTCGTAGTAGTTTCCGTGGAATTCGGCCTCGTCTTTTGTCCAGAGTTCTTTGAGTGCGAGAAGGGATTCTCTGGTTTGTGTCCAGCGATGGTCGAAGTCGCCGCCCATTATGGTGGTCTCCTCGCGGTGCCAGCCGGTTCCGATGCCGAGCAGGAAGCGTCCGCCACTGAAGAGGTCGAGGGTGGATACGGCCTTGGCGAGGACGAGTGGGTTGCGCTCGGGGATGAGGGTGATGCCGGTGCCGAGTTTGATGGTGGAGGTTGCGCCGGAGGCCTGGGCGAGGGCTATGTATGGGTCTGCGAAGTGGGCGTATGTCCAGGGGATAACGCCGTCGGGGGAGCCGGGGAAGGGGCTGGTGGAATGGACGGGGAGGACGGGGTGTTCGGCGTACCAGATGGACTCGAAGCCGAGTTCTTCGGCTTTGGATGCGACGAAGGCGGCGTTGACTTTGTAGGCGGGTAGAGGAGTGGAGATTCCGATGGTCATTGGCGCTGTTCCTTGTTATGTCTTGGTGGGGCCGAGTGACGGGGCTGTGTGTACTGGGTAGCTCTCGCGGGTAGGCGGCTATGCGTCCCAAGTGAGTATTTCGAGATAATCCATTAGGGCTTCGTGTAACCAGTCTGTGGCTTCTGCCCAATTTGCGCGGTCTTCAAAGTCATTTATATGAATAAGGACTTGGGCATAATATCTACCGCAGTCGGCGGTGAAGCTGGGTGGAGGGTTTTTGGGGTCAAGGCCCCATGCGCTCATTAGAGCGTCTCCGTATCGGCTTGCCAGTTCAAAAACCGACCTGCCCGAATCCGGGTTGCTTTGTTTGCCTATGAAAATTCCTACGGCGTTCCGCTTTGGCATGACGAACTGAGAAATGCGAATCTCGGAGTTAGGGATATTATGATAGGCATTGGTTCCGGCAAGGCCTTCGCGGATGCCGTCGTCCGGATAACGATTAGAGTAGTATTCCCAGAATTCACTCTGGAGTTGACCGCGTTCGCTCAGACCTTCGCGTCTTTTTTGGGACGCCGCGCGGATTTGCCTGTCCCACTTACTGGGACTCCCCCGAACGTCGAATTTCGGCGCCATGAAGCTGTGCAATGGATGAGTCAATCCGGAATACTCACCGAAGAAGTTGAAGGAGGTCGTCATGTTTGTCTATCCTTTCGGGCCCGGCTCTAGGCCAGGGCGCCCATGGGGTCCCAGGGTGGGAGGGGGATGGGGTCGGTGTCGAGGGCGGCGAGCAGGTCGGCGGATAGGTAGGCGCGAGGAGCGGCTATCTCGAACATATACTCGTCGTACCATGAGTCGTTCATGAGGAAGAAGCCCTTGTCGCCGACCGCGCTGCCGTAGCTGTTTTCGACGCGCCAGCGGCGTGGGCCGCCGTCCACGACGTCCACGCCGGTGAAGAGCATGGCGTGGGTCATCTGGGTCTGGCCGTATTCGAGGCGGGAGGCTTTGTCCATCTCGAATTCGGCTCCGTAAACGGCGGCGTAGTCGAACAGGTCTGCGTCCCAGAGGCCGAGTTTGCGGTGGTTCTGCTTGCCGGTGTCGCAGCCCATCCAGACGGGGCGGCCGTCGAGCAACTGGCGCAGGGTTATGTCCTTCATCAGTTGGACGGGGATGTTCAGGTAGCGGACGGAGCGGGCGCCGACGACGTTGCCGAGGTAGGAGATGGTGTAGGTGCGGAAGTAGGGGTGGTCGGGGCGGGGGTCGTTCACGAGGCAAACCATGTCGCGGTAGTCGGTGGAGACGTAGCGTTGGGCGAATTCGAGGGGGGGCATCTCGCCATCGCGGTGGAATTCGCCGTCGCGGTCGCGCCACTGCCAGTCGAGGACGGACGGGGGATTGCCGAGGTGGATGCAGAGGATGCGATAGACGGTTGCGAGGGTGTCCATCTTGGCCCTGCGCATGGCTTCGGGTCCGGCTTCGCGTTGGTACAGAGCGCGAATTTTGGCCGCGCCCTGACGGACCTGGTAGTAGAGGGACATATTCATCTGGCGGGTGTTGCCGGAGCTCTCGGTTTCGGGCATGGCCTCTTTGGGGACGACGCCGTATTTGTCCACGAGGTTGACGAACATATCCCACTGGCCTGCGTCCTCGACGGGGGCGAGCATCAGGCGCTGGATGATGCGGTCGTCAGTGGGGCGGTCGGCGGTCTCGATAATGGCTTCCAGGACGAAGTTGGCGCGTTCGACCTTGTCCCAGAACATCATGTAGCTCTGGCTGAACTCGAACTGTCTCGTATTCAGAGTCTTCATGGTATCCACGCGGAACAGGTTCAGCCCGCTGAAAAGCCAGCAGCGGCCTGAGTTTCCCTGATGGGTCGGCGCCCATTCGTCGAGAAGGGTGGAGAAGGTGTGGTTGGCGTTGGTTACTATGTTGTGGTCGAGCGCGACTTCGTTCACGTCGCGCTGGATAACGGTGTTTTGCATGAGGCGGTTGCGCGGGTCGGAAGCGAAATCGTCTCTGAAGCCGCCGATGTGATCGAGGGTGAGGGTGGTGTCGGTGTCTGTGCGCGTGGTCAACGAGGTGTCCTTTCGGTTTGCGGCTTCGGGAGCGGTTGTCTGCAGCAGTCGAGCTTTAGCCAACTTTGACCAGTTTTTGCATGGAGCGGAGTTCGCGCTGGGGGTCCATTTTGCTGCCGTAGTCGCTCCATGAGACTTCGGCGACGTAGATGTTGCCGCGCGAGTCTACGGCGATGCCGTGCGGGGAGTAGAAGCGTCCGCTCTGGTCGCCGTAGCTTTCGCGTCCGACACGGGCGAGAAGTTCGCCCTTGGAGTTCATTATGGAGACGCGGGGGCCGAGGTCGGTTCCGATGTCGTTGGTGGCTATGCCGGCGAAGTATTCGCCGATGTACACAAGTTCCTCGCCGGTTCCGTCGTGTATGTAGATGGCGGCGGCGCGGGAGAGGTTTACCCACTGTGTCTCGAACTTGCCCTTGTCGCTGAATATCTGGATGCGGTGGTTCTCGCGGTCGGCGACGTAAACCCAGCCGTCGGCGTCGGTGGCGATGTTGTGGACGATGTTGAACTGTCCTTGGTCGGTTCCGGATTCGCCCCATGAGAATAGGTAGTCGCCGTCGGGGGTGTACTTGTGTACGCGGGCGTTGGAGTAGCCGTCGGCGACGTAGAATTCGCCGGTGCGCTTGTCTATGGCGACGTGGGCGGGAACGCTGAAGGGTTTGCCGCTCATTTTGGGAGCGGGCTGATGCGCCGTACCCAGCGTCATCAGAAGCTTGCCGTCCGATGTGAACTTGCGCACGGTGCTGTCGCCATTGTCCACGCAGAAGACGGTGTCATCGGGCGCGATGGTGACGCCGTGCGGATTGGTGAACACGCCTTCGCCCCAGGTGTCGAGGATGTTGCCGTCGGAGTCGAAGATAATCATCGGGCAGGAGCCGCGATTGAATACGTAAACGCGGTCCTTGGAGTCTACGTCCACCGAGGTCGCCTCTTTATATGTCCAGCCCTCCGGGAGGGTTCCCCAGTCGGAGCCGGATACCTCGTACGTGAAGTCGCCCTCTCCGAGTGTGACGGGGCCTTCGGCTCCGGCCTCGTGCCCCTCGGTTCGCAAACCGTATTCCCAATTCTCGTCGCGCGTGGTGGTCATAGCACTCTCCCGCTGTCATTAGGTGTGGAACGATTGTAGTTTGAATATACAGGTTGTACACGATAGCGGTCGGCAGGTCAAATGAGTCGGAGGCGTGGCGTATCGCGCCGAACTAGATTAGAATGTTATTCAAAACCTTTCCTGGTGGGTTGACTGTGATTCCTATAAAGCTGACTGTCAAGAACTTTCTGTGTTACAGGGATAATGCGCCGACGCTGGATCTCGAGAGCGTTCACGTGGCCTGTCTGTGTGGCGATAATGGACATGGGAAGAGCGCTCTGCTCGATGCCATTACCTTTGCGTTGTGGGGCGGTTCTCGGCTCGGCGAACGCGGGCACGATGAACTGATACATAAGGGCCAGCGGGATATGCTGGTCGAGTTGGAGTTCGTGTCGGGGGGAGAGGTGTATAGGGTGGCGCGGCGGCGCGCGCGAGGCAGGTCGCAGGGAAGGACGGGGCTGGAGTTTTTCATTCAGGATGGCGAGGGCGGTTGGCGTGCCATAACAGGGAATACGGTCAGGGATACTCAGGCCTTGATCATTGAACGGATTCGGATGGATTACGAGACGTTCGTGAACACGGCCTTTCTGCGTCAGGGCGACGCTGATAAGTTCACCACATCTAAGCCCTCGGACCGCAAGCGCATTCTCGCCGAGGTGCTGGACCTATCCTATTATGACAGCCTGGAGCGGCGCGCAAAAGACAAGGTGAGCGAGTTGCGGGTCCAAATCCAGAGGCTGGAGGCCGGTATTGAGGTTCGAGAACGCGAGGCTGAACAAAAGGCGGCGCATGAGGAGGAGTTGAGCGAGGTGTCGCGTGAGATTGAGGTCGTGGAGCCGCAGCTTGAGGAGGCTCGCGTGAGGTTGGAGTCGGCGATCAGCTTGGTGGCAGAACTTGAAGGCAAGAGGAGCGATCTGGGTGAGCTGACTGTTCGCATTCCGCAGGTCGAGAAACAGGCGCGGGAGACTTCTGAGCGCGCGGAGCGGTACCGGCAGAGGGTTGAGGAGGCCGATGCGCTTATCTTGCGACGGGCGGAGATAGAGGGTGGATACTCAGAACTGGCGGCCGTTCAGGAGGAGGACGAGAGGTTGGGTCGCGCGCTTAATGCGAAGAGCGAGATGGAGCTTCTTCTAGCTGAACATCGCCAGGCGATTGCCGTGGAGAGGGAGCGTCTGATCATGAGGCGCGAGCAGCTGAACGAGCTGCTCACGGCGATGCGTACTAGCGCGGGAGTGATTCCTGAGCTTGAAAGGACGCTGGACGATCTTATCCCCCAGCGAGAGAAAATAGATGAGTTCCAGGCGCGTATTGAAGAGTCGAGTCTGAGAGAGAAGAAGACCAGACACAAGTTAGAGCAGATGGGGGGCTATCGCGCGGAGTACGAGAGTCTGCGCGACCAGATGCTGGAGATGGAGACCCGTGTATTTGTGGAGAGGCGGCGGCTGGAATCGGAGATGGAGAATCTCATATCTACGCTGGAGAAGGATGCGCGCCCGCATGCCGAAACTCTGCCCGGACTGCGGAAAGATAGGGACGACCTAGACGCCGAGGCTGAGAGACTGGGATTGTTAGCAAGTCGAATGGAGAGTGACAGAGAGAGCGCGCGCTCGATTGACGCGCGCGTGATAGTTTTGGAAGGCGAGAACGAGCGTCTGCGTCGGACGATGAAAGATACTCGGCAGAAGTTCGATCTTCTGGAAAGCGGCGACCTCGAATGCCCGCTGTGCGGACAGGAGCTGGATAGCGACGGGCGCGAACATCTGCGGACGGAGTATGAGGATATAGGTATGCGGAGCAGGGCAGAGTATCAGGCGAACGAAGATGAACTCGCCGCTCTTTCACAGGAGCGTGAACCGCTTGCGCGCGGCATCGGCCAGATGGATTCCGAATACAGAGTAGCGTCGCAGCAGTTGCAGAATAGGCAGGGACAGCTTTCGGCGCGTATTGATCAGGCGGAGGCCGCGGGGTTCAGGGCGAAGTCGCTGGAGTCGGATATCTTGGAACTGAGGAGCACCCTCGAAAATGAGACTTTCATGGCAGAGGAGCGCATGTTTATCGCGGAGATCAAAGAGTTTCTGGATAGTATAGATTTCGATCCGAGGGATCTAGACAAACTCACTGAGGAACACCGCGCCATTATTAACGACATTAGGGAGTCTCAGGATGCTCTGAATGGTCTGAGGGCGGACGTGGACAAGATGGAAAGCGCGATCAGGTACAGGATGAGTGTAGCGGAGCAGGCGCGGGATGGAATAGAGCCTACGGAGGCTCAGCTGGCCCCGATAGTATCCGCGCTGGAGTTGGGAGACTTTTCGCACAGCGCGCGCGCTCAGGCGGACAAGCTGGAAGCGGAGATAGGCGAATTGGGCTATGACGCCACGAGGCACGACGAAGTTCGTGAGAGAATTATGGACCTCATCGGATTCGCCAGAATGCGGCAGCGGTTGGATGCGGCTCTGGGGCAAGTCGAATGGGATAGGGTTCAGCTAACTCAGTCCGAGTCCGACGCGCGCAATCTCAGCGCGGAATTATTGGGGATGCGTGAACGGCGTGAACGACTTTCCAACGAGGTGGAGCGTCTGCCGGAGGCGCAGGCGAACATGGCGGAGAGCAGACGGGGGTGCGACGAACTGGAGGGGCGAGTGAGTGCGGCGAAGGTGCGGCTGGGAATCGTTCGGGAAGCTGTCGAGCGATGCGAACGGATGGCGCGGGAGGCGGTCGAACTCGGCAGGAAGCGCGGCGAGGGTATTAGGGAACGCGGCTTGTATGAGGAGCTGTCCATAGCGTTCGGGCGAAATGGTATCCAGGCGCTCATTATTGAGGACGCGCTGCCCCAGATAGAGAATGACGCCAACGCTCTGCTGGCGCGTCTGACAGACAACCGGATGTCGCTGAAACTCCAGCTCATTGGAGGTCGCCGCATAAGTGGTTCGGACGCGCTCTCAGAGGAGATGAGGATAGATATATCCGACGAGATGGGGACGAGGGCTTATGAGACTTTCAGCGGGGGCGAGGCTTTCAGGATAGATTTCGCTCTGCGTATCGCGCTCTCGCGGCTTCTGGCGAGTCGTTCCGGCGCGCCCTTGCCTATACTCTTTATTGACGAAGGTTTCGGCTCCCAGGACACGGTGGGCCAGGAACGTCTTATCGAGGCTATACAGTCCATACGGGACGATTTCGACAAGATAGTGGTCATCACACATGTCGAGGGCATCAAGGAGGCTTTTGATACGCGCATCCAGGTTCAGAAGACGGAAATGGGTTCGACTTTCGATGTGGTCTTGGCCTGACGCTTAGGAAGGAGAGACGAGTATGCAATGATTCTCGCTCACACCGTCACGGGGGCGTCGGGATATATGGTTGGCCCCGAGGCTTTCAGCTATGAAGAGCTTGTAGGGCTGATAATGGAGAAGACGAGCGCGTCGCGCAGGCCGTTGCGCGTCAGTCCCGCGCTGACTATGCTGGGCGCGAAGTTGACAGGGGCGCTTGTTGGGGATATTGCGCTGAGCCGCGACGAGATGTTCTAACGGGCGATCTGCTGGTGTCGAAAGTTGGTAGAGCCGCCGCCCGGCAAGACACGATTATCCGACTGGCTGGAGGAGAACGGCGCGCGGCTGGGCGTCAGATACGAATCTGAGCTTGACCGTCATTGCAGGTGAGCGGCGCTATAATTCCATGTCCCGCAGGTCAGGGGAGATGGTCAACTTTGGTTCGGTGAGGGCCTGTACGTCGTTGGGCGTCCAGCCGGGGGCGACTTCGTTGAGCGCTAGTCGGTCGTCGTCCACGGCTATCACGGCTATGTCGGTCACTATAAGGCTGACACAGCGCGGGGCGGTGAGCGGGAACGAACATTCGCTCACTATCTTTGGACTGCCGGAGCGGTCGGTGTGTTCCATAGCGACGATGATGCGCCGGGCGCCGGCGGCTAGGTCCATCGCGCCGCCTACGTTTCCGATTCCGCGCTGGGGAAGCATCCAGTTGGCAAGGTCGCCGCGCTCGGACACCTGCATAGCGCCTAGCACCGCTACGTCTATGTGTCCGCCGCGTATCATAGCGAATCCCTCGGCCGAGTTGAAGAAGGACATACCCGGGTTCTGCGCGAGGAACTGTCCGCCCGCGTTTATCAGGTCAACGTCCTCCTCGCCCTCTTCCGCCATAGGTCCGTAGCCCAACACGCCGCTCTCGCTGTGGTAGGTGACGCTGCGTCCTTCTGGTATGAATTGTGAGCAGAGTGTTGGTATCCCGATGCCCAGGTTTACTATGTCGCCGTCCTGGAGTTCGCGGGCGACGCGCATCGCTATGATTTCGCGGTCGAGTCTTTCTCTTACCATGGTCATCATCCTTAAAGGGGGAACCCCTGCTTCCAAAGCGCTTCAGTGTTCTCCTAGGCGTCGGAGCATTTCTCTTAGCCTGGCATTCTCGGCTTCGGCGCGGTCAGCGCGGTTTTGGGCCATTTCCCGTTCGACTTGCGCCAGGTCCCGCTCGGCTTCGGCGCGGTCGGCGCGGTTTTGGGCAGCGTCCCGCTCGGTCTTTATATCTAACGGCGTAGGAAGAAACTCGCCCGTAGTCGGGTTGCGGAATATAAGCGCTCCATCATTCCAACAGAGGTCAAGGGCCAGCGTTGGGCTGTGGCCCCATATCAGGCCGTCCGGCTCGTAGCGTATGGGCAGAGGTTCATACTTGTCGCCAACCAGAATGTCTCCGGCGGTCGGCGCGTCGTGGAAACGGCCCCCTGTGTGGTCGAATCTCCAATACTCTCCCACACTGTAGCGCGCGTAGCCCTCGCGCTTTACGGTGTGGTCGCGGCGACCCGCGCTGCGCGAGGCTACCTCGAGGACGAAGTGGGGCGGCTTGCCCACTTCGCTTATCACATAGCCGTTGCGTGATATGATATTGGCGGGGTTGACGCCGAAGGCTATTACACAGTCCGGCGCGAACCGTTCGTCCTGATTGTACGGATCGTGGCGCAGGTATCCTTGGCCGGAAATCAGTATATCGTGACGATTGGCGAAGTATAGGCTCAGGATGGCGTGAAAGTAGTGTATCCACTCGTGTTGTTGCATATCAGGCTCGCGCGGGGGATCCGGCAGAGGCTCGAGGTGGGAGTAGTCGGGGGGCGGGAGCGTTTCGAGCGCGACCGCTGAAGGTCGCGTCCTTTTGGCGGCTGGCGTGGTCATGGCTGGATGCTCCGTCTGTTGTTGGCGGACTCTCTGTATAGTTGGCAATCGTAGCATAGAGTTGCTTCATTCCGCTCTGCCAAGCGCTTTCATGCCGGCCTCGATAGTCTCGATGATGGCATCTACATCGAAGACGCAGTCGGCCCATAGCATGGAATCGTCGGGCAGGCTATCCAACTCGGCGTCGCCCTAGGACGCGCCCGTATTGTAGCCGTTTTCGCCCACCAAGTTTATTGCGCCTTCCGCTCGATACACGCCGTCGTCAATGAGGGACGGGGCTATCGAGGCGCTCTTTATGACGGCGGAGCCTTCTGCGCGAGATTTCCCGCGGGGAAGCAGACTGCGCTGGTCAGGCCGCTCGCTCCGGGCCAGTCCAGATCCCCGTCAAGGGTCTGGCTGTTGAGCAAAATGTCCACGATGCGCGGCGTCTCTTTGTTCACTCTGTTCCGGTCTTCGAGGCTTATGCGAGCGCGGCCGGCGGCGTGCGCTATGGCGGGCATATGGAGGATCAGATCGGTCGAGCCTCCAGAGGCTGCGTGAACGACCATGGCGTTCCGGAAGGCGGCGTTGGTTAGAATGTCTTGGGACGACACGTCGCGTTTTTCCGACATTACAAGCGCGAGCCGACCTGCGCGCGCTTGTGCCGGAGGGAGATAGCGCGCCTGCCGTCTGAATACCTGGGCCGCGTCGTTGCGATAGGGGAGAGAGTCGAGCATCTCGGTCGTTCCCTGCGTTCATTGGTCGCACGGGTCGGAGCAGAGAGGGCGAAGGGTATCGCGCCGCGCACGCGGAGTTCGAGCGTGGCCGCCTGAACCATCGTCGAAAGCTTGAAGTGGTTGGTGTTCAGATCAGGCGCGGTAGGAGAGCCGTCCGGGTTTCTGAGTTCGCCCGTGGTGGATAGGATAACGAATTGCTTTCTGAGAAGTTTGACCGGGTTCCAGCCCATGCCCGCGTTCTGTGTCATTCCGAAATGGTCGCCGCTCGCGCCGCTGACTAGGAAGCGTTCCGGTGGGTCCGCAAGCGTGGGTCTGTATTTGGGGCGCGCCTCCGTCGAGAACATCTTGGGTGTTGAGTTCGCGCGTGTCGTGTTCGGGACTGATGTGGGTGGCGGCCATTGGTCGCTACACGTGTGTTAAGTGTTTTCAGCAGAGTGTATTTGCGGTGACGATTCAGGCAAAGCCTGATATGTTATTGACGAAATAGATTTGCGGATATAATATTCGCGTATTCACCTCAGACACTCGGATTCGGAGGCTGTCGTATGAGATATGACTACATTATCGTAGGCGCGGGTTCGGCGGGATCAATATTGGCAACGAGACTCACGGAAGACCCGAATACCTCTGTTTTGCTGCTTGAAGCGGGGCCGGATTACGGTTCGGAAATTGACAACCTGCCGGAGGAGGTTAAGCATGGGTACGCGACCGGCATGGATGTCATGACGAGCGACCACAATTGGCAGTTCTGGGGTCAGCCCACCGCCATCGCGGAGCCGATGATGGTTCCGAGAGGGAAGGTGACTGGAGGGTCCAGCGCGATTAACGGGCAGGTATTCCTTAGGGGAATGCCCGAGGATTACGACGCTTGGGCCGAGCTGGGCAACGATGAGTGGAGCTATGAAAAGGTGTTGCCGTTCTTTAGAAAGCTGGAGACGGACACTGACTTCAGCGGCGACTTCCATGGCACCGAGGGTCCAATAATCGCGCGACGCTTCACGCGGGATACCTGGCCGGCGGCTCAGACTGCCTTTTACAACGCGGCAAAGGCGGCCGGATTTCCGGATGGCCCAGACCAGAATCATCCCGATGTCACCGGCATCGGGCCGACCCCATACAATAATCCGAACGGGATTCGCTGGAGCACCAACGTTGGATATCTCTCCATGTCCAGACACCGGCTCAACCTGACCGTCAGGGGGGACTGCACTACCCATCGCGTTATAATATCGGACGGTCGCGCCACCGGAGTTGAAGTGGAGAGTGGCGACGAGAAGTTCGTGGTCGAGGCCGATCAGATTATCCTGAGCGCGGGCGCGATAGCTTCGCCACAGATACTCATGCTGTCCGGCGTGGGTCCGGCTGATCATCTGAGAGAGGTGGGCGTTCCAGTAGCGCATGATTTGCCGGGTGTGGGACAGAATCTGCGCGACCATCCTGTGGTGTGGGCCACGTGGAGGACTCAGCCTCATGTGGAACTGGATGGCCTAGCGCCAAGAAGCCAGCTCATGCTGAGATACACGGCGACCGGCTCCGAACTTCGTAACGATATGAAGATAACAATGGCGAACTTCGCTACTGAGCGGATTAACCGCGGCGGGGATAGGATGGAGCCCATAGGCGTTCGTATGTCTGTCATACTGGATCTGGCCGTCAGTTCCGGAGAGTTGAGGCTGACCTCGACCGACATAAACGCGCAGCCTCAGTTGAACTATAATTACTTTGCCGAGGAGTTCGATAGGCAGCGTTCGCGCGAGGGGATGCGGTTGGCGCTGAGATTGGCGGAGCATGAGGACTTTAAGGGTGTTATCGCGGAGAGAATCGAGCCGCTGGACTCGGATCTGGAGTCGGACGATGCGTTGGATAACTGGATGATGCGCGAGGCGACCACAGGTCAGCACATCTCGGCCACTTGCAAGATGGGGCCGGCGGATGACCCGATGGCGGTCGTTGATCAGCAGGGCAGGGTTCATGGGCTGAATGGACTGCGCGTCGTGGACGCTTCCATAATGCCGGACTGCATACGAGCGAACACCAATGTGACGACGATGATGATAGGGGAGCGGATAGCGGAGTTAATAGGGGCGTGACGGCGGGATAACCGCGCTTGGGTGGGACGGCCAGCCCTCTCCAAGAGGCTGGCCGTTCTCAATCCTGCTTGGTATGGGCTCTAGTTTTCGTTAGAGTTCGGGTTTGTTCCTTAGATTACTAAAAAATTATGGGGGTTCTTCAAAAAGTGCCGTCTTCCTATGCGGTAAATATCCCCAGCTACGCTTAT
Source organism: Dehalococcoidia bacterium (assembly GCA_965214185.1). GTDB lineage: Bacteria > Chloroflexota > Dehalococcoidia > Lucifugimonadales > UBA1123 > VXRN01. The sequence continues at coordinate 219,472 of CBDCBF010000001.1, read as the reverse complement.
TTCAAGGCTTTCCCGAAATGCGCGGTAAACTTCCTCATGGTCATGAGGGTCAAACCGGACTGATAGCGCGACCGGTCGGTTGTCAAGTTGGTACATCACTACCGCCTGTCCATCAAAATCCGCTTTCGATTCCCTATGCAGCCTGACCACTTCGCCAGTGACATGAGCATCTATAAATGGACTATTTCGACGCAACCATTCCGCTCCCTCTACGAACACATCAGCGGCGCTTTCTGGAAACTCAAACTTGTCATTAAGTGAGTCGGAAGGACGCACCGCAGCCCATGACAGACTGACTTCTACGCCATGTCCCTGTTTAGTCAACGCCGCCACCGCCTCGCAAAAATTAGCGCTGACGCCCTTTTGAGCCGCTTCCTCAAAAGATGATGATACTATCGCGCCTGCGTTCACTATGTCCGCTGTCCTGCTTGCCTCACGCAATCCGGTATTTAACGCAATAGTCGCGAGTCTAGGAAACGGCGCTAGGAAGGCGTCTCCCATGTCCTCTTGCATTCCGTAGTCTGCCCGCACCTGGGAATGCAAGGTCAACTCAGGCTTGGCTTCGTATCCGGGTATCGGGCGGATTCCCCGTACATATTCTGCAACCATACCGCTAGTCCGTCCACGATACACAGGCCTGCCGGGGTGTTCCGCGAAGCGCGCCGCAGCGGACACTAGATCCCTCGCATGAGTAAGGAACTCTACACTGTCGCCAAGCGCCCAGTTGGATTGCCCGGAATAGTTTAGGGAGCGTAGCCTGATAACATCGGCCCCGGCTCCAATTAGGTCATTATAGACGTCAAGTTGGGATCGTTTCTCGATCTCAGAGAGGTGGGCCACCACCTCGGAAATCCTCACAGCATAAGTGTCAGACTGTTCGCGCAGCGGAGTCAGGAGCTGTCTCACCTGATTATCGCGCTTGCTGGACCATACTAGGATCCGATTGCGCCAAGTTTCCTCCTGAACCCATTCGTGGGCTTTGAGGTATGCGCGCAACATGACTGGGGATATCCGGCGCAACGCCTCCGCATCCCTGATTTGCACGTCCACATTTAACCTCCGTTAAACAATCAGGCGTCGGAATATAGCAGGCAAGTCGTCTTGATTGAATGTATTGTCCATCGGTATATAGACTCGCTTAGTTGACGAATTGTCCGAAGGTGGCTTTCCCATCAGATCAAGCCAATACGCGCATTTACGCAAGCATAGTTTATCCTCACTATGGGTAAGCCATTGGTCAGCGTCGTCTGGCATGATGAGCAATATGAGAATCTGAGGAACGTCATCTTCCCGGATTAGTTGGTTATAGTTCTGTACGCGCAGATCGTATCCAATCGTGGCATTGTTGACTTCATACACTGTTGTGGCCTTAAGTTGAAAGTCAACCCGGTTCATACCTCTGGCTGAAGAGGCCACAATTGTGCCATCTATGCCGTGGTCATCAACTTCAGGACGAGACAATCTATAACCCGCACGGTACAATACGGCCCGTACATATGACCAAGACAGCTGCTCTTGGATGAAGTTAGGAGACACTTAGTCTATTCCTTCCTCCAGCGCCGCATAATGAAGATTTGTGCAATTTTAGCGTATAGAACACATATGCGTCAACATTTGCAACTACCGGTATACCGCAGCTGAGGCCTGCGCCGCACTTTATTCTTCCCGGCTCGTTGGTTGCGATAACCTCGTTGTAGGCGGATTCGAGGAAGGATTTGAATGCGCCGGTCTGTGGGTATGCTCAGTAGCGTTGCCAAGTCTGAGATTCTGTTGAACATCAGTGATGTGTTTTCTGAAGAGTGTTGAAGAGATCATGTGGGTTGGCTTGGTAGTTTATTAGGCTGAAGGCTGGCGCGGATCTATCGGGGAGAGGCCGCTGATTCCGGCGGCCTGCTCGAATAGGGCGGCGACGCCGAGGAGGTAGCCTTCTTCTTTCCAAGGGGCCATTATCTGGATGCCGACAGGGAGGCCTGTCTCTGTGAATCCGCATGGGACGGATATGATGGGGCAGCCTGTTAGGGTCAGGGCGAAGGTGAGTATCAGCCAGCCTATGTAGGTTGGGAAGGTGTGGTCTTCGATCTCGGTGAGGTAGCGGATGTCCACGTCGAAGGGTGGCGCGATGACGGTTGGGCAGATTAGTACGTCGTAGTCTTGGAAGAACTCCGCGCAACGGTTGATTATCGCGCCGCGTCCGAGTTCGGCGCGCGCTATGTCCTGTGGACTCAACGCGAGGCCGTGTTCTATGTTCCAGATGACTTCTTCCTTGAGTTTGGAGCGATGTTCGCTGAGAAGGGAGTAGAAAGAGGCGACGAACTGCGCGCCACGCAATGTCTGGAATATCCACTCGGCGTCCCCCAAGTCGAGGGTCGCTTCATCCACATCGGCGCCCATATCCAGGAACTTGTCAACCGCGCCGCGACATATCCGGGCGACCTCCGAGTCCACCGGGGTTATGCCCAAGTCGGGCGAGTAGGCGACCCTCGCAGGAGGGTTGGGGTTGTTCACGCAGTCGATAAAGGAGCGACTCGGCGCGGGCAGACTTAAGGGGTCGCCGAGGTACGCGCCCGCCTGGGCGTCCAGCATCAGCGCGACATCCCCCACGTTCCTGCCCATAGGTCCTTCAACCGACAGGGTGGCGAAAGGCGCTGCGCCGGGGCCGTGCGCCACCCGCCCGGGGCGTGGGCCGCAATCCGACGACCGAGCAGAAGCTGGCGGGTATTCTCAGGCTGCCGCCGAAGTCGCTGCCGGAGGCCAGCCATATTTGTCCCGAAGCCAGCGCGGTCGCCGAGCCGCCTGACGAGCCTCCGCACGTTTTGGCGGTGTCCCAGGGGTTGCGTGTCTTGCCGAATACCTCGTTGAATGTGTTCGCTCCGGCGCCGAATTCCGGGGTGTTGGACTTTGCGAGAACGATTCCACCCCTAGATTCGAGGTTGGCGACGAGAAGGTCCGACTTGTCCGGAATATTATCCCTGAATATCGGAGAACCGCGTGTGCTGCGAACGCCCGCGACGTCCTTCAGGTCCTTTATCGCTATGGGGAGGCCGTGAAGGTAGCCGCGCGGCGTTTTGTCTTCGTCCAAGTCCGGCAGCCGCGCGGCGTGGTCTCTGGCTCTTTCGGCGCAGATCGTCGGAAGCGCGTTTAGGGCGGGGTCGGTTTCGTCTATTCGTTCCAGCGCGGCGTCTATCAGTTCCAGGGGCGAGACCGTTCCACGCTTCAGTTCGGCGACCGCCTGCCGGGCGGTGAGTCTGACAAGGTCGTTCATCTTTCTTCCTAATTGTGTTCGCGGGACGTTAGGCCTCTTCGGATTGTACTTCCTCACTCTTGTGGTGGAGACCGGTCGCGCCGCTTGGCCTGGGCGGGTTGTAATCTTCTATCTGGGGAGCGCCGTCGGCTTCCACGCATCGCACACGGAAGTCATGGTTTCCTTCCTGGAACGGCCAGTCAACACGCCAGATTACCCAACTGGCTTCTGAGAGGGGGCGGCGAAGTTCCGCTTCATACCATTGGCCTGTGTTGAAGACCTCGATTTCGACTTTCGAGATGCCGCGCACTCCAGCGTATGCGATGCCGCCGATGGGAACAAACTTCTGTCCTTCCTTTTCGATAATCGAATCCACCGCGACCGTATCTATGACCGACGTGGCTCTGACTATGGCATCCTTGTCCCAACCGCGTTCTACCCAGTAGCCGTCTTTGTAGTCTTCCACTATCTCGATTCCGGTGATCCACTTGGGCTGTTTCATCCCGTAACGGTCGGGAAGCCATATTCTTAGCGGGAATCCATGGTCGAAGGGTATAGGTCTGCCGTCCCACGCGTAGGCGAGCATTATGCGTTCGTCAGACCTGATAAGTTCTAAGTCAACGGTCTCGAAGAATCCGTCGCCCGATGAAATTATCATGTAACGGGCGTTGCTCTTTGGGCGAACCTCGGCGAGTATGTCCTGCACGCTTACGCCTGTCCAGTAGGTGGTGCTTATCAGGTCGCCCCCGACCCGGTTGGATATGCAGGACAGCGTTACGAACTCGTTTCTGGGGGCGTAGTTGTTGCGAATGTCTTCCAGCGTAAGCGTTGTGGGATTGTCCACCAGTCCTGTGATGGGAAGTTCCCATGTGTTGCCGTTAATCACTGTCGGCTCGGAGCGGATGAAGATCTGGTAGTGGTCTCTTACCGCTGTGTACTCAGGCCGCGTGCCAAGGGCGGGCTTGAGGGGGTCGTTTTCGTTGGGAAGCTCTATCATTGGGGGCATATCGGGCATTTTTTGGGACTGGATAGCCGCCAGTTCGTTTTCCAGACGTTCGCGCTCCGACACCGCCAGGGTGCGTCCCAGTCCGGCCCCGGCTACTGTGATAGTCGCGGTGGCGACTCCCATCCGGATGAGGAACTTTCGCCTGTCAAGCACCTGAACAGAACGATCTTCCTGCGCTTCTCCGTCGTCTTCCTCCAATTCGAGCGCCGGTAGAGCGAGCAGTTTGCGCCCCGATTTTACGGCTACATTGCCCCATGTGATGAACAGCAGGAAGACCCACATGAAGTTGACGATAGGGTGTAGGGACGACTGCCCCATCACCAGGGTGACCAACGCTATCGGGATTCCCAGTATCGCGCCGACCAGCAGGCCAAGTCCACCCCATTCCCCGATATCCCGTCGCTCGATGTATGCAAAGACCAGAATCGTGGCGATTACGACTCCGACGAAAAAGAGTCCGATAGCCATCATTTGCTCGGCGGTCTTGGCGGTGCCTGAAACGCTCGCCCCGAATAGCAGAAGCGTATCAACCATCCTATCAATGCCAAAGGTCACTACGGGGCCGGGCAGCGCGCGGGCTATCCAGTCAAATACGTCGAAGGGGGAGAAGGATAACTTCACCCACTTCTGGGCGAAATACATTGTCGCGATCATCGGAGCGGCCAGCATCACGCCGACCAGAGAGCCAAAGCTCAATGTTCGTAAATTCATAACTATCCCCCTTTACTCCAGAATACGTTGCCTGAATCGCGTCGGACTTGCAGAATATGGCAGTTGCGGCTTCTTCCGTCGCGTTACGGGATGGAGAGAGACGCTCTCGCATCCCGTACATAGATTTTCGCAGCTATTCCAATATGGCGGCTGACAGCGCGCGCGCGTCGAGTTCGAGACCTAGTCCGGGTCGGTCGGACAGCTTAATCTTTCCGTCTTCCGGGATGATTGGCTCGACGAAGAGCTCGGCCACATTCTCCGCCGGTCCTGTGAACTCTTCGGAGAATTCGTGCGGGCGTATGGCGTTCGTCACGGTGCTGTAAGCGTGCAGGCTGGCGAGCGAGTTCGCGCCGATGTTCGGGCTGTGCGGCATGATGACCTTGTTGTTGGCGACAGCCATCTCATAGACGCGCATAATTTCGGACACGCCGCCCACATTCAGAATGTCCGGCTGCAGGATGTCGGGATTGCCCAGCATCATGAGGTCTCGGAACCTCCACGCGGATAATTCCTGCTCTCCGGTCGAGACGGGACAGTCCAACGCGTCCACTACCTGCCGAAGACCTGGGAAGTCGTACTGCGGAAGCGGCTCCTCGAAATGGGCGACGCCCATCTCTTCGAGCCTTCGGCCCTGCATGATGGCCGTGGAGACGGAGTAGCCGCAGTTGGCGTCGAATCCGAGCGGAACGTCGTCCGGCAGCCACTCGCGGCAGGTCCTGAATATGGCGAAGTCCTTCTCAGGGTCGCTGTCCTGACGGTAGTCGCGCCAATCCATCCGAATCTTGAATGCCCGGAATCCGCGCTCGTAGCCTTCCTGAACCTCTTCGAGCATTTCGCCCGGAGACTTGCGCCAACCGCTGCCCCTGCTCCAGTAGAGGGGGATTTCGGTTCTTGCCGCTCCGCCCAAGAGCGAGTATAGAGGCATTCCTGCGGCCTTGCCCATGATGTCCCATAGCGCGACGTCAATAGAGCCGACTATTTGGGACGGCAGGCGGGTGGCGCGCTCTCCCGTTCCGAGTGAGAGCGTGTCCCATATCTGTCGCGGCTGAAGCGGGTCCATGCCTATTAGGAGCGGCTTTATCATCTCGTCGAGATAGGCGCGAAATACACCCAGCCCTCGCGAACCCTCTGATATGCCCACTATGCCTTCGTCGGTGAACACGCGCACCAGCAGCCGTCCGGGCCTTCCCACGAACGGCGTTCCCGCCGCCGCGCTTCCCGCCGGCTTGAGTTGGTTTACTTGAATGTCGGTTATCTTCATTGTCACTACCTCCGTGATTTTCAAATTGCGCGGTTGTAGTGTATCAGGTTGGGTGGAATTGTAAATTTATGGCGGCTGACGCGCGAATTTATACGAACGGCCAGGGTATATTGTAGTTGGGATCGAGATTCGGCACGGAGCGATCCCTGAGAAGGAAGCGAACACGTTTTTTCAGCGCCTTTATCTCGCGACGGTCGAGGTGTTCGAGTAGGGGAGCAACGTCTTCGGACTTTGTGTCGAGTTTCTCATGCAGGCGGGATAGGTCGTCCACGAGGTTGTCCGGAATAGTCCTGCCCCAGAACTCCATCATGACGGTTCGGAGCTTGAAAGAGGGGTGAAAAGTCAGGCCGTGGTCAATGCTCCATATACGGCTGTCCTGTCCCATTAGGCAGTGTCCCGCCTTGCGGTCCGCGTTGTTGGCGATCAGGTCGAACACCATTATCTGGCAGAGTTGTTCGTCGGTGTCGTCGTCCTGGACCATGTCGAAGTATGTGACGCTGGGGTCGCAGTCCACATAGTTCTGGAACATACCTATTCCGTACGGACCTTCGCGGACAAGCGTGAGCGGGATGCTTGGCCATCCGAGCAATCTGCTGAGAACGAAGGCCGCGCGCTCTCTGCGGTACAGCGTGCCTAGCGGGAAGTCCCATAGTGGACGCTCGCCGTCTCGGGGCTTGTATATGGCGCGGAGGCGTTTGCCGGGCCCCGCGTCAATCCATACCAGAAAAGTGTAGTTGGAACCCCAGGGCATACGGTATCCACCGGTTATCTCGCCCGATTCCAGCAGTGGTCGAGCTTCATTCTCGTCGAGGGACACGAGCGTTGCGCCTTCCGGAACGGGAAAGACAATATTGAGGTCTTGTCTGTTGCGTCGCGGCAAAGAAACCTCTTGGGGAATGTATGGAGTCGAGCGTTATTGGGGAGGCAGGTCTTGGGATAGGTCTTCGGGAGTTAGGTTGGCGTGGCCGTTGAGCCGGGCGCACCGGTGTCCTTCGGGGTCAATCGCTCTGCCGCACAACGGGCACAGAGGTCGTCCGGCGGCGCACACCTTCATGGCCTCTTCCGAGAAGTCGAGCATCTGTCGTTTGTTGAGCCAGACGCGGATTGTGGGGTCTTCGCCGTCGGTGACGTCGTATGCGTCAATGACGAACAGCCCGCGTCTTGGGTCGTGTCCAAGCGCGAGGTTCATAGCTTTGAAGTCGAGACTCGTCAGTCCGGGCGCTTCCCGGTCGGTGGGAGGGCCTGAGAGCGAGAGCTTTTCGTCGGGTATGGAGCCGACAATCTGCTGAATCGCCAACGCGAGCTGGAAAAGGTCCTCCTTTTCCAGCCAGACGGAGGCGTAGCTGCTGGCGCTGTCCACCTGCATACGAAACGTTCTCTTGCCCGGCTCGCCGATGGCTTCGGCCCGGAGCTTGGAAACACTGGTGAATTCGTTCTTGGGCTGTGACATAATCTTGCAGGGTATATTAGTCGGTCACAGGTAATGCCGCAAGTTCTAGGAAATGTGAATCGTTGATGAATCCGGTGGTTCCTCTATTTCGGCGTCCCGGTCTTTGTGGAGGGCGCGACGGGTAGAGGTGTCTGTGGACGGGAGGCGAGCCAAGCGTTCCGAAGACGCTTTCGGGGAATCCGCGAGGGATGGTGAATGCGCCGGCGCATGGCTTGAAGCTATGCAGTGGCCGATGACTGAAAGTCGAACTCCCGATGTTGACACAGGTTCCGAATCAGGATAGACTTCCTTGAAAATAAAATACACGTCCTGGGGGAGCTTGGAAAGCCAGGCTGAGAGGGCAGCCCCAATGCTGTCGACCCCTAAGAACCTGATCTGGGTAATGCCAGCGGAGGGATGTGGTAGCGTCCACAGAGGATAACAACCGCCCACCCTCCCTAAGGTGGGCGGTTCTCTTTAGGTTATTCTTTAGGTTATGCTGATAGTGGACAAAACAGACGAGATAGGAGCGCGACAAGGCGCGACCACCCCTGAATCCGACGGAGTGCGATACGCTATTCGCGCGGACGCTCTTTTTAAGACCTTCGAGCGCCAGGGACAGCCTCTCCCCGCTCTGCGGAATGTCAATTTTCACGCGCTGGACGGCGAGTTTGTCAGCATTATCGGTCCCTCCGGGTGCGGGAAGAGCACGCTGCTGAACATCATCGCCGGCCTTGACGAGCCGACATGTGGAAACCTGTCTCTATACGGAAGGCGGGCGACGGCTCGGCTCGGTTCGGTTGGGTATATGCAGCAGAAGGACCTTCTGCTGCCCTGGCGAACTGTGCTTGACAACGCCGTATTGGGCCTCGAGATGCAGGGTGTTCCAAGACAGGATGCCGTCTCGCGGGCGAGAGAGCATATGGGACGATTCGGGCTCGATGGTTTCGAGAAGGTCTATCCGAATAGGCTTTCAGGCGGTATGCGCCAGCGAGCGGCCTTTCTTCGTACAGTCCTGGCGGATCAGGAGGTGTTTCTTCTCGACGAACCCTTCGGCGCGCTCGACGCGCTCAATAGGACACGTATACATCAGTGGCTGACCGGACTCTGGGAGTCTATGCGGAAGACGATCGTGATGGTGACGCATGACGTGGATGAGTCTATCTTTCTGTCGGACCGCGTCTATGTGATGACTGCCCGTCCCGGCACGATGAAGATGGTCAAGAATGTCGAGATTCCTCGACCTCGAAGCATGGACGTTATCGCCACGAGTGAGTTTATGGATATCAAGTCCGCCCTTCTCGCCGCGATAAGGGAAGAGGACTATTTGGAGAACCGGCCATGAGCGCGGAAACACGCTTTTCACCGGCGTCCACGTCGTCGGGGTCGTGGGCGAAGAGCCTTGAGAGGACAGTGAGGCGATGGTTGCCCGCCCTGCTAATTGTCCTTGTCATTCTTGCGCTTTGGGAGGCTTATGTCCGTGTATTCGATGTTCAGAGCTGGCTTCTGCCTGCCCCGTCGGCTATTGCCATAGCTTTGGTGGAAGACGCCGGACTGCTGTGGTTTCACACCCGCGCCACGCTGTCGGAGATTATAGTTGGGTTCGGACTTGCCCTCTTGTCGGGGGCGCTTCTCGCTACCGCGATCGGAATGTCGCGCACCTTGGAGCGCGCGCTGTACCCCTTCATAATCGCGTCTCAGACCATTCCCATCATAGTGATAGCCCCCATGCTGCTTATCTGGGTGGGATATGGGCTGGCCCCCAAGGTAATCGTCGTGGCGCTGATTAGCTTTTTCCCGATCGTGGTCAACATGGTTGACGGGCTTAAATCCGTGGACATTGATATGGTTAACCTGATGAGGACACTCGGCGCGAATCGGCGCCAGGTGTTCTTTAAGGTCCAAGTTCCCACGTCGCTCCCATATCTGTTCAGCGGGATGAGGGTCGCGGTCGCGGTCAGCGTGATAGGCGCGGTGATAGGGGAGTGGGTGGGTTCGAGCGAGGGACTCGGATACCTGATGCTGCGCTCTAAACCCCAGTTTCTGACCGAGCGCGTATTCGCTTCAATCGCAATCCTGTCCGCTTTGGGGATAGGCCTGTTCGCTTCCGTCGGCATACTGGAACGCTTGGCTATCCCCTGGCGCCGTCCCGCCGCTGACGGCCCCGATAACGAGGTCTAGACATCCACGCTCAAATGGGTAGGGACATAATCTTACGCATCCTGAAAATACCGCGAATCTTGATTCAGACAGTTACAGGAGATTTAGACTCATGAAGAAACCGGACCTTAGGCTCATGACTCTGTCTATTTCGCTGGTTGTTGCGCTGGCCTTGTCATGCGGCGGCGAACCTGAGAAGGCTTCCGTCAAGCTCGCTTTGGATTGGTATCCGAACGCCAATCATCTCGGTCTCTATATCGCGCGGCAGAAGGGCTACTTCGAGGATGAGAATCTGGAAGTGACGATGTACACCCCTTCCGACCCGTCAACGGTTCTCCAGACTGTCGGCGCCGGACAGGATGATTTCGGAATGAGCTACCAGCCGGATGTACTTTTGGCGCGCAACGAGGGCGTGCCGGTGGTGTCCATCTTGGGGGTCGTGCAGCATCCGCTGAACTCGCTGATGACGCTGGAGTCTTCGGGTATAACCCGTCCGGGTCAGCTTGCGGGCAAGAAGGTTGGATATCCCGGCATTCCTACCAATGAGCCGCTGCTGGAGACCATGCTGAAGGCAGACGGACTCGGCGGTCTGGAAGATGTGGAATTGGTCAACATTGGCTGGAACATATCCGAATCGCTGATTGGCGAGAAGGTTGACGCGGTGGTGGGCGCGTATTGGACGCATGAGAGTATCCACATGGAGAATATAGGTTACCCGGTCAACGTTATGCGTATGGAGGATTGGGGAGTGCCGGATTACTACGAGCTTGTATTGGTAACCGGCGAGGACTATCTGAGGGACAATCAGGATATCGCCGAGAGGTTCATTCGCGCTATCAAACGGGGCTTCGAGGAGGCCATCGAGGATCCGCAGGCCGGCGTGGATGTTCTGGTGGCCGAGAACAAGGGGGAGATAGACGAGGATATAGACAGGCCGGGCGCGGATCTTCTGGTCGAGCTCTGGCAGCTACCCTCCGGCGGCGGATTCGGCACGCAGGAACCCGGCAGGTGGAACAGCTTTGTCCAGTGGATGAAGGACAATGATATGCTGGCGCAGTCTCTTGACGCGTCTGCGGCCTACCGCTCTGATTTGGGCAATTAGACAGTAGGCGGAAAGGGAGGATTCCGTGTCCCTGACCCAAGAATTAAAAGACAAACACGCCGACCTGTGGCGACGTATGGTTTTCCACCCATTTATCGTAGAGATGGGCGAGGGGACGCTCTCGCATGAACGGGCGCGGCGATATTTTCTCCAGGATTATGTGTTCGTCAACGACCTGGTGGGAATGATAGCTCAGGGCACAGCGAAGGGGCCGAACTTCGAGTCCGCCAGTCGCCTGTACGCATTCTTGTCTGTCATACTTGATCCTGCGAACGCGGATGAGAACGATTTCTTCATGCGCGCTTTTGATATACTGGGGGCTGCGGAGGAGGAGTACTCGTCCGCTACCGCGTCGCCTGTCACGCGGGCGTTCGGCGATTTTCTCGCCAGAACCGGCCTTGAAGGCAGTTTCGAGGACATAGTCGCCGTATGCTATGTGACCGAGGGGACCTACCTTGATTGGGGAACGAGGTTCATCAATGAGGGCAAGCGTCCGTCGAATCCGATATACAGGGAGTGGATCGAGCTGCATGGCCCGGACTATCTGGGTGATTTCGTAGGCTGGTGTGAGGATTACCTGAACGGAGCGAACATCAGCGGAGAGCGACGCGCGCGGATAGAACGGGTATTCCATACCGCGCTCCGATACGAGTATTTGTTCTGGGATGCCGCTTACAATGGCGACGCTTGGCCTGACGACTAGGAAGGGATAATGAATGCCACAGGAATATATGACGAGGGGCGCTGAGGGGAAGCCGGCGTCTAGCGTCAAGGGCAGGAGATGGCGATGATTGAACGGCGCGTCGCGCGCGTAATGACGATAGCGGGTTCGGATTCCGGAGGCGGAGCGGGGATTCAGGCTGACCTGAAGACATTCGGAGCTATGGGCGTATTCGGGACCTGCGCCATCACGACAATCACAGCGCAGAATACGCTTGGGGTGGACGATGTTCTGGAGATGCCCATTCCCCTAATAGAAGCGCAGATAGACGCTATTATGTCGGATATAGGCGCGGACGTCGTAAAGACGGGTATGCTATCCAGCGCAGAGATAATACACGCTGTCGCCGCGAGGCTGAGCTTCCACAATCTTACGCTTGCCGTGATAGATCCGGTCATGGTGGCCTCGACCGGCGCGCCGCTGCTCAGAGAGGATGCGGTGGGCGCTATGCGCGACGTACTAACGCCGATGGCGGCCGTTCTGACTCCGAATACCCGCGAGGCCGGAACGCTTACCGGCATGGATGTCAACACGGTTGATGACGCGAAGGCCGCCGCTAAGACGCTGGTAGAAGAGTTCGGCGCGCGCAGCGCGGTCGTGAAGGGCGGCCATATCGAAGGTCCGGCGACCGACGTGCTCTACGATGGCTCCGACTTCATCTCTTTCACCTCTGAGCGTATTGACACCCGCAACACCCATGGCACCGGCTGCACTCTCGCGTCCGCAATCGCGGCGGGGCTTGCCGAGGGCCTTGATGTGCCGACCTCGATAGGACAGGCTAAGGAATATGTCACAGCCGCGATGCGCGCCAGCTACCCGGTAGGTCAAGGACATGGTCCGCTGAATCATTTTTACAAGATCCGGGGGCAGTAGCCGGAGACTGCCACTGCGAGAGCGCCTGATTATGCGGCTCGTTCGGATGGGCGCCTTGCCTTGATGTATGTCTCGCCGCCGTAAACGAGCGCTCCGAGGCATACCAGCACCATGCCCGCGATAAGGCCGCGTCCGGGGTCTTCTCCTAGGATCAGCCATGCCAACGCGACGCCCGCCACCGGCATCACGAAATAGAAGAAGGTGATTGTGGAGGGCAGGTATCTCTTCACTAGCCAGGCGTTAGCCAAGAATCCGAAGCCAGCTATGACAAGACCTTGATAGGCGAGCGCGAGCCAGAATTCCGAGTTGAGGGTGTACACGGGACTTTCGAGCGCGTAGCTTGCGATGAGAAACAGGATTGTTCCGATGATCTGCTGTCCCATCATCAGCTTGGATTCGGATACGTTCTGGGCGAAGTTGGAGATTAGCACTATCCTGAGTCCGAGCAGGATCGCCGATACTAGGCTGAGCAGGTCTCCGAGCAGCGAGACGCCCTGCGCGCTCCCCGCGTCGTCTCCGAACACCACCGCCAGCACCCCGGCGTATGAGAGGGCTATGGCGATAGCTTTCCAGAGGTTTAGCCTTTCGGAGGGTATCATTATCTGGGCGATGGTGGCGGCCCAGATGGGCATCGTCGTTCCGATGGCGGTGGCGTGGCCCGCGGTGGTCAGGTCTTGTCCGACGTTCATGAATACGAGTTGGACGGAGAACAGCAGGCTCACTATCAGGATGGGTCTGATCTCGGACGCCTCGAGTCTGAAGGATTCTTTGCGCGCGACCATATAGGTCAGAGTTACGAGGCCTCCGAGGGTGAATCGCATCCAGCCTATCTGAAGGGGCGCGCCGTATTTGAGGGAGGTTTTGATGCTTACGGGGAGGCCGCCCCATAGTAGAGATATGAAGATGGAGAATACGCTTGGCAGAAGTCCGGCGGGGCGTCGGGGGTCCGCTGAAGCCGCGCGGCTTTCCACGGCCTCAGCGGCTTTCCGGGTCAAGGGTCGCTCTGATGGGGGCTAGTTCGGAATAGCGTGGGGCTTGGGGAAAGCGGCAAGGGGAGCGTTCTTCTAGCACAGGAGCGGCCTCCGCGCTTTGCTCGAAGGCCGCCATGATTTTCGAATGATGGAGGCGACGGGCGGATTCGAACCGCCGAATAGGGGTTTTGCAGACCCCCGCCTTAGACCGCTTGGCTACGTCGCCTTGTCTATGGCTGAGATACATTGCAGTGGGCCGGGTTTGGTGCCGAGGGGGAGATTCGAACTCCCACAGCCAAAGCGGCCACAGCGCCCTCAACGCTGCGTGTCTACCAATTCCACCACCTCGGCATATTCTAAAGACACGAAACTGCGTATATCGAGCCGATACAGGGTATTATAATCATAAATCTTCAGAGTTGTCCAACCGAGAGTGTGAATTGGGCGGTGTGTCTCCAGAGGTCAACTCCGTGAAGCCGCATTGAGACTTTGTCACCGGGGGAAGTGGAGTTGGGCAGCGCGGCGCGTGTTCTGAAGGGCCAGTCCGCGAGATCCACGGTGGCCGCGCGATTCGGCGGGTTTTCTAAGACGATTCCTTCGAGGATATATGGTTCTCCGGCGTCTTCGCTCTCCCGTCGGCGCGCGTCCAGCCATTTCAGGAAGAAGTATTGCCGCCGCCGATTCTCTATTCTGGACATCTGGCGGATCTGGGTATCCGCGCGATGAGCTATCGAGGTGACCGCTTCGTTGTCGTACAGCGTCTCTCCGGCGCGCGCATGGTGAGATATCTGGCGCTGCGCCATGAGGTCGGGATAGCGGCGAAGGGGGGAGGTCGCTTGGATGTACGCTTCGACGCCGAGGCCTCCATGCGCGGCCGGTTTTGTGGACACGAGCGCAGGGGTCAGCCTGCGGAGCATCATGTAGGAGCGCAACGGACCCGGCGGAAATTGGGCTTCTATGTCTGATACGTTTGGCAGAGCCTGCGACCTGAAGGGGGCCGGCAGTCCGGCCTGGGAGCAATAATGGGCCAGCAGCGAGTTGCACAAGATCATGTACTCTTGGACAAGATTGCGGGATGGCGCGTTTCGCGGCACCACTGCGACGCTTATCTCTCCGTTGGAGTCCACCTTCACGGATAGTTCGTCGCGGTCCAAGTTTAGCGCGCCCCTGGCCTCTCTTTGTTTTCGCAGGCTTGCAGACAGATCGTAGAGGGCGCTGAGTTCTGTGTGCAGCGGATGATCGGCGTCGGTGATTATCTCGTCGGCTTCGACGTAGGAGAACGCGTGGCCGCTCCGAATCACAGACCTCGCTACTTTCCAGTCTCTTACCTCCGCATCCTGAGTCAGTTCCGCAATCAGGCTCATAGCCGCGCGTGTTTCGCCCGGATTGACGCTTCCACTGTTGGTGGCGATTCGGGGCGGGAGCATACTAATGGTCTGTTCGGGAAGGTAGAGCGATGACATTCGCCGGTCAGCTTCTATGTCTAGCGACGATCCCTGGGGAATGAGCGCTCCGACATCCGTAATGTGTATCCCAATCCGGTATGAAACAGAACCCTCCGACGTGTGCAGCGACTCTATTGAGAGGGCGTCGTCTCTGTCTTTTGTGTCGCGGTCGTCTATTGAGAAGGCTTTCAGGCCGGTTAAGTCAATGCGGTCGGGGTCGGAAATAACCGGAACGACGGCGATGTTTTCGGCCTCCTTGAGGGCGTCGTCGGGGAAGTCGGGGGTGATGTCTTCCCGTTCGAGCGCGAGATGTTCATCTTCACTCATCAGACCGAGGGACACCAGGGTCTCGAACGCTGACCGCTGGAGGTCGCGCCCTTTTACGCCCGCTTCCCCAAGGATGCGTTTCACTGCGTTGGCGCGGGCGTAATCGTCTCCGTGAAGGACGAACTGCCTTATCCGGTCGAGCGTATCCGACTGGTAGCCGGTGGGCGTGGGAGGAAGCTCGCCGGCCCTTATGGCGGCCACTAAGCTGTTGGAGTCGGCGGCGCGTTCAGCCTGCCGCTGAATCCGTTCCAGCGTCTGGGAGACTGTCTCGCGGTCTCGCGGAAGATAGTGGCTTCCGTCTTTGGTGAATCTGAGGTCGCTGCCGAGCAGGTGTAAAAGCAGGCCGAGCGCCTGCGCTGGGGATGGTTCGCGTCCCCAGTATAACTCCGCTATATCCGTCAGGGTGAGCGCGTCCCCATCGTCGCACACGACATCCCAGACTTCCTCCAAATCTATGGACTGGGTAACGGAATTCACCTCGCGGCTCAGTTCTTCGACTGCCTCAAAGCGCGAGGCGTTCAATCCGGTCTCGTAAATGATCCGCGATATGGGGAGGCGGGCCTCGCGATTGCGTCCTATGGAGAGACGGGCCCTGTTGGACTTTGTTTCGATGAACCGAGCGAGACGGGGTCCTGAGTCGAGTCGGACGACTATTATGTCACCTTGTTGCATAAGGATTAGCTTGGAGTCGGAAGCGCGGGGACGACCTCGTTGGCCAGCAATTCCATAGAGCGCGCCCATTTGTCGTATGGCCGCCACTCGTGTCCCATGGCCAGCAGCACGCCGAATCCGCCCACGTCGTCATAGAGCCGTTGGAGCTTCTCTGTGACATCGTCCACACTTCCCACCACGAATACGTTGTCCACAAGATACTCGATGTCAACGTCTGAGTCCGGCATATCGGGATCGACTTTGAAGAGGTTCAGCATTCCCATCTTGGGCATGAGCCGCATGAAGTACTGCTCGAAATCGCGGCGCAGGACGCCGTTAAGAGCGTCCTCACGCGCCTGCGCGCTTGTCTCGGCGACGTATATCTCCCTGGCGATTCGCCATTCGGAGCGGTCGGGCGACAGTTCTGAAATATCCGCGCCCTTTTGCACGGCGTCCCAGTGAGTCCGCAGGATTCGGGAGGGAACAAGGTTGATGCTCATGGGAATCCAGCCGCGTTCTCCGGCCATTATAAGAGTGTCTGAGTTTGGGGATACGCCGGCGACGCCTATGGGCGGGTGCGGTTTCTGGTAGGGGCGGAGGTGGAACCTGAGTCCGAAGTCGTCAACAGGTTCGGGGATAGTGAATTTCCAGAACTCGCTGTCGTAAACTCCGGGCTTGGGGTTGTCCCATATGCGGAGAACCGTATCTATCGCCTCGCGCGTCATCCTGCGGTGGTCTCCCTGGCTCGGGTCGAAGCCGAACACTTCGAAGTCTCCAGGGAATCCGCCGGATCCAACGCCCCACTGAAAGCGCCCCTTCGCCATGTGGTCAAGCTGGGCTATGCGGTGCGCTATCATGAAGGGGTTGTGGTTTGGCATACAGGTTACGCCCGTGCCGAGTGTGATGTTTCGTGTTCTGGACAGGGCGCCGGCGATGAACATGTCGGGGGCGGGTATGTTTTCCCAGACAGTGGTGAAGTGCTCGCCTATCCACGCCTCGGAATATCCGAGGGCGTCCAGCGCTTCCAGCTGGTGGAGATCGTCTTCCAGGGTTTGGGTGATGTCGGACCCCGGCGGGTGGAGGGGCATTGTGAAGAAACCAACCTGCATTGGATAAAACCTCTCAAAAGGGCTGATGACATGGTCGGGACCAGTATATGATAGCATCTTCGGGGCTACAAGGCGTCAACTCTCGGGATCAGAACCTTGCTATTATCCTCGTATCGTCAATCCAAGCGGTTCCAGACTGCTTGTCGTGGTCCGGACTGTCTTCCCGGGCAACGAAGGGGCGGCTTGGCGACTATACTCGGTCCTGATGGTGAAATAGCGAGGAAGTTTCTCCGAAGGAATTGCCCATTGGAGGAGATTTGGGGTTATAATGAGCGCTATCGGATATAGTGTCCGACAGAATGTTTGATATTAGTATGAGGGAGCAGACTCAGAAGGCAGGAGAATGCGATATGAAATCAGATAGAGCGCATGTGGCGCATCTTATGAGACGGGCGGGATTCGGCGCGACGCCGGCTGAGCTTGATACCTTGACTCAGGAGAAGACCTACGAGGAGATAGTTGACGACCTCGTGAACCCGGAGCGTTTCCCTGAACTGGACCAATCCTACATTGAGAGGTATTATGGCGGCGAGCCGGTGGCGGTTCATGTAGGCAAGTGGATATACCGGATGGTGAATACCGAGAGGCCGCTGGAGGAGAAGATGTCGCTCTTCCTTCACCATATTTTCCCGGTCGCTTGGGGAAAGAGTGAACATGGCCCGTCTCTTTACAACGAGATAGATATGTTTCGGCGAGTAGGTCTGGCCGATATGAAGACCATCCTGCTGGAGCTTTCGAAAGATCCGGCGATGATATTCTGGCTGGACAACAACGAGAACCACAAGGACGAGATAAACGAGAACTATGGTCGGGAACTGCTGGAACTGTTTTCGATGGGAGTAGGCAACTATACGGAGGACGATATAAAGGCGGCGTCGAGAGCGTTCACGGGCTGGACGTTCAGGCAGCCACTTTCGCTGTATCCGGTGGGACATCATAACGCGGTCTTCGCGTTCAACCCTGACGACCATGATTATGGGCCTAAGACCTTCCTTGGGGAGACGGGCAACTTCGATGGCGAGGATATCATTGACATAATCGTGAGACAGCCCGCGACGGCGAGGTTCATATCTCGCCACCTGTACAATTTCTTTGTGGAGGACGAGGTTCAGGTGCCGTCGTGGGCGACTGAGCCGCCGAAGGACCCGGAGGCTATTGAGCGGCTTGCCGGTGTGTTCATGGATTCGGGCGGTCAGATGCGGGCGGTTCTGTCCGAGCTGTTCAACTCGGACTTTTTCAAGCGGGCGACCGAGTTCAGGAAGGTGAAGAGTCCGACGGAGTTGGTGGCAGGGGTGTTGAAGCAGACCGGCGAGTTCAGCAGACCGACGCCCGGGATTCACCAGTTCGCCATCACGACGCTTAACGGCTCCCTCGTCGAGGGTCCGATGGCTATTATGGGCCAACGGTTGATGAATCCTCCCACAGTGGAGGGTTGGCATACTGGGCATGAGTGGATAGACTCCGGGACTTTGAGCGAGCGTATAGGGTTCGTTGAGAGCCAGTTTGACGACATATCCAAGCCCGGGGTTCGGGACATGGTGGAACGAGTGGGAAGCTTGGATGACGACCCGTCCCAGATAGTTGACCGTTGCCTGGACATTCTGGGCGGCATAAAGGTGAGCGAGAACACATACGCTTCGTTGGTCGCCTATGTAGAGGAGTTGAACGAGATAGGGAGCGAGAATGCTGACCCGGTGGGTGTCCACAACCTCCTGCAGATGACCGCTTCGACAGTTGATTACCAGTTCGCATAACAGTAGATGAAATACATGAAAGCGCATGGGGGAAATATGACCACCAAGAGCAGGGAAAAGACGCTGGTAGTCGTTCAGCTCACAGGCGGCAACGACTTTATGAATACCATAGTGCCGTACACGAATGAGCGCTATTATGACGCGCGGAAGACAGTCGTTATGAGCCAGGATGACGTTTTGCCCATTAACGACACGCTTGCCATAAACGCCAACGCCGCTCCCTTCAAGCGTCTGTATGACGAGGGAAAGATGGCGATAGTCCAGGGCATTGGCTACCCGAACTCGAACCGCTCCCACTTCCGCGGCATGGATATCTGGCACACAGCCGAACCTGACCGCGTCGGCAACGAGGGCTGGCTGGGGCAGGCTATTAGGGAATTGGACCCGAACGGGGAGAACGTTTTGACCGGAGTCAACGTCGGTATGGGATTGCCCAGGGCGATGGCGGTGAGCGGCGTTCCGGTGACCTCTGTCGGCGACTTAGAAGGTTATGGGGTGATGAACCGTATAGAGCAGCAACGTCTGCGGGACAAGGCGCTTGATACTTTCAAGGGCATATATGGTCAGGCGATTGGCACAGGTCCGGTGGCGGAGTACATCGGACAGACGGGCTTGGATGTGCTTAAGGGCGCGGATATGCTGGCGGACGTGGCTGACCGCTACGAGTCTGACATAGAGTACGCCGACAACGTTATCGCCAAGAGTATGCGCGATGTGGCTCGCATACATCTAGCGGATCTTGGCGCCCGCATCTTCTACGCGACGCACGGCGGATACGACACGCACGCGAATGAGATGCCTTCGCATCCCAAGCTGATGGCTGACCTGTCCGGCGCTATATCGGACTTTCTGGACGACCTGGAAGAGCATGGCGCGGCGGATGACGTGACTATATTCGTGTTCACTGAGTTTGGGCGACGGATGCGCGATAATGGCAGCGGCACTGATCACGGTTCGGGCGGCGGAGCGTACATATTTGGGAATAATGTGATAGGCGGGCTTTACAGCGAGTACCCGTCGCTGGACCCGGCGGAGTGGGAACATGGCGAAGACCTGAAGCACACGATAGATTTCAGGGGCATATACGCCACGCTGCTTGAGCAGATACTAGAGGTTGAGGCCCGTCCAATCGTCAAGGGGGAGTACGAGCAGATTTCCCCGTTCGTGAACTAGGATTCTGGAGTTCAGGGAGGTATGAGGATGAACAGACCTTACGGATTGCTGAGAGCCGGCTACCCGTATCTGAAGACGCTGGGCATGAGGAGGGTCATCGGTTATCCTACGGACATAGCGTTTTCGGGAACGGGCGACACCTACATACTCATGCGCTCGGAAGGCGGATCGAGCATAAGAGTCTGGCCCTTGGAAGATATGGAAGCTTTCACATCGGACATGAAGAGCATTGGCGGTTACGGCGTGGGGGATGGACAGTTCATCTGGCCGGTGCAGATAATCACTGATGATGAGGGCAATATATTTGTCAGCGACGAGGCGACTCATAGGATAACCAAGTTCGACCCGGAGGGTGAGTTCGTCGCCAAGTGGGGAGTTCAGGGCGACTCCGATGGCGAATTCAACCGTCCCAACGGGATAGCTTTCGACCCGGATGGGAATATGGTAGTGGTTGATTCGGAGAACCACCGTGTCCAGAGATATACCCCTGACGGTGAGTATCTGGGCGGGTTCGGCGGCTTGAATGGGGATGTGCCGGGGGAGTTGAATCTGCCGTGGGGCGTACATGTGGACGAGTTCGGCGATATATACGTTGTTGATTGGGGCAACCACAGACTCCAGATATTCGACGCGGACGGGAAACTTAAGAACGTGGTCGGAAGATACGGTTCGGGAGACGGAGAGTTCAACAGGCCGACGGGCGTGGCGGTTGACGCGCACGGGGACATATACGTCTCGGACTGGGGCAATAATCGCGTGGTGATGTTCAACTCCGAGGGCAAGTACATCTGGAGTTTCTGGGGGGACGCTTCGCTTTCTCGGGTGGCGCGCAACTATATGCTCACCAACGCGGTGTCCAACCGCCTTAGGGAAATGGGCAGAATTGAGGACGAAAAGTACCTGCGTCGTCCGAGATCGGTCAGAATAGATGAAGAGTTCCGCCTCTTCATTCCGGACTACGAATCCTACCGAATCCAGATATACCAGAAGGATGCGATAGAGCTTGACCGCACGCAGTTCAGCGCGCCGCTGAGGAACGTGACGCTGGAAGTCACCTAGTTGTTGGCGTCCGGCGCGCCGATTCATCGCTTCTTCGTCTGTGGCAGGCGGTCAGTTATTGATCAGCCTGCCACAGTCTTATTGCGGAACGCCGACAGCTATCCACTGCGGGATAGAACCGAAGTATTCGAGAGGTTCGATGTTCTATCTAACATCGCTTTCTCGAAATGCAAATGGGGGCCTGACACATGACCAAAACTGACGGGAACTGTCCAGCGCTGTCCAAAGTACGCATCTGCGACTTTACAGGCCAGCTTGCCGGGGCGGGGGCAACCAAGATTCTGGCTATGTTCGGAGCTCAGGTTATCCGAGTAGAGGATAGGCTTAGACAGGGACAGTGGGATATCTTCCGAGGCAATGGCCCATGGATTGATGAACGCAGGGGTATCAACCTAGGCGGCACGTTCAACAACCATAACGTCGAGAAGATGGGCGTAACCCTAGATATGCGTAAGAGCGCGGCCGGCGACATACTCCGAGAACTCATCTCGGTTAGCGATGTGGTTACCGAGAACTTCAGCAAGGGCGTGCTGGACAGATGGGGCTTCTCATACGACCGAATGGTCAAGATAAAGCCGGATATCATCTACGTGTCCAACAGCGGCTTCGGACACGTAGGCCCATATTCCGAGTTCAAGACTTGGGGGCCTATCGTGCAGGCTGTGTCGGGCCTGACGTTCCAGTCGGGCTTGGCGGGCCTGCCTCCCGCGGGCTGGGGATACTCTTACATGGACCACACCGGTGGTTACCACATGGCGATAGCCATTCTCATGGCCGTCTATCACCGCAACAGAACTGGGGTCGGACAGTGGGTGGATATGTCGTGTTCGGACGGGGCGGCGGCGCTGAACGGTCCCGCGATTCTCGACTATACGGTCAACGGAATTCCGACCCGACGCCCCGGCAATCCGAATAGCAACCGCAGCATATACCCGAAGATGGCGCCTCACGGCATATATAAGTGCGCCGGAGAAGACAGGTGGGTCGCTATCGCGGTACGGGACGGCGATGACTGGATAACTATGTGCGACGTTATGGGGTTCTCTGACTTGGCGTCCGATGAATCTCTGGATACGGTGGAAGGTCGTATTGAGCGACATGACGAGCTGGACGCTAGAATCGAGCGGTGGACAGAGACTAGAACGCCGATGGAGGCAATGGAGGCGCTCCAAAGCAGAGGAGCGCCGGCCGCGGCGGTGCAGCGTCCCCAAGATCGCATTGAAAATGATCCTAATACTGAAGCGTGGAACCTTTTTCCCACTGTTGAACACGCGGAAATAGGAAGGATACGCGTGGACGGCATGGCGGCCAAATTGTCCGGGACGCCCGCTGTCATCAGGAGGGGCGCTCCAACACTCGGTCAGCATAATGATGAGGTGTTCGGCGGCATCCTGGGAATGTCTCAAGAGACTGTGCAGGCGCTGACCGACGAGGGAGTTATCTGAAGTGATGTCCGAGAAGGGAAACAGCGTCCTTGAAGATGTACGAGTTCTGGAGATTGGCGGGGAGATGGGAGCGTGGTGCGGCAAGTTGTTGGCCGATATGGGCGCGGAAGTTACAAAGATTGAACCGCCGGCCGGCGACCCAACGCGCGCGTATGAGCCGTTCTACCAAAACCAACCCGGCTCAAACAGCAGTTTGTTCTTCTGGCATTACAATACTAGTAAATACGGCGTTACTCTCGATATTGAACAGGATAGCGGACGCCGGATATTCAGAAAACTTGCGGCGTCGGCCGATGTCATAGTGGATAGCGCTCCGCCTGGCTACCTGGCCTCTTGCGGAATAGGATATTCGGATTTGATCGCAGACGCCGCTCCCTCGCTGGTTATGGCTTCTGTAACCCCGTTCGGACAGGATGGGCCTTACAGAGACCACGCCAGCGTTGATCTGACCGCGCTGGCTTTCGGCGGGCCGGTGTGGAGCTGCGGCTACGATGACCACAGCGTTCCTCCTGTGCGGGGCGGCGGAAATCAGGCGTATCACACAGTCGGCCATTACGCGGCTATTGGAATACTGACGGCGCTGGTGCATCGTCAGTTTACAGGCGCGGGCCAGTACATAGATGTCAATATGCACGCCGCGCTGAACATCACCACCGAGGCGGCTACGTATAGTTGGCTTGTCGCGGGAGACACGGTTCAGAGGCAGACAGGGCGGCACGCCTCAGTTATCCCTACGCCACAGGCGCAGGCGCTCTGCAAGGATGGTCGCTATGTTAACGTGGGAATTGGCGCGCGCACTGAGGAGCAATGGTTTCATCTGCTGGCCTGGATGGAGGAGGAGGGGCTTGTTGATAACCTTGGTGAGTACTTGAGCTATCCCAGCCGCGAGGCGATGCGTAGGGGCGACCCGGACGCTATGGCTCAGCAGGAGCGCGTGTCGGACACTCTGCGCCGGATGGCCGCGAAGACGAACTCTTACGATCTGTTCACGCGCGCGCAGGAACTTGGATTTCAGTGGGGAATCATCAATTCTCCAGAGGAGGTTCTTGATGACCCACACTTCAAAGCGCGGGGATTCCCGGTCGAAGTGGAACACCCTGAGTTGGGAGAGGCTTTCACATATCCCGGCGCGCCGTACAGATTCACCAAGTCTCCTTGGCGGGTGTCAAGTCGAGCGCCTCTGCTTGGCGAACATAACGAGCGGGTATATATGGGCCAATTGGGGATGACCCGGGAACAGCTGTCCGCGCTTGAGGCCGTCGGCGTAGTCTAAGCACAGCAGCTCGGAGCGCGAAACTTGTCCCTTTAATGCCGCGGCTCAGACGATCGCGGCTGACTGGGGAGTGTTGGACGCTTGGAGTCGTTCGAGTTCCTCAACCGGAATGTGGCAGTTTATTATATGGGTGTCTCCGCCCGGGCCGAGCTGTTCCGGGGGCGGCTCGGTGTCGCAGATGTCTCCTATCTTTCGCGGGCACCTGCCTGCGAAGAAGCAGCCTTTGAATGCAGAGTGTAGTGTAGGCACCGAGCCTTCAAGGCGTATATGAGTGGGTTGAGCGTCGGGGTCCGGCACCGGAGCCGCGGAGAGCAACGCTTCGGTGTAGGGGTGGGACGGCGCGGATAGCACGGCTTCTGATGGCCCATACTCCGCGATGTGTCCGGCGTACATCACCAGGATATCGTCGGAGACGTAGCGGACTACGCTTAAATCGTGGGTTATGAAGACGTAGGCGTTCCCTGTCTCGCTCTGGCGCTGTTCAAGGAGGTTGAGGACCTGCGCCTGAACGGATACGTCGAGCGCGGATACGGCCTCGTCGGCGACCACAACATCCGGGTTAGCCGCGAATGCGCTGGCGAGGGCGACCCTCTGCTGCTGGCCGCCGCTCAGTTCGGAGGGGAGCCTGTCGAGATAAAGCGGGTCCAGTCCCACGGCGTTCATAAGCTCTTCGGAGCGCTCTCTGATCTCGCCGCGCCTGACGCCGGCGAATTTTCTGAGCGCGCGGGTGATAGCGTGCTTTATGGGCAACTTGGGATTGAGTGACGCTGTTGGGTTTTGGAAGACCATGCGCATCGCGGAGCGCTGATCCTCGGTGCGGTCGTTAACGTCTCCTTCGAGCGCTTGACCGCGCAATTGCAGTATGCCACCGTCTCTGGCTTCCAGTCCCACGATGGCGCGAGCCGCCGTACTCTTGCCGGAGCCGCTTTCCCCCACAATTCCGAGAGTTCTCCCGCTGTCAACTCGCATACCTAAGTCAACCAGAGCGCGCACAGGAGGTCTGACCGGGGGGCCGAACAGGATGTACTTCTTGCGCCCGCCTCCATAGAATTTTCGAAGGTCTTCCGCGTAGAGAGTCGGGGTTGTCGAGTCGGATCCGGGCTTCACTATGCGCTCACGAAGGTCTCCCCAGATGCCGTCGTTGACGTCGGTGTGGTAGAGGCATCTGGCGAAGTGACCGTCGGATACGCGGGTCAGAGGGGGGACCGACTGGACACAGGCGTCCCTAGCGAGTGGGCAACGCGGAGCGAACAGGCATGAGTCGGTCTGTTCGTTCTGGGCGTCGAACACAGAGCCGGGTATGCTCCTGAGCTGTCGTTCTATTCCGTCGTCTCCGGGAGGTTGGGGAACGCAGGAGAGCAACCCTGCGGTGTAAGGATGGCTTGGATTTTTGAATAGTTCGTGGACGGGGGCTTCTTCGACTACCTCGCCCGCGTACATCACGGCCACTCTGTCGGCGACTCTGGCTATGACGCCTAAGTTGTGGCTCACGAATAGGATGCCTGCGTTGACTCTGTCTTTCAACTCTATTATGAGGTCGAGGATGGTCGCCTCTGTGGTGACATCTAAGCCAGTTGTGGGCTCGTCCATGATGAGCAGGTGAGGCTCGCAGGCGAGCGCCATCGCTATTACCACGCGCTGCTGCATACCTCCGCTGAGTTGGTGGGGATAGCGTCTGCCAATGCGTCCAGGATCAGCGAGACCGACGCTCTCGAAGAGTTCGACTACGCGCCGCTGAGCCGCTTCCGCGTCAATTTCCAAGTGATGTTTGATGACCTCTTCTATCTGAGGGCCGACTCTCATAGATGGATTAAGGGAAGTGAGGGGGTCTTGATAGACCATAGCTATTCGGTTCCCTCGGAGTTCGCGCAGTTCCGCGTCTCTGAACGCGGATATGTCCATTCCCTCAAATCGAATCGCGCCTTCCACCTGGGCGGTTCCGGGGAGATAGTTCATCATGGCAAAGGCGACGGTGGATTTGCCGCAACCCGACTCACCGACGAGTCCTAGTGTTTCGCCGCGCGCGATTTCGAGTGAGGCGTCGCGCACGGCGCGGAACGCGCCACGGGGCGTGTGGAAGGTAACGGCCAGATTCTCAATCTGTATGAGCGGCGCGTCCGAGTGGCTCATCTTCATTCTCCGGTTTCGGGCAGGTTCTGAGCTTGTCGTATGCCGTCCGCGAGTAGGTTTATGCCGACTACGAGAGAGGCTATCGCGAGGCCGGGCGCAAGAGCGGCGACGGGAACGATTCCGATGTGGCGGAAGTTCTCGCTCACCATGAGTCCCCAATCGGAGGAGGGTGGTTGAACTCCAAGACCGAGGAATCCCAGTCCTGCGGTCAGCAGTAGGGCGAAACTCAGCCGTATAGAGGCTTCAACCGCGACGACAGGAAGCACGTTCGGGAGGACTTCTCTGAACATTATGTATATGGTCGGCTCACCGCGCAGGCGGGCGCTCTGAACAAACTCCAAAGGCTTGATTGCGAGGGCCGCGCTTCGGATAACACGACTGTTGTTGGGCATGAATGATATTCCAATGGTGAGTATGACCAGCCATGACTCGTCTATCCCGCTGAACCTCTGCCTGCTCATATTTATTATGAGAATCGCTAGCAGAAGTGAAGGTATAGCGAGGAGCCAGTCTACAAACCTCATTATAATCTGGTCAACTTTCCCGCCAAAGTAACCACTGGCAACGCCGACTATTGTGCCGAGCGTAACTCCGAAAATTGTTCCCACCACAGCTATCCATACTATGGAGCGAGAGCCTGCGAGCACTCTGCTGAGAATATCTCGGCCTTTGTCGTCCGTGCCGAGCCAATATTCGGCGGATGGGGGGCTGAACCGATCGGCGAGGTGGTACTCTGTGGGCGAGTATGGTGTTATCCATGAGCCTATCAGGGTAATTATGAGGTGAACCAGCACTATGGCGAACGCGACGCGTCCGGTGTATGTGCGTAGTATCAGAGAGATAGCGTTGGAAGTGGTTCGTGAGAATCTGGAAAAGGTGGAGGGCCTGGAGCTTTCAGCTTGGATAGTCGAATCTCTGACAGCCATCAGGAAAGCCTCACTCGGGGATTGAGAGAACCATACGTGAGATCAGCCGCAAGGTTGCTGAAAGCGTACACCACTGCGATTATCATGGCAGTGGTCTGCAAGAGCCGTATATCGCGCGCGTTTATGGCTGATATGAGTAGGCTGCCCATGCCCGGATAAGCGAACAGGTTCTCTATGATTATCAGGCCGCCGAACAGCCAGCCCACGCTGTTGGCGATGACGGTAATTGTGGGCAGTATAGCGTTTGGGAGGACGTGTCTGACCATCACTGTCCGCATTGGCAGGCCTTTCAGGATGGCGGTGCGAACGTAGTTGCTTTCCATTACCTCTATCACGTTGGAGCGCGCCATCCTGAATATGTAGGCGAAAAACGCTCCGGTGACAGTTAGTATGGGCATTATCAGCACATGGGGATTGCCTAGGATAGTTTCTCCCGGCATCATAATGCTGGATGAAGGCAGCCAGCCGAGCGTAGTCGAGAGAATCAGCACTAGCACGACCCCTGTGACGAACTCGGGCAGGGAGATGGTGAATAGGCCTCCGAGCGTAAGAACACGGTCCAGCGGGGTATCCGAGTTCGCGCCTACCAGCACGCCTGCGGCCATTCCTAAGGGGACGGAAATCAGGAAAGCGCCGACGGCGAGGAGGGCAGAGTTGAATAGGCGACCGCCGACAATACCAGAGATTTCAGCTCCGGAGGAGGTCACTCCCAAGTCGCCGCGCGCCACTCCGCCAATCCAGTCCAAATACCGAACGTGTGGAGGCTTGTCTAACCCCAGACGCTCGCGCAATGCCTTGAGAGTGTCCGGGGTAGCGCCTTGTCCGAGTATGATAGCGGCGGCGTCGCCCGGAGCGAATTCGACTAGGGAAAATATGGCTATCGAGACCGCAAGTAGGGTTACCAGGATGAGTGTCAATCTGATTATTAGGAATCTTGCCATATCTCTTCACGGTCTCGTCCAAACGAGGACACGAGTATTGTCTATCGGATGGGAGTACGCGCGGCGAGGATCAAGCGCTCTCGCCGCGCGCTTCGGACGCTTAAAGCTAGTTCTTGACCCACCATTCTTCAAACATGAAGTGGGCGAGCGCGGAGTGCGCCTGAAGTCCGCCGATATTCGCGCGGTGAGCGATTATGACGGGAGAGTAGGCTAGATAGAGGACAGGAACGTCCTCTATGAGTATCTCTTGCATTTCGCGGAAATACTCTTTGCGCTCTTCCAAGTCGGGTGAGGACGCGGCGAGGTCCAGGAGTTCATCGAGGCGGGGGTTGTTGTAGAACGATTCGTTCCACACTGTGCCACCCCTTAGCTGTACGTCTATGGAGGCGTTGGCGGGTCTGCCGCCCCAGTTGCTGGTTATGAACGGGCAGCAGGGGTCCATCCACTGCGCTTCCCAGTATGGGCCGGCGTCGTGGGTTTCGACTTGTACGTTGATGCCCGCTTCGGCGACGGATTGCTGGAAGGCAAGCGCTACCTCCTGCATGAAACCGATGTCGGCGGTGTTCAGAATCAGGTCAATGCCGTCGGGGTATCCGGCCGAGGCGAGATATTCCTTGGCTTTGGCGATGTCCTGTCTGATGATGGGCTGTTCGTCCCAGTAGTACTGATCGTTGACTCCTACGGGGTGGTCGTTGGCGGGTGAGCCGCGCCCGAACTGGGCGGCTTGGACGATGAAGTCTCGGTCAACAGCGTATTGCATCGCCTTTCGGAGATTCTTATCCGCGAAAATCGGGTCCTGCAGACCTTGGAACTTGGCCCAGTCGTCCTTGCCTTGTAGGTGAGAGTAGCCGGTGTGCATATCAATGACGACTACGCCGGCGGAGGGTGTCTCCGCGACTCGGATGTCGGGATTGCCCGCCAATGAACCGAGGAAGGCGAGAGGCGGTGTGTTCACCACGTCTATCGCGCCGGTCTTCAGCGCCTCGATACGGGTCACCTGCTCGGGCATATAGAAGAAGATGATGCGGTCGGTGTAGGGCCTGCCTTCGCGCCAGTAGTCGGGATATTTGTCGAAGATGCTACGTTCGGTTGGATTGTGTTCTGAGAGGGTGTAGGGTCCGGAGCCGTGTTCTTCGTTTGTAAGGGTTTCGCCTTCGATGCCGTTGGGGACTATGCGCGCGTGGTAGTCGGTCATGTCTCCTATGAGGAATGCGTTGGGGTTGCCCAGATTCAGTACGACGGTGTTGGAGTCGGGCGTGTCAATCGTGTCTATGTACGATATGCTCCCCCTCAGCGGCGAAGCGGAATCTTCGGCCCTGATACGGTCGAGCGTGAACTTTATGTCGGCGGATGTGAGCTGAGCGCCGTCGTGAAAGAAGATGCCGTCGCGCACTTTGAAAGTATATTGGGATAAGTCCTCGGTTGATGACCAAGACTCTACGGCCCAAGGGGTAACCTCTCCGTCGTACCAGTACATGGTAACGTTGTCGTAGGTAAGTTCGCCGTAAGGAGCTTGGCCCTGAGACAGGCCGGCGAGCATGGGGTCGAGAGTTCCCTGGTCGATAATGCCCACTCTGATGATTCCGCCATAGGCCGGTTCGTCGCCCATCATGTCGGGAACGGCGGTCACCATTACTTCGACTTCCTTGATGACCTCTTTCTCAACCTCAACCTCCACTTCCTTGATGACCTCTTTCTCAACCTCAACCTCCACTTCCTTGACAACTTCAACCTCCTTGACGACCTCGATGACTTCGGGGTCGGAGGCGCAGCCGATAGCCGCTAACGTGACTATTGACATCAGAGCGGCAATCAGGGCAAGCGACCTAGTCGCGCTACGGGTTAACATGATATCTCCTTTTAGGCGGGCATATTCATTCGACTGTTTTCTAAAACTTTGTTCATTCAAGTAAGTGAACGCTCGCATTCAAGCTAACCCAATATACCTAATGGGGCTGTAAAGGTCAAATGCGGCGTTTTCAGACGGGGTCCCCGTCCGAACGAAGACGGTGTTCACAGACTGTATGACGTACGAATGCGGGCCGACAGACCGGGCGCGACTGCGATGGACAACGCTTGTGCCTATGGAGTTTATCTGAGCGCTTCTTTTCTTATTGTCTTGTCGGGTCTATCGCCAACGCCAACTCCCCCGAGCGCAACCATGTAAATGAGGGATTCGCAGCCTGGTTGACTTGACGGCCTGAGGCTGCGAGTGGTTAAGATAGCGTTAGTATCTTGTGAAAGGATTCGCGGTGATGCCATCCTCAATCTCTTACAACTTGGTGTACAAACTAGTGAGCGTCGCCTCTCCGTCGCTGTCTCCAGACGGCTCAAGGCTGGCCTTTGTACGCTCTCATGTGGACACTGAGAGCATGGAGACACGGTCGCAGATCATGGTCATTGATGTGGCGTCGGGTGAGGGGGCTGCGTTCACCAGCGGCAAGAGAGATTCCAGTCCGCGTTTTTCGCCCGATGGGCTGCGCCTCGCGTTCATCCGTCCGGACAATGACGGGAAGCCCCAGATTTGGGTCATGCCCACCGGGGGTGGCGAGGCGCGCAAACTGACTGACGTTGCCGGAGGCATCACCGATATCGCATGGTCTCCGGACTCAGGCGCGCTGGCGTTCGTGTCAGACGTGGATCCGGACCGCGCGCCTGATGACCACGACCCAAAGAAGGACCCGCGCGTCAGTGTGGTCAGGCGGATTAGGTACAGGACGGACGGTCTCGGATGGAGGGGGGAGGCGTTCAGGCACGTATTTGTTGTTGACTGCGAGTCGGGCGAGACGCGGCAGATGACTGACGGCGAAGGCGACGACAGCGCCCCGTCATGGTCGCCCGATGGGGCGTCAATTGCGTTTGTCGCTGATCGAAGGCCGAACCGCGAGATAGCGTCTCACTCAGACGTATATGTGATCCCGACCGGTGGAGGCGATCCGGTATCGGAGTGTGGGGAAGGCATGGAGCTGAGGTCGCAGGGCTTGTCGAGCGTCGCCGCGCTGTGCTGGTCGCCATCCGGCGATTCGATAGCGGTAGTGGGTTCGGACGACGACTCGGTGGGGGCCGGCTGGCAGTCCTGGATATTTGTGATTGAGCCCGGATGCGCTCCGCGCAAGCTGACAGACGACTTGATCAGCCCTGCCGGGGGATACGCTCCGCTTGCGCCGGCGCCCGATATGCGCTGGACGGATGACGGACGCATATCGTTTATTGCTGACGCCCGGGGTGAGTCAGCTATATACCAAGTTGATGTGGGCGCGGGGGATCTTCGCAAGATAATCGGCGGCGGCCTGATGTCTCAGATCTCATTCGACGCCGATGCCAAGTATGCCGTCGCGCTCGTTGTCCCTCCGGACTCAGCGGGCGATCTGCACTCTGTTGACATGACGTCCGGAGGGACAGCCCAATTGACCGATTTCAACCGGAAGTACTTTGAGGAGCGCCCTCCGGCCAAGTTGGAGAAGTTCACACACAGCAGGGGCGGATTTGAGATCGAGTCTAGGGTCTTGCTCCCGCCCGACTTCGATCCGGAGTTGCGCTATCCGCTGGTTCTGGATATTCATGGCGGGCCGCATGGGGTCTTCTCGGATAGCTTTAGCGCCCAGCAACAGGTATTGGCAACCTCCGGATACATTGTCCTGGCGGTCAACCCGCGCGGGTCATCCACATATGGCGTTGACTTTATGACGGCGGCGCTATGCGACTGGGGAGGAGAGGATTATCTGGACATCATGTCGGCGGTAGATCTCATATGCGAGCGCGACTACGTGGATGAGTCCAGGCTAGGGATCACGGGTTATAGCTACGGTGGGTTCATGAGCGCTTGGATCATCGGGCACGACACTCGTTTCAATGCCGCAGTTGTTGGCGCTCCGTGCATCAACCTGTCCAGCATGTATGGGACGTCGGACATCGGCGTGCGGTTCGGCGAGGCGCAGTGGGGCGGCAAGCGGTGGGAGGCGCTGGACGCATTTCTGGAGCGTTCTCCGCTGACATACGCCTCCAACGTCGAAACGCCGGCGCTTCTCATGCACGGCGAAGATGACCATCGTTGCCCGATAGAGCAGTCTGAGCAGTACTTTGTGACGCTCAAGCGGCTGGGCAAGGAGGTGGAGTTCGTCCGGTTCCCGGGTAGTTCCCACGGCTTCGTCAGGACCGGTCATCCCAAGATGAGGGAGGAGTACCTGTCGCGATTGCTCGGCTGGATGAACAAGCACATCCCCGCCGCCAGGTAGCTTGCCTCTCTCAGCTTTTCAAGTCCGACTCTTCTGCGCGAGGCCTTGCTATATTCAGTTTGGACTCACTGGCCGTCGCCAAAGAACTCTCGGATGATTCCGACGGTGGTGTCCATGTCTTCATTGTGCAGGCCGTGACCGACTTGGGGCGCTTCTGCGAATGAGCCGTTGCCGTTCGGAATGGTTGCCGCCATCTTACGCGCCTGCGGTTCGTCGAGCACGGCGCTGGTTTCTCCTCTGAGAACGAGAGTTCGGCAGCTGATCTTCCCAACGCAGTCCCACAGGAAAGGGCCTTCTTTGAGGGCTGTCCGTCCCAAAAGCCACCTGATCTCGGGGTCGGTTTTCGGCACGAGAATGCCGTCCCAGTTCGTTCGGTATGTGTGTCTCACAGTGGCCCATATTTCGTCGTCGCCGGCTTCCGGGTCGTCCTCCCGGTGCCAGTCGAAGGCCATCCGGTCGCTGAAGAAGCCTCTGGGTCGTTCGCGGTTTCCGCTCTGCATACGGGAGGCGGCTGTTTGTCTGCCGGATGGAGAAGGGTCGGGCATTGGTCCGTAATCTCCTAGGACGAGGTGGCTGATGAGGTGGCCGAAGTAGGCTCCCAGAGGCATCCCGATTCTAGAGCCTTGGGAGTGTCCGTAATAGTCGAAGGGGTAGAGTCCGGTGGCGAGCGCGAATTGCGCGACGTCGGATGCGAATGACTGGGCTGAGTAGCCTTCTCTGCTCCAGTCGCTGTCTCCGCAGCCTCTGGCGTCGAGCGCTATCACGCGCCATTTGTCTGTCATGCGCGGAGCTAACTTGTCGAATTGGCGCGCGTGGCCGCCAATGCCGTGCATGAGTATCAGTGGCTTCTTAGTTCGGTCTCCTCCCCAGTCTAGGTAGTGCAGCGACAGCCCGTTCACGGAAACCCATTTGTCTTCAGGGTATATGCCTGACATCGTTTGCTCCTCTCGGTGTTTTATGGTCGGACGGTCTGAGCGGACCGGCTGCTTTTCGTTTATCCCAGCTTTCTGCTATCGCGGCGGGGGACAGGAAGGCCTTGTAGTCAAGTCCTTCAACGGAGATCCTTCCTCCGGTGTACCGGCCAATAGGTCCTTTTACCGAGAATCGAAAGCGCGAGCTCCTCCCGAATGGAGACGCGAATTGCGCGGCGCCGAGCCCTTGAAACTGACTTATGAACTCAGCCATGGGCGGTAGTCCTCCGACTGTGTTGTAGAACTCAATAGGCTTAGTTTATACAGGGTCAGGTGAGAATCGCGCTTGAGTCAGGTGGAAAAGTCACCTGTACTTCATCTGCATCGGCCTGTAACGCTAGGGTAAAAAAACTTCGGACCTCCGGGTTTTAATTCATAATCTCCGCTTTATGTTGATTGTCCGCAAATCCGCCTTCAATCGCAAGATGTTATGTTCTTACTGTAGCATAGGGTGAGTGTGGGTGTGTAGTGGAATATGGGGATGGTGGGTCGGGGTCCGGAAGTGTCTGTTCTGATGGCGAAGGCTGTGTAAGGGCGACCGACGCGTTCCAGCGCTGATGTGTCTGTTGTTTCGGGGCGCCCTCGCAGAAGAGGCTTGTTGCGGGAGAACAGGTTCAGTCGGTTCTCCACCGCTCGGCGTTGTCTTCGGGTTTGTATCCAATCAGCTCGCGCGAGTTTGAGATGTCCCAGAAGCGCCATGTGTTGTTGGAGACGCCGTAGAATATCGCGAACCTTACGGTGTCGGGCGCGTCTATGGATCTGCACACCAACTGCGCCAGGTCGCTGTGCGACAGCAGGGTCGCGAAGTGTCTGGGGGTCTGTGGTCTGCCCTCGCGGTTCAGAGTGCCTATTCGAAGACAGATGACGGACAAGCCGAAGCGGTCGGAGTAGTACCGTCCCGCGGCTTCTCCAAACGCCTTGCCTATTCCGTAGGGGCCGTCCGGTCGTATCGGCATATCCGGCGTTATACGGGGAAAATCGGATGGGTCCAACCCATGGTATCTACCCGCGACGATGGAGGCGTAAGGCTCGTCCTCTTCGTAGTTGCCGGTCGCGTGGTTGGAGCTTGCAAAGATTACTCGCCTCGCTCCGGCGCGTCTCGCCGCCTCCAGCGCGTTGTAGGTGGAGGGCAGGTTATTCCGATAGACGATGTCCCAGGGGCTGTCCTGGTCCGGCACGCCGGCGAGATCAATAACCGTGTCCACGCCGTCGTAGGCGGGCAGCGCGGCGTCGAGATCTGAAGTGTCGGCAACCAGACTGGCGAAGCCCTCCACCGGTCTGATATCCACGCCGGTTACGTTGTATGAGTTCTTCAAGCTATCTTGGAGAAGGCCGCCTATAAGTCCTGCCGCCCCGGTTATCAGTATGTTCTTCTTATTGTGCATACAACTCTCCCGCGACCCTGTAATCAACTGGAACAATTATGCCGGAGCATTATACCGGAGGCACCGAATTTTTTCTCTGAAGGGTTCAGAGGACTTGATTGGTGGACATTAACATGACGCGGGGTCGCTACGGAGTTAGCGCCGATGGCAAAAATAGTTCAGCTAACCCAGCGAGTCCAGAAATTGGCGAAGCTCTGACGGGATTTTTCGTATGTGCGGTATCTGCGCGAGGCGGGCGTTTTAACCATCTGAGCTAACTGCCCTGAGAATGGGGAGGCGTGGAGATAGAGGATGCTAGGAGCGCGCTTGGCGGGACTCGAACCCACGACCTCATCCTCCGCAGGGATGCGCTCTATCCATCTGAGCTACAAGCGCACGCTATTGAGACGCGCCAATGAGTTATGTGGAAGATGGTGCCGAAGGAGGGATTTGAACCCACACACCCTTACGGGTACTACGTCCTGAACGTAGCGCGTCTGCCGTTCCGCCACTTCGGCCCCTGTTATAGATATACGCTCCTTTGAACTCACGTCGCTGCCGGTTGTTTGGTGGGCGGTCGAGGATTTGAACCTCGGACCTCTCGCGTGTGAGGCGAGCGCTCTAACCACTGAGCTAACCGCCCCCGGCTGTTGGGGGTTTCGCCGGGAGCTTTTTCCGGCGACGCGACCCATCTTTCGGCCCGGTTCTCTTCATCGCCGTCGTCATTGAGTGGCAACGACAGGGTTCGAACCTGTGACCTAGCGCTTATGAAGCGCCCGCTCTACCACTGAGCTACGTTGCCACCTACGGTGATATTCTAGCCGAGATCATATATGA
This sequence comes from Dehalococcoidia bacterium, assembly GCA_965214185.1. Taxonomy (GTDB): domain Bacteria; phylum Chloroflexota; class Dehalococcoidia; order Lucifugimonadales; family UBA1123; genus VXRN01. The sequence continues at coordinate 184,357 of CBDCBF010000001.1, read as the reverse complement.
ATGGCCAGTCGAGCGTCAAATTTTTTTGCGGACCGACGCCGGCGGATATCCAATGATTACAAGCTGATTGGCCAGTTAGTTCTTCGCTTTCAGCCACGCGTCATAGTTCTCGCGCGTATAACTGTATTTGTTCGGAAACGCGCGCCGCTACATGTCGAACTGGTCTTGCAGTGTCATGTCGCCGTTCGCTGAGCTACTTGAATAGGGCAGGCGTGTCTTGGATGTCCCGCCGGTGGCATTGCAGCGAATCGGTCCGCACGTTCTCGTCGTATGCCGTAAGGCGCTTGCCGGGTTTGGCAATCAGACGTCTGCAACGGATGTAGGCGCTGACTTCATTGGCCGCTATGTGAATCAGGCGCTTGTGAACGCTCCAGCAGCCGTGTTCGTCCCTGAACCGCTACATCTCTTTCGGGGGGTCTCAGTCACTTAGAGGAGTCTGTCGTCGTAGTTGCCGTAGGATTCTATCTTTTTCGCACGCTGTTGCGGAGTCATCTCGTCCTCCGGTGAAAATTTTCCGTTGGATGATGGGCGATGTTAAATTCACCGGTCAAGGGGAATGAAAGATTGATTCGCTTTGGTATGTTGCTGAGGAAATTTCCCCACGTGGGCGGCTCCGGGTGTGACTCCAGCAGTTGACTGAGGACTTGGCCGCCATCCTTAAGCATGGGGAAGCCGTGTCCGCCGAACACGCCCTCAAAATCGAACTCGGACAGCCGCTTGAGGGAGCGTATGTAGTTGTCGCGGTCATATCCGGGGAACGGCACTGATCTACTGATGCGCTTGCCGTCGCTAAAAATGGTGTCGCCAGAGAATAGGATTTTGCTCTCTTCCAGTAGGAAGCATACGCTGCCGCGCGTATGGCCGGGCGTGTGAATGACACGTATTCCGCCGTGAATGGGTAAGATGTCTCCTTCTTCCACCAAGATGTTCACACCCACGCGGCTGAGGAGGGGCAGTGGGGACGCCACCTTGCCAAACAGGCTTTCGTAGCCGAGCGTGAGACGGTTTTGGCTCATGCGGATGGTGTCCGACCTGTGCGCCGCGATTGACGCGCCGGTCGCCTTTACTAGGGCGGAGGACATTCCGGTGTGGTCGGGGTGGCTGTGGGTGACCAGGATTTGTTTTAACTCGTTGGGATTTCTGCCGATGGAGCGGATGTATTTGAGGATGCCGCGCGGATGCAGGGACAGGCCTGAGTCCACGAGGGTCAGGGTGTCTCCTGCGATCAGGTAAACCCTCGCCCACCTCACGCTGGGAATCATGTATATGCCGGGAGATATTTCCACTGAAACCTCGCGAGTGAATGTAGGGTAGAGGTTAGCATCTGTGGGCGCCGGATTAAAGAGGTTGTAAGGGGAAATGGGCGCGCGTAGAATTGGGAAAATTTGGGAATACAATCTAATTCAGGAGATTTGCGCAATGAACATCGGCATTTCGACTTTTCCGACGGACTACTCGGTTGACATAGCTGTGCTGGCGAAGAGGGCGGAGGAGATGGGCTTCGAGTCGCTGTGGGCGCCTGAGCATCCCATTTTGCCTGTGAAGGCTAGTTCGCCCTGGCCCGGCTCCGCGGACGGCTTGATTCCGAAGGTGTACGCTGACATAGTTGACCCTTTTGTTGCGCTGGGCAGGGCGTCCGCGGTTACAACCAGCCTGAAGCTGGGGACGGGCATCTGCCTAGTGCCGGAGCGAAACCCGTTGTTGTTGGCCAAAGAGGTCGCGACTCTGGATATGTATTCGGGCGGCAGGTTCCTGTTCGGCATAGGCGCGGGGTGGCACAGAGAGGAGACTGAGATTATGGGCGGCGACTTCGCCCATCGCTGGACACAGACTAAAGAATCGGTTCTGGCGATGAAGTCTCTGTGGACAGAGGTGGAGAGCGAGTATCATGGCGATTATTACGACTTTCCGGCGGTTTATTCGTTCCCTAGGCCCACACAGCGTCCGCATCCCCCGGTGTATCTGGGAGGAATGGCGCGCAACGTCTTCAAGCGTGTGGTGGAGTGGGGCGACGGCTGGATGCCAAACCGGGTTACTCCCGAAGATATAAGCGCGGGTCGGCGTAAGCTGAACGAGTTGGCGTCGGAGGCTGGGCGAGATCCGGGTTCGATAAGCATCTCGGTGTTCGGGCAGCCGGCCGACCGCGATCTGGTGTCGAACCTGTTTGAGGCGGGCGCGGACCGTGTGATGATCCGAGTCGAGACAGCCGACGAAGATAGCACAATGGCACAGTTGGATCAGATAGCGGAGGCGGTTCTGTCTTGAGCGCTGGTCAAGTCCGATAGGGACAGGTAGAATAAATCATCAATGGATAGTGGGTTACCGAAATGGGCTGCCCGTCACGCGCTGTTCGCGCCTTGGGGAATCTTGGCGGCGACCTGCGCGCTTGCGGCGCTTGCTGGGTCAGTCAGGTGGAACGCCTGGGACAGCCTTATCAGTGTATCTGATATGGTGGACTTGGGCATTGTGGTTTATGCCGCCGGCGCGTCATTAGCGGAGGTGATTATAAGAATGGCATTCTACGCAATTGAACAAAGACAGAAGCAGCGCGAGAAGATTCGGAAAGAAGCCATGGAGGCAGGCTTGCAAGAGGGTATGCAAGTGGGTTTGCAGGAGGGTATGCAAGTGGGTAGGCAAGAAGCCCTGCGTATGTTCGCGAGCGCCATGATACTCAAGTCGAATCAGAATCCTGAAGCGTCTGTGGAGGAGTTGGTGGAAGCTGTAACCTTGGAGATGCAGGAGGCCGAGAAGGGCTAACTTGACCTGAGGATCCCGTGGCGGTCGGCGCTGAACCTGGGCATTACCTTCTCGCCGAACAGCCGTATGGAGTTTTGGACGCTGAGGGTATCCATCTCGCCTATGTTCATTTTCATCATGAGGTTTCGGACGCCCATATCGCGCAGTTCGGCTATTTGCTCGGCTACCTGTTCCGGCGTTCCCACGATGCAGGCCTTCTTGAAGTCCTCGCCCGCCGGAAGCGGCTTGGCGGGGTCGAGCGGGGGGAAGCCCTCCGGATTGTAGATTTCACGCGCCTCTCGGAAGTGCTTGCGCTCTCTGTGGAAGCCGGGAGCGCAGATTTCCTCGGCACGCTCATAGGTCTCGGCCACAAAGAGGTTCTTGGAGAACCAGCAGCGGTCCAGGGTGGACTCGATTGTTTCGTCATCGAAGCCGGCCTTCGCCATCTCGTCCGTGTACGCGGTCATGCGCGATACGAAGACCTGCGGTTCTTGGACTCCCATCAGGATAGGGCGGCCTATTCGCGCCATGGCTAGGGTGGAGGCTTCGCTGATGCAGGCGCGAACGAGGGGAGGGTGAGGCTTCTGGTAGGGCGAAGGCCTCAGCTTAGGGAAGGTTACGTCCCAGAACCTGCCTCTGTGCCGCACGTTGTCGGTAGTCCATGCCTTCACGAGGAGTTCCTCTGCCTCCGCGAGCCTGTCCGCGCCCTCGTCCATAGGCACGCCAAAGCCCATATATTCATAGGTGTTGAAGGCTGAGCCGCGTCCAACGCCTACGATGAGTCTGCCTTGGCTTAGGTTGTCGAGAAGGGCGGTCTGCGCCGCGAGGCGCACCGGGTGGTGGAAGGCCATCTCGATTACCGCGAAACCTATCTTTATGCGGCTGGTGGAGGATGCCACCGCCGCGCCGAACACCAAGGGGTCAACGTAGGCGCACGCGCCGTCAAAGTGGTGCTCGGTCAGCCACGCGGCATCGAATCCCAGCTTGTCCTGAAGCTCTATCTCGGCCAGGGCGCCGGCGATTACAGCGTCGTCGTTGTCGGGTTGGTGGCTTACCGGAAACACCATTGAGCCGAAGCGCATATGTTTCTCCCCGTGTTCTTTCCGTTACGTGTGATATCAGAGTATTTGCGACAGGAACATTTTCACCCTCTCGTGTCGAGGGTTGTTGAAGAATTCGTCGGGCGGCTGGTCTTCGACTATCCGTCCTTCGTCGAACATCAGGACGCGGTCGGCGACCTCTCGCGCGAATCCGAGTTCGTGGGTCACCGCGAGTATGGTCATGTATGACGCGGCGAGTTCGCGCATCACTTCAAGAACCTCTTTTATCATTTCCGGGTCGAGCGCTGAGGTAGGCTCATCGAAGAGCATGATGTTGGGCTGCATGGCGAGCGCGCGGGCTATGGCCACTCGCTGCTGCTGACCGCCTGAGAGCTGCGCCGGATACTTGTCCGCCTGTTCGGGTATGCCGACGCGCTCGAGCAGTTCCATGGCTGTGGTCTCGGCTTCGGCGGAGGGCATCTTGCGAACCCTAATGGGAGCGAGCGTTATGTTGCTCATCACGGACAGGTGGGGGAACAGGTTGAATGACTGGAAGACCATTCCGACGTCTCGGCGTATGGCGTCTATATTGCGTACATCGTTGGTAAGCTCTATGCCGTCAACGACAATGTCGCCGCGCTGGTGTTCTTCCAAGCGGTTGATAGTGCGTATGAAGGTTGATTTTCCCGACCCGGATGGCCCGATTATTACCACGACTTCGCCCTTTTTGACGGTGGTGGTAATGCCGCGCAGCGCGTGGAAACTGCCGAACCACTTGTGAACGTCGCGGCAGATGATTATGTCTTCGGACGATTCCGTTTTTCCATCCGACTCTGTCTGAATAGCCTCAACCATTTCTCACCTCGCGGATTCAGCCGCCCGCAGGCGGTTCGTTATTGGCTGTTTTCCCATCTATCGTTCCCCGACGCCGAGACTTCGCTCGACGTGGCGGCTCACATATGACATTCCGTAGGTGAATATCCAGAAGACGATAGCGACGAACACGAACAGTTCTTGCGCGTGCGCGCGGTATTCCGCATTGCCCAGTATGAATGCTCTGCCGATTTCCACTATGTCCAGCATACCGATGATGTACACCAGACTGGTGTCTTTGAATAGGCCTATGAACTGTCCCACGATTGCGGGGATAACGTTGCGTATAGCCTGCGGCAGGGATATGAATAGTGTGGTCTGCCAGCCCGGGAGTCCGAGCGCGCGAGCCGCCTCCGCCTGACCCGGATCCAGCGCCTGCAGCCCTCCCCGGATGTTTTCGGCCATGTACGCCGAGCTGAACAGGGTAATCACCACCGCCGCGCGGAACAGTGAGTTCTGCGGGAAGTCGGCGGGAAAAGCTAGAGGCACGAGGGTCTGGGACATGAATAGCAGGGTTATGAGCGGGACCCCCCTGAATACCTCGATGAAGACCACGCACAGCGTTTTCACGACGGGGAGATGGCTCCGTCTGCCTAAGGCCAACGCTATCCCGATCGGCAGGCTGGCGGTTATGCCGCCCACCGCGAGTATCAGGTTCAGCGAGAGGCCTCCCCAGTAGATGACCGACACAGGCTCCAGTCCCGGAACGTTGGATATGCCGCGCATCAATACCAGAGTCAGAATAAACGCCAGCGCTCCGAGAATGGAGATCCATTGCATCTTTCCGAGGGGGGTGTAGCGGCCAAGCGACCAGCCCAGCAACAGAGCGGGAACGTTGGCGAGCAAGAGCAATCGCACGTCCAGCCCCATTGTTTCCAGCGAGTATGGCAGAAACGCGAACGCCGCGGACGCTATACCGACTGTCAGCGCAACTGACCGGGCCACTCCTCCGCCCATCATTCCCCATACCATTCCCAGCAGCGCGGTCACCATCAACAGAGATGCCTGAGGCCGCCAGAAACAGTTTTGGCCGGCGCAGGCCGCCTCGGTGTTGTACTGACCGATTATGAAGCGTCCGCCCAGCTTGACTATAACCGTCCAGTCCGCGCCGGTGAACACCCAGTTCAGTCCGAACCATAACGATATCGCGAGTAGGGTGGTGGAGATAAGGGTTAGAACAGTGTTGTGCCATGAACCGAACAGATTGCGCTGAGCCCAACCGGCTGCCCCCACCTCTGAGCGCGGAGGCGGCAGCGATTCGATGGTTTGTTCCGGATTGGCGACCACTAAGACTATTCTCCTCTGAATCCGATGCGCCTGTTGTACAGGTTGCCTATTAGAGACCAGGTAAGGCTCATAGCCAGATAAGCGGCCATTATCATCAAAAAGATTGACACTGCGGGCGCGGTCTGCGTCATTGTGAGGGCTACGCTGGTGAGGTCGCTGTAACCGACCGCTCCGCCCAGGCTGCTGTTCTTGGTCAGGTTGAGGCACTGGCTGATTAGAGGGGGGATGATGACTCGCAGCGCCTGCGGGAAGATCACCTTGCGGAGGGTCTCGATTGGAGACAGGCCCAGAGCGCGGGCGGCCTCTGTCTGTCCCCGGCTCACCGACTGAATGCCCGCGCGCGTGATTTCCGCGATAAACGAGGAGGTGTATATGACCAGTCCTATGAGCAGCACCAGCAGCCCCGCGCGCACGGTGAATCCACCTACCAGACGCCCGAAGCGTTCGGCGCTGGGTTCGGGCGACGAAATGGCGAACGGCGCGGCGCCGGTGGCCAGGCCGACCGCTATCCACGCCGCCGCGCTGGTTATGATGACGGCGGCCCATCCGGCCAGAAGTGGGTAGGATGACTGTCCTGTCTGCGTCTCTCGCCTGTTCAGGGTCCTGTTGACGACCAGTCCGGCGACTATTCCCACGCATGTCAGCGCCAACCACGCGCTGAAAGGAAACAGACCGGACGGGTCAGGCCAGGGCATTGATATGCCGCTGTTGCTGATGTAGATCAGTCCGGCGACGTTGTAGGCTTCCCTCTCAATGGGTAGGGTCAGAACGATGAAGAACCAGAAGAGCAGCTGCACCAGCAGGGGCACATTTCGGAAGAACTCGATATACGCGAGGGCCAACTTCGACAGGAGCCAATTGTTTGAGAGTCGAGCGACGCCTATCAGTATGCCCAGCGCGGTAGCCAGAATAACGCCCGAGATCGCTACAATCAGGGTGTTGGTCGCAGCGACCCAAAACGCGTATAGGAAGGTGTCGGAGGACTGGTAGGGGATGAAGTGTTCGCCTATCGGAGTCTGGTACTCTCTGGACAGGAATGAGAATCCATATGGGATATCCCGCTCCTGAACGGCGTTGGCTATGTTGGCGAAGAACCAAACTACCAGCGACACTACTAGGATGCCCGATACTATCTGCAACACCCATTGGATGACACGCTGGTGTCTCCAGACCGGTATATCCTGGTAGGTTAGTCTTTGGAGAATGGCGGCCATAGAGTTCTCGACTATACGCTGTTTCTAAAATAGGTCTTGAATTCAGCCCTTTGGAATTATAAAAAGGGGGCGACCGGAATCTGATTCCGGTCGCCCCTAACTTAACCTTTATTCTCTTTTATGGCAAGCGCGAGATTTACCTCAGAGGCGCGGCGTAGATCTGGCCGCCCTTCGGGCAGTCTGAGCAGGGAGCGGCGCTCCAGAGAGCGTTGCGGCTGCCTTCGCGTTCTAGTCCGAGTGGGGTCAGGTGGCGGTCGTAAATCTCGCCGTAGTTGCCGACGGCGCGAATGACGCTCTGAGCGGCGGTCTCGCTCAGGCCAATTGTCTCTTGTCCGAATCCTCCCTCGAGGCCGAACATTCTGTCAACCGCGGTCTGGCCGGTGACGGAGGTGGGAACGTTGGCGGAGGTTACGCCGTAGGCCTCGGCGTAGATGAGCATGGTCATGACCGCGGAAACGACATCGTACCACTGCTCGTCGCCATGCGGAACCACTGGGCCAAGCGGCTCTTCGGAAATCGTGCCGGCCAGAATAACGTGGTCGTCGGGGTTGTCGAAGCCCTGGCGGGTGCTGACAAGCCCGGAGCGGTCGGTGGTGAGAGAGTCGCACTGGCCGGACACGTAGGCCGCGTTGGCGGATACGTTGTCAGGCACCACTACGTACTCAAAGCCCATATTATTCTGGTTGTCGAAGTCCTGCACGTTGAGTTCGGTTGTTGTGCCCTGCTGGACGCATATTTTCGCGCCCTGCAGTTCCATCATGCTTGAAACGCCGAGGGACTTGGGGACCATGAATCCCTGTCCATCGTAGAACATGGTGGGAGCGAAATTGCCCCACTGCGCGTTTCTGCTGCTGGTCCAGGTGGTGTTGCGGGACATCAGGTCAACTTCGCCGGACTGCATGGTGGGTCCGCGCTCGGCGGCGACGGTCGGACGGAATTCCACCGCGTCGGCATCGCCAAGAACGGCCGCCGCAACCGCGCGGCAGAGGTCAATATCGAAGCCGAGAGTGTTTCCGGCCTCATCAATATAGCCGAATCCGGTGAGGGAGTTGTTGCTCGCGCATACGACGTGACCTCTGTCCTTAACCATCTGGAGGCGGCCGCCCTCCATCATCATGGCGCCGGCCTCTTCCATGGACATCATGCCCATTTCCTGGGCCTTGGCCATTATCTCGTCGTCCGACATCATGGAGCCTTCCATCATGGCGTCAGCTTCGGCCTTGGACATCATGCCCATTTCTCTGGCCGCGGCTTCAATTTCGGCGTCGGACATTTCGTCAGAACACGCTATAACCGTGAACACGACAGCCAGAAGCGCCGCTCCGAGTACAAAAATCTGCAATCTTTTCATCCATTTCTCCTATCTCATGTGATTCCGAGCCCATCGTATGAAGATACTCTATCTATCTACCTTAGTATAGAAGTATAGAAAAAGTTCTTGTTCCAAGAAAAGGGTATTCTAAGTGACTCCGGGGCAATCGCGTCTGAGTTTTAGCGGTTTCGCATATCTTGATTTATGTCGGAAAATTTTTCCGGTCAGGCGGAAAGAGACGCTGCCCACCCCGGATACCGCTTTGCGGCGAAGCGGCGTACTCAATTTTCGCTTGTGCTACCATATTTGTGTAACAACCCCGTAATCACGACTGTAAATCCGAAAGGAGGCTGTGATGACCACGATGACAACCAACCTGCTTAGAGTCGGAGGAGTAGCGGAGGTGAAGGCGCGTGGCTGTATGGTCGTAACCGGCGGCGGACACACGATTGCGGTTTTCGAGAGCGACGGTAGGTTCGCGGCGGTGGACAACAGGTGCCCGCATATGGGCTTTCCGCTGGATAGGGGGACGCTCAAGAGCGGCATTCTTACTTGTCACTGGCACCACGCGAGATTCGATCTTCTGAGCGGAGGGACGTTTGATCCGTTCGCGGACGATGTGAGGTCGTTCCCGGTTTCGGTGGTGGATGGCGAGGTATGGGTTGATCCCGCTCCGCCGGAGCCAGACCCGATAGAGCGTTGGTCGAAGCGTCTGGAAGACGGGCTGGAGCACAACATACGTCTGGTGATAGCCAAGTCGGCGCTAGGGCTGAACTCGTCCGACGCGGACTACCGCGTTCCGCTGACGATAGGGGCGCGGTTCGGCGCTACATATTCCGCCCAAGGCTGGGGACAGGCTATGACGATGCTGACCTGCGCGGCGAATATCCAGAAGTGGCTGAACAGTGAAGATAAGCCGCGCGCGCTGTATCAGGGGCTGAGACAGGTGGCCGCCGAGTGCGCGGGAAGACCTCCCAGATTTCTGGTGGATCCGCTGCCCACGGGCGAGACTAGGCCGGAAGTGTTCAAGGAATGGTTCAGGAGCTTTATAGATGTGCGGGATGACGAGGGGGCGGAACGCTGCCTGAGGAGCGCGATAGAGCTGGGCGTTTCGCAGCGTGACATCGCGGACATGGTTTTCGCCGCGGCTACCGACAGGATATATCTGGATTCGGGCCACACGCTGGACTTCTGCAACAAGGCGTTCGAGATTCTGGATCATATAGGCTGGGAGTACGCGGGCCGGATTCTGACCAGCCTGGTTCACGGCATGGCGTCTGCGAGACGGAGCGAGGAGTTGAACTCCTGGCGCAACCCGATAGACCTGTCGGCGCTGGTCTGGGATGCCCGCGACTCGCTACCTGTCTTGTGGGAGCGAGGTTCGCAGTGGCGCGGCGAATGGGGCGACGAGGACGCGCTTGTCGAAATCATACTGGAGGATGACCCCGCCGCCACGCTCAACGCGCTGAAAGATTCGGTCAGAGAGGGCGCGACCGCTGAACAGCTGGGCGGCGCGGTCGCATACGCGGCCTTTCTGAGAATGGCGCGATTCCATACATCTAACGAGTTCGGAGACTGGGATACCGTTCACAACACGCTGACCGCCGCGAACGCGCTACACCAGGCGCTGAAGCGCGCGCCTTCGATAGACCTGACTCGCGCGGTGTTCGATGTAGCGATGAGTATATATCTCGACCGATTTCTGAATATGCCCGCGCAGCGCATTCCCGAACCCAACGGCGCTCAGCCCACCGAAGACCTCGGCGAGCGAATCCTGAAGGCTATGGACTCCCAGCAGCAGGTGGAACAGTCGGCAAGGCTGGTCAGCGACTACGTATCAGGCTCGCCCGATCCGGACGGGGTTCTGCCCACGCTTGCTCATGCCATGCTGAGAGAGGATTCGACTTTCCACCATTTCCAGATAGTCGAGGCGGCGCTGAAACAGTACGAAGATCGAAGAGGAACGGGAGCCGCGCGACACGCGCTGATAGCGCTGGCGAGGTTCCTAGCGGCGCACTATCCTACCCCAAGGGCGGTCAATCAGACATACGGCATCGCGGTGAGATTGCAGCGCGGCGACGAAATTTTCAGGGAAGAGTAGATAGCGCGGCCTTTTATAATGACGCCGACCGCAAGAACCGAGTGGTCGGCGTCCCGCGTAAAATTCACAAACAGGAGAGCGTCCGATGGCTGACAGGCTTGATGAAATTGTAGAATCGGCGGAAGCGGAGCGGTTGGCTACGGGCTTCGTATTCACTGAAGGTCCGCTGTGGCATCCGGACGGCTATTTGCTGTTTGTGGATATTCGGCGCAGCCAGATATTCAGGCTGGTTCCGGGGGAAGAGCCTGAACTCGCGCGCGAGGACAGCGGCGAGTCCAACGGGATGACGTTCGACGTGCAGGGCAGACAGGTTATCTGCGAGATGATAAATCGCAGGGTGACGCGCCTAGAGCCGGATGGCTCGTACAGCGTACTCGCGGACAGCTGGAACGGCCAGCGGCTGAATCGCCCTAATGATGTGGTGGGGAAGTCGGACGGCAGCTTGTATTTTACCAATCCGGGCAGAGAGAGACTCGACCCCGGAGAGGTGGAGATGGAGTTCAATAGCGTTCATCGCATACGACCCGACGGATCGGTGGATCTCATAGCGCCGGGTGTGGAGTATCCCAATGGTTTGGCGTTCTCTCCGGACGAAAGCGTTCTGTATGTGGCGAACACGCGGCCCGGCCAGTACATTCTGGCTTTCGAGCTGGATTCGGACGGCGATGTATGCGGCGTGAGGCATTTCGCGGATATGCCGTCAGAGTCCGCTACCAATGGCGTGCCGGACGGGATGAAGGTGGATGTGGAGGGTCGCGTGTACTGCACTGGGCCGGACGGCTGCTGGGTGTTCGACCCGTCGGGCGAACTCATGGGCATCATTCGGCTGCCGGAGTATCCTGCGAATTGCGGATGGGGCGGGTCGGATAATAGCACGATGTTCTTCACCGCGAACACGTCTATATACGGCATGGAAATGAAGACGCCCGGCGTGGCGATACCCCGCGACTGACGGCAGACGAGCGCGGCATTGACTAGGGGGCGATAATGCTCAGGATGACGTTGGCGGCGATAGTGATTTCGGGCGTTATCGCATCCGCGGCTCTCGCGCCTGCGTCCGCCCATTCGAGCGGAGGTTCGGAGACGGACTCCCTCCGACTTCTGACAGCGATACTTGAAGAAGCCCATTCCCTGGGTCTTCTGACCGATGATGTCATGCGCTCGCTCGCAGAGTGGTTCATAGGTCTCACTGTCGAAAGCGCGGACGTGACAAGCGAAGAGGTGGGAGAGCGGGCGGCTCGGAGAGTCGTGATTCCGTTGCCGACCCCTATCCCGCCGCCTCCGGACAGGGACTTCGTTGACCTCGCAGGCAGGCTGCGCGGCGCGGAAATCGCTGAGAGCGCCCCGCAATTCGCGCAGCCGATGTCTGTCGGAGAGCGGCGCGACTTCTGGCTGAGCGATATGGACGACGGTTCCGCCAATGCCGTCAGCGCGACTCTCAGGGTGGTAAGCGACAACGCCTACTGGTTCACCGACGATGCCCTGAATATGGATAAGGCGAGCTTGGATAAGGCGGCGCGCCTGTTCGAGAATCAGACTTGGCCCGCGGTTGTAGGAACGTTCGGGGATATACGAAGTCCGGGCATTGACGGCGACCCGCGTCTTGTCGTTCTGCACTCCGCTCTGGACGGGCCGGCGGGCTACTATGGGTCCAAGGACGAATTCCCGACGGAAGTTCATCCACACAGCAATGAGCGCGAGATCATATACATAGACGGGGAATATCTCCGTCCAGGTTCGGACATCTATATGTCTGTGATAGCTCACGAACTTCAGCACGCTGTGCATTTCAACCAGGACGAGGGAGAAGACACGTGGGTGAACGAGGGGCTTTCGGAGCTTGCCGTCGAGGTCGCCGGATATGAGATCGCATCGGCCGACGCCTTTCTCCGTCGTCCGGACACACAGTTGAATTACTGGCCGGATTCGCCGTGGAGTAGATTTCCGCACTATGGGGCGTCGGGGCTGTTCTTCAGCTATCTATCCCAGCGAGTTGGCGGTCCGGATAGTTTGAAAGGGCTGATGACTGAGCCGCTGGACGGCGCGGACGGTGTGGACAGGTTTCTGCGGAGTTTCGGACTGGGATTCGAGGAACTGTTCGCGGACTGGGTGGTCGCCAACTACCTGGACGCCGATGACGACAGGTACGGCTACTTGGATAAGGACGTGAGGATACGCAGGGCGCGGCCACTGCGAGCCGGCGCGGGACGCGAGGAATCTCTTCCTCAATTCTCGGCGCGGTACTACACGCTCTCAAGCGGCTCGCAGGAAGGCGTCATACGATTCCGGGGCGAAACGAAGGCGCGACAGGTAGAGGCGGAGTGCGTCAGCGAAACGGGCTGCTGGTGGAGCGGGCGAGGAGACTCTATCAATAGCAGGCTGACGCGCGAATTCGATCTGACGGGTCTGGATGACGCCACGCTGGAGTACATGATCTGGCACGACATAGAGGAGGGCTGGGACTATGGCTATGTGGAGGTGTCGGCGGACGACGGTCGGACGTGGAATATTCTTGAAGGGGAACACACTTCGGATGAAGACGTGAGCGGGAACGCCTACGGGCCGGGCTATACGGGCCGCAGTCGTATCTGGAAGCGGGAGTCCGTAGATCTCACGCCTTTCGCCGGGGGGCGCGTACTGGTCAGGTTCGAGTACGTGACCGATGATGCGGTTTACGGAGACGGATTCATGGTGGCGGATGTTTCGATTCCGCAACTTGGCGACGACGCGGGTTCGGGCTGGTGGAGCGCCGAGGGGTTCGCGCAGGCTGAGGCGAGCCTGCCCCAGAGGTTCGCGGTGCAGGCAATCGCGACGGCCCCGGACGGCGAGTTTGAGGTAACGGAGCTTGATCTGAACGAAGACAACTTCGGGGAAATATCGCTGGCGACTCTCGGCGATGAGGATTATGAAATCGTTGTTGTCGTCTCGCCGACCACTCTCGGTACGCGCCACAACGCGAGCTATACGCTGGAGTTGTTTTCCGGCGACTGAGGTCGGCCGCGGCGGTGATTCCGGTATTCCTGTCAGAGGGAGGATAGGGTGTCAGGCGTGGGTTCCGGTTGCATCTATTGTGCGATACGTGACTTTGGTTCGGATTTGTGTGGCTCTTTGGAAAGGCCGACTATCGCGCCGCCCACTAAGAACGACGCGATTATGGCGAAGAACGCGTGTTGATATGAGCCTACGAGGTCGAACCACAGGCCGACGAGTATAGGGCCGAGTCCGGAGAATAGGATGGCGACCGGGTTCCCGATGCCTCTGATGGCGCCGATGTGCCGTCTGCCGAAGTATTTAGCCCATGTGAATTCGCCTAGTGGGATGGTGCCGCCGAAGCCGAAGCCGTATAGGAAGAAGGCGGGGAAGAGGATAATGTACAGTCCTGTCTCGGCGGCTATCAGTATCAGGATTACACCGATGGCAGAGGTTGTAAACGCGGTTATCACGAGCGGACGGGGATGGATTCTTTGTAGTCCGTAGCCCCAGACCGCCTTGGAGGCCAGGTTGCCCAGCCCGTTGGTCGCCAGAGCGGAGGCGGCGATCGTCCTTGAGAATCCCGCGTCTGTCAGAAGCGGGATGGCGTGGACTAGGATGGAAATGAGGGCGGCCATATTGAATGCGAATCCTATCAACAGCAGCCAGAACGCGCTTGTTCGGACGGCTTCGCGGCGTGTGAATGAGTGTGTGTCGGCTGCTGTTGTGGTTTGGTTGGGCAGGGATGGCGGTTCGCCTGAGTCTCCGTCGGGCAGGAGTCCGTGGTCTTCGGGGGTACGACGCATTATGAAGGATACGGGAAGGACGGCGGTGAGGATGAATATTCCCATAGCGGCGTAGCCTACCCTCCAGTTCCATGTGTCCACGATGAGGGTCATGGCGACCGGAGCGATGAGGCTGGCGAGTGATACGCCTATGGAGCCTATCGCCAATGCCCAGCCTCGCTTGACGATGAACCACTTGGTGATGGTGGGGTTTATGACGGTGGAACTGAAGAGGTTCCATCCTATCAGTCCGGCGAGGGCGTATAAGGCGAGGAACACCCAAAGATGGGATTGTCTGCTGAGTCCTATCAGGCAGAGAGCGGCGACGAGCGCGCCGACTAGGATGAGGGGGCGGGGTCCGCGCCTGTCAACGATGACTCCGGCGTATATTCCGGAGAGCGCGCCCGCGGCGGCGGCTAAGGAGGTTCCGAGCGTGAATTGCCAGACCTGCCAGCCGAGGTCTTCGACGACGGGTTTGAGGAATACTCCGGCGGCGGCTTGGCTGACTCCCATCCAAGCGAATAGGCAGACGACCGCGCCGCCGACCATCCACCAGCCGTAGAATAGGCCGGGAGTTGTGGATTTAGGGTTAGGGGAGTCGGTCTTTTGGCTCGCCAGTTTTTTCGGCCGTTCGCTATTCCAGGGTGGCGACTCGGTGAGCGTTTATCCAATCCCAGTCCAGCTCGAAGCCGAGTCCAGGGGCGGAGGGAGCTTCGAGGAGTCCGCGCTCGTTGAGGGATATGTCTTCGACTAGGCCAAATTGGTGCGCTTGGGTGGGCATCCAGTATTCGTAGTAGGCGCAGTTCTGTACGGAGCAGATTACGTGAAGGTTGGCCGCGTTGAGCAGGGAGTTTCCGGCTGTTCCTATCTCGCAGTTCATCCCGAACCCTTCGGCCATGGAGCAGAGTTTTTTGAGTCCGGTTATGCCGAGCTTTCGGGCGGAGCCGCGCACGAGTCTCAGCGCGCTGAGACGGATATAGTGGTAGCCGGTCTGGAATTGGTTTTCGGGCTTGTCGCTCATGCAGATCGGGGTGAGTAGGCGTCGGCTGAGTTCGGCGATGTTGTCGTATTCGTGGGGAGGGATCGGGTCTTCATACCAGTAGAAGCCGAGGTCGTCGGCGGCGCTTCCGACGTCGAGCGCCTTGCGGAAGTCGTAGCCGTTGTTGGGGTCGAGCATAAGCTCGGCGTCGTCGCCGACGATGTCTCTGACGCCGGCCATCGTCTCGAATACGTCGGGGGCGCTCATGACGCCGGGGTGTATCTTGTATGCGCGGAAGCCGTCGGCGCGTATCCGGTGGGCCTCTGCGAAGTAGCCTTGAGGGGATTCGTGTCGCGGCGGGTAGGTGGCGTAAACTTCGGTTTCGTCGCGGCTTGCTCCGAGCAGTTTATAGACGGGAACCCCGGCGGTCTTGCCCGCGATGTCCCACAGGGCCACGTCCACGGGCGCCCAGGCGTTCATGCTCAGTCCGCGCCGCCCGCCGAGGATGGGGAGGCGGTTCCAGAGGCGTTCGCGCTCGAAGGGGTCGCGTCCGAGTATTTCGGGCTTGAGGACGTTTAGGATGGGGGCGAACTGTCCGTGTCCGCCGCCTCTGAAGTCGCCGATGAAGCAGTTGCCTTCGACGCCTTCGTCGGTCAGGATGCGCAGCGCTCCTTGTTCGACGTCGCCGAAGAAGCGGCCCATGTCGGAGTCGAGTCCTGTGTCGGGTAGAGTTCGTCGGACGACTTCTATCTTCATGTCGGTTATCTTCAATTAGCGTTCTCCGCTATTTGTGTGGGTTTATGCTTCCGCGGGGCTTGCTAGTGATCGCGCAGGTGGTACGCAGGTGGCCTGCTGGAGGGGTCTGGCGCCTGTATATGACCTGTATCTTCCAGTATTTTCCTGTTGGGAGCGATTTTCCGAGCGCCGGAATTTATTCCATATAGTTAGGTTTATGGTTATTCGCTTTTAAGGTCGTTTAGCATACGCTCATTGTAGCAGAATGCGGAGGGGGAGGGTGTAGCGGGGTTGGGAATGGGCTATATTGGGTCAGGGCTTGCGGGAAGTTAGGATTTTCAGGATGGATGTGTCCGGGCGAGGCTATCTGCATACGGGGATGTGGTATGATTTGTTCCGAACGGGGGAGTCCATCAGACGGAGAAGCTAATAATGGTCGCACGAACTATACCTGAGTTGTTGCCGGCTGTTGATTACACGCATCTGGAGCCGCTGCCCGACCCGCCGAGAGATCATGACATGATGAACCGCGAAGGCATCAAGGCTTTTGATGGGGCTTTGGACGTATATTACGCCGACCGCCGCGACGTTCTGGTCTCGGGGGAGGGATACATTCGACAAGAAGCCTATAATGAGTCCGAGCGATTCGCTCCGGACGGCGTGGTGGCGTTCGGGGTAAGGCCGGATTACATCATTCCGCGCAATGGCTATGTGATAAATGAGGTGGGCAAGCCGCCCGATTTTGTTCTGGAGGTGGCTTCGCGCAGCACAGGGCGCAGGGATTACACTGTCAAGCGTGAGGGGTACGCTAGACTTGGCATAGCCGAGTATTGGAGGTTTGACCACACAGGGGGACGATTCCACGACGCGGCTCTGGCGGGCGATGCGCTTGTTGAGGGGAAGTATGAACCGTTGCGGATGCACGATGAAGCGGACGGTCTGATATGGGGATACAGCCCTGTATTGGGATTGGATTTGTGCTGGGTCGAGGGGAAACTGCGCTTTCGGAATCCGGCTACCGGAGGGTTTCTGCCTACGCCCGCTGAGCTGAACGCTCGAGCGCGTGAGGATAGAGCGGCGAGAGAGGCCGCGGAAAGCGGGGCGCGCGAAGAGAGAGCGGCGAGAGAGGCCGCCGAAGCGGAGGTTGCGAGGTTGCGGGAACGGATTCGGCGGCTGGGTCAGGGGTGAGGGATAAGGACTGGGAGTGGCTGATGAGGTTTACGTCGGATGGCATGTCGGCCAAACGGATCGCGGAGTTTCCGAATGCCGTAGAGCGGTTCGCGTTCCCCACGTGAGTTTCTTCTGAAGTCATCAACGGTGACCGAGCTTAGATAAACCTCCGTGAATGTCATAGGCATTCTGTCCAACGCAGGCTCAGTCTCGTTGTCTGATCTGTACACAAACAGGCGCATCCATTGATCGCGCGCTCCGTGGGCATCAACCGCTTCGCCCTTCTTCCTAGCGGTCTTTATTTCTACGCCTCAGTCTCCTGTCCTTATCGCGTTTCTAGTAGAACAGGATCGTGGTTGAACTTCGACTGATCCACTATGTTTTTGCTGATGGGCATTCGGGCCGCCTATATCTTTATTGCGGAGCGTCGTTATCTTATCATGCCGGCTGCGCGGCGGCCCGGTTGAGTTGGCGGGTTGATTTGATTTTGGATTGGGCTATCTCGCGGCCGATGCCGGGGCGCAGCGCTTGACATAGCGGGGTCAGGCGTCAACAATCTTGGTGTCGGGTATTGAACGGTTGGGAGGGTTTGGCGCTGGTTTCGATTGCACAGGCTACGATGGGTCTTCGTAAGGAAGATCTGCCGAACATGGTCCTGCTGGATCAGGATTTGCCGCCCCCGTATGAGAGCTTCGCGGCGGCGCGCGATGGGGAACTCGACAATCGCACCCTTGCCGAACATGGATTCGAGGGGGCTACTGAACGCCGTTTTCAGAACGCCGGACGGATAGCGGGGTTTCTCAGAGAGTTCGTATCGCCCTCGGCGCGCTTGGATATGGACGGCGCGGATTTGATAGTGGGCTCGGTCGCGCATCTGTTTGATACGCCCGAAAACGTAAGCCTCTGGATGCGCGATATATTCCTGAAGGACTTCTCGGAGAACGTCGGGGCGACCTTGGACAACGGCCAGAAGATGGTGGAGGCGCAAGAATTGGAGCCGGCCGGGTTCTTCGATGACGCGGTCGGTCTCAAGGCCGTCCACGACAGTTCGGGGCGTATAATATCTTCTACGGTGGTGGATTTCAGGGTGGGCAGGATTCTCGGAGTGTCGTATGTTGTGACAGTGGGCGATCATCTCCGTCTGGAAGAGGTCACAACGCTCGGAATCGCGATGGAGAAGCTGATAGTAGCCGCCGCGCTGGACGGCTAGAACTATTCGTTTAGAGGTTGAAGTGGTATTATAGCCACTTACGCAGACCATTCCACTGACATAACTGGATTGCTATGAAACTTTATCCTGTCATATTCGCCGGAGGATCGGGAACGAGGCTCTGGCCCTTGTCCAGAGAGTTTTATCCCAAGCCGTTCCTGTCCATTGCGGGCCTACATAGCATGTTTCAGGAGACGATTCTGAGGCTGGATGGCATGGCGGATATGGCGCGGCCGATAATCGTTTGCAATGAGGAACACAGATTCCTGGTGGCGGAGCAGGGAAGGCAGATAGGGAGTATGCCGCAGTCCATACTTCTTGAGCCGGTTGGGCGCAATACCGCCCCCGCGTTGACTGTCGCCGCTCTCGCGCTTGAGAATCGGGCGGATGACGATGATCCGCTGATTCTCGCCTTTCCCGCCGACCACGCGATTGGAGATGTCGCGGCCTTTCAGTCCGCGGTCGTGGTCGCCGCGCGGTTGGCGAAGGACAACTGCATAGTGACGCTGGGTGTCACGCCCGACTCTCCGCACACCGGATACGGGTATATGCGGCGCGGAGCCGAATTCTCTTCCCAACTGAAAGGGTTGAACGGCGTCGCCTACGAACTTGTCGAATTTGTGGAGAAGCCCGATCGCGCGACCGCGAAGAGTATGCTCGAAACTGAGGAATATTTGTGGAACAGCGGTATGTTTATTATGAGAACGTCGGCTTGGCTCGATGAGATCGAGCGGTTCAGGCCGGACATCGCGCAGGTATGCAGAGACGCGTATTCCAACGGGGCTGAGGACGGCATCTTTTACAGGCCGGATCCGAGAATGTTCTCCGAGTGTCCGACTGACACTATTGACTACGCGGTCATGGAGCGGATAACCGCGCCCAATAGCGGCAGTCCGCGCCACGCCGCGGTTGTCCCGATGGACGCGGAATGGTCCGACCTGGGATCGTGGGCGGCGATTATGGACATCAGCGACAAGGACGCGGACGGCAACGTGGTGAAGGGGGACGTTTACGTCCACGAGACGCGCGACTCGATGATACTGGGACAGCATGGGCTGGTGTCGGTGGTTGGGCTGGAGGACGTGATTGTCATCGAGACGGCGGACGCGACGCTGGTCGCGGACAAGAACAGGGTTGAGGACGTGAAGGAGTTGGTGGAGCGCCTTAAGCGGGATGGGCGACGCGAACAGGAGAATCACCGCCGCGTTCACAGGCCGTGGGGCTGGTATGAGACCGTTGACTTCGGGCCGCGCTTCCAGGTAAAGCAGATAACTGTCAATCCGGGCGCCGCAATGTCCTTGCAGATGCACCACCACCGCGCCGAGCATTGGGTTGTAGTGAGCGGCACGGCGAAGGTGACGAAGTCTGGCGAACAGTTCCTGCTTCATGAAAACCAGGCGGCCTATGTGCAAATAGGCGAGCAGCACAGACTCGAGAACCCCGGAGCCATCCCGCTGAAGATAATAGAGGTGCAGACCGGCAGCTATCTCGGGGAGGATGACATCGTGCGATTCGAGGACCGCTACAACCGCATCTGATTTTCGGCTTCGCCTTCCGAATAATATTACTTTTAGCGAAAGATGGTTACCCCATGACTGATAATAGTCCAGCGTCCGCGCCCGTATCCGAGGTTCTGTCAGTGCCTGACCGGGTTCTGTTGGGCCCCGGCCCGTCCATGGTCAGTCCGAGAGTTCTTCAGGCTATGATTCAGAACATGATCGGGTATCTCGACCCTGACTATGTTCTTATGTTGGAGGATGTGTCGAGGTTGCTGAGCGAGGTGTTCCAGACCCGAGACGCGGTGACGATGGCTCTTTCAGGAACCGGATCGGCCGGAATGGAGGCGGGTCTGTCCAGCCTTCTGGAGCCGGGCGATACGGTGGTTGTCTGCATATGCGGCTTCTTTGGGGAGCGTATGGTTGAAATGGCCTCGCGTGTCGGAGCGAATGTTGTAGCCCTTCGCTCTGAGTGGGGCAAGCCGTTCCCGCCCGAAATGCTTGGCGCCGCGCTTAAGGAGAATCCCGACGCCAAGTTGGTCGCTATCATACACGCTGAAACCTCGACCGGCGTCAGACAGCCGCTCGCGGAAGTTTCACGCTTAGCCGGAGAACATGGCGCGCTGTTGATGGTGGACGCGGTGACGTCGCTGGGGGGGAATGAGATGGCGTTCGACGATTGGGGGATAGATTACAGTTACAGCGCGACGCAGAAGTGTCTGGGCTGTCCGCCGGGCCTATCGCCTGTGGCGTTAAGCCGGAGGGCGCTCGACTCGATTCGGTCACGCGAGACGCCGCCTTCGTCCTGGTATCTGGACTTGAATCTGAACGCCAACTACTGGCTCTCGCCACGCGTCTATCACCACACTTCGCCGGTGAGTATGGTTCTGGCGTTGCGGGAGGGTCTGCGGATCATTCTGGAAGAGGGGATAGAGAATCGCTTCGCTCGCCACGAGAGGAACGCGGCGGCTCTGAGGGCAGGGCTGGAGGCGCTTGGAATGGAGGTGGTCCCGCCGGAGGACGCGCGGCTGGCGCAGATCACGCCTGTCTGGATACCCGACGGCGTGGACGACGCGGAGGCGCGGGCGAGATTGCTTTCGGAGTACAACATAGAGATAGGCAAGGGTTTGGGCCGGTTCGACGGGAAGGTGTGGAGGTTCGGTCTGATGGGCGAGTCGAGCAGGGCGGACTACGTTCTGCTGGTTTTGTCCGCGCTGGAAGCTATATTGCCCACTGTTGGCTATGAAGTCGCCCCCGGCGCGGCCGTATCGGCGGCCAGCAAGTCGTTGGCGCCGTGAACCCAAAACCCGACACGAACGGTTTCCAAATCTCAGGAGGATAGGCATTGTACGTAATCATCGCTCCCATTCAGATCAAGGAAGGCTATAAGGAACAGTTTATCGAGGAGATGATCGGGGACGCGGTTGGGTCCGTGAACGATGAGCCGGGCTGCATCCGGTTTGACGTGATACAGGACGCGGAGGACCCGAATCGCATCTGGCTGTACGAGGTTTATGTGGACGAGGCGGCTTTCGAGGCTCATACGCAGGCTCCGCACTTTGAGAGGTGGCGGGACGCGACGGCGGAATGGCGCGAGGATTCCGGCCTTCAGGGCGCCGGGCGCGGCGCGTCCAACATCTGGCCGCCGGACGACCACGACCAGTGGAAATGAGGATTGGAGATGTAGAACGCCGAGTCGCCGGTCCTATATTCTTAGCTCTCGACGCATCTGAGCCAGGCCCATAGGCCCGAGCGAAAGGGCGCGGGTGTGCCACTCTTTTAGGTCGAATTCTGCGCCGAGTTCGCGCTTGGACTCTTCGCGGGCCGAGAGCCATTCTCGCTCGCCGACCTTGTAGCTGATGGCCTGTCCGGGAATGCCGAGGTAACGGCTGACTTCGCTGGTTACGAAGTCTTCGGGGAAGCGGCTCTTGAGCTTGATGAACTCCAGTCCGAGTTCGGGAGTCCATTTTTCGCCCGGGCGGAAGGGCTGGTCGCGCGGTATCTCAAGCTCTAGGTGCATACCGATGTCTATGATGACCCGCACCGACCGCAGCGCCTGTCCCGCCAGCATACCGAGGTAGTAGTCGGGATTGTCGAGGTAGCCGAGTTCGCCCATCAGCCGCTCGGCGTAGAGCGCCCAGCCTTCGGCGTGTCCCGATGTTCCGCCGAGCAGCCTCTGGAATCTGGAAAGCCGGTCGGAGAGATGGACTGTCGTTCCAAGCTGGAAGTGGTGTCCGGGGACGCCTTCGTGGTAGGCGATCGAGACCTCGCCCCACAGGGGGAAGCGGCTCTTGCCTCCGGTCGGATACCAGGTGCGACCGGGGCGCGAGAAGTCTTCGGAGGGCTGAGTGTAGTACATGGCGAGCGCGCCGCCCGGTGGGGCTATCATCGCCTCTATCTTCTTGACCGGATCGGCGATGTCGAAGTGTACGCCGTTTAACTCGCGTATAGTGCGGTCCTGCAGTCGCTGCATCCATTCTTGGAACTCATCAACGCCCTCGATGGCGCGGTCGGGGTCCGTATCCAGTATGCGGATTACTTCCTCAACGGAGCGTCCGGGCGCTATCTTCTCGGCTGTGCTGTCCATCTCGGAATCCACCCAGTCCAATTGTTCCCATCCCCATTGGTAAGTGTCGAGCAGGTCGAGTTCGATTCCGTTGTACACGCGTGCGGCGAGGGAGTAGCGTTCCTGTCCGACGGCGTCGCGGTCCGCCGCTCGCGGGATGTATGTCTCTCGGAGGAACTGGGCTATTTCGGCGATGCCGCGATTGGCGGACTGGGCGGCGCTCCTCAGTTCGTTCTCGATGGATTCGGAGGTCGCGGCGGATTTATAGAACGCGTCAGCCAGACTTTCGAAGAACGACTCGTGGCCTTCGGCGTTTCCGTTCCAGATGTCGCACTGCGCGGCGGTCTCGATTGCCTGACGCTTGGCTACCACGAGGCCGCGTTCGAGGCCCTCTTCCAAGGTTCTGCGATAGCTGGCCGCGCCTTCTGGAATCAGCGCCATTCTCGATGCGATGTTCTGCCACGCGTCTTCGGTGTCGCGCGGCATGAGGTCGAAGACCTGCCTCATGCTGTGAATCGGGCTGAATATCATGCTGAGACTGCGGAAATGTTCGTTGGCGTCGTGTCTGTCGAGGTTGAGCCGCAGGCTATCCATCATGGCTTCGCGCGCTATGCGGTCGCTGTCGCCCTCGGCGGGCGCGGATTCAAGCCGGGCGAGCGTGTCGCGGTCGAGTTGGGCTTCGGCCTCGGCAGCCTCGGGGGCGAAGTCGTTCATCTTGTGGTCGTGGCCGGGGACGCCCATGTAGGTCGCGCTGAGAGGATTCATTTCGGCGACTTTTTCGACGTATTGGTCGGCTATGTCGAATACTTGGGACATACGCTTAAACTAGCTCCTTAGACTAACATTCATAATCAGGCGCAACGAGATCCTTCATGTCTGGACATGATAGAGAATCCTGTCTTTCAACGCTATCTCGTTAACCGAATCTTTGTTTGATATGCCTGTCTTATTTGGTTGCGGCGGGGCCGAATCAAGTTTATCACACCAGAGGTCAGCTAATGGTATGGTATAGAATAGGATCTAAATATCATCGGAGGTTGGCTATGGAGAAGCGAGTATTGGGTCGGACGGGGCATGAGAGTACTGTGGTGACGTTCGGGGCTTTCAGCGTTGGATATGTTAGCCAGGATGAGGCGGACGAGGCTATTCGGCTTGTTCTTGACCATGGCGTGAATCACATTGACATCGCGCCCTCGTATGGCGAGTCCATGGAGCGCATGGCGCCGTGGATGCCGGAGATACGAGGCGATGTCTTTCTGGGCGCGAAGACGCGCTTTCGTGGCAGGGACGATGCCTGGCGGGATGTTGAGAGCATTTTCAAGCGGCTTAACGTGGAGGAGTTCGACCTGTTTCAGCTTCATTCGGTTGTCAATCTCGACGAACTGGACAAGGCTACCGCCAAGGATGGCGCGCTGGAGACGCTGGTGGAGATGCGGGAGCAGGGGTTGACGAGGTGGCTTGGCGTCACCGGACATGGGCCGTATGCGCCGAGCGCCATTCTGGAGGCGTTGCGCCGCTTCGACTTCGATACTGTGATGTTCCCTCTGAATCCGGCAATGGCGCGCAATCCGGACTATCGCCGCGATTCGGAGGAGCTTCTGGCGGAGGCGAACTCCAAGAACGTCGGTATCCAGACTATCAAGATGATAGCGCGCGGCGGATGGGACGACGGCGCGCGCGACTGCCGTACGTGGTATGATCCGCACCGCGAACAGGCGGATATAGATAGGTCGCTCTGGTGGGTCTTGTCTCAGCCTATGCACACGGCCCCTAGCTGTGGCGAGATTAGTCTTCTGCCGAAGGTACTGGACGCCGCCGAACGATTCCATGCCTTGAGCGAGGCTGAGCGGGAGGCTGTTGTCGCCGCGCAGATTCCGCCGTATCCGCACCCGGAGCTTGCTATACCGGCGGCCGCGGACTGAATTTCAGCGAACTAGATGACGCCCTTTTTTCGTAGGCGGGCTACGTCCTTGGCGGTCATTCCGAGCAAGGTGGTTAGGGTTTCTTCGGTGTGTTCGCCCAGTAGGGGAGGAGGGGTCGCCGGCGTGTCGTTGCCCTCGATTTTGATGGGGCATCCGATTACTTGGTATTCGCCGCGAGCGGGGTCCTGAATGTCTATGACCATTTCGCGCGCCCTGAGATGCGGGTCTCGCAGAACTTCGCAGGAGTCTTGGACGGCCCCGGCGGCTATGCCGAGCTCGGTCAGCGTTCGCATGGCCTCGTACTTGGTTATGGAGCGTGTCCACGATGTGATGATTTCCTCAACCTCGTCGGGGCGTTGTTCTCTGGCCTCGGAGGTGGAGTAGCGCGGGTCGCCTATCAGGTCGGCGCGTCCCGCGAGAGCGAGGATCGTGTCCCAAGAGTCGCCTGCCAGCACTATGGCGATGTAGTCGTCCGGGCCGCCGGGTTTGCAGGGGTATATCATGGGCGGGCCGCCCCAAGCGGTGTTGCCCTGCCTTTCGACGGGCAGGCCGGTGTTGAATGTGTCAATCATGCGGATTCGCATCAGGTTGACGATGCCGTCTTGCATGGAGACTTCGACTCGCTGCGGCTGTCCTGTTTCGTCGCGCGCTCTGAGAGCGGCAAGCATACCGATGCCGGCGTGAAGTCCTGTGCCGGAGTCGCCGACGCCGGGGGCGACGAATGTCGGTCGGCGTCCGGGTTCGCCCTGCGCGCTCATAGCGCCGCCGACGGCCTGAGCTATATGCTCGAAGCTCTTGATGTGGGAGTTCGGACCGTAAGCGCCGAATCCCTTGATTGTGCAGTAAACGACGCGGGGGTTGGCAGCCTTGAGTACTTCGTAGCCTAGATCGAACCTTTCCAT
The DNA here is from genome assembly GCA_965214185.1 of Dehalococcoidia bacterium. Taxonomy (GTDB): domain Bacteria; phylum Chloroflexota; class Dehalococcoidia; order Lucifugimonadales; family UBA1123; genus VXRN01. The sequence goes on along the minus strand of CBDCBF010000001.1, from coordinate 159,059 downwards.
CTGTCCGGGGCCGTAGTTCTCGACCACGATGTCGGCTTTTTCCACTAGTTTAAGGAAGATGTGACGCCCGGCGTCGGACTTGAGGTTGAGTGTGAGGCTGCGCTTATTGGCGTTGAAAACGATGAAGTAGAAGCTGTCCACTTCGTCTTTTATCGCTCGTTCGCGGCGGGTGCGGTCGCCTACGCCCGGCTCTTCCACTTTGATGACGTCCGCTCCGAGAAAGGCGAACAGCTGGGTGCAGGACGGGCCGGCCTGCACCTGGGTGAGATCAATTATACGAATCCCTTCCAATGGCCCGGGCATATCAACACTCCTGTTTAGAGTTGCGCGAACACTGCAAAAATAGACAGGGGCGGGAAGTAACCTCGCCCCTGCGATGAGTTAGAGTACGGTTAGGCTGAGACGTTAGTCCGCGAACTCCGCCGCTATTCGCCGGCCCACGATATCTTCCTCGCCCTCGTAAAGGCCGAAGACGTGGATGTCTATGTGTTCCTCGCCCTCGCGGACGCGTGTCCAGATGGGCGGGTCTCCCGCTTTCAGCCTGTCCACGAGTTGCTGGGCTGAGAAGCCGGCGACTTCGGGGTCAACCTCGAGATGGACGCCGAAGGGCTGGTGTCCGATGATGTTGTCCATCATCTCGACCTTGAGTCCGGGTATGTTCGTTATGTGTTGTAGGATCGCATGGCTTCTCTGCTCCGCCTCGGCGAGACGGGATTCGTGATCTATGGTGAACCAGCGTCTGACCGCGGCGACCGCGCCTATCATCTCTTGGCGGTCAACCTTGTGCGGTCTTCCGATGCCCCGGATTCGGCGGCCTTCGTAGCCGACGAAGGATTGGTAGCCGAGCTTGCGAATGAAGTCTTCGGTGCCTAGCGCGAGGCCGGTGGACTGGGGCGCTCCCATGTACTTGGCGGCTATGCACTGGAAGTCGGCGCCCATGCGGACGTACTTGCCGAAGTTTTCGAGCGGATATATCTGGCCCGCGGCGTCAACCGTCACTGCTACGTCATGTTCGCGCGCTATCTCTATGCAGTCTTCGAGCGGAAGGATGTTGGAATCGGGTTCCTGCTCGACTGCGTAGAAGTGGACGGCGGCGGTGTTGGGGCCGATGGCGTTTTCGAGGTCCTCGCGGGTTGTGCCCTCGTCAGATCCAAACTCGACGAGCTTTGCGCCGGATGTCTCCAGGCAGCGGTCATACCAATATCTCTGCCGACGCTGAATGAGGAACTCGTTCTTCATCCCGGTGGTGTCTGGGAGTTGCTGTATGCGGTCGTCATCGTCTCCGGCCATGACCGCCGCGGCTGCTAGAGTGAGAGCCGAACCCGCTCCGGACGTTATCCAAGCGGCCGGCACGTTGGCCATGTCGGCGACGGCTCGGCCTGCTTTTTCTTCCAGCTCCATCAGGGGTATGTAGGCTACTCCCGCGGCCTCCATCGCCTCCTTAACCTCCGGCGCAGGCGTGGAGCCGCCAAGCATAGTCACGCTGCCGATAGCGTTGATGATGGGCTGAGCGCCCAAGTCTTTGTAAATCTGTCCCCAATTGGATTCTGCCATCCGAGCGCCTCCTCAAATGTTCCGACGCCATCATGCCCGGCGTCGGATTTATTTCGCCGACTGTCGCTTGCCAGTATATACCAATGTGGCTAAGGGTCAACAGCCCGTCTTTGAAATCCGATCATTCCCGAACGGGTATGAGGCGAAATGCGAAGTCGTCCCTGTCGGACGCTGTTCCATCCGAACACAATTGGCGGTTAATTAGCGGTTATTGGGTTGGAGAGTTCCCACCTAGCCCCACGCCCTCGTCCCCGGGCGGCCGCCAAACCGAAGTGCAGGGAGCTTGTCGAAGTAATTTCCAGTCTGTCGTCGTATATCCCGATGGATATAGAGCCGCCTCCGCTGGTGTAGTCTCGGTGGCAAATAGCGTTGGCCAAGGCTTCACGCAATGCTGCCGGGGGATAAATCGGTTCGTCTATCCGGGTAAAAGAGTCCGAGGTAATGCGCCCGGCAATCGGGAGGCGCTCGCGCAGGAAACGCTCGGCGTGAGCGAGGAGCGTGAAGGCGTTGCCGCGGAACTGCCTGTTGTCCAGAAATTCACTGCGGTCTGCGCCACTAAAACGAGCTACTCTCAGCAGGCATTGTGTCAATTCGGCCTCGACCCTGCGGCTAGTTCCGATATTTGTTCGGCTGTCATGGCAAAACCTCTGTCAAGGCCATAGGCCAGCGCGCTATATCGCCTGCCAGTATCGGCGGCCTTCCAGTCTGACGAATCTTCCTACGTGTCGGTCGGGATGGAAGTGTCCGGCGGCGACTATCATATTCTCGCGTTCGGCGCGGTCCATGAAGGCTCTGCGCGAGCGGCGGGTGTCCTCCGGGCGGGTGTCCACGAAGGCGCACCAGTCGGGTTCGTATATCTGGACGGGGTTGTGTATAAGGTCGCCGATGATGGCGGCCTTTTCGCCCTGCGAGCTTACGAGTATGACCTGGTGTCCTGGTGTGTGCCCGGGTGTCTCCAGGGTGGTTATGTCGTCGGTTACGTTGTGGCCGTCGTCTATGAAATCTATGAGGCCCAGTTTATCCAACGGTATGACGTTCTGGGAGATGTGGGGCGCGTCGGGCAGAACTTCGGGCCGCATGAAGTGTTCCCAGTCCTTGCGGGGGCCGAGGTACTGCGCCTTTGGGAAGTAGGGCTTGTCGGTCTCGCCGGAACTGTCCACGTTCCAGCCTACGTGGTCGGGATGAAGGTGGGTATGTATTACAATGTCAACGTCGTCCGGGCCGACTCCCTTGGCGCGCATCTGTCCGATGAGGTCGCCGGTCCGGTTCTCTAGGTGGGCGTGAGGGCCGGGGCCCATTCCGGTGTCCACAAGTATGGTCTTTCCCTGAGACCTCATGAAGAACGAGCCGTAGTATAGCTGGAGCATTCCGTTTTCCAGAACTTCGTCTTCGTAGGGCGCCCAAGCCTCACGCGGATGGTCCCTGATGAAGATGGTAGGGTCTCGTGGCGGTGGAACCATATCCAGAACAGCTACTATCTCCACGTTTCCGACTTGTATCTTGCCTGCCATTGCGTTTTTCCTTCCGAGTTGATTGGGGATTGCGCTCGATGGCGCATAGGATACCATGAACTGAATTGGGAGTTTGGGCGCGGTAAGGCTCTCAGGTTGTTGTAGAATGGGCGCGGCGATTTTCTTTAAGTTAGACATGAGCCGAGACGACTAGGGATTAGAAGGGCAATCCGCTGGTTAACCGAAGATAGTGCCATTAGAGACAGGTAGAGGTGGAGTATATGCCAGAAAGTCTTACGTTGTACGAGGTCAGGGATGGCATTGCGGTTTTGACATTGAACAATCCGCGCAGGCGGAACGCGCTTTCGCTGGCGGCGCTGGATGAGATGTTGGCGTGTCTTGAGAGCGCGAAAGGCGATGGCGAGGTGAGGGTGGTTGTGATTCGCGCGGCGGGACCTGTGTTCAGTTCTGGACATGATTTACGTGAATTAGCGGAAGGCAGTATCGAAGACCGGACGATTCTGTTCCGGCGATGCACTGAGTTGATGGAGTCAATCCGTCTGCTTCCTAAGCCTGTTATAGCGCAAGCGCAGGGACTGGCTACGGCGGCGGGATGCCAGCTTGTGGCGACGTGCGATCTGGCGGTGGCGTCGGAAGACGCGGCGTTCGCCACTCCGGGCGTGGACATCGGTCTGTTCTGCACGACTCCGGCGGTGGCGCTAGGAAGAGCCGTGCAGTTGAAGCGGGCTATGGAGATGCTTCTGACGGGACAGCCCATTTCGGCGGAGGAAGCGCTTAGCGCCGGGCTGGTGAACCGCGTGGTTCCGGCGGATAGGTTGGATGAGGAGACGCTCGCTCTGGCGGAGAAGGTCGCGTCCGCGCCGACAAGTACAGTCGCTATTGGCAAGTCGGCTTTCTACCGACAGATGGCTATGGACAGACCACGCGCCTACGAACTGGCGCAACGGGTGATGGTGGAGAATCTGCAGACGGCTGACGCGAAAGAGGGAATTGGCGCTTTTCTGGAGAAGCGCGAGCCGAGTTGGAAGAGTTAAGAAGGGAGAGAGCGATGAAAGTAGTTGTTACAGGTTTGTTGGGAGATGGGTTTGAGGAGAGCCTTCGGGGTGAGTTCTCGGATCTGGAGTTCGTATTTGCGGCTTCGGAGGATGAGCAGGCGCGGGAGATAAAAGACGCGGATGTGTTTATGGGTACGCCGAGCCGTGATGTGTTTCTGGCGGCGGAACGTTTGAGGTGGCTGCACTGTCCCGGTACGGGGATAGACAAGCTGACCGAGATTCCCGAAATCGTGGACAGCGATGTCGCGCTGACGAACGCGCGCGGGCCTCATGCCGCGCCAATGGCCGATCATGTGATGGCGATGTGTCTGGCGTTCGCGCATAGGACGCACGAGATGCTGTTAGACCAGAAGGCGCGTGTCTGGGACACGCGCAAGTATGACCGCGCCCAAGTGGAGATGGAGGGCGCGACGATGGGGATACTCGCGCTGGGCGGCATTGGTCAGGCGGTGGCGAGGCGGGCCCTGGGGTTCGGCATGGATGTGTATGCGGTGGATAGGGAGCCATTCGCGCCGCCGCCCGGAGTCAGGGAGATATGGGGTCTGGACAGGCTGGACGACCTTCTGCGGATGTCGGACTGGTTCGTGGTGACGGCTCCTTATACGCGGGATTCCATGGGGATGATAGGGGCGCGGGAGCTGGAGCTGATGAAGCCGACGGCGCATCTGATTATCATCTCGCGCGGTGGAATAGTGGACGAGGATGCGCTATACGAGACGCTTGAGAGCGAGCGTATCGCGGGGGCGGGGATTGACGCTTTCCAGGTTGAGCCTCTGCCGGAGGACAGCCCTTGGTGGGGCTTGGAGAACGTCATTATCTCGCCGCACGCTTCGGCGCTGACCACACAAATGTGGGAGGGTAGGCGCGAGGTCTTCAAAGAAAACCTGCGTCGTTTCCTGGCGAACGAGTCGTTTCTGTATATCTGTGACAAGCGCGCGGGGTTCTGATCGCTCAGTCAAGCAACTTGTCGGCGAGGTTGGGGAAGTCAACCGCGCTGACGTCGAACTCGGACGACGCGGATACCGGATCGTCGGATCCCGGGAACACGTCCGATTCGCCCGGGCGGTGGACATAGGCGGTATGGAGTCCGGCGGCTTTCGCGCCTCGCAGATCCCCGGAGTGCGCGGCGACCATCATTGCCTCGGAGGGATGCAGCCGGAGCAGTTTGAGCGCGGTGAGGTACGCCTCCGGGTCGGTCTTGTAGTGTCCGAGGAACTCGCAGGATAGTATGCCGTCCCAATCAATGCCGTTGCGCTTAGAGCAGTCAACGACTATTGACCAACTGAGGACGGTCAGGACAACGACGCTGTAACGGCTTCTGAGTCGCTCTATCGCGTCCGTCGCGTCGGGCCACGCGCTGAGCTTGTGCCAGACCTCGTTCAGGTCATCGCGCTCGGACTCGGATAGTGTGAGCGTCTCGTGTTTGTTCAGAACGTCGTCGAGGACACGCCTGTTCAGTTGGTCCGCGTTCATCCATGGGAGTTCGCCGGACCGGACGCGAGCGAGCATGGCGAACATACCGCGACGCCAGTCGGTGGCGAATTGAGTGATGTCCAAGTCGGCGTTTTGTTCGGCGGCGAGACGGCTGACTTCCTTTTCGATTGCGCCGCGCCAGTCGAAGACAGTGCCGCCCACGTCGAATGTGAGGGCTTTGATATTGGTTAGGTATGTCATCATGCTTGCCTGCTGAATTCATGCTTGATGTAAGTTTGCCAGTGGATCTATCGCGGGCGTATTGTAACATAGGGCGAACCCGGCCGCGTGTTCGCGCGACGAAGATAGAAGGACATTCCAAGGAGAGATGATGCTGTTTTTAGCCATCAGTACGCCGTTGCCGACACGCCCTTCCGAGGTGCGCGAGCGGAGAAAGGGATACTGGCCCTGGGCGCAGGACAAGTTGGACCGCGGCCTCGCGAGGTTCTTCTTCGCAAGGGTGGGAAGGGGCGCGGTAGCGCTGTTCGACGTTGATTCCAACGAGACGCTTCACCGGCTGCTGACCGAGTGGGCGGAGATGGTCCCCGCGGAGTTCGAGGTGTACCCGCTGATAGACCCTGAGTCCGCGGTGGCTTTCCTGAGTCGGGATGAAAGCGACTAGCGCCCCCGGAAGACAGGCTCCCGCTTTTCCATGAATGCCTTGACACCCTCGGCGCGGTCTTCAGACATACCGGACACCTGGCTGGCTTGGCCCTCTATCCATAGCTGTTCCTCTAGGCTTCGGCTATGAGAGGAGTAAGCCATGCGCTTGGTCATGGCGTGCGCGACCGAGGGGCCGGAGGCCAGCTTATGAGCGAACTGCATGACGTATTCGGTGAACTCGTCGTCCGGCGCTACGTGGTTGACGAGGCCGATGCGCTCCGCTTGGCGGGCGTCAATGATGTCTCCAGTGTACATAAGTTCCATTGCCCTAGACATGCCCACGGCCATAGGCAGAAGCTGGGTGCATCCGTAGTCCGGGGTGAGAGCGCGTTTGGCGAAGATGGCGGAGAATCGCGCGCTTTCGGACGCTATGCGTATGTCGCAGGCCAGCGCGAGTCCGAACCCGGCTCCGACGGCGGCTCCGTTGACGGCCGCTATTGTCGGGCGCGGAAAGCGACGCAGCAACAGGGACGGGTATCCGAGGGGCATCCCCTTTTTCAGCAATGTCTCGTTGCCGGGGGTATGGCCTTCGCCAGGGGCGGCGGTGAGGTCCGCGCCCGCGCAGAAGCCGCGTCCGGCCCCTGTGACTATGAGGGCGCGAACGCCGTCGGCTTCGTTTGCGTGAATGGCGGAGTCCAAGTCTTCTATCAGCGCCCGGTTGATAGCGTTCAACTTGTCGGGACGGTTCAGGGTTATGACTCCCACATCCCCGACTCGCTCACTTCTGACGGTCGAATAGTCCATGTCTGTCTTTCCTCAGTGGTATGGAAGTTCTGTCTAACAGGCGATTCCGCCATGGAATAGGATGTCTTGCGCGGAGGCATAGAAACTACTGTCGGCTGAAGCGGCTGAGAAGCTGCCAGGTCATCTGCTGGCGTATGACTCGGGATCTCCGTTTCAGAATGTCAATTTCAGCGCCGAGCCTCCGCTCGGTGGATTCCTGCTCCAGAAGACGCTGTTTGTCTGAGAGTTCCATCTGCACTTTGTCTGCGATGTGGTACGACAGGGCGGTAGGGTCGGAGGGGACTTTCGTGCGCTTCACCCATCCGCCGGACACGCCGACAGAGAATCGCGCGTACTCTCCGAACAGGTCGGTGGCCTCGATAATCAGGCTCTCGGATACCTGCGTGTCGCCAATATCGTCGAGAAGTTCTACCTGCGCTGAAATGAAGGGTCTGCGCTGGGTTATCTCTATTATGCGAAATCGTCGCTCGCCGACGGCGGACACGAAGAACTTGTCCCCCTCGATGCGATTCACCTGCACTATGCGCGCCACTGTGCCTATATCGCGCGGAACGGCCGGCGCGCCGACCTCCGCGCCTTCTCGAATGAGAGTAACTCCGAACCTGGAATCCGATTCCAAGCATTCCCGGAGCATCAACTTGTAGCGCTCCTCGAATATCTGGAGCGGAAGGGACGCATGGGGGAACAGGACGGTGTTCAGCGGGAACAGCGCCAGTCTGCGTTGGCCGGATATCATAGGGCAAGGTCCAGATTCTGAAGTCTCGAGAGTGTGTATTCGATGTTGGCGGATGAGGCGGTCATCGCGCTTACTTCTCGAAGTCCAGATGAGCGTAGCGCATGAATATGCCGCCGCCGGGTCGCGCAAGCGGACCGTTGACCGCGAGGCAGGCTATGACATGGGAGTCGCCGGGTTTCGCGCTATCGGTAACGCTGACTCGGTTCTTAACGTTGAACCCGTTCACCGCGCCCGCGTCCCTATCCCATTCGCCGTCCACCCAGATCTCGCCGTAGTCGTCAATGTTGGTCTCGAACCAGACCCGCGCGCCCTTCACGTCTAGGTCTCCTACCTTCTCGGGCAGGGTCACGCTTATCCTATACCATCCGAAGGTAAGGCCAGTGGAGCGTGTCTTGCGTATGCCCGGGTTATCGCCGCCGGCGGCTTTTTCCTTGCCGCCCGCCTCCACGTCGTCAATAACCTCCCAGCCCGAATCGTCATAGCTGGTATGTCGGGCCGCGCTGCCTGCGGCCTGCGACACCAGCCCCTCATTCGGACTGCCCGGCTCCCATCCCGCTCCGAATTTCCACTCTGCGCCGAGTTGTCGCAGAATTTCGGGGTCTTCCAGATCAAGTGTGGCTTTCGGCATTGTATCCTCTCATAGAACTCTAGTGGTGAAAGAAATCTCTTACTCGGATGGTTGGGTACCGTTTTCTGCCGGAGGCAATATATCGTCGGGGTCAATGCCGCGCTTGGTCAACCGCGTCCGAATATCGGCCAGCGTCTCGGACCGCCCAGCGGACCGCCCTTCGGCCAACCCTTCCTCACGCCCTTCGGCCAGCCCTTCCTCACGCCCTTCCGCAATGCTTTCTTCTCTGACGCGAATAAACTCTTCCCGCCGCCGCCGTTCATCCTCCTTCCACTTTCTATACCTGTCAACGCCGCTGAAGATTGATGCCATGATAGCGTTTCCTCCCAAGGTGGCCAGAACAATCACGATTATCAAGCCACTGCTGACGCTGCCCAGTTCGCTCAGATAAACAACTGCGTTTTCGGCGAGTCGTTGGAGTGGCGAATTTTCAGGAATCAGACGCTTGATTAGGATAATAACAAGCCCCACGCCGCCAGCTATGTATAAAGCCGTCGTTACCCAGCGTTCCAGCCGTCTCCAATTCATAGTATCATTGTAACACAGCGTTGTAGGAGTGGCAGCCGTCACCGCTTTCGGCGCTAGAAACAGGAGCGAAGATCAAGCGATGGGCAGGCCGAATTGGTATTACGAACATCCCCCGGCGTGCAACTGCGCGAAGTGCACCGCCGATAGAACGCGGTCGAGGAACCGGGGTCCGCTGTCCGCGCTCCGGTCGTTCATTGCGCCGAAGGCGTCCGGCCGGCACAACTGGCTGAAGCGTCTGTGGCGAAAGGTGGGCAGGCGGCTAACATGACTCCCTGTCTTGCATACCCTGCGAACTGGCGTAAAGTTCGCCATTTGGGTCGCCTGCGTCAAAATGCGCGCTAACCCGAATTGGCCTTCTCGCGTTCTATGTGGCGGAACGACGCTGTTTACAATGCCATGAAGAGGAGGTTCGAGCGTATGAATATGAGGATAGCGGCCATAGGCGGGTTAGCGGTTCTGGCGGTCATTGTCGTGGCTGCCATAGTCTTGTCCAACCCGCTGTCCACCGAGGCTACGGCAAAAGATACGGCCATCGCAGACAAGACGCGGACGCAAGCCCTGCCCCGCGCCGACGTCCAGAAATCGGACTCGGTCGCGCGGCCCGACAGTATGGGGCAACTCCAGGCCGCGCCGGACTCCGATGAAGAAGCCAAGCCCTATATCGGAGTGGTCATACATCAGTTGTCGGACGGCTCTGTAAAAGTGGTTAAGGTTTTGCAGGACGGACCATCGGATGGGGTTCTGGAATCGGGAGATGTGGTAACCGCCGTGAACGGCGAGGCGATTGGCGCGGCCGAAGACCTGACCGACGCGATAGCGGACGCGGGCGCGGGCGCCGCTATCACCCTCACGATTACGCGCGACGGCTCCGGCATGGATGTGACCGTGACTGTCGGCGAGTGGGAAGCGGAGGAATATCGAAAAGGCCACAAGGCCGGAGATAGGCGGGACCGATTTTCCAGCAGCGAGGTTGTGATGGCCGACGAAGACGGGGACTACCATACCTATCGAACCGTATTCGGCAGCGTCAGCGCTCTGGACGCCGACGCCGGAACGTTCACGCTTCAGCCCATGGACGGCTCCGCCCCGATTGATTACTCGGTCAACGATGACACCCGCATATACGCGGGAGGAGGGCAGTTGGACGATCTGTCGGGCCTGAACACCGATGGCCGGATAATCGTTATGGATGTTGACGGCGAGGTCAGGGTGGTTAAGCAGGACGATACTGGCAGGCGGGGCCGCTTCGGACACCGCTTTGGCAGAATGCACAAATCTGGTCCGCGCGGCGTTGTGCATCATCGCCGGTCCTCTGACCGTCTTGATGTTGATGATACCCGCGTCAGGACGAACGCCCTCGGTTCTGGACGCGGGATTGGCGGCTTCCGCTTCGGATACGACACGGACACAGTTTCGTCTCTGCTAGAGGATATTGACGAAAGCGTTCTCGACGCTTACGCGCCGGACGGGTTCCAGGACCGTCTCCGGAGTTTTCTGGAAGACCCGGGAAGCGGAGGCAAGATATGGCTCAAGCGCGACGGCGACGGCCTGAGCGTGAACCTCGAGACCGAGGATGACGTTTTTAGTTTCACCATCCCTGCCTCCGAGCTAAGCGCTGAGGATATGTTCTAGCGAGTTGGGCAAGTAACCACAAGTTCGGGCGTGGCGCAAGGGAGTGGCTGCGCCGGGATACAGGTCCCGCGCGGAGCGCGGGACCTGTTCGTTGACGATGGCGCGTGCTTGTGCTAACTTTGCCCCACCTTTGAATTCATGCTTCGAGGCCAGAGCCTCGTGAAAGGAGCGTTGCTGTATGCCCCAAATCAGAGAGGCCGCCATTGTCGGCATCCACGAATATCCGCTCAGGGTTGTCGGCCCGGGAGTGAGCGCGCTGCAGATAAAGGCGGCGTCGGCCGCCCGCGCGCTTGAAGACGCAGGTCTTGCCTGGAGCGATGTGGACGCGGTTTACGATACCGGCAGCCATCAGAGCATAGGCGGGCTTGGCATTTCCGAATATTTCGGCATCAAGCCCAGACTGATAGACAACACGGCCGTCGGCGGGACTTCCTACGAGTTCCAGGCCAACCATGCCGCGACCATGATAGCCGCGGGCAAGTGCGACGTCGCACTGCTTACATACGGCTCGACCGCTCACTCCGACAGGCGCGCCATCGGCACCGGAGGCGCAGTCGGGCTGGGAGCCGCCAATCCCCAGTCTAATATGGAATCGTCCTGGGGCCAGACCCTGATAGCCAACTACGCGATGGTCAAGAATCGCCATATGCACCAGTACGGCACCACGAACGAGCAGTTCGCCCACATATCCGTCGCAACGCGCAAACACGCTATGCGAAACCCGGAAGCGGTCAAGGCTATGACCGACCTCGAGTTTGTGGGCATCCGCGAGCTTACGGTTGAGGACGTGGTTGATTCGCGCATGATAGCGTGGCCGCTCCGCCTGCTGGAGTGCTGCATGATCTCGGACGGCGGCGGCGCGGTGGTCATAGCGTCCAAAGAAGTGGCCGCCAACTGCGCCAAGAAGCCGGTGTGGATAATCGGCGGCGGCGAGGCCACCAAGTACCGCGAGAACGGCGGCGATATCACTGTGAGCGCGGGCGCGCAGTCCGGGCCTCGCGCCTTCGCGGACGCAAGCGTCAGCCCTGGCGAGATTGATGTCCTCATGGCATACGACTCGTTCAGCATAACCGTTATGTGCATGATAGAAGACCTCGGCTTCTGCAAGAAGGGCGAGGGCGGGGAGTACGTCGCGCAGGGGCATCTTGTGTTCGACGACCCGCGCAAGCCCGCCATGAATACCGATGGCGGGGGCTTGTCATCCAACCATCCGGGCGAGCGCGGCATCTACCTGCTCATTGAGGCGGCGCGTCAGCTCAGAGGCGAATCCACCTCCCAGGTGGACGACGCTCAACTTGCGGTCGCGGTCGGAAACGGTGGACAGCTGGGTTCCAGACACGCAACGGGCGTCACCATACTCGCGGCCGACTAACCTGATCCCCCGCGATTGGGTGAACCTATAATCCAGCGCTGATAATCAACGGAGAGAAACGAAATGACTGAACAAGCTCTGAGACCACAGCCGCGTTTCCCCGAGCAAGACACCGAGCCTTTCTGGGAAGCGACCAAACGGCGTGAACTGACCTACCAGACCTGCGATGACTGCGACGAGGTCATCTTCTATCCTCGCGCGCATTGCACCGGATGCCTTTCCCCCAATATCTCATGGAACGTCTCCAAGGGAGAAGGTGAGGTTTACACATTCAGCGTTGTGATGCAGAACCGACATCCTGCCTTTAAGGACCTCGGCCCATACGCGCTGGCCTATGTTGACCTTGACGAAGGCTTCAGAATCATGACCAATGTGGTGGGAGTCGAGAACCCGATAGAGGACATCCGGTGCGGGATGCGGGTCAAGCTCACCTGGATAGACCAGGGTGAGGGAAACATAGCGCTGCCCGTGTTCGAGCCTGCCTAATTTTCACTTCCTCAATGGGAAGAATGGAATGCGAGTGGGCGGCCGCAAGGTCGCCCCTACATTCCGTAGCCTTCAGAACCCGACGAACGGAGACTCCCGCATGGACTTCCGATTTACCCCTGAGCAGGATGAGTGGAGAGATGAAATCCGCTCTACCATCGAGTCCCTCATAACGCCCGAACTGCGCGAGGAGATGAAGAACGCGGACGACGTTGGCCCCGGGCCGGCGCAGAAGCGGTTCATGCGCGCTTTGGGCAGCCGCGGGCTTCTTGGCATATCCTGGCCGAAGGAGTACGGTGGACTGGGACGCTCGCTCATGGACCAGTACATCTTCTCTGAGGAGATCGGACGCTTCGGCGGACTGTACACTAACGGAACGGCCACTAACATGGTCGGTCCGACTATCATGAACGTCGGAACGGACGAGCAGCGCGCCGAATGGCTGCCCAAGATGCTCAGCGGCGAAGTGGAGTGCGCGCTCGGATACACCGAGCCCGGCGCGGGAACCGACCTGGCCGGACTCCGGACGCGCGCCGTGGTTGACGGCGACGATTTCGTCATCAACGGCCAGAAGATGTTCACCAGCGCGGCGCACTTCTCCTCCCACGTGTGGCTGCTGGCTCGGACGGATACGGAGGCGCGCAAGCATAGGGGACTCTCCGTGTTTCTGGTTCCGATGGACTCGGAAGGCATTGCGGTTCGTCCGCTGTGGCGTATGGACAGCGGGCGTACCAACGAGGTCTATTTCGACAACGTGCGCGTCCCCCGCCAGAACCTTATCGGCGAACCCAATAGAGGCTGGTATCACGTTGCAATGGCTCTGGACTTCGAGAGGGTCAGCATTGGCTCGCGCTACACCGGCCTGTTGCGACGCATGGACAGGCTGATGGAATTCGCCAACTCTCACGAAAGCGACGGCAGACCATTGTCCCAGGAGCCGCGTGTCAGGACCCGATTCGTGGAACTGGGCATGAAGCTCGAAGTCGTGCGGCTCTTTTCGTACCGCACCGCCTGGATGATAGATCAGGGTATAGTGCCGAACTACGAAAGCTCTGCGCTGAAGATAGTGGCGACCGATCTGATACAGGAGGTGGCGGACTTCGGGTTCGAGCTTCTAGGTATGTACGGCCAACTGACCAAGAGCTCGCCCTACACGCTTCTGGACGGCGAGATGGAGCAGGCGTATCGCAGCGGCATATTCCTGCGTTTCGGAGGCGGCGCGAATGAGGTGCAGCGCGACATCATAGCGCGGCGCGGACTTGGAATGCCCAGACCGGACTCCACCGGATTCACCTCGCTTACCCGCTCGGGCGGTACGCAGGTTACTTCCTGAAAACACAACATCCAGGAACATCGGAATGGACCTGTCCCTAACAAAAACCCAAGAGACGCTCAAGAGCGACGCGAGAGAATTCTTCGAGCGCGAATGCCCGACAAGCCTCGTAAGAGCGATGGAACTCGACGAGCGCGGGTATCCCGCCGATTTGTGGGAGCGTATGGCGGCGCTGGGATGGATGGGCTTGCCCTTCGCCGAACGGTACGGCGGCTCCGGCGGCTCGCTGACAGACTTGGCGGTTCTGCTGGAAGAATTCGGACGCGCGCTCGTTCCCGGTCCCTTCTTCAACTCGGTGGGCGTCGTCGGCCTGACGATTCAGGACGCGGGGTCGGATAGGCAGCGAGAGGATATTCTGCCCCGCATCGCGGATGGCTCGCTGATAGCGACAGCCGCGATGCTCGAAGAGGACGCTCGCTACCGTCCTGAAGCTATTCGTATGTCCGTAGAAAGGCGCGGCGACGAGTCGGTTCTGAACGGCGTGAAGATGTTCGTCGAATACGCCAACTCGGCGGACTTGCTTTTGACTCCCTTTCGAACATCGCAAAATGGCAGCCCGGAAAAGGGCATAACACTGGCTTTGATACCGACGTCCGCCGACGGAATCCGCGCGACTTCACTGGACAGCATTGCCCGCGACAGGCAGTACTCGCTCCATTTCCAGGATGTGTCACTACCCTCAGACGCCATAGTGGGAGGTGAAAACAGTGGCTGGCCGACGCTGAAAGCCGCTCTGGACAGGGCCGCGATGCTGCACTGCGCTCAGAGCGTGGGCGCGGCGCGGCGCGTTCTGGAAATGACAGTTGACTACACTAAACAGCGTGTGCAGTTCGATAGGCCAATCGCCAGCTTCCAGTCGGTGCAGCACTCCTGCGCCGACATGGTCATAGCGATAGATTCGGCGCGACTGGCCGTCTATCAGGCCATCACGCGTATTGAGGACGGACGGGACGCGGAGAAGGAAATCGCGCTTGCCAAGACACTCGCCAATCACGCATACAAGTGGACGACGCTGACCGCTCAGCAGGTTCACGGCGGCATCGCGTTCATGGAGGAGTACGACCTTCAGCTATGGACGCGCCGCGCGAAGGTGGCGGAGCTGAAATTCGGCGCGTCGTCGGGCTATGTGGAAACGTTCGCGCGACGGATGGGATTGGCGTAGGCGAATGTAGAATTAGGAATGGCTGTGATGTGATAGGTGGACATGGAGAGTGTAAGAGTTCGCCATATTGCGTGAACTCCAACCCGCCATTCCATTAGTTCACTTTGTTCATCGCGGCGTCAACCCCGTTGTCCAGCAGGTAGAGTATCGAGTCCGCGGACCTAACAATCGCGTCGTCAACGAGTCGTTGGTCTTCAGAGGACATCTCGCCCAGAACCCAGCCAACCATGTCTCCGCCGGGCGGGGGGCGTCCTACCCCTATCCTGAGCCTAGCGAAGTCCTGGTTGCCCAGCGCTTCTATGATGGACTTGATTCCGTTGTGGCCGGCTGCGCTGCCTCTCGGTCTCAGCCTGAGCTTGCCGGGGGGCAGCGCAGTCTCGTCATACACTATCAGCAGCCGTCCCTGTGTGGTTCGGAACCTGTCGAGCAGGTATCGGACGGCCGCGCCGCTGCCGTTGACATGGGTTCGCGGTTTGGCGAGCGCGACGGTATGGTCGCCGACGGCCCCGACGCCGAGCCGTGTCGTCCTGTGCGCTCTGCCGACATCTACGCCGTACTTCCCAGCAAGCAGATCAACCAGCCACCAGCCGGCGTTGTGACGCGTGCGCGCATAATGCGGCTCCGGGTTGCCAAGCCCCACGACGATGAGATCGGGAGCCTGCGAAGGAATTAGTGGCCTTCGCTTTCTATCAAATAGTTTACGCGCGAATGACAATCGGGGAGCTTTCCATATATTCATGTTCGCGCATTGTCCCGCGGAACTAGCCAATTTCCCGGTCGAATCCCATAGGCGCCGCATCCGGACCCGATCCGGCGATAGACAACCTGAAGCGCGACTTAGCGGATAGCTTCCCGGAATCGGGATACTGCCCGAATGGAGTATAGAGACCCAAGGGGGGAGCTTGTTGAGACTCCACCCCTATATTTCTCGTCGTAATCGGTAAGTGTAGCTATTCCAGCGCCGACAACGCCTCCCTCTGGCGGGATAGGCGGCTTTGGCGCTCGGCGGCGAAGCGCTTAATGCCTTGGTAGATGGACTCGGCGTCCAGGTGAGCCTCGGCGATAACGTCCGCCTCGGAGCCGCCGGTAAGCCACTGGTTGTCCCAGTCGGATGTGAGCGAGTATTCGTCTGTGAGCGGGCCTACGTCCTGAACCGGCCACATACGACGCGTCCCTGTGGTCACCACCATGAGGTCGTACTTAGCGGCGGCGGGCAACACCGACTCCCGGTACTCCGCGGGCTGGCGGCTGAACAGTTCCTCGCTTATGGCCGCGATAACCCTCACGTTCACGCCCTCTTCTTCCAGGCGGGACAGCGCCGATATGAGGTTGACCGTCGAGGACGATCCCTGCGCTAATACGTAGCCGTCTCTGGGCTTGTCCGGGTCGAAGTCGCGTATCAGGTAGAAGCCCTTCGCCGCCGCCTTAAGGTCGGAATCGGCGAATGCGTTGCGGTCGGACACGGGGAAGTCGGGTCTGGCCACTTCGAGGACTATCACGCCGACCTTGGGGTCGCGGGCGGCTATCTCCGCCGCCGCGAAGTACCCGGGCGCTACGTCGTTATAGTCCCAAAAGCTGAGAGTAATCACCTGGCCGCGCGGGAATAGTTTCCAGACCTGCGGCGCGAATATGCCGAAGTGGGTGCGCGCGTCGGCCGCGGTTTCGGGGCCGGAGTGTCCGGCGAGTATGTGCAGCACTCCCGTCCTGAACGGGCTGTCCTGATTCTGCTGGCTCCAGACGCGGGAGGGCAGGTACATGAGCGGGGTGAATGCCCCGTAGGTGCCGCTCAGCGCCCAGACCCCCACGTGTTCGTTGGGGTCGAGGGACACCGACTGCCCCACCAGGCCTATCGCGGTGGAGGCGTTGCCGGCCTCCTGTATAGCGGCCTTCAGGCGTCCGCCGCTCGGATTGGATACCGGGTCGAACGTGTCCCATATCGCGCCGTGCTCGACGTTTATGGACTCGGCCAGATCCGCGGCGACGACGATGAAGCGATTCTCCGTTACGTAGTTCGTCCACTTGATTATCTCGGAAATAGCCCTGCGAGTGCCGCTCACGTTGCCCGGCTCCTCGAACAGCTTGATGGACAGCTCCTTCTCCTCGCCGGATGAGGGATTTGTCACCCTGACGTTCTGAGGCTCCACAGGGAGGTTCTCGACTGACAATCGCGCGTCTTTGAACGGGTTGGTCGAGCGTTCTATCCGAAGCGGCAGGCTGTCGTCCACGCTGTCGCCTATTTCAACCAAGCGTTCGGCTATCCAGTCGCCCAGACCCTTCTGATCCAGGATCGACATAGCCACATCCATGTTCTTCTTGAACTGGATGAGGCGTTCCCTATCGTCGGAGACGGCTCCGTCGCGGATGCCCTCGAACTCTACTCCGAACCGCTTCTCGAACGTGGAGGCCAGTCCTTGGAAGTAGTCGCCGTTCATAGCCAGATTGTAGGGGTGGCTATGGTAGCTGACTACCTGCTCGCCGTAGCCCGGAATGTAGCCGTTCTGCGCCGCCGGCCACCAGCCCTTGACCGTCTTGCCCACGACTATCATGGGCCTGTCGTCCTCGCGGTCCCACTCTTCCATGGTCTTGAGAGCCGCGACGACCTGGTCATAATCGTTGCCGTTGTCCAGCGTCATTACGTTCCAGCCGTATGCCGCCCACTGATCTTCTATCCTGTAAGCGTCATAGACAGGCTTGATGACGCTGCCCACTAGCTCGTCGTCAATCCCCGCGTTGTTGTACGAGAGCAGAACCCGAAGCCGCTTGCCGACCTGCTGCGCGACCGCGGCGGTCTTCATCTCCTGCGAGTGGCCGGACGTCATTGCGAACTCGCCCTCGATAGCCATTATCTTCAGGCTGTCGGGCGCGCCGACGATGTCCCAGAAGGCGGCCTTGCCCGCTGAGGTGGCGATGCCGATACCGGAGGGGCCGCCGTTTACGTCGTTGGTAAGGTCCGTAGTCTCGGAGTGTCCGGCGAGGGACCTTATGCCCCTGATAGCCGCCTGCGCCATGAGCGGGTGGTCAACAAGGTCGTTGTCTTTGAGAATGGTGTCAAGCGCGCCTCTTCCGCGCCGGAATCCCAGCGCGTCAATCGAAAGCATCGAAGTTTCGGGGTCTGCGAAATAGCGGTCATTGCCCGTCGCGGCGTGTTTGCGGGCGAGCGCCTCGCCCATAATCATCCAGAGCGCGTAGGTGACCGGGGCGTTGTGTCCCCCGGCGAGCATGAATCTGTCCGCGTATGGATGCTTGGGTCGGCGGTAGTCGTACCTCAGACCGCCCAGATCCGGGCCGACAAGATGGCTGGCGACCGTATAGGGCGTATAGGCCAGCGGACCGCCGAAGTGTCCGGTCTGGGCATAGTTGCCAAGTAGAACGAGGGTCATGGCGGTCAGAAAGCCGACATCTTCGATTCGGTCTCGTTCATAGTCCGGCAGTTCCACCTCGCGGCCTGCGAGGCCGTGAGACATTGAGAGAATATTGACTATTGCCGTAGAGCTTCCGCTTGTCGCTACCATAGAAACATACTCCGCCCGAATGATTTGTCCTAACTGATTTATATGCGCCTAGCGGCGCGCTCATGCGTTGTTCACCCGCCCTGAAACGACCAAGCGGGATACGCTGAATCATAATTGTTACAGGCGTGTAGTTGCAACCTCGCTCACCGGCCGCAACATATCTATACGGTTCAGCCGCTTTGCTGATTTGACTCTACTTCACAGATAAATCATCCATTCGAGCAGGTTTTCGTCCGGGTCGCGGGCATACAGGCTGACGGCGTTTCTGTGTTTGAGCGCGCCGCGCCTAGGTCCGGGGCCGGAAATGATCTCGACGCCCGCCTTTTCGAGCATCCCCTTGCACTCGTCGGCCGTCCCGTCCCAAACGAAGCAGATGTCCGCGCAGCCCGGCACGGCCGTAGGACCCCGCAGACTGGCGGTATAGCCCTCCGGGTGGACATTTATCTTGGAGTAGCCTACCTGTATAGAAAATGCGTTCGCTTCTCCGGCTCGCCACTCTTTCTCGTCATTGACGGTGAATCCCAACCGCTTGTAGAACTCGATAAGCCTCTCCGCGTTGGCGGTCGGCATAGCGATATGGTCAATGCTGACAGTGGACATACCCTTAGCTCCTATTCATTAAGTCCATACATCCTGTTTCTGTTCCCAGAATGTCCGCACGTTCCTAAACCTTTGTATGCGTTCTTCAATTTTGAGTATCTCTCTAGGGTAGAAATCAAAAATTGATTCGCAGAGGGCCAGCATCCACTCTTTTCTGGAGTACCCGTGGTTGACGACAATCCGATTGGAGTCTGAAATTTGGATCTGACCCCATCCGAGCGCTCCTACTGTCAGACATTCCCAGTCTAGGAATTCAATAGGCTCGAATAGTACATCGGAAACCTCCACTCTATTGCCATCGAGCGCGTATTTGACCACGATCAGCGAGAAGATATTCCTGTCATTCTCATAGAATCTCGATAGCCGCTCAACTGACGTAAGGTTCGGCATACTGAATCTGGTACCTTCGCGATGCGTCTTCACGTCAACGATGCAGTAAAAGTCTTCCGCGTCTCTAAAGGCGACATCCGCCATTGCGCGCCGGGCGAAATCCGAGGAGTATTCTTGGCACCATTCCCCGAGCAGACTGTCAAACTCATCGGCAATGAGGTCTTGTATAGCGTCCCCCGTCGCGCGTGTGCTGGGGGCGGTTTGGTCAGACAAGAATTCTGGCACAGAGTTGAGATAGTCTTTGATAAGCTCAGCGACCTTCTCATTATGACGATCGTAGAAAAGGGATGACCTCATATCATTCTCTCCGTCCCTGTCGGATTTGTACGCTGTGTCCGCCTCTGATGGATAAGCGAGTTCCGCTCCCAGAAGACGCCGTCTTCATATCCTTGGATTGACGGGGCGCTGTCGGCCATTTGTAGCCGTTTAAGCGCCCAGCAACAGTATGTACGGCTAATCTCCACTCCAACGAATCGCCTGCCCAGCTTTCGCGCGACCACAGCCGATGTGCCACTTCCTAGGAACGGATCGAACACTGTATCGCCCGGATTGGAACTTGCCAGAATCAGCTTCGCGATGAGTTTCTCAGGCTTTTGGGTAGGGTGGTCCGTGTTCTCGGGCATTGACCAGAATGGGACCGATATGTCCGTCCATATGTTGGACGGGTGCGTGATCCTGAAGTTTCCTCCGCTCTCCTCTAGCCAGTCCTTGGGTATGCCATTGTCCTCGCGATACGGGGCGATTACTCTGCGCTTTAGCTTAACCGCATCAACGTTGAATGTGTATTGCCGGGAGACTGTGCAAAACCAGATGTCTTCCGTGTTGTTCTTCCAGTTGCTCGAAGCCCCCCTGCCTTTCTCCCTCTCCCATGTGATTCGATTCCGCACATGGAATCTATCTTCAAGTATGGGCGCTATCAGGATAGAGGTTCTCCAGTCGGAGCAAACATAAACCGTTGCTTTGGATTTCAGGAGAGGCCCTATCGCTCGGGTCACAGAAGCAAACCACATCTGGTAGTCCGAGTTGCGTTTCTCTCTGAACATCCTGCCATTGTAGTTCTTCGACAGATTGTATGGAGGGTCCAATATCAGCAGGTCCACGAAGCCCGCGGGCAGGTGAGGCGCGGCATCGAAAATATCTTGGTGGATAATCCGGTTCTCGACCTCATGGTATGTGGCGGACGATTCGACAGACACCAGATCCGCACTCAGGACATTCATCTCATCTTCCGAACAGGTGAGAGTCCTGTTTCGTGGCGCTCGCGCTTTCACTATTCTGCCTCCATTCGGCTGCAACTTATGGATACCCCAAGGTATGATATGACAGAATAGCTTAGGATAAATAGGCGCGCCGCAATCTGGTATTCTCATATTTCAGTGATATTGAGTTTAAGCATCCGCAAGAACACCAGCGACAACAGATGCTCCAACATCTTTACGCTCTTGGAGTAGCCCTTCGTCCTGCGCGCCAGTCGGTTCAACTTCCCCCTCAACACCGAGTGCAGTCCCTCATTCCAGTTCACTGCGCCGTACTTCCCCACCTTGTGCCGGTTTCTGGGCAGCCACTGGTACACGCCGTAAGCGTCCGTCTCGTAGACGCGCGCGTCCGGCAGTCGTTCCAACAACCTCAACAAAGGCTTCTCACTGCGGTCTCCTACCTCAAAGTCCATCCAACGCGTCCCCTCCGGCTCTTCCACCACTGCTGTCCATACCCACAGGTCGTTGCGCCTTTCACCACGCCTAACCCACAAGTATGTCCACATCTCGTCGAACGCTATGACACCGGCTCGGATTACGCCTAAACGACCGCTTGTCCGCCTTTCAGTAAGTTCATGCAGCCTCTGCCGCGCCTGAACCCCCTTTTTTTCACCCACCCACTCACCGTAGGCACGCTTGCGCCCACCACTCGCGCAGCGGCCGACAAGCTCATCCCCTCAATGCACATCTCCACTGCCTGTTCCTTGACCTCACTGAAGTGATGGCGCTTGGCGCCAGCCGAATGCTTGCGGTTACACTCTCCGCACTTGTAAATCTGCTCTCCGCGTGTATGCCCATCCTTGCGTATCCAGTTGGAGCCGCAATGCGGACAGCGCACATCATGGCGATATGAGCGTTGCCGCGCCATCTTCACCCTCCTGTCTGAGACTATTCGACAAGTATATATTATTTACACTGAAATCTAACAATACCCGCAATCTGTATGGTCGGAGATTCAAATGAAGCCAATACGCGTAATCCTGTTCGACTCCGCCGACGTCCTCATGTCGCCCATAGCCCCGTCCGACGCGCCGCCGACAGAGCCTTGGCGGAAGTGGTTCCCAGGACCCGACTTCGAGTCCATGGCGCGTGACCGACCTGAATGAAGTCGAGGAGTTGGTCAGTAGGGCAGTCTGACATCCGGATTAGCCCGAATGTAATGCGCCTGTCTCACCCCGAAATTCTCCTGCAGCTGCGCCGTAAGGCCGCCGTCCACCACCAGCGCGTGGCCGGTTATGAAGCTTGCCTCGTCGGAACATAGAAATGCCACCGCGTTCGCTATGTCCACGGGTCTGCCCGCGCGCCGAACAGGGTACTGATTCTCGAAGAATCCCAAGCCTGTCGGATTGTCGTCCCAGCGCTCCCGCGCCCTCTCGGTAACGATGTGTCCCGGACAGACGGCGTTCACCCTGATTCCGACCGGGCCAAGCTCGGCCGCCATCTGGCGGGTTATGCCTATGACCGCGTGCTTGCCGGTCTCATATATCAGGGCGCCCGGCGCGCCCAGCATCCCGTGAACCGACGAAATGTTTACTATGCTGCCCCCTCCGGCGGCCTCCATGTGCGGAACAGCCTGCTTCGCCGCCAGAAAGTGCGCCTTGACCAGAATGCCCATGCCGGCGTCGAAGTCCGCCTCCGCTATGTCCGCGATGGGACTGTCCCCGCCCCACAGGTCGGATGAAACCGCGTTGTTGACAAGCATATCCAGCCGCCCGAACTCATCCACGGCCCTGGCGACCATAGCCTCAATGTCTTCAGCGCGGCTCACATCGGCGTACATGGATACGGCGCGTCCGCCGCTGTCCGCTATCGCGGCGGCGGCGGCGTTTGCCCTATCCATGTCCACGTCGGCTATGAGGACCGCGGCCCCCTCTCCCGCCAGCCGCCGCGCCGTCGCCCCGCCGATGCCCTGCGCTCCACCCGTTACAATCGCGCTCCGCTCCAAGAGTCTGCTCATGTTCTCGAACTCCCGCTTAACTAAGAAGGTCGGAGTGGCGGTTCCGCATATACCGGCTTATCTTCCAGTATGGCCTTTGGGGTGTCCACCAGCATCGCCAACGCCGCGTCTAATCCGATTATGTCCGCCGCAACCTCAAGACCCACATCCATCCTGGGCGACCTGCCGCCAATCGCGTGGTGAGTGTCCGACGCCATTACGTGCGCCATCCCCCTCTCCAACAGCGTGTGCGTGAACCTTCGCGTTTCCTCACCCCAGAAACCGATGACGCTGCCCGACGTAATCTGGCTCAGCATCCCTCCCCTGATGAACCGACACAGCATATCCGGATCATCCTGAAACGCCTCTATGCGCTCAGGATGCGCCAAGACGGGCATCAAGCCCATAGACCGGACTTCCGCAAGCGTACTCTCGATGTAATCCGGCCTTCCGAAGAATGGCATCTCTATCAGGATATATCTGGTCCCGCCCATGGTAAGAGCGCGGCCCGCTTCTATCTCGGCGGGCAGGTCGGTATCCAGGTGATTCTCCATTCCCAGAACCAGGGACAGTTCCACGCCGTGTACGCGGTTCTGCTCGTTCATGTCCGAGATTAGCTCGCGCAGATATTCAACCGACCGGTTCTCTGTAACGTCCTTGCGATGCGGCGTCGCCAGGACGATCTTGGAGCCGGTTTCGGCGGCGACGCGGCTCATGGCAAGCGTGTCTTCCGGCGTGACGGCGCCGTCGTCCACGCCGGGCAGAATGTGGGCGTGCAGGTCGTACATCAGCGTCGTATGCGGATTCGCAGGAACGCCTCCGCGTATGGCATATCCGCCCTCTCGCCCACTCTGCGCGCGCTGGCGCGCACGAAATCGCCTACGTCCCCGTCTTCCGGCCCGACCTGCGAAGCGTGCTTCTTCAGCGCCGCTATCTTTTTCTCGATTGTGTCCGTTATCTCGATAAATGTGTCCGGCCGCTCCGTTCCCCAGAACAGAACGTCGCCCACTTTGTGCGTCTCGAGGCCATCCCGTTCGTGTTCGGGGTAGTGCAGACGGTCGCGCGCGTAGGGAAATACCGCGTCCATAGCGACCTGTCCGCAGACGCGGTGGTCGCGGTGCAGGTAGAATGAGCGCCTATGCGGGTCGGGACAGAGCGCCACGTCCGGCTTGAACTTCCGGATAGCGTGTACCAAGTCGCCTCTGAACTCCGCGTTATCCTCCAGCGCGCCGTCAGGATATCGCAGATACACCACCTCTTTCACGCCCAGCGTGGCGGCGGCCTCCGCCTGTTCGCGCTCGCGTATCTCCGCCAAGCGCTCGGAGGTCATATTCGGCTCCTGCGAGCCTTTGTCGCCATTGGTGCATAGGACATAGAACACCTCGGTTCCGTCCGCTATCCAGCTTGCCACTGTTCCGCCGCATCCTATCTCCGCATCGTCAGGGTGGGGAGTTATCACAAGCGCTCTCTCCGGTCTTTCCATAATCGCCATTCACTTCCTCTCTTGATAATGTCCGGCGGGGTCAGCCCTGTGTGTCAGCTTCCGGGCCTCTTATCTCCACGCCGGCGCGTTCTTCTTGGACAATGGCCACAGCGCCCGCGGCCATCTTTCCGAAGCCTTTGTTCTGTCCCGCGATATACCGCTGCTGCGCGACGTTTGACATCTCCATAGGAACGCGCAGTTCGCGCCCCAGCTGCGTAGCCAGCCCTACATCCTTCGCCGCCAGGTCTAGCTGGAAGCCCGGCTCGAAGTCGCGGCGGAATATTCCGCTTGGGAATCCGCGCATACTCGTAGTGTTGCCCGAACTCTGAGACACCGCCTCATATAGAGTCTGCGCTTCCACTCCCCACTTCACGCCCATTGTAAAGGCTTCGGACAGCAGAACGCCCACGCTCAGCCCGATCAGATTGTTCACTATCTTGCACACCGCTCCCGAACCGAGCGGCCCGCAGTACATTGTCTGATTGCCTATCAAGTCTAGGACGGACTTGAATTCATCGTAAGCCGCCCGGTCGCCGCCGACCATCACGCACAGCGTACCCGCCTCCGCGCCCGCTGTTCCGCCGGACACCGGAGCGTCTAGCACACGGATTCCCCGCGCCGACGCCCGGTCGGCGATGCGCTGTACGGTGTATGGATCGGTCGTGCTGAGGTCAAAGTACGCCGCGCCCCGGCTGGCGCCGCTCAGGATACCTCCCTCGCCTGACGCCACTTCTTCTACGATTTGGGGCGTGGGCAGCGAAGTGAAAATCACCTCCGCGCCTTCCGACGCTTCACGCGGACTGTTTGTCCATTCCGCCCCCATCGTCACAAGCTCGTCGGCCGCCTCCTTGTTCATATCAAATACTTTCATCTCATGTCCGCCGTTCAGCACATTGCGCGCCATATGGCGTCCCATGAACCCTACGCCTACGAATCCCACTCTCATTCTGCTACCCTCCGTAATGCCGTAATGAATGACGCTGACTGCGTGTCCGCGCATAGCGCAATTATGTTAATGGCAAGAGACGCGAGCGCGCAATCTCGAAATCGGTTGACAACCGAATTGGTCCGGAGACGCTGAATCCCGCCCGCCCATCTGAGCATCCAACCAACAGAAACCGCGATTGCCGCCGTCTCCGTAAACTATTCAAGCGGCAAAGTTTTCGATCCGTACGCAATGCTCTCAACAACCAGCGGATAATACAGGATTTCCCATGCCTAGAATGTTTATTGCCAACCCCCGCCCGGTCGCAGTCTTCCTGATAACCATCTTGGTCGCCCTGACAATCGCCTGTTCGTCGAGCGGGGAGGATGACTCGTCGGCGCCGGCCGCTCCCGCTCCGGCTGTCCAACCGACACAAGCTCCGACAGCGATGCCCACGACTCCGCCCGAACCGCCTACTGCGACCCCCGCTCCGCCGCCCACCCCCACGCCCGCGCCGCAGGCCGCGGACTTTCCCGCCGCGCCCGAACTTCGCCAGACCGGGGGATGGATTAACTCGGAGCCGTTCACTCTCGAAGAGATTCAGGCCGAGGGCAAGGTGGTTCTGATTGACTTCTGGACATACACATGCATCAACTGCATTCGCACGCTGCCATACCTTAGGGAGTGGCACGAAAAATACGCCGAACATGGTCTGGTCATTCTTGGGGTGCATACTCCAGAATTCGTCTTCGAGCATGAGTATGACAACGTGGCGGAAGCGGCCGGCAAGTTCGAGCTCGAGTACCCTATTGTGCAGGACAACGAATACGGCACATGGCGCGCTTTCAACAATCGCTACTGGCCCGCGAAATATCTCATAGACCACAACGGCAGGATACGTTACAACCACTTTGGCGAAGGCGCATACGACGAGACCGAAATGAAGATCCGCGAGATACTTGATGAAGCGGGATTTGACGTCGGCGGCGTATCGGTCAATACCGACCCTGGCCCGCCCAGGGATGAAAGCGCCATGACCGCCACAATTGAAGAGGGACAGACCCGTGAACTATACGCCGGCTACGACCGCAACATCGGCGCTCTCATGTCGCAGATGGCGCCATACGTCAGGCACGTCGAATACTACGAAGCCAAGGACGCCGAGATTCTGTACGCGGACCCGGGCGACTACGTCAACCACTTCCTGTACCTGAACGGACTCTGGCTCAATACCGAAGAAAGCCTCGTCCACGCCCGCGAGACCATGGACTACGAAGACTACATAGCGCTGAAATTCTTCGGCACGAGTGTCAACGTCGTCATGTCCCCCGACTCCCACTCCCGCGAGGGAGATGAGACAAGCGGGAACCTCCCGCTACCCTACAACGTCAGGATTTTCCTAGACAACGCTCCGGTGCCCGAGGACCAGGCCGGCAAGGACATAATGTACGATTCCGACGGCAACAGCTACGTCACCGTGGACACCTCCCGGATGTACTTCCTCGTGAACAAGGATATGTTCGGAGCTGGCGAACTCAAGCTGACCTCCAACTCGTCCAACTTCACCGTATTCGCCTTCACGTTCGGATCGTACGAAGGCGGCGAGCCCGGAGCAAAGTCGTAGCGCTCCCTACATAAGCGCCGCTTCTGTCCACCGTACAATCTGTACCCCAAGCCCCCGACCGGGCGGCGATGCATCGTCCCGACAACCCATGAAATCCTCGAATAAGCTCGCCGTTAAGCAATCCCGCGAACCCTGAACCGGACGATCGCTGCCATGCCAATACCCAAAATCACAGTCCAAACAACCATCCTGTGCGTCTTGGCTCTTGTCGCCTGTTCGCAGACGGGAAGCGCCTCACCCACAGAAACCCACCCGCGACCCGCTCCTGAGTCGGCCTCATCCAACGCGCCGCCGGAGGAGATCCCTCTCATCAAGGGTCCGCTCTCTGAGGACGGCCTCCAGATTATTTTCGCTACCCCGGACATCAGCGCCGGCAGGCACCGCGTCGCTTTCGCCCTGACTTCCCGGACCGGCCTTGTGGATACGCTGTCCGCAACCGTTCAGTCATTCTACGACGCCCAACCGGATTCGCTTGGCGAACCCGCCCAGACCGCCCTGGCCATATTCCATCCCTTCCCCCTGGTCGAACGAGGTCTATACGTGACCAAACTGACCTTCGACCGTCCGGGCAGTTGGGCTATTCAGGCTACCGTTCTCGGCGACGATGGCGAGCCAAAGAGGGCCGGACTGTTTTTCGACGTGCCGGAAAAGACTCACGCCCCCGCGGTCGGCGAACCCGCCGTTCCAAGCCGCAGCAAGACGATTCATGACGTCGAGCGGCTGTCCCAACTCACAACCGGCTCGCTCCAAGACGAAGACCTGTACCAGCTATCCATCGCCGACGCGATAGAGAGCGGGCTTCCCACTGTCATAGTCATGGCAAGCCCGGCGTTCTGCACAAACGCGGTGTGCGGCCCGCAGGTCGAGGAGCTCAGAGACCTCAAGAACGAGTTCGCCGACCAAGCCAACTTCATTCACGTGGACTACTACGACAACCCGGAAGAGATTCAGGGCGACCTCGGACGCGCCCTCTTGTCACCGGTTGCCCGCGAATGGGGTCTGCCCAGTACCGAGTGGTCGTTTGTAATTGACGGCGAGGGCATCGTCTCAGGCCGTTTCGAGGGTTTCACCCCTCTCGGAGAGCTCCGCCAGGCATTGAAAGAAGTTCTTTAAACTTCCGCTCCGGGAAACTCCGCCGCCGCCAAGAAACCCTTGACCGAATCGTCCCAGTCGAACAGTCGCGCTTCAACCACACGCTCGGCGTCTATTCCGACCACCAGCTGACTCACAGGATACACCGGCCCGTCTCCCCACGGGTCGGTCGCGACCCGACGGTCGGTCTCGGAGAAGTACGCCCGCCCGTTGGGGTGCGAATGATAGATCGCCATAGGGGGATTCTCATCGTCGAGAGTGCGGTTCAGCTCCAGCAGATCGTCGCCATCTATCACATAGGCCGACTCCGCTGTCCTGTCGGACGCGGTCGGGTGCGTCATGGGGTCATAAGCGTTCACCGCGCGCCTGACCCGCGAAACCTCATCGCCGCCTTTCGGTCCTGTCAGCCACCCGCAGCATTCGTTAGGAAAATCCTCGCGAGCGTGCCTGTATATCTCATCCAAGATTTCTTCCGGTATATTCATATAGCCCTCCACTTTGCGACCGCAACCTCTTTGGGAGCCGGTCTGCGACTTACTCTTCACTCTTCCAATATCATCGTGAACGCCGCTGGGCAAACCACCAGAAAAACCGCGTCGAAGACCGCAAGAAACCCTATCCATCTCACCAGTCCCCCGTTATCTTCCGAACCCATCAGCATACCCGTCGCCTCGACAGCCCCAATTATCACCGGAACTATCACAGGAAAAAACAGCGCGGGCAGCATGACCTCGCGCGCCCGCGTGTTGACCGCCATAGCGCTGAACACAGTACCTACCGCGCTTATCGCCAGCGTAGCCAGAAGCGCGACCGGAACCAGTCCCGGCGCGAGCGGCGGCAAATTGAATATGATCGCGAACGCCGGATATATGATAGCCTCCACAACCAGCATAAACAGGAAATTGCTCAGCATCTTGCCAAAATACAGAGCGTCCCTGCTGACCGGAGCAAGCATCAGCCCGTAAAGATTGCCCTGATCCTTCTCCAGCCCGAACGAGCGGTTCAGCCCCAGCGCTCCGCCAAACGTGAACGACACCCACAAAATTCCCGGAGCCACCGCGGCGACCATTCGCGGAGTCGGGTCTATCGCGAAGTTGAACACCACTATCACCAGAAGCCCAAACATCACCGTAGAAACAATAATGTCCTTGGCGCGAAGCTCCAGCAGCAGGTCCTTCGCCACAATGGCCAGAACCGCCTCTATATAGACCCTCACCTCGCCGCCTCCGTATGACGCATATACGCCTCTCGCGCCGATTCGGCGTTCGCGCTCCCCGCGTATGACACGCGTCCCCCCGCCAGAACCGCCAGAGCATCTCCCAAATCTAGAGCGCGCTCCAGATTGTGCGTAGTCATAATCACAGTGTGGCGCGAGTCGGAACGCTCTGTAATAATCGCGTCCAGCAGAGACATCCCCTCATGGTCAAGTCCGCTCTCAGGCTCGTCCATCAGCAGAATCGGCGGGTCATGAAGCAACGCCCGCGCTATGCTGAACCGCTTCTTCATACCGTGCGACATGGCTCCGATCCTCTGGTCCAGCTTCGCCGTCATCCCCACCATCTCCGTCACACTCTCCACGCGCTCGTCCGCTCCGTCAACCCCAAACATTCGACAGAAAAACCTCAAATTCTCCCGTCCCGTCAGGTCACCATATAGAAGCGGGTCATGCGTAACGACGCCGATGCGCTTGCGTATCAGGACGCCGTGTCTGTCCACACTGAGCCCCCCAATCAGCGCTTGGCCGGAATCCGGCTTGGAAAGCGTACTCAGAATCTTCAAGAGCGTCGTCTTGCCCGACCCGTTAGCCCCCACCAGGCTGAGCGTCTGTCCCCGGCCCACGTCCAAGTCAACGCCCCGCAGAACCGGCGTCCGCCCGAACGCCTTCGTCAAGCCCCGAACCCGGATGGCGTAATTCGCGTTCGAGTCTTCCGACGGTCCGTCGTCGCGTCTATCGTCCAGTTTGTCGCTCCCACTCCTCGCGGAGTATCCCATAATGGACCATATCCATACGCCGGCCCGGACTGGTCGCGCTCGGCTTAGCGCTTCTCAGGACACCCTCCCGTTTCATGCCCAACTTCTCCATCACCCTCCATGACTGGCGATTATGAAAGTCGGCCCGCGCGCCAATCTTCACGACATCGAATTCCTCAAACATCCAATTGACGACCGCCCCGACCGCCTCGCCCATTAGCCCCTTGCCCCAATCGGCCCTGGCGATGCCATAACCGAGATCGGCGGTCATGCTGTCAGCGTCTATTCTGACCTCCACTGAACCGATCACGGTTCCGTCCAGACTTATAGCGAACGTCGGACAAGTATCCCATGAATTCAGAAAAGAGCGCGCCACGTGGTCTTCCGCGTGTCTATATTCATAAGGCGACGGAAGCGGAAGAAAGCGACCCCACTCAGGGTCCTTGGCATAGGCGTACACGTCATCCGCGTCCGTGAGCCTGAACGGGCGCAAGAGCAGTCGTTCGGTCCTTATCTCGGTCGGCGCGGACATCCAAATTGACCCTCCTTGCGAATTACATCTATAATCCCATAATCGCTTGCGCTCGGACAAATAATCCGCCCCCACTATCCCAATCCCACATCCCGAGGACCAGATGGCAACCATCCAACAGCTCCAGAAACAGTACGAAAGCCTGAACGACCTTCACACACAGCCCGGCGTTGAGGAAGAGATAGACCCGGGCTGCCTACTCGCGTTCGACTACGACTACCCCGACAGCGGCGCGGAGGTCGTCATAGACACCGACGAGTTCACCGCTGTCTGCCCCTGGACGAACCTGCCCGACTTCGGCGAACTCATCATCACCTACGTCCCCGACCGCCTCTGCATCGAGCTAAAATCGCTCAAATACTACCTGCTTAGCTACACCGGCGTCGGGATCGTCCAAGAACACGCCGCCAACCGCATCCTGAACGACCTGTTCGCCCTCTGCCGTCCGCGCCGAATGACAATCTCCCTGGACTACAAAGTGCGCGGAGGCCTGCACACCGCCGTCACCGTGAGCCGCGAAGCGTCGGATAAATAGCTGTCCGGACAGTCCCGATCCTCACTCCGTCTCCGGACGCGAGCGTTCACTCACCGAGACAGTTTGCGAAAGCGTTATTGTAGCTATATGGAGAAAGCGCGTCCATTTGGGTTAGACTAGAATAGAACAGTTATCGCATCAAGGAGTGGTCCACCGGAAGGCGTACAATGAGACCAACAAATTCGCCGGTTCTGGTGCTCAACCAGAATTACCAGCCTCTCAACGTCTGCAACGTGAGGCGCGCCGTGGTCTTAGTCGGCCGGGGCAAGGCGGAACTTGTGGTAAACGGGCTCGGATACATTCGGAGTGTATCCGATATGTTTCCCGCCCCGTCGGTAATACGTCTCATCTACATGGTGCGCAGACCCGTTATGCGTCGCCGACTATCTAGGCAGGCGGTCTTCTACCGCGACGGCTTCACCTGCCAGTACTGCGGAAAGCAGACCCGACAACTCACGCTCGACCATATAATCCCCCGCTGGCGGCGCGGCCCGCACTCATGGGACAACGTTGTGAGCGCCTGCATTCCCTGCAACCATCACAAGGCGGGCAGAACGCCGCGCGAGGCCAGGATGAGGCTGCTCCGAGAGCCGGGCGTCCCCAAGCCCAACCCCTACTATATGTTCCAGCACCGCGAAATTATGGACGAGTGGCGGCCGTTTATCCCATGGATAAAGTGAATGGGGTAGGGGAGACGGACACCCCGTCAAGGAATCTCCCGCGCCCGCTCAATTACCCGAACAAGGCGCGGAAGCCCGCCTTCGATGTCCGAGTGCAGAGTCTGATCTGAGCCTATAACCACGCTCGCCTCCCTTTCCCCATCCTCAGTTTCGACCGCGACCCTGTCAGCGAACGACACCGCGACGCCCCCGTCATCATAGTAGTGGACTCTGTCCGAAGGTCTGAATCTGACACCTATTATCATGAGCCTCCATTCCTGTCCTCCGGTCAGCCCATAGCCGGCAGATTCATCATCATGCCCTCTATCGCAAGGCGCGGAGACACGTTTCTTTCCAGCAGGAACGCCGTTCGACGGATGGCCTTCAGCGCGGCGGCGACATCCTGAGTCGGAATCTGGCCGGACACGGCTAACAGAGCGTCCTTCCGCGAGAAGTTCACCACAAGCTCATCCTTGCCCTGCCCAATCAGAAGCGCGTCCCTCCACCACGAAAGCCACAGGTCCAACTCCGCGAACACGCCCTGCCTATCCCTCGAGAAGCGAGCCGAAAGACCCTCGGCATACTCGAACCTGTCCGTCAAAGACCCCCACGCGGCCGCCTCGACAGCGTCCATCGTTTCCGATATTCGTTCGATTATGGAGGGATCGTCCGCGGCCTCGACCGCCCATCCGATCCTGCCTCCCGACAGTCCCGCTATTTCATCCGCTTTTTCCCGGCTCACCGCCTTTCGCTCCACAAGAAATTCGGAAATTACGCGCTGTGGAACGGGGCGCAGGTCTATGCGCCGGCATCTGGACAGGATTGTGGGCAGTACGGCTGTCGCATCAGAGGCCACAAGTATAAGAATAACGCTCGCGGGCGGCTCTTCCAGCGTTTTGAGAAGGCTGTTGGCCGCCTCTAGGCTGAGCTTCTCCGCGCTCTCGAATATGAACACCCTGCTGCGGCCTTCATACGGCAGCAGGCTTGCGTCTTTCTGAATTTCTCGCACCTGCTCTATGCTGACCTGCGTGCGCAATCTGCCCGACCGCGCCTTCTCCAGCCCTATAACTCGCACATCAGGGTGCAGACCCGATGTGACGCGCTCGCACTGGCGGCAACTCGCGCATGGCCTACTGTCGGAGAGGCAATTCGCCGCCCGCGCTATGTCCAGCGCCAGAGTCGCCTTGCCGACCTTGGCGCTCCCCGTTATCAGATAGGAGTGCGCGAGCCTCTCCTCCGCTACGGAGCGGCTCAGCGTTCTGACCGCCTTATCATGTCCGACTGTCTGCCACATAGCCCTCCGACCTCTCCGAGCGACCCCAACCCCGCAACCTGTCCACTCCAATCTACCAACGCCCCGGTCGGAGCGTCAATTAGCTTCTCACGCTCGTGCCGGCCTATCCCGAACAGGCTCGCCGCCGGCGAACCCGGATAATCGGAACACCCCGATATCCGGTCTGGAAATCTGGCCGAAACAAGCGCATACTGATAGAGTAGCTTACCAATTCGAGCGCTTGGGAGGAACAGCATGAGACTAGAAGGCAAAGTCGCCCTCATAACCGGCGGAGCGAGGGGCATGGGAGCCGCCGAGGCCAAGCTGTTCTCGAGCGAGGGCGCGAAAGTCGTGATAGCCGATGTCCTCGAAGACGAAGGACGCCGGACAGAGGCCGAAATAAACGAGACCGGAGGCGACGCGATATTCATACGGCTCGACGTAACGCGCGAATCCGAATGGGACGCCGCCGTAAACCGAACCATCCGACGATTCGGCAAACTCGACATAGTTGTCAACAACGCCGGCGTCGCGCTCAGAAACTCCATCGAAGACACCAGCGTCGAAGCCTGGGACAGGGTAATGGACATCAACGCCAAAGGCGTATTCTTCGGCACGAAGGCCGCCATCGCCCAGATGAAAGAGCAGGGAACAGGCGGCTCCATAATCAACATATCCTCAATAAGCGGCAACATCGGCCAAGACACCGTCAGCGCCGTTTACAACGCATCCAAGGGCGCGGTCCGCATCTTCTCCAAGTCCGCCGCCGTGCAGCACGCCCCTGACGGCATCCGCGTCAACACCATACACCCCGGCCCTATCGAAACCCCCATGACCGCCGAAGGCCGCGCCAACGCCGAGCGCGTCGGCGAATACACCGTCGCCGAAAACACTCCCATGCGACGCTACGGCAAGCCCGAGGAGGTCGCCTACGGCGCGCTGTTCCTCGCCTCCGACGAGTCCTCATACGTAACCGGCGCCGAAATCGTCATAGACGGCGGATACATGGCTCAATAACCCCATGCCTCCTATACCACAGACCACCTTCGGCCAACTCGCCGATAGCTACTCCGTCATCCTGTTCGACGCCTACGGAGTATTGGCCGGATCGAACTTCGTCGCGCCCGAAGCCCCGGCCGCCATACGACACCTCGACCGCCTGAACAAGCCCTACTTCGTCCTCACCAACGACGCTTCAGCCCTACCCGAAACCAGGGCCGCCCGTTACAAGGAGCTGGGCCTGCCCATAGACACAAGCCGAATAATAACCTCCGGCAGCCTGCTCGCCGAGCGCTTCTCCGCAGACGACATGGCCGGATCCCGTTGCGTCGCGCTGGGCCCGCCCGAAAGCGCTCGCTACGTCGAATTGGCCGGCGGCGTTGTTGTCCCATACCACAAAGACTTCGACGTTCTCGTAATAGGCGACCAAGCCGGATTCCCATTCCTCCGGGCCGCCGACACCGTTCTCAGCCGCTTATTTCGCAAAATAGACGCCGGACAGACTCCGCGCCTCATCCTACCGAACCCCGACCTCATCTATCCCGAAGGTGAAGGCTTCGGATTCGCCAGCGGCTCCGTCGCCCTCATGTTCGAGTCCGCCCTCGCTCTCCGCTACCCCGACCGACCCGACCTGCGCTTCGACCGACTCGGCAAACCGCGCCCCGCCATATTCCGGGAGGCGTTCAGGCGCAGCCGAACTATGGACATGGTAATGATTGGCGACCAGATAGAAACCGACATCACCGGCGCGAACGAATTCGGAATAGCCTCCGCGCTGATAGGCACAGGCGTATCCGGCTACGACGTATCGCGACTGCCGCAAGCCAATCGCCCCGACCACCTGCTGAAATCTCTCGCCGTCTAACCCCGCAGGCGCTAAACCGCCGTCGCGCCCTCCTCTATCTCCACCGGGTTATAGCACGCGAGAGTATGCCCGCTCTCGACCTCCACAAGAGGCGGTCTCGGACTTGTGCGGCACTCCACCGTCGCCTTCGAGCAGCGATGCAGGAACGGACACTGATCCGGCGGATCCAGCATCTGCGGCGGCGCGCCCGTCATCGGCTGCAGCCTCTGACCCGCCGCGTCCAGCCTCGGAACCGACTGGAACAGCCCCCACGTGTACGGGTGCATCGGGCGTCTGTACAGAGTCGCCGTATCAGCGAACTCCACCACATAGCCCCCATATATCACCGCCACCTTCTCCGCCATCTGCGCTATAACGCCCAAGTCGTGCGTCACCAGCATAATAGCGGTCTTGCTCTCCTGTCTCAGCTCCCGCAGCCTCTGCAGAATCTCCGCCTGCAGCGTCACATCCAGATTCGACGTCGGCTCATCCGCTATCAGAATCCTCGGTCTCAGCGCGACCCCTATCGCCATCATTACCCGCTGAGCCATACCCCCGCTCAGCTGGAACGGATACCTATTCAGCATACCTGCCGCGTCCGGTATGCCCATATTGGACAAAAGCTGCACCGCCAGCCCGCGCGCTTGCCGCTTGCTCATGCCCGTATGCTCCAGCATCAACTCCTCCACCTGCTTCCCGATGGCAATCACCGGATTCAGCGCGGAGGTAGCGTCCTGGAACACAAGCGAAATCTCCCGCCCCCGTATCCGACGCATCTCGCTGTCATTCAGTTTCAGCAGGTCGCGCCCGTCATACAATACCTCACCCTTCACAACCCGTCCCGGAAACGGCACCAGACGCATGATAGACAGAGCGGTAACCGTCTTTCCCGAACCGCTCTCACCCATCACGCCCAGAACGCTGTCCGATTCCAGCGACAGCGACACCCCGTTCACCGCCTTGACAACCCCTTCACGGGTGGAGAAATAAGTGTGAAGGTCTCGAATCTCCAACAAAGGTGGCATAACTGAATTCTCCCCCAATTTCGAGCGCAGTATGAAATACCGTGATTTGCCATCGCCTCGGCTCAGTCCGGCGCGTCAGACTGATTCAGACAATCAACCTCGCGCCCCCGACATCTCGAACTCGACCCGCCTAGGCTCCCGTCCCCTATCCAAAACCACCGGCTTGAACCGCCCCGACTGAAGCTCAACGATAAGATCGTCCAGACACGTTATCTTCCGCTCGAACTCCGTGGCGAACGTCCCCACATCTTCCAGCCTGTGAGCGTCGCTCGCTCCCGTCCCCGGAAGCCCGAACAGCTTAGCCAAGTCATGGCTGAACGCGTTCTCCTCCGGGTCGCCCCGACCGTTCATAAGCTCCACGCCGTTCACAATGTCGAACACCCTGTTTCTAGACGCCCGCTCCAGCATCTCGCGGTACGCCTCGGCGTCAATATCCGCTTCCTTCCTATACGTCCGGCGATACGGATGCGCCACCACCATCGCCCCATTCTCCCTGTCCAGCTTGTCCTTCACGAACCCCGCCCTGTGCATCCCGAAAATATACCGCCTCAGACCATAAACCAGCACGTGCCCCTCCTCCGTCGTAACCTCGCAACCCGGCAGAACCAGGAAATTGTGCCGCTTCGACAGCTCCTCCACCTCGCGGTGGTCCCAGAACCCGTCATGATCCGTAATGCAAATCCCATCCAGCCCTATGCGTTTCGCCTCCTCGATAAGCTCATCCGCGTCAATGAAACTGTCAACCGAAGTCGGGTAAGTATGAGTATGAATGTCTATTATCAAAAAAGCCGTCCGCGAGATGCCGATCCTAGGTTCCTGACTACGCCGTCGCTCCCACCCGCAACGCCTTCGCCAATCCGCCCCACCAATTCTAACACAATCGCGCGGTCAGACCACCGCATGATTTCAGAAGGTAGCGTTTCCTTTCGGGTGGATGGGTTATAAGATGTGGTCTGAGACAGAACTGTGGAGGTTAGCAAGATGTCAGGGCTACTGTATCAGTTGGAAGAAGAGAGAGACCGGACGATAGTCCAGTATATGCAGGACAGACTCCAGTCCGCCCTGGACGCATACGGGCCCATGTGTTCAGAGTGCGACCTTGCGATGAGCAAACACCAGAGCTATCCGCGCTCGATAATCACCAAGGACGGAGAACTAAGGCTTAGCGTTCCGAAGTTTCGCTGCTGTGAGTGTGGACGGATGAGTAGCGGGATGGAACTTTTGGGAGACGAGAGGCGGAATCGGTACTCAAAAAAACCAGAGAGAAAGCGATAGAGTTGGCTGCGATGGGTCTGAGCTACGCTCAGGTGGGAAAGCTGTTCGGATTCGCAAAGAGTACGCTGAGCAAGTGGATAAGAAGGGAGAAACTCTCAGAGACAAGCATGGGTGGGCAGACGCTGGAGATGGACGGGCTGTGGACGCGAACGGCGAACGGCGCCGTGGAGATGAAGGTGATCCGTGACGATCTGGGCAATGTGATGGCAACGTTCGGCGATTGGGAAGCGGCTGTGAACGAGGCGTATATGCGTGGCGCGCAGTCGCCTCGACACATAGTGAGCGATGGAGACCGCGCGATAGCGTCGGCGATAGATATGGTCTATGGCGACGCGGCCAACCATCAGTTGTGCCAGTTCCACCTGCTTAGAGAGTACCTTAGAAACATAGGCGAGACGGGCTTTTCCGAAGCGCTGAAACTGCTGCGGTCTGAGAGTGTGGATGAGGCGCGTACACACGCTAAACACGTGGTGTATCTGAGTGGGGGTGAAGCCGAATACTGGTGCGAGAAGGCTCTGGACAAGGGGTTGGCGCATCTTGTGAGTGGACAGTCGCGTTACAAGACCACCTCACTGCTTGAACGGCTGAATCGTGAGCTTCGGCGTAGGGAGCGGATGGGAACCTGGTGGAATCCTCACAACCTACTTGTTCTGCTTCAATCGCGTGGACTGCTGACTTCAACCACCTAAAAGGAAACGCTACCTTTCAGAATCCGCTCCCACAGCCGCAAACCCCTGCGGTTGCCCATCAGTCGCGGCGCCGGAGCGGACATAGAAAATCCGAGTCATGCCCATCCTGAAAACCAAAATGCGGACTGCAGGATTACGTCCAAACTCCTCTCCGACCTCCAAAATTGAGTTGTGTCGTATCAATTCAATTGCTACAATATATTCATATATTCTGATAGATAACCCCCGACAACTGAAAACTAACCAAAAGGAAAGCAACATGGTACTACGCCCCGAAAACTTCACCGAACAGGCCCGCGACGCGCTCCGCGAGTCCCAAGAAATCATGCGCCGCTACCGCCACGCCCAATGGGACGCCGAACACATCCTGATGGCTCTGCTCCGGCAGGAACAAGGCGCGCCCGCGGCCATACTAACCGAACTCGGCGCGCCCGCCGACGCCATGCAAGCGCGCTTGCACGCGCTGCTCGACGCCGCCCCGAAGCTCGCCCGCGAGTCCAACCAGGTCTTCATGACCCCCAGGGCCGAGCGAGCGCTGTCCCGCGCCAAGGCCGAGGCCGACCGCTTCAACGACGAATTCGTAAGCTCCGAACACCTGCTCATAGCCCTCACACAGGAAGAGGGCGGCCCGGCCGCCTACGTCCTCAGAGAGTACGGCATTGATACCGAAAAGGTGTACCGCGCCCTCCAGAAGGTGCGCGGCGCGCATCGCGTCACCGACGAAAGAGCCGAGAGCCGCTACCGCGCCCTCCAGCGCTTCACCGTTGACCTCACACAACTCGCCTCCGAGAGCAAACTCGACCCCGTCATCGGGCGCGAGGTAGAAGTCCACCGCGTCATGCAAACCCTCATCCGCCGCGCAAAGAACAACCCCGTCCTCATAGGCGGCGCCGGCGTCGGCAAAACCGCCATAGCCGAGGGACTTGCCCAAGTCATAATCTCCGGCCACGCCCCCGAAGAACTCAGAAACCGCCGCGTTCTCGCCCTAGACATGGGCGCGCTAGTCGCCGGCGCCAAATTCAGAGGCGAATTCGAGGAACGCCTCAAGTCCGTCATGGACGAGATACGCGAGGCCCGGGGCGAGATAATCCTGTTCATAGACGAACTCCACACCGTCGTCGGCGCCGGAGCCGCCGAAGGCTCTATTGACGCCTCCAACATGATGAAGCCCGCCCTCGCCCGCGGCGAACTGCAGGCCATCGGCGCCACCACCGAGGACGAATACCGTCGCCACATCGAGCGCGACGCCGCCCTCGAAAGACGCTTCCAGCCCGTCCTAGTCGAAGAACCCGACCCCGAAACCGCGACCGAAATGCTCAAAGGACTGCGTCCCAAGTACGAGGCGCACCACAAAGTCAAGATAACCGACGACGCTATTGAAGCCGCCGTCAACCTAAGCCAGCGCTACATCTCCGACCGCCTCCTGCCCGACAAGGCCGTTGACCTGATAGACGAGTCCGCCTCGCGCCTACGCATAGACGCCCAGGCCAAGCCCTCCGACCTTGTCGAAACTGAAGCCCGCGTCCAGAGGCTCGAAGACGAAGAACGCGCCGCCTCACAGCGCGCCGACTACGAACAGGCCGCCCAACTCCGCTCCGAGCGTCTGCGCCTCGTCGAGAAATGCGGAGCCCTCCGCGAGCAAGCGTCGGGCGGGGAAGTCGAGATGGTCGTCACCCCTGAACAGATAGGCAAACTCATAGCCGCCTGGACCGGCATACCCGTTGACCGTCTGCTCGAAAGCGAAGCCGAAAAGCTGCTCCACATGGAAGAGCGCCTCCACAAGCGCGTTATCGGCCAGGAAGAAGCCATAATCGCAGTCTCCGACGCCGTTCGCCGCGCTCGCGCCGGGCTAAAAGACCCCAGGCGCCCCATCGGCAGCTTCATATTCCTCGGCCCAACCGGAGTAGGCAAGACCGAACTCGCCCGTTCGCTCGCCGAATACCTCTTCGACGACGAGCAGAACATGGTGCGCCTAGATATGTCCGAATACATGGAAAAGCACACCGTCTCGCGGCTCATAGGCGCGCCTCCCGGATACATCGGCTTCGACCAGGGCGGACAGCTTACTGAGGCTGTCCGACGTCGCCCGTTCCGCGTCATCCTGTTTGACGAGATAGAGAAAGCGCACCCCGACGTGTTCAACATCCTGCTGCAGATCCTCGAAGACGGACGTCTTACCGACGGGCATGGCAGAACAGTGGACTTCCGCAATACGCTCATCATAATGACCAGCAACCTTGGCACGGCCTCCGATCAGCTGCAGCCCGTGGGCTTCCTTCGTGAATCCGACGGCGACGACAAGACTCGTCGCAGCGCGGCAGTCGAAGAAGCGCTCAAGCGCGCCTTCAGGCCCGAGTTCCTCAACCGCATAGACGCCACAATAGTCTTCGACCCCCTCACCGAAGAGCAGATCCGTCAGGTCGTGGACATCAGCGTCGCCGAAGTCGCCAACAGGCTCGCCGAACACGGCGTCGCCATCGAGCTTGCCGCCGCCGCCCGCGACTGGCTCGCCCGCGAAGGCTACGACAGGACATTCGGCGCAAGGCCCCTCCGTCGCGCCGTACAGCGCTTCATCGAAAACCCGCTGTCGCGCAAGATACTCGCCCGCGAATTCGCCGAAGGCGACCGCATAACCGCCGACGTAACACAAGACGGCTCGGCCCTCCAATTCACCAAGACCCCCGTCCGCGAAACCGAGCCCGCTACCATATAACCGCCGGAAGCCCTATCCACACTGCATTAGAGAGACGGCCTACCACAGGCCGTCTCTTTACTATTGCCAACCACGCCTCACCGCCTCCGACACAATCGCCTGCAAGTAGCCCAATACTACTGGGACCTGTACCTGTCGGTGGACCAACTCGCGGACATAGAGGCAATCTCCGAACGCGGCGTCGAACACCTCAGGAACGCCTTCCGCTCCGGCCCCGCCGCCATTGATACAGTCATCCCCAGACGGTACGACGGCGCAATCGAACATAACAGGTCGCGGCTTGACCACTCTCCCACCGACACCGGCCTTCCGTCAGAGCTATTTCGCCTCACCCTCTTTCGGCTTCCGGTCATCCTTGCCCACAAGCCCCGCGTACAATATCCCAGCTATCAGCCCGAAGAAGTGCCCCTCCCACGACACTCGTTCATCCGTCGGGAAAATGCCGAAAATTATCGGGAGGTAGAAGACTATTACAACGACCGAAATCAGGATAGAACTAAGGCTCCGCTCATACAGACCCCGCGCCACCAGATATCCGAAGTACCCGAACACCAGCCCACTGGCCCCGATGTGAATGCCGTACCCCGTCACCACTCCGGCCAACAACCAGACCAGACTTCCGCCCAGCAGCGTTATGAAAACCGAGGACCACAGCAGCCTGCTCGGACCGCGCAGCGAAATAAGCCCGCCCAGCACTACCAGCGGCCCGGTGTTGGATAGCAGATGGCCGAAGTCGCCATGCAGGAATATAGTCAGAGGAATCCCGCGCAGACCGGTCACATTGCGCGGCAGTATCCCGTACTGGTCCAGATTCAGATTAGTCAGAAAATCCGCTATCTCCACCGCCCACAGAGACGCCACGAATATCAGAAGCCATATAAAAGCGTGCATACATCCACTCCACTATCAACCTTGTTTCAGCCTGCCCAGAATTATACGCGATTCCCCCAGCCCGCCGAACCTAAGCCGCGCAAGCCCCTTCAGGTCCTCATACGCCGTGCTCACGATTCGCACCCTGCTGTCCGGGTCGTCAACCCACCTCACCGGAATCTCTTCCACACTGTACCCGTTCTTATCGCAAAGTATGAGCAACTCCGTGTCGAAGAACCACCCGGTATCCTTCACAAGCGGCAGAACATCTTCCGCCACTCTGCGGCTCACTGCCTTGAACCCGCACTGCGCGTCCCTGAATCCCGTCAGGAACATAGTTCTAAAAATGAGACTGTACGACCGCGATATGAACTCCCGCTTCGCCGACCGGCCTACCACCTGCGCCCCTCGCTTCAGCCTCGACCCCACTGCCGCGTCGCGCCCCCCCTCCGCCACCGCCGAGACCAGCGCGGGCAAATACGCCAAGTCTGTGGACAGATCCATATCCATATACGCCATCACATCCGCGTCGCTCTGAGTCCAGGCGCGCTTCAGGGCGCGTCCGCGTCCACGCTGCTCCAGCCTCAGGTACTCCACCCGCTCCCGCTCCGCAGCCAATCCGCGCCCGATGTCCGGCGTCGCGTCAGTCGAACCATTGTCCGCGATAACGATTCGCCAGTCATACGAGTCCATGCGCTCATACATGAACCCAGACAGCGTTCGGACCGTATCCGCCAGCCCCTTTTCCTCATTCAGCCCCGGTATAACGACATCTAACTTGATCATAGTTTCAGACAGTCCTGTTTTGTGTTATGAATAATAATGCAATAGGAGCTTACTATGAAGATTACAGACTTGAAAGTTTGGGTTACAAGACCGGAGCCGCGCGGACGCTCGTTTGTGTTCTTCAGAATTGACACCGACGAGGGCATATCCGGCATCGGCGAAGCTACGAGTTCGGGCGGCGGCGGAAGCGTCATCGTCGGCGGAATGG
The DNA here is from genome assembly GCA_965214185.1 of Dehalococcoidia bacterium. Taxonomy (GTDB): domain Bacteria; phylum Chloroflexota; class Dehalococcoidia; order Lucifugimonadales; family UBA1123; genus VXRN01. Next base: position 117,024 of record CBDCBF010000001.1, on the reverse strand, counting down.
CCCGCTTCTTGCGCGACTCCGCCGTCGGCGACGACTTCCGCGAGTCCCTAATCGGAGAGGACCCCCAATACATAGACCGCATCTGGCACAAGCTCTATCGCCGCTTCACTGGCGGCGGCGGATTCGGAGGCTTCGTCACCACCCTCCTCAGCGGCATTGACATCGCCCTCTGGGACATCAAGGGCAAAGTGATGAACCGCCCGATCTACCAACTGTTCGCCGGTCCCGTATGGGACGACATTCCCATGTACACCCACGTCGCCCCCGGCGACCCCGACAGGGCCGCCGCCCAAGCCCGGAAACTCGCCGCGCAGGGATTCACCGCGCTCAAGACCGACCCCTTCATGCCCGAGATGCGTCAGCATCACCGTCGCTACATGAGAGGCGAAATCTCCCCTAAGGGCGCGGCCCTCGGCGTGGACACCATCGCCGCGATGCGCCAGGCCGTCGGCCCGGACATCGAAATCCTTATAGACGCGCACGGCAACTTCAACGTCCCGACCGCCATCCGACTCGCTCGCAGGCTGGAGCCTTACGATATAGGCTGGTTCGAGGAGCCTGTCCAGCCCAACAGCAACCACGCCCTCCGCGCCGTCAGAGACGCCGTTGACGTTCCGCTCTGCGTAGGAGAGAGACTATACCACCGCTGGGACTTCGTTCCCATTCTCAAAGACCGGCTCGCCGAATATCTCATGCCCGACATCCTATGGTGCGGCGGTATCAGCGAGATACGCAAGATAGCCAACCTAGCCGAGTCTTTCTACATCCCCGTCAGCCCTCACGACGCCAGCGGACCGGTGAACATACTCGCGGGCGCCCACGTCATGATGACTGTGCCGAACTTCTACAAGCTGGAATTCAACCACGCCGCGCTCGACGTCCACAACCGGATCATCACCGAACCGCTAGACATACGCGACGGAACGCTGCGCCTATCCGACAAGCCCGGACTCGGCGTCGAACTCGACGAGGAATACCTCGACGCCCACCCCGACCCTGACTGGAACGCGGACTAGAGAAGTCCCCGCTTGAACACGACCGAAGCTCGGCTAACCGGTCGCCTCTTCCGCTTCCACCGACGAGCTTGAGACCATACTTCCCCGTCTTCGTCGCTCATGCCTCAGCACGCCGCGTTCCAGATTGTGCTTAAGTCGTTCGTACTCGGAGCTTATCTCCGCGCCCATCAACACGATGAAGCTGCTCACATACGCCCAGAGCAGCAGAACGATAACCGGCGCGAGCGAGCCATAGACGCTCTGGTAAGACGCGAACCTCTCAAGATAGAGTATGAACAGGTTCTTGGTCGTCTCGAACAGCGCCGCCGCCACAAGCGCGCCCGGCCAGACGTATCTCCAGTACGTCTTCGTGTTCGGAATAATCTTGTACATTATCAGGAATATGACGATCATCAGGCTGAACGATATGCCCTGAAGGATGATATGACCCATGTTGTCAATTATGTAACCGATAACCGGCATATCCACCTTCGGAAGTTCCTGCGCCGTTCTGACAATCGCTGCGCTGGACGTTGACACCGCGAACATCAGGCCCACACTGAGCGCCATCAGCATATGCCTGGGTTTGCCTATGTATATTGGCCTGTCGGTGTGTACATCCCAAGCGCGGTTGATGGCGCGGTCAAGAGCCCCGAACATCGCGCTTCCGGACCAGAGCAATCCAACCAACGAAAACAGCCCCAGCGCGCTCCTTATATTCAGTATTCCGTCTATATTATCCTGAACGAACTCTTCGGAACCCGGAAGAAACCCCGACACCATGCTGGTTATATCCGTCTGAATCCGCTCAGGCTCCAGAAAGTAGCTGAAGACGGTTATCAACCCGATTATAAGCGGAAATATCGAGAACAGCGCGTAATATGCGACGCCCGCAGCCATGTGGGTGACATCATCCGCCGACATCTCCCGGACGACCCTAATAGAGAGTTCAACAGCGAATATCCGCCGCACTCGGTCTATTATGCCGCCGTACCGCCTATTGATCCTGTCGCTTGTCCTCTGGACAAAGTTTCTAACAATTCGGACTGATTCATGATCGAGCAATGTTCAACGCCGCCTCGAATGCCCTTTCTATATCGTCGTTGGACTGTCGCAGTATTGTCGTATTGACTGTCAGGTAGATTTGCGCGCGGTCGTATTCGTCCACGTTTACGAATATCAGCGATTTGGCGAGTTCTTCTATAAGAACGCTCGCATCCACGCCCGGCTCCGGACTCACCGGGAATATGTTAGAGCCGTGTTCGTAAACCTCAATTCTAAGCCCGCCTAGCCGATTCAGGTTCTCGAACAGCGCCCCGGCCTTTGTCATCGCCTCGCCGAATCGCTTCTCGAACCCCTCCAGCCCGCGCAGGGCGAGAGCGGCCGCCAGAGCCGCGCTCGAAAGCCCGCCCCCGAACATACGGCGGTCATGGTAGAGGTCGCGACAGAACTCCTCCGTTCCCGCCAGTACCGCCCCGAAAGGCGCGCCGAAGTACTTGTACAATGATACGTAAACGCTATCGAAAAGCGCAGAGTACTCGGCCGGCGATATTCCGGTCGCCGCGCTCATCATGAACAGCCTCGCGCCATCCATGTGAGTTCTGACAGACTGCACGCCACAGTATTCTGCGACTTGCTTCATCATAGCGAAAGGCATTATCTGGCCATGCTGTCGCCGGACAGGGCTTTCAATCACAAGCGCGCCGACCGGCGTAAACACCCTTCCGTCCCGCGCCTCTCGTAAAGCGTTCCGAACCTCGTCTAGCGTAAAATATGGACGCCCGCGCGCCAAGGGAATCAGGCTTATGCCACTGAGACGCTGAACGCAGTCCCCTATATCGTGATAGATGTGGCTCTGCTCCTGAACGATAGCGCGCGGCCTTCCTCCGCTGTGTTTGCGGACCGCGAGATGGTTCGCCAGCGTCCCGGTCGGCATGAACACCGCCGCCTCTTTGCCCAGCAGCTTGGCGAATCGCCTCTCCACTTCTTCCACCGCTCCGCCAAGCGAATAGCTGTCCGCCTCAATTCCGTCTCTGTCCGTGATTTCGGAGAGTTGGCTCACCATAAGAGCCGGCGTCTTGGGTTCGCCGTCCCCCCTGAACACCACGGCATGAGGCGAAAGAACCGCGTTGTCCGACGGCGCGGGCGGCGCTATTGAAGTTGTCATAGACATCTATCCACAACTATATGAATGTGCAAGTCCGTGAGAAACGTGACGCGAACTGTAAATCCAAGCGTATAGGACTGATATAATAGTAACAGATTATCGCGTGTGAATTGAGAGAGAGGCGCATTCGGTCGGGAAACGATCGTCTCGTCGCTCTCGGTCTCATACGCGCTCGTAAACCTTCTTATCGCATAATAGCGATAATTCAAATTGCGTCAAGAGGAGGAAAGTCGGCTTGTCTCATATCTCGCTGGCCTGTACGGAGTGCGCCGCCACGCGCGACACCGATATGCTCTCGCTGCGCTGCGTGGAGTGCGCCGCGCCGCTGGACGTAGAGTACCATGACCCCGCGCGACATACCATTCGCTGGGCCGGATTCGATATGCCGGTTCCTTACCACTCCGGCAAGCTGGGCGTGTCATTAGGAGAAGGCCATACCCCTGTGGCACCCATACCGAGGCTGGGTCGGGCGCTCAGCGCGGCCAATCTGTTCGCCAAACTGGAGTTCATGAATCCCACAGGCTCTTTCAAGGATCGTGGAACGGCTACGATGCTGTCCGTAGCCCTCGAACATGGCGTAGATGAAGTCGTCGAGGACTCTTCCGGCAATGCCGGGGCGTCTGTGGCCGCGTATGCCGCAAGGGCCGGGATGCAAGCCCACGTTTTCGCCCCCAGCCAAGCTCCGAAAGCCAAGCTGGGACAGATACGCGTTTACGGAGCGCGGACCCACTCCGTCCCGGGCCCCAGAGAGGCGAGCGCAGAAGCCGCCGTCAAGTACCAGCGCGATAACGGACTAGTCTATGCGTCCCACAACCTCAGCCCTTACTTTGCGGAAGGAACAAAGACATTCGCGTATGAGGTAATGGCGCAAATGTCTCCCGCGCCTAAGCACATAGTCATTCCTGTCGGAAATGGCAGCCTGCTTATGGGCTGCTGGAAGGGATATTCCGAGCTCATGGAGCGGGGGATAGCCGATAGTATGCCCAAGCTGCACGCGATCCAGTCCCAGGCGGTCATGCCGATAGCCGCCGAGTTCGCCGGAGAAAGTTGGAGTCCCGGAGCCTCGACGTTGGCGGGCGGCATCGCAGTCGGCTCTCCGCCGCGCAAAGCGCAGGTCCTCAGAGCCGTGAGAGGGTCCGGCGGCGCGGCTCTGGCCGTCCCTGACCGGAGCGTCATCCTTTGGCAGAAGCGGCTGTCCGCCTACGAGGGCGTCTTCGCCGAGCCAACCTCCGCCGCCGCCTTCGCGGGCCTCGAACTGCTGCTCCGCCGCCGCCTCATAGCAGAAGACGAGACGACTCTGGTGGCGGTCACCGGCTTCGGCCTAAAGGACGCTATGCCCTAGAACAGTCGAATGATCTTACCCCGTTGCCCGGTCGAACGCCTCTCTGAAGCCCGGAATAGACCCGGACAGTGTAGCGTCGGTCACGCAGAAGGATATCCTGAAGTATCCCGGCATCCCGAACCCTCTGCCCGGAACCACCAGTACGTTGTATTTCTGCAGCTCGGCCACGTATTCTACATCGTCCTCGATTGGCGACTTGGGGAACATGTAAAACGCCCCCTGCGGCTTCACAGCGTCGTAGCCTATCTCTGTCAGCCTCTCGTACATGAAATCGCGCTTCGACTGATACTCGTCTATATTCACCGTTACAGATTGCAGCCTGCCGACAATATGCTGCATAAGGGCGGGCGCGTTTACGAAGCCCAGCGTCCTGTTGCAGAACACCAGGCCATCCATAAGCTCCTCGCCGTCCTCATAGTCGGGATGGATGGCTACGTACCCGATTCGCTCGCCGGGCAGAGCCAGGTCTTTGGAATGCGATGTAGCGACTATCGAGCGCGGGTGATAGTGGAAAACATTCGGATACTCCAGACCGTCGAACAGGAGCTTGCTGTAGGGTTCATCGCTGACAAGGAATATCTCCGTCCCGAACTCACGCTCCTTTTCGCGGATAATCTCCCCTATCCGCGCGAGCGTCTCCGCGGTATATAGAACCCCGGTCGGATTGTTGGGAGAGTTTATCAAAACCGCGCGCGTCCTCTCTCCGATTGCCTCTTCCAGCGCATCCATATCCGGCAGGAAACCCTCGACGGGCGGGACGACCCTGCACCTCCCGCCGTGATTATCGGCATAGAAGAAATACTCGACGAAGTAGGGCGCGAATATCACCACCTCGTCGCCCGGATCCAGCAGCGTCTTCAGAACCACATTCAGCGCGCCCCCCGCGCCGCAGGTCATAATCAGCTCGGCGGCTGAAAAGTCCAGCCCCGTCTCCTCCGCAAGCTGCGCGGCCACCGCGGCTCGCGTCTCCGGGTAGCCGGCGTTCGGCATATATCTGTGCATACCCGGCGAAGGGTTGTCCGCTATTCGCCTCAGCTCCGCGAAAAACTCATTAGGCGGCTCCAAAATAGGATTGCCAAGCGACAGGTCGAACACGTTATCATCGCCGAACTGCTGCTTCAGAGCCATGCCCTCCTCAAACATATTGCGTATCCACGAACCTTGTTCCAGAAGCTCACGAATCTTGTTGGAAACAGCCATAACTCGCCTTTCAGATCAGAAATTGTGAAATCGGATAGCTTCGCTCGCCGCGCTTGCTCGCTGAACATCACTGAATTAGGGGCCAATCTATAAGACCCCCTTAGAATCCGCATTGTATCGCAGAGCGACATCGAATTTGAACCGTTCGACCCCCATCTATCCATGCCGCGCGCCTACTCGCTCCAACCTCTCTGGGCTGCGACCACAGGAATCCGACGCCGATCGCAATTCTAAATTCCCATTCCCAATTCACCCCGTCCTGTGCTACTATACGAACATAGTATCTTGCGACTGGCGGAGGATTGATGGAGAGACGATTTGCCGACAACCATCATAAACCGGAATTATATTATGAAAACTCAGAGGCCCGAAAAATTTTTACCCTAGTGCTACAGGCCGTTGCAGGTAAAGTACAGGCGACTCTTTCACCTGACTGAACCACCAGCTCTCATCTGACCGCATATAAACCAAACTATATGACCCGGCCATCCGATCCGTCACGCTGCATATCGCCTTTCAGTATTCGGCCGTTAGCCACTTCCGGCGCGCGGGCTTAGCCTGGGAATAGAGACAACGAGTGAGAACGCCTCGAGAGATAACCGAAAGACGCTGGCAAAAAGATATTCGGATTGCCCCAAGGTTTCCTACAATCGTATAATCGGGACGATCAACGCGGATTCTATCCGCGACTTGCGATAACAAATGTTATAAGGAGAAGATACGACAATGGGCGCTCAGGTAGTAATGTATGGGCCAAGTGAAAACGGGTTAGACGCTTTTCAGAGAGTCGCGCCGGAGGGCGTAGAAATCGGGTGGGTGGATTCTAGCCAATCGCTGGAAGGCCAGGCCGCCGAACTCCGCGACGCCCAAGTGATGATAGTCGCGGGCGCGCATGTGACCGTGGAGGTCGCCCGACTCGCCTCCAACCTTAAACTCGTCCAGACCACCAGCGCGGGAACCGACCAGCTTGACAAGACCACGCTCGGCGAAATGGGAATCCGAGTCTCCAACAACGGCGGCGGCAACGCCGTCGCCGTCGCTGAGCACACCATTGCGCTCCTCGTCTCCACCATAAGAAAGCTCCAGCTTCAATTCAACGCGGTCAAGGCCGGCGAGTGGGCGGGCGACATCCGCGAGGCATGGTTCTCGCAGGCCAACGAGATAGCCGGAAAGACCGTCGGCATCGTGGGACTGGGCAGAATAGGCTCGCGCGTCGCCAGCAGGCTGCAGGGCTGGGAATGCGACGTCATCTACTCCGACGTCGTTGACCCTCCTGAGGGAATCGAGGACGAACTCAACCTAACGCGGGTCTCGCTGGACGAACTGCTCCAGTCGTCCGACATCATCTCCCTCCACGTTCCGCTCACCAGCCAGACTCGCGGCATGATAAGCGACCGCGAATTCGACCTGATGAAGCCCACCGCGGTCTTCATCAACGCCTGTCGCGGTCCGGTCGTGGACGAGGCCGCGCTCATACGCGCCATGGAGGCCGGCAAGATAGCGCAGGCCGGCCTAGACGTGCTGGAACAGGAGCCAACCCCTGTTGACAACCCTCTGCTCCACATGGACAACGTTCTCGTAACCCCGCACCTAGCGTCCTTCACGCAGGAATCGGGCGAAAAGAGCCGCACCTTCGCCATGTACAACGCGGCCAGAATCTTGCGCGGCGATGACCCGGAGTCAGTCGTTCTGCCCGACTGAGCCTTCGTTCCCAGCTAGGCGGGAATCCGGTCCGGAGCCACGCCGACCTTCTTCAGAAAGTCCAGGGGCGCCATGTCCAGCAAAGCCATGGCGTCCTCCATATCCAGACCCGACCCCCGCGCGACCTTCATCGCGAATTCGCGGGTAAGCAGATCCTCCGGAGCGTGGGCGTCGGAATCCAGAACGAGCTTCGCGCCCGCCGCCCGCGCGGTCTGCACCACGTGCCCGTTGGCCGTCCCATGTCCGCGCCTCGCCGACACTTCCAGGAATACGCCGTTCCGCGCCGCTGCTCTTGCCTCGTCCGGAGTTATCAGCCCGGGATGCGCCAGTATGTCCACGTGGCCGCTCGACACCGCCGCCATGTTCGTGCCTTCGACCACAGGCTCGGTTATCGTCTCGCCATGAACGTTGACCACCTTCGCGCCCATTCTGCGACAGTCGCGCGCCATGTAGTCAATATCCTCGCTCGGCGTGTGCGTGATTTCCACACCCGGCAGCGCGAGTATATCCCATCGCTTGTTCACCATTTCGCAGTCGGCTATCAGGGTCTTCAGAACAAACTCCATATTGCCCGGCCCTACGTGATCTGTTATCGCCATCACGCGGTATCCCATCTTCATGGCGCGCCGCGCAAGCTCAATCGGCGCCAGAACTCCGTCGCTCAGAAACGTATGGGTATGAAAATCAAACATAGCCCGCTAATCCCTAAACTGTTCCGCCAAGCGTCTCATCGCTGGGCCGGTCTTGCCCATATAGAAGGGCGGCGGCGTGGGCGGATGGCCCACTTTCAGGCACACGAAGACCGGCCCGGCCCGCTCCATTATCTGCGGCAGTTCACTCGCCAGATCCTCTAGGTCGCTGAACTCGTACGACTCCGCGAATCCGGCGTCTCTGGCCATTCCGGCCAGATCGAACCTCCCGGAGCCGGGAACCGGTTGGCCGCCGGTTGTGAAATACGCCCCGTCCTCGAACACGAAATGAACCAGGTTCGCGGGAGAAGAGCCGGCTATCGTAACCAGAGAGCCGAGATTCATCAGAAGCGAGCCGTCCCCATCCAGGCACACCACCTTCCTGTCAGGCTGCGCGATAGCTATGCCGAGCGCCACCGACGAGGCCTTTCCCATTCCGCCGAATATCGGCAGATCCAAGTTGGGCTTATCCGACACCGACTCCCAGTACCTGTTCGGGGTCATTGTGCCTACGACCACCGCGTCCGCGCGTACATCATTGATAGCCTTGACTGCGTCGAGGGAAGAAATCATAGCCTGTCGCTCCTTGAGAATACAGTAGGGAAGCCATCGCGCCCATGCCCATAAGGATAGCAAATTGTGGGAATCGGGGTGACAGCCCGCCAATGGACTAAAACCTTTGCGGGACGCTTATATCTATGAGACTGGCGCATATGATGTGTATAGATGGTTGCCGTCCAACCGTCACAGGGTGGGCAAGTATGGCTCGGTGAACCGCAATGAGGGATTGCGCTCGGTGTTGAGAGGGAAGTTGAATCGGCTGGTTCGCTCACGCTGAGGGATATTCCAAGAGCGCTCGGATGCTGAGAGACTCGATAGCCTAGGGTGTGTCTGAGACTGTGGTATATCTAATACCGACACGTATTGAGAATACCCAAGCTCGGACTTTATTGACAGCGCATACTGGCATAGATAAGATAATTCTATTGATTCGCTGACCGTTTCGCTTGGCGAGACTGGCCAGATTTTTAGTTGGGGAGCGTACAATGGCTGAATATACAAAAACTGAAGCCATGGACTGGGCGAGAGAGAATCTGCGCGGCCAATGGTCCACACTGATGACCCCGTTCACGATCGACGACCAACTTGACGAAGATGGTCTGCGGAAAAACATAGCTCATGTCCGCGCTCTGGGCACTCACGGCGCGGGCTTCACTTGGGGAATGGGTGAATTCTGGAGTCTTGACAGAGAGGAACGCCTGAGAGTTTATGACATCGCGGCGGAGGAGGCCGGGGGCGAGTGGCCAATAGGCGCGCACGTTTCGCACACTTCGGTGAAGGAAATGATCAATCTGGCGAAGCACGCCGAGGGTGTCGGGTTCGATCTACTGATAGTGGGAGCCCCGTACTTTGTGACACACACCGGAGACCAAGTTTTTGAGTGGGTGAATATACTGGCCGACAACACCAATCTGGCTATCATGTACTATAACTCTCCGCAGTTCCGCACTGTGATGAGCTGGGAGGGACTTCAGAGGATATGCCGGATACCCAACGTGGTCGGCGTTAAGGAGGCTAGTTTCAACCAAGAGCTTTCTATCAAGACACACCAGTTAGTGGGCCAGGACGCCATAATCAGCACGCCTGACGAATGGATACTTTTCAAGGGCCGCGAACTGGGCTTTGAGCAACAGGTGATGTTCGCCAACACGTCCGACTGGCGTTTCGACACTGTGGAAAAGAACTACTATGTACAGTTCATAGACAAAGCGATGAGGGGCGATCTGGATGACGACTTCTATGAAGCCCGCGTCAAGCCTATCAAACAGGTTTCGGACAAGTGGTGGGGCTACACGGTAAGTAAATTCGCCGGGGCGCTCCCCGCGTCTATGTGCAAGTACTGGGGCGAACTGATGGGTCTGACACATGGACACGTAAGGCCTCCACTAGCTGACCTGTCCGAAGACGAAAAGATGGAGCTCAAGTCAGATGTGGAAACTGCGTTCTCCCGGATTCCATAGCTTATTGCGCGCGGAGTATGACTTGAGAGATAAGCGCCGCGCGCATTCCGATAAGTAACAACCGATAATTCGCATAGAGGTAGGCGCTCATGCTACTTATGGTAAGCGTTCAGAATCTTAATGAAGCCATAGAGGCGCTTCACGGTGGCGCGGACATCGTTGATGTCAAGAACCTTCAAGAAGCGCTTGTAGGGTCCGCCCACCCTCTTACTGTCAAGGCGGTGAGGGATTCCATTCCGATGGACCGACACGCCAGCGTAACCCTGGGCGTTGTTCCTAACCAAGCAGGGACGGTTGCCATGGCTGTGTATGCAGCCGGCATTCTTGACGCTACGTCGGTCAAAGTCGGGTTCATGCGAACCGAATATAACCAAGCGGTAGAAATTCTGCTTGAATGCAGAGAGGCGTTGAACGGCTTCGATACCAAACTGATAGGCTCGCTGTTCGCAGACAACCCCTTGTATGACGGCCTTGACGCCTCCCACATGGTGAAGCTGGCCGAAGCGGGCAATTGCGACGGCTGGCTCATAGATACGCTTACTAAAGATGGCAGAAACCTGTTCGACTTCATCTCTGAGTCAGAGCTCAGAGATATGACGATGTCGGGGAAGAAGAGCGGGATGTCCACCGCGTTATCCGGCCACCTGAAAATGGACGATCTCGATGAACTCGCTCGTATCAACCCCGATATCGTCGGCGTTCGGGGCGCGGTCTGCCAGAAGGGAGACCGGGACTCCGCTGTCCACCGTGACGCGGTTGGCGAGTTTAGCCGCCAACTCCGAATGAGAGAAACCGGGCAGATAAGCGTTAGAGAGGCGCAGATTATGGCTGGGAACGGCGCCGGAGGAGCCAACGGGTCGAACGGGTGGATAGTAATAGACGGCACAGGGAAGACGTGCGCCGGAATTCTCGCCGCCTTGACAGCCCAGATAGATCAGGACTCCGAGTCTTTCATCGAGGTCATAATCCCCGACGCGCTCAACACCTATGATGTCGTTGTGTGGGCCGAGGAGTCCAGCCACAGCGTTCTGACCCAGCGCAAAGATGAGTCCGGCACGACTAGGATGCTTATCAAGCCCTAATCCGGGTCGTCGCCGTCCAGACTGCTCACCCGCTGTCCTAGTTCCGGACAGCAGGTTCGCCGCGCCTAATAGACGCGGAATCGCGCTTTCACGAATCCAGTTTTCCATTGCGGTATAGTTGCCCTCGTGCTAGGATTGTTCCAATATTATAATAAGGACGTGAGTGAGTAATTGGATATTATAAATGACATCGCAACCGTCGTAGGGCTGGTCAGGGATGTCGTTCTACTGCTGTTGTTGACCGTAGCTCTGATTGCTCTTCTGGCCGTGTTCGGCAAAACTATGGAGCTTCTTAAGACTATCAAACAAACTGTGGACACGATACAAGACACTGTGAGTACGATTTCGGAAAAGGTGATCGAACCTGCGGCCTCAACGCGCCGGACCGGCAGGTTCTTCGGGTTCTTGCTCGGAATGCGCGATAGCAAGAGGCGTAAAAGTGACGACTAAAGCTATAGCATGAACGTAAGGAGACCGGATATGAGTGACAATAATAGCGGCGGATTTGTAGCCGGACTGTTCATAGGAGGGATAATAGGGGCGGTTGTCGGGATTTTGCTCGCGCCGAAGTCGGGGGCCGAGACCAGAGCTGAGCTACTTGAAAAAGGCGAAGCATGGAGGTCTCAGGCCGACGAGATGGCCGCTGACATGCGGAACCGTGGAATGGCGCGCGCCAGCGAGGTGGGCCAACGCTTTGGCCCGGCGGTTGACTCTCTGAGAGAGCGTGGCGCGTCCACTTTGGAGTCCGTTCGCGAAACAGGAACCGGGGCGGTAGCAAGCGCGCGGGAAAGGGTTGACGCCGTGAGGCGCCGCACCGACACACAGCAAGCAGAGGACGAACGTCCTGAAACAAGCAATGCATAGATTGTAGAATAGGCTGACTTCAAAAGGGCGGGAGGCTTTATTCCCCCGCCCTTCCTTTTTACTCTTATTGCCCAATGCTCAGAGCTTTTGGATACGATCCAAATATCTTAAAGAGAGAAGCTCGGTTCCGCATAGCGCCCAGAGCCTCGGATACTATCTGGTCTTCACGATGACCGTCTATGTCTATCAGGAACACATATTTCCCCAAACTTCTTCTATCGGGACGCGACTCTATCTTTATCATGTTGATTTCGCGTGTCGCCAGTTCGCCAAGCATACCGTACAAGGTGCCGGGCGCGTCGTGCGGGAAGTCGAAGCATATAGAGGTCTTATCTTGACCTGTGCGTTCGCTGTCTTCAGAGGCTAGTACGACGAACCGGGTCTGATTGTTTGGAACGTCCTCTATGTTCGACTCCGCTACTCTAGCATTGAAAAGCTCCGCTGCGCGCAGACTCGATATGGCGGCGGACGGACGCCTGCTCGAATTCATATCATCCACCGCGCTCGCTGTGCTCAGCGACGCCACGTGCTCGGCGTCCGGCATATTTCGCCCGAGGTATCCTCTGCACTGAGCGATAGCCTGCGGGTGTGAGTAAACCACGCGGACGTCTTCCATCAGTATCTCCGGGGGCATCAGGAGGTGATGGTGAATGGGGACGACTACCTCTCCCTTTATCTTAAGCGGCGACTGATGAATGAGAAGGTCGGCCGTATATGTAACCACTCCTTCTAGGCTGTTCTCTATAGGCACGATGGCCTCTTCGACCTCTCCCGTCTCCACCGCTCTCACGACGACGGGAATAGCGTTGTAGGGAATAAGTTCGGAGTCGGCGGCGTAATCAATCGCAGCCTGCTCGCTATAAGTGCCTTGCGGACCAAGATATGCTAGTTTCATCCCTCTCCTCTTATCACAAGCCATCGATATCCGCATCCTCGCCGGGGAGCCCCTCAAGACTCTCCATAAAAGCGTTCACAAGCATCATTGAGGCATCTATAGAAACGTCAATGCCGAGCCGGTCGAAGAGTTCAATATGCTCGGATATATTAACGATGGTCATAACTAGTCTGACGTTGAAAAGGTGCTTGGCCATCTGGCATACAACCAAGTTCTGATGGTCTCTTCTTCCCGTTGCTATTAACGCCTGGGCGCGTATAATTCCTGCCTTACTGAGAATGCCAGATTCGGTCGCGTCGCCCTGAACGACAACGCTGCCAAGCTCATCCTCCAGAGTCGCGCACCTAGCGGGGTTACGCTCTATCACAGCGACTTCTTGGTCGGCCTCCAGCAACCGGCGAGCCATTAACGTCCCTATTCTTCCAGCCCCAACTATTATTACATACATAAGTCGAGCTACCGGCCCGGACCTCCATTCCGCACAATATCAATCACCATCTCTCTGACAAGATGTGCATGGCTGACCGCTGTTAATTCTAGCTCTTCGTACATATCGCGCTTTATCGGATCGTCAACACGGCAAATGGTTGTCGGCACCCTCAGTATGTGGTGAGCGATCTGGGCAGAGGTGATATTTACCGAGTCGCTGCCTGTAACAGATATGAAAAGCTCAGCGTCCTGCACGCGCACCATACGCAAGTTCGATGCGAGCGTGACGTCGACAAGACGCGGCTGAACCCGCCCGCTCTTTATCAAGTCGGGCGAAAGACGATCGAAAGCGGATGGAAGGAGATCCAGTACATGGACCAGACTGCCCAACTCACACAGGCCAGCGGCGAGGACCGCGCCGGTACGTCCACAGCCGGCTATGACGACCCTTCTGGCTAAGAATCGGGTGGTGTTGATCATTTATTATGACCGGAAGAAGATGCTCGCTGGTTAGCGTGCCCCGACTTTATGGAATCGCGAAACACTATCACCCTGCATGGCGCATATCTAAGTACATAGGGGATATGCTCATCCAGCGAATAGACGCCGAAGGTTTCCTTATAAGAAGACCCCATTACAATAGCGGACACTTCCTTAAAGACTGCTTCACGGACAATTGCCGCGCCCGCCTTGCGTACCTGCACAATCTCCGCGTTGAGAATGCAATTATAATGGCTCGCTATCTCTTCCATCTTGTCGAGAACTCGTTCCCCCGACATATAGACGGAGTTCATGGCGGCGTCAAGAGGGTGTTCGCGCGATACTTCAATTACGTACAGGATATGCAGACTGCTCTGACTGGATTCAAGCAACTCACATCCAAGCCTTACGACCTCTTTGTCGTAGCTTGCGCCCGTAACGGGAACCAGTATAGACGGCATTCTCACTTCATGTTGGAGAGACTCTCCCCTCTGTGTCACAGATTTAATACGTTTTAGCAAACAAAAACCTCTGTACCCATTGAAGCTATATGTGGATGGCTACGCTCTGGCGTCCATTGGCGCCATTCCCTGAATTGTATCGCCCACCAGGTCCAACACTTCGTCCTGTCCGGCCAGGATCATCCAGTCTCCGGCATTCAGAATGTCGTCCATATGAGGATTGAGCGTAACATTCCGACCGCGCCGTATGGCCAGTACCGTGAGCCCATACTTGTTCCGCGGACCGGAAAAGCCCAGTTCCTTGAGACTCATCCCAAAGAATCTGTCCGGCACACGCAATTTACTTATACCAAAATTGGGAGTTATCTCCAAGTATTCTTCAACATTGGGATTGAACATACTATGCGCCAAGCGTATCCCTGTTTCGTCCTCGGCGTGAATTACTTTGTCCACGCCTATGCGGGACAGCGTGTTGCCGTGAAGTTCGTCGTGAGCCCTCGATACCACGTATGAGACACCCATCGTCTTCAGGATCACTGACGTCATCACGCTAGACACTATATCCGAACCAATCGCGACCACCACGGCATCATAGTCGGTTATTCCAATCTCTTTGAGAACGGCGTCGTTGGTGCAGTCGCCAGTCAAGGGATAGGTTGCCTTACCAACGATGCTCTGAACACGCGCCTCGTCCTTGTCCATAGCCAGAACGTCGTGGCCCAAATTATATAGGGAACGCGCCACGCTCGACCCGAATCTTCCAAGACCCAGTATAGCAATTTGCTTTTTCATTGAAACAGCGCCTCAACACAATTGTCTTCCGGCCTAGTAAGGGGATCCTATCCTATTGTAACGCGTTCTTCCACGAACCGATACCTGTCCACCTCTGTCTGTTGCGCCATAGCTATCCCTATTGTGAATGGCCCGACCCTTCCCATGAACATAGCCACGATAAGTACAAACTGCCCCCATTGGGACAGCACGGAGGTTATGCCGGCGCTCAGACCCACCGTGCCAAACGCCGATACGCCCTCGAAGAAGATATCTAGAAAATCGAGAGCGCCGTCGGATATGTTCAGGATCACTACTACTACGAAAACTATCGCGGTGGCAATAGCGCCTATAACCAGCGCGCTCCTGACCTGCCGCGCCGGTATCTCTCGTCCGAAGGCGGACGTGGTGTCTCTGCCGCGGATGGTAGAGAGGACGGCAACCAAGATGACAGCCAGGGTGTTTACCTTCAGGCCACCCGCGACAGACGCTGAAGCTCCGCCAATAAACATAAGAGCGGTCATCATAAAGTTAGTTTCCTGCTCCGTCTCGGAGTAGTCGAGAGTGGAAAAACCGGCGGTCCTGCCGCTTATGGACTCAAACAGGGAGACAGTGATTTTCTGGCTAATGGGCATGGAACCCAGCGTATCCGGGTTGCGATACTCAAATACCAAAAATATGGCCATGCCCAATAGTATCGCCACTGCTGTGAGGGTCAGAACCAACTTGGTCGTCAAGTTGAAGAGCCGAAACCGGCGGTTGCGCACCATATCATATAGGACGCTGTAGCTGATAGCGCCTAGGAATATCATAAATGCGGTCACCCCTATCACAAGGCCATCCATCTGAAACTCCTCAAGGCCTCCATGGGGAAGTATGATGAATCCCGCGTTGTTGAACGCTGAGACGGCCTGAAACAGCGCCTGCATCAAGGCCTGGCCCGGAGGATAAAGCGACCAGAATCGGGCCACGAGAATGACGAAGGCAAGAACTTGGCTGAGGATTGCGAACGCCACGATGCTCACCGCGAGCCGCACTAGCCCGCTATGACCTGTGCTCATCAGATCGCCCCCGAAGCTTTCCTGTATCATCAGACGTTGGGATAGTGTGACCTGTTGACCTATCAGGACAATGGCGACTGTGGCCAGAGTCATAAATCCGAGTCCGCCCACGAATATGATTCCAGCCAGAATCAGCTGTCCACCGGTCGTCCAGTACGTAGCGGTGTCCTGTACGACTAGCCCAGTTACAGTCACGGCTGAAGTCGCGGTGAATAAGGCGACAAAAAGATGGTCGAGTCCATTCTCCCCGTAATGCGTAAATGGAAGCGCCAAAAGCAATGTCGCCACCATAATCAGAGCGGCGAACGCGTATATAAGAATAAGGGGTGTGGCAAAGGCCCTATGTCTGGTCTCCCTCTGTTCGACAGTAATGGTTACAGGCCCTAGTTCAACTTGCCTAGGCTGTCTTACCATTTGGTCCCCTGGCTTGGGATTCCAAGGAGGGCGCACTGCACAATTTCCTGTGTGGACTAGTATCGGGAGGAGACTACGAAGTGTAATGATCTGCCACGATTCTAGGATTCGCTCCGGCGGATTGTCAATGCGCGGGCAATACCCCGTATTCGCAATATACACATTCAGGTTCACCTTGCATACTATCTATGAGACGATTAGTTTTAGACAACTTCCCAAGCAACCCCAGGTCCACGAATGTCCAACCACCCGCCGCATCGGCCACGACTCTTCCACCGCCCGCATATACATATGCCCCACCTGCACAGGCCGGATTTCCATGGTGTGCATCTTCCACACCCACACATCAGGCCCGACCAGACCATATGGTTTCTGTTCGATAAGAACCTAAAGCTTCGGTTCAAAAACTATCTGTTCCAGTGCGCGCTCGCAATCCTGTCGCTTATTATCATGCTCATGGTGCAGAGCGCGTTTTTCAGCCAAGCAATTGCAGTCTCAGTGGCTTCCACCGCTTTTACCATATTCGTATTCCCGGATAGTATCGCGTCCACTCCCCGCAGGGTAATTGGCGGCCAGCTGGTCGCCATTTTGGCGGGGACTATTTTCTTTGCCATACTGCACATTCCGGCTCTTCAGGCTACGACAGTGAACGCGGCTCTGATAACTAACGTGTTCGCCGCGCTAGCCGTCGGATTGGGTATCCTGCTGATGGTGGCTACGAACACGGAGCATCCTCCGGCGGCGGGGGTGGCGCTCGGTGTGGTGATAGACCCGTGGCAGTGGTCGGCCATTGCGTTTGTGCTGATAGGCGCGCTGGCTCTCAGCGTTATCCGGGCAATTCTGAAGCCCAAGATGATAAACCTTCTCTAAGCGGGTAATCGCGCGCGAATCCGCGCTGCAATATTTGCGTCCGACAACCGCCCCGATTATAGTAATCGTGTAGGGGTGTTCTGATGGATAATGAGATTCGACAGTTGGTCGAGTCGCTGCACTCGACTGAGGGGATGACATCGTTGGCGGCGGCGGGCGCGGGCGCCAACGCTATCGGCTGGCTGCTGGGAGTGGCCGGCGCTTCACGGACAGTCCTGGATATACAGATACCCTATGCGTCCTCGGCGATGATTGATTACATTGGCTCAGAACCCAAACAGTTCGTATCCGATCAGACCTCCTTGGAATTGGCCCGCGCCGCATATCGTCGCGCTGTCGAGTTAAGGGACGGACGCTCTCGCGTTGTAGGTTTGTCATGCACGGCCACAATCGCCACAGACAGGACCAAGCGAGGTGAACACAGATGCCATGTATCCGCATACGACGCGACCGGTTGGCGAACGACGACCTTCATTCTGACAAAGGGGTTGCGTACGCGGGCCGCTGAAGACGATGTGGTGAGCAGGATTATTCTAAATACGCTGGCTGAATCGTTCGGAATCTCGGACAGATTGGACCCGGCGCTGGACGGCGATGAAGAGCTTATACGGACTGGGCGCGAGTTCCAGGATCCGCTCGAGGCGCTCTCCACGGGACACGTTGGACATATCATTGTCCGCGCGGACGGAGGGCAGTCGGCGGACGAAGTCTTTCAGGGTGTGATTCTGTCCGGTTCGTTCAACCCGCTACACATGGGACACACCCGTCTGGCGAACGCAGCTTCCAATATCCTGAACGCGCCTACTATATACGAACTCTCGATATCCAATGTGGATAAGCCGGACCTGGGACTATCCGAGGTCAGACGTCGGCTTGCGCAGTTCGCGGGACGAGCGGACACGTTGGTCACTCGGGTCCCAGTTTTCTATGAAAAGGCTCGCCTTTTCCCGGGTTCGACATTCGTGATTGGCTTCGACACGATGACTCGACTGATAGAGCCTCGATACTATGGCGACAGCATAGAACGTATGCGGGCCGCGCTGTTAGAGTTGCGCGCGCTGGGTTGCGGATTTCTCATAGCGGGCCGGGTGGACCGCGGTGTATTCAGAACCCTTGATGATATTCGTGTCCCGTCCGAATACGCCGATATGTTCACTCCGATCCCGGAGTCGGCATTCCGCGAGGACATCTCTTCCAGCGATATCAGAGCCGATGAGCGGTGAATCCATTAGAGAGGGCGCTACCTCTCTGACAGAGAGGCAGAGCCGGAGTTGTGTGACAGTCGCATGAAGTTCAAAGACCTGCGCGAGTTCGTCTCCCTGCTGGAAGACAGGGGTGAGTTGAAACGGATAGCCGTTCCTGTGAGCGCGGACTTGGAGATAACCGAGATCGCGGATCGGATGGTCAAGTCCGACGGCCCCGCGTTGCTGTTCGAGAATGTGTCAGGGCATTCCGCGCCCGTTCTGATCAATATCTTCGGTTCTCACAAGCGCACGGCGCTGGCGCTTGGCGTGGAAAACATTGAAGAATTGGCGGACAGGGTGCGCCGTCTCCTGAGTATGGCGCAGGGGCCGCCATCGGGGTTGGGAAACAAGATGCGCGCGCTCGGAGATCTGATAGGGCTTGCCCGCTCACAGCCCAATCTGGTCAGGCGCGCTCCGTGCCAAGAGGTCGTTCTTACGGGAGAGGACGTTGACCTGTTCTCGATGCCGGTTATCAAGTGTTGGCCGCTGGACGCGGCCTCCTATATAACGCTTCCCCTCGTTATCACTCGCGACCCCGAATCGGGCAGACGCAACGTGGGTATGTACCGAATGCAAGTATATGACAGGCGAACCGCGGGAATGCACTGGCAGACGCATAAAGTGGGCGCGCGTCACGACCGACGCGCCCAAGAGCGTGATGTCGAGCGGCTGGAGGTTGCGGTCGCCATAGGCGCGGACCCGACCACGATGTGGACAGGCTCCATGCCGCTGCCTCCGGATATGGACGAACTCGCCGTATCCGGTGTCATTCGCGGTGAGTCGGTGGATGTAGTCAAGTGCAAGACCGTTGACCTAGAAGTCCCGGCGCAGGCTGAATACATTCTCGAAGGGTATGTTATTCCGGGCGAATTGAGGGACGAGGGGCCTTTCGGAGACCACACCGGCTACTATTCCCCCGCCGAGCCGTATCCGGTCTTCCACGTAACGGCTATGACGCGTCGGCGCGACCCTATTTATCCGACGACTATGGTTGGGCGGCCTCCGTCTGAAGACTTCTTCATGGGCAAGGCGACCGAGCGGATTATGTTGCCCGCGCTCCAGATGGCGCTGCCGGAGATCGCAGACATCAATATGCCGGCAGAGGGGATTTTCCATAACCTGGTCATAGTCTCTATAAGGAAGGAGTATCCGGGTCACGCGCAGAAGGTCATGCACGCGCTATGGGGTCTCGGACTGATGATGCTGGTTAAGACTATCATCGTGGTTGATCATTACGTGGATGTTCAGAACCTATCGGAGGTGGCTTGGAGGGTGACGTGCAATATTAACCCCCCGACGGACATAATGTTCAGCGAAGGGCCGATAGACGACCTGGACCATGCGACGCCTACTCCCAGGTTCGGCGGCAAGATGGGGATTGACGCGACCGCGAAGATGTTGGGCGAGGGCAGAACCAGAGAGTGGCCCCCTGATATAATTATGAGCGAGGATGTCAAACGACTGGTTGACCGTCGTTGGAAGGAGTACGGATTCTGACCGCCGATACCCGCACTATACCGCTATGGCGAAAGGCGCCGATGTTTCTGGACGCTATCAAGTTCCATGAAAGCGTCTTCGCGTTGCCGTTCGCTTACATGGGCATGACGCTGGCCGACGTTTACGCGGGCGGAGACGGATTTCCGGGCTGGCGCGCGTTCGCCTGGATAACGGTGGCTATGGTGAGCGCGAGAACAGTCGGAATGTCTGCGAACAGGGTGATAGACCGCCATATAGACGCGAAGAATCCGCGCTCCGCGCAGAGGCATATTCCGCAAGGCATTCTGAGCGCGCCGGAAATGACTGTTATGGCCGCGGTGGCCTTCGCGGCGTTTATGTTCGCGGCGTACCAGTTGAATACGCTCGCGTTCGTCTTGGCCCCGGTCGCGACGGCATACCTGGTCTTCTATCCTTATACGAAGCGGTTCACATGGACGGCGAACCTTCTTCTGGGATGGGCGCTGGCTATCTCTCCGTCCGCGGCCTGGATAGGGGTGAACGGCAGCCTATCTCTCGAACCGATGCTGCTGTCCCTATCGGTCGCGCTATGGGCGGGGAGCTTCGACATCATATATCACACGCAAGATTTCGAGTTCCAGCGCGCGAACGGTCTGCACTCGGTGGCGGCCCGCTTCGGGGTTGTCAATGCGTTTCGGATAGCGCGGACGTTGGACGTTCTTGCAGTGCTGTGCCTTGTATCTCTTTGGGCTTGGATGGGTCTAGGGTGGCCGTTCATTGTCGCCTGCGGCGTGGCGTCCTGCATACTGTGGTACAAGTACAGGCTCGTCTCTCCTGCCGACCTGTCCAAAATGGGAGTGGCCTTTGGGCGCATAAACGCCTATGTCTCGACCACAATGCTAATCGGAACGCTCCTGGCGATCTACATATGATCAGCACGCCTGACACCGACAAGCGGCCTGTCGTCGTCGGGATAACCGGCGCGAGCGGTTCGATCATCGCGCTGCACACTATCGAGGCGCTTCTATGCAACGGAGTTCCGGTGGTGGCGTCGGCGTCCGGGGCGGCGCGTATGGTGTGGAAGCAGGAGATGGACGAGTCGTTCGGCGCGGCGTTGGAACGATGGGACGGCTCCGGTATATTCAGATATCATGCGCCATCCGAGATGGCGGCGCCGATTGCCAGCGGCACGTTCCCGGCGCGCGGCATGGTGATAGCGCCGTGCAGCATGGCCACGGCGGCGGCCGTGTCGCTCGGCATGGCGGACAACCTAATTCGGAGGGCGGCTGACGTAACCATCAAGGAGCGAAGGCCGCTTGTCGTCATACCGCGCGAGTCGCCGCTCAGCGCTATCCACTTGGAGAACCTGGCTCGGCTCGCCACGCTCGGGGCGACGATAATCCCGCCCGAACCGGCCTTCTACCTTCGGCAACAGACGATAGCGGACGTGGCCGAATACGCCGCTCAGCGCGCGCTGCTCGCGCTCGGCATCATTCCTGAGCTGCCGGACGGGATGCGCTACGAACCGCGCTAAGGGGCGACGGGACTAGGCGCCCGGCGGAGGCTCGTCGAAAGGCTCGCCTCGCGCCTCGGCTTTCTGCCGACGCGCGTTCCATGCCCTGACCTCGGTCGCAAGGGCCGTTCGCCCTTCTTCTCTTCCCTCTTCGCGCCCTTCTTCCCGACCTTCCTCCCTGCCTTCTTCTCTTCCCTCCTCTCGCCCTTCTTCTCGGAGTTTCTCGCGCTGCCGCTCTATTTTGTCGTAAAGATAGCTTTCCACTGCGCGCGCCATGACCATGATTCCGCCTCCGAATATGAAGTTCCCGACAATTACTATGAGTATAGAATAGACTACAATCAGCGGCACGCCGACCGACGCGCCCGACCCGACAGCGATTGAGGTCTCCAATAGGCCCGCGTGTTTGCCGCTTGATACCTCGCCCCAGGCTATGACAGCCGTCCACGCCACTGACAACAAGCAGATTATCCACAGGCACCAAGGCCATAACTGCTTGGTGATGCTCAGGGGCGAGTACAGGTCGCTAGACTCAGATCGTTCCAAACGGCATCCACTCCTATTATAACAGAGTCAGAAATAGCAAAATTCGGATCATCGGCGAGATATAACCTGGGACTTATAATGTTCTGGCAGGGGTGCAGGCACTCTGCTGGGGAGTTGCTGGGGCGGTTTCCCCTGCATCTAGCCTGCAAATCCCTGCATTTCCCAGTTCAGAGAATTTTTCCGCGCTTCAGGGTCTCATTCATAAAATCTGGTATATATGTTCCATATTTTTGTTCTGGGACTTTGGATATTGTAGCATAGAGTGGCATGGATATGTAGTAGAACATTGAGCTACGCGACGAGAGACGCGCCAGGGTGAAAATCATATACGACAAGAATGTGGATGCTCTGACGATCCTGTTCTCTGACCTGGACATTGAGGAGACTAAGGATATCGCTCCTGGGGTGTATGTGGACTATGACGCGGACGGCGGGATGGTGGCGCTCGAAAGATAGAGAAACTCCACTCCGACTAATTCGTCGGATTCGTTGTAGTCTAGCACGACGCCCGGCGCGACCTCCTCGGACTCGACAATCGTGGATTCGTCCAAGCGCAGGTAAAGAGCGTCGGCTTCTTTATCAAAGTACAGTCTCATAAATCTATCTCGACACCCACGAGATTAGGCTACATCGTATTTCAATGGACATATATCTTAGCATTGACGGGTTCCACTTTATCCCGAATTCAGTATTAACTCTATACGTGCGCTTGCAAAGTATCTAGTACACTGGTATCAAGGTATCTGAAACTCTGAGGAGGATACAGTACGCCAATGTCGTCTAGGCTCAGATTTTTTTTGAACGGATGAAAATCGCCCATTAAAATCGCCACTGCATAGTTTGCGTCCTTCATGTATCTGGAGAGTCTTTCGTGGGATATGCCTCCGTCTTCCTTATGCTTGCTAGATATTGATTGAGGGGAAGCAATGTCAATTCTTTCAACCTCGAAATATCCGGCAAGTCGCTTCTCAGGACTAGTAGAGTAAACTACTATGTGGGTAAGATGTCTAAGGAAGCGAGTACGCCGAAATTCAACCTTCTTTTTACCAGTTGCCATCAATTCAACATATTCGGGATGAATCGAAAGCAAGGCTAACGAAGCATCTGGTTCTGAATCCATTGTACACCTTCCTGTGATATTCGTGTTATAGACTGCGGCGGTCCAGATAAAATGTTAGCACAACGCAAACTACCGTAGTTTATATTCATGTCAATTGTCAATGATTGTCTAAATAGGATGGATAGCACATTGGGATTTTTCCCACATACCATGGATCTTATATCATCATATGAATAAACCGTTCTCTTTCCTACATAACTTGCAATCTCTCTGGGATATTGTGACAGCATGATTTCTTCTACAATACCTACTACAGTCAATCTACGCCAATCATGAGAGCGATAGAAGTACAGTATAGAACCGGGGACGATTGAACGATTATCTCTTTTTGAGAGATATGCCTTCTGAATGCTATTTCCAAATGGGTGTGAGTTTAGCATCTCAGGAAATTGCATATTTAACTCTAATTCAGGAAATAGTTGCTTATGAAAATTTGGTTGTATAGGGACTATGAACGCCGGCTGGTCATGGAGATAATTATGTGGCCCGTAGAGAATATGATACTCTAGAGGGTCCAATGAATCAGAATCACTTGAAGGAGTAAATGATTTCACTAATACGAATTCATTAAGCTCTGTTATGGCATCAATTTTATTAAACCCAAAATCTTCAAAAAAACGAGTCACGTTTTCGTATTTTGGTAGTATAGTCACGTAAGCTGTATCATATGAGTTTGCTTGTATGTAATCAAAGACTGCTTTGAGAAGCGATTCTCCGTATCGCATACCTGGATAATATTCTGACACTTTGAGCAGCCCAATTTTGAGGGTCTTGCCAAGTATATTGTATTCAGCTGGATTTTCATCTTTTACAATAGTCAAAGCCGCCAAGGCTTGATCGTCCTTAATTATCCATGCAGTTCTATGTTCCCTCTTGCATTTGGCGAGCCAATCATCGAAGCCAGGGTAATCATTCCGAAGACTCTCGAAAATTAGCTCCTCTCCATTTATGAGATGCGCTTCCACCTCTCCTGCCAACAACCTCGGATTGGAATGTTTCGGCATAAGACCCCTTAGCATAGCTATGGCGTCTTCAATGTTCATTACCCTTTCACCGAGCTCTAGAGACTTTGACTTGGAGAGAACTTTTTTATCTTCGGTTACCAATCCGTCCACGGCGTTTCCTACAACCGCAGCGATCATGTTGTGATCTACCCAATCGTTTGACCCCTGTTCGGGAGTCCCCAATCTATTGGATATCCCTGGCTGTATAGACGGCGGAGAGCTTAGATGAGGATGTTTGTCGCTCAGTCTGATACGCCACTCTCGGTTTTGCTGATCGTCTATTCTCAGGTCATATTCTATGGTGTAAGGGTGGATATAGGTAGTATGGCCATATTCATTAGCTAGTCTAATGAGTTCGCTGGCTAAATTAGAAGATGCCTCGACAGCCCTACGATCCCGAGGATAAGCGGCGATGAGTATGTTTGTGTCAAGCAGAAGATTCAATTGAGCACTCTCTTAGCAGATGGATCAGCATATCACATCACCAGCCGCGCCCCCGGCGGCCTCTGCTTCCCGCCGTGCACCGACGGCTCCGCGCACCACTTGGCGGACAGTCGCCGGACGGCCTTGTACACATCTTGGTCGAAGCCGAGGAGGTCGCAGATTACGCGCTTGTCGAGGAGGGCGCGGTTGGGGTCCGCGTCCGCGATGTAGGCGGGCTTCAGCTCCCTGTCCCTGAACTCCTTGAAGATGTCCTCAGCCGTGGCCAGCTGTTCATAGCTCAGGGCGCGGAAGTCCAAGACCGGCAATGACTCGGCGGAACGAATCGTTATCCTCGCCTTACTCGACTGTTGGCGCGTTGAATGCCACCAGTAGCACAGCAGGCCCAGCGTACAGTTGCTCCACACAGAGAAGGCATAGTCGAATCTCCCGTCGTCGAATATCACATTGGGCCATACACTACCGCCGGCGGATTCCTGTTCAGTAAAAGCGACCGCTAGGGCCTGAGAGCCGAAGGTGAATTCACAATTCAAATGAGAACGGCTAGCCGTAGCCCAAACCGCGGCCGCCTTCTCCTCCATTCCCCGACGAACCTGCAACTGAGAGTCAGGAGCGCAAATCATCCGCGTTTCATTCTTCGCGTTATGATTCCATAAAGACGGATATGTCGCGGTCGGACTAGGCGCTATCTTGTCGAATGGTCCTCGCGGGGCGGGTCCATTTATGTCACGATGAACCAAGCCTAGTTTGCCCACGATACCTAGGGATTCTATGCTCAGTCCAACGGACTTTGCGCTTCCCGGAAGCCATAGACGTGAATCCGATAGCGCGTAAGCTGTTTGCGCTAACGAATAGTCCGACATTCGGACACCGTTCCATACCGAGCCGTCCACTTGATACGGAGCTTCAATTATCTCTCCGGACTTTGCGCTTCCAAGCGTCAAAGGCTCCCCGCCATACGGTCCGTCGTCTATTTTCCTGACCCTGTCCGATTTTATGACGCTCCGCGCTACCGAACTCGCCTGAACAAATCCCCGCGGCCGGCTGGAAAGAGACACGAATTGTCCTCGACGCGCCGAAGCCACCTTCTTATCGAGCTTGCGCGCTATCATCAGACACTCGGCCATACCCGTATCAGATGAGAACGACATATCCCGACCGTTGGCGGCGATGCTGAACACGGTAAGGTCTGTGTAGTCCTCAGCGAGCATCCGCCTGAATTTCCGCCAAGATAGGCCGGCCGCCGCTGACAGCGGCAGAACCATGGCCAGAACCCCACCACGCTTCAGTTTACGGTCTCCCAACGCCGCGAACGCAGAGGCGATGCCCGCGTTGCCGTGATAGCTGGTGGGCCTGCCCAGTTGGTTGATCCGTTTGCCCATTCGCGTCTGGTCGGCTCTAGTTGCATTGAAGGCGGCAAACGCGGGATTGGTCACGTCCGCGTGCGCCCCCTCGTGGTTGGTCGCCCGCGTAAACGGCGGGTTCATTATCACCAGGTCGAAACCCTCGTCCGGCACATCCACCAGCACCTGAGCCGCAGTCTCCTCTCCCACGCTGCCCGTCCTCTGCGCGGGGTCGGATGTGTTGAACAGCGTCATCGCTGACGATGACTGAAGCAGTTCCAGCGATCCTATCTTTACGCTCTCGTCATCCTGGCGTCCGTAGGGCATGGTGTAAAGACGCGACTGTCCGAATCCGACCTTCGGCTGCATTCCGGAGAGGGTGGAGCCTGTTATGTGTATCGCGGACGGCATCACGTCGCATCCGTATAGGACTTCTTCCATCATGGCGCTGTGCAGCGCCGCCGGGTCTCCACCCGAACGCTCGTGCCGAGCGGCTATCTGGTCGTAAACGGCGGAGAGCAGCGCGCCCGTACCGCACGCGAAATCGCCGACGCGCAGTCTGCCGATGGCGTCGGCGTCCGACCAGTCAACTTCCTCCATCTTGGCCACCGCCAAACGGGCGAGCAGCGCGGCGGAGGCGGGCAGCGTGTAGAAGGTCGCCAGGTACTTGCGGTCGGCTATGAGCCGCTGGAAGATGCGGCCTGTGAGGTCGTGCGCGTTTGTGACGCCTGCCGCGTCAACCCGCTGCGCCGTTTGCCTGAGCGTCCGCAGAATCCGCGCGGCCTCCCCGGATGGAAGCTGTTCCAGCGCGTCCTTGGCGATTGCGAATATGGGCCAGTAGTTTATGCTCAGGATGACGTCCCACGCTTCCAGCGTCCGTTCCCGTGGGTCCTCGATGCTGTCTCCGCACACAAGCCGCAACGGCCTGACTTCAGCGTGCATTCCCGAGATCTGTTCATGGAAAACGAGAGCGTTGGCGATTATGGCACAGGCCATTCGGCGCGTCTGTCGCACATCCGACATTCCGAGCAGGTCGGCGATGGCGTGTGTTATGCCCGGCCTGAGCTTGCTCATATCGTCCAGGACCTCCACCGCGCTGTCTATGCCGTCCTGGAGCGCGTTGGCCGCCCTGTCCACAGCCTCCTGCGGCACGGACACCAGCCGCGCCAGTTCAGCCACGTCGGTGGGCGAACCGGCGAGCCAGCCGGATTCGGGGAAGCGCGCGCCGTCTTTGTAGAAGACCACGTATTCGAGCCGCGCCTCGCGCATAGCTTCGTTCATGCTGTCCGAGAATTCGAGCCCTTGCGGATATCGCAGGGCGATGGCGGCTTCGATAGCGCGGCGGCCGTCCTCCACTTCGAGGCCAAGCCTGTCCGTCGCCTCCTTCTCCGCGCCTGCGGCTGGCATGAATTCCGCTTCAATGACGACAGGGGCGCGGTCCGGCGCGGCGATAAGAATGTCCGGCCGCAGATTAGGGTTGCCCGCGATTACGCGGGTGTTCTCCACAGTCACCGCGCAGGTGGGCAGCATACTTGCAAGGAGCGCTCCCAGGGCGTTGTTGGCATTCTGTTCGGTCTGGCGTGCGGGCATGGGGAATCCTACATCTAAGAATCATTTGTTCGATTATCTTAATCATACAGCGTTCGTGGGATGTTGTACAGTCTGGCATTCTAGACACGCGCTGATGACGGTCTCCAATATCCTCACTGCGGCTCCAACAGGCTGCCCAAGGACGGACGCTCACGAGGCAAGCGGACATACCGCTGTCGAGGCTGTGGCCATCGCTTCATTCCCGACGGCGACCGGAGCTACTATCCGCAGAAGACCATTGACCTCGCTATCGCCCATGTACTCTGAGGGAGCGAGCGTGTCGGCGATTGCGCGCATAAAGCTCGCAACGGTGTTTCCCTGGGGCAAAGAAAGCGCGCTGGGCTCAGCGGAGTCCGGACTTTGGGCGCAACAAGCGCATCCGGAGCCTTCCATTCCCGCGTCAATCAGGAAGACGCTAAGCATTGGCGCTCAGAGGCCATCTGCGAAGGTCATCTCGTTCGATGAGATATGGATATGCCTGAAAGTGAGACGAGGCGAGAAGCGTCGGTCGGTACGGACTGCTGTTGTGGAGGAGGCGGACGGCAGACGCTGGGTGGACTTCAAGGTGGGAGACCGTGGCGAGAAGCCTCTTGTGAGACTTCGGAGTCGGCGGCGTCCTCAAACCGCTCGGATCGGCGATAGCCCCGCCAAGACGGGACGGAATGCAACGAAGCGCCAAACTGAGCGAGAGATTAGAGGATTGGGTTTGGATAGAGTCTTTGCGCAGCAGGGTTGAGAGACCCTCGTATTCGCGGAGCCGCGCGACGTTCAGATCAGCCCTTCATCATCGCCTTATTCTCATTCCTGAGACACCGAGTGCATATGTACATCTTCTTCGGCTTGCCCTCGCGCATAACGGTCATGCGCTGCACGTTGGCTAACCAGCGTGTGCGCGTGTGCCGCTTTGAGTGGCTTACGTTGTTTCCTGACTGTCCTGCTTTGGCGCAAATCTGGCATCGAGCCATGTTGACCACCTAATCGGCGTTAAACTATACTACGGAAAATTGGAGTGGATTAACATCTAGACCATAGCACATGGTTAAAAGACGGGGCAAACCCTTCCTCACATGACTACTTTGAAATCTGACTCGCTGGTTTATAATGGCCCTGCTCTTCTCTCTATGTTTGAATCCGCGCTTCGGCTTATCGAGGCGAACGTTGCTGAGTTGAACCGGCTGAATGTCTTTCCCGTGCCCGATGGCGACACTGGAACCAATATGTATCTCACGGTCAGCGATACAGTTTCCAAGTCGGGCGCGCGGGTGCAGGACTCCGTGGCTGAGACTTCTAAGGTTATGGCAGAGGAGGCCCTCGACGGAGGGCGAGGCAATAGCGGGGTGATACTGTCCCAATTCTTCAGCGGTATGGCAGAGGCCCTTGAAGGCCGCGCCGACTTTGGAGGAAGAGACCTCGTCCGCTCTTTGGTTTCCGCGTCCATCCACGCCTATGAGGCAGTCGGACACCCTAGGGAAGGCACCATGCTTACTGTGATGCGCGAGACTGCCGAGGCTGTCGAAGGGCTTGACGAGGATGATATGGCGCGAGTCCTCAGCGTTGCGTCCCAAGCCGCGCTTTCATCTGTCGCCCGAACTCCCACACTTCTACCAATGCTCTACAAGGCCGGACTAGTGGATGCGGGCGGATATGGCGTCTATGTAATGCTCGAGGGGATGCGCAGACACGTTCTACGCGACGCCGAACTCGACGAGCTGCTTGTTCCGCCGCAGCCTGACATGGGCGACGGGAACATCTCCCCTGAATTTCTGGACGAAATAGAAGAAGAAGAGTTCGGGTTCTGCACTCAGTTCCTACTTCAGGGCGAAGGACTTGACAAAGAATCTATCAAGGCGAGGTTGCTGGAACTTGGAACTTCGCCCGTTATCATCGGCTCCGAGGATACGCTCAGGATACACGTGCATACCTACAATCCCGACGAAGTGGTTGGGTACGCAGCCTCGCTCGGGAGCGTGTCTCGCGAGAACATACAGGATATGGACGAGCAGCGCCGGAACTACTCGGCCGACCGTAGAACTGAGTTGGCCGGAGAAGCCCTAACCATAGTGTCTGTTGTTCAGGGCGAAGGTCTGGAGAGTGTATTCAGGGAGAGCGGAATAGAGCATTTCGTCAGCGGCGGCGACACTATGAACCCTAGCGTTGGCGACCTCCTCGGCGCCATAAATGACGCTCCCACCGATGCGGTGCTGATGCTCCCCAACAACCCTAATGTAATGCTGGCCGCGGAGAAGGCCGCCGATAGGGCGCCCGAATCCAAACGGGTGCGAGTGGTCGGCAGCCGAACCGTTATTCAAGGTATAGCCGCCGCGCTGGCATACGCCCACGAAGACTTTACCCTAGACTCCCTTGCCAACTCCATGGAAGAGCGGTTGGGCGACGTTCGTACCGGGGAAATATGCCTCGCCTCCAGGGATGCCGACCTCGGTGTCTCCGTAGAAGAAAACCAGATAATAGCCCTGCTCGACCGCGAACTGGTGTATGGCTCCGACACAATTGAGGATACCCTCGCCGGACTTTTGGAAGAGGCGCTTGATGAAGATTCGGAACTGGTGACCATGTATTGGGGCGATCTATTGAATGAGAACGACGCTCAGAATATGATGGCCTCGGTCGAGAAAAAATTTCCCGAAATAGAGTTCGATCTTATCTATGGCGGCCAACCCCACTATCACCTCTTTATCTCCGTAGAATAAATTGGAGGATTGAACATGGCTGTAAAAGTGGTAACCGACAGCGTATCAGACATCCCGTCCAACATTGTCAAAGAACTCGATATAACAGTCGTTCCCGCGTATGTTCGCTTTGGCAACGATGAGTACAAAGACGGCGTGGAACTCACGACCGATCAGTTCTTCGACAGGTTGCTGAGCGGGTCGGACTTTCCAACCACTTCACAGCCTGCCGTGGGCGACTTCTCCGAGACCTATGCCAAGCTCGCCGATGGCGCGGACAGCATTGTCTCAGTCCATGTTTCAAGTAAGGTCAGCGGCACCGTGAACTCAGCTCAGCAGGGCGCCACGAGGGCCGATGTCGGGTGTCCCATAGAGATTGTGGACACACTTCAAGTGTCAATGGGATCCGGATTGGTGGCGATAGCGGCCGCCAGAGCCGCCAAGGACGGGGCCTCGCTTGAAGAGGTGACCGCCGCCGCTCAAGACGCCATGTCTAGGTGTCAGTGCATATGCCTCCTAGACACCCTCGAATACCTCATAAGGGGCGGTCGCGTGGGCAAGGTCAGAGGGATGATGGGAAGCCTACTCAAGATCAAGCCCATGATAATCATCCGCGATGGCGAGGTGCACGATCTGGCTAAAGAACGCACCCGCAGAAAGGCGATCGCCCGACTGGAGAGGACAGCCAAGGAATTCGAGCCGCTCGAATCCGTGTGCGTACTATAC
This sequence comes from Dehalococcoidia bacterium, assembly GCA_965214185.1. GTDB lineage: Bacteria > Chloroflexota > Dehalococcoidia > Lucifugimonadales > UBA1123 > VXRN01. The sequence continues at coordinate 85,913 of CBDCBF010000001.1, read as the reverse complement.
AGTACCTCCCGCGAAGAGGCCGAACGTCTCGCCGAAGCCTTGCGTCCGGCGGTAGCCGACGGCAAGACTCCCATTGTGGCCCGATTAGGCCCTGCGCTCGGCACGCACGCCGGCCCAGACGCTCTCGGAGTCGCCCTCCTGGGCGCCTGACTCTACCCTGACAACCAAGCGCCCGTGGCCTCTGGCCCCGAGCCGGTCGAAGGGTGTTGCGCACGCCTGCCTACTCCTCCTCAGCCCATCATGCCATATAGAGGTCGAACTGTGATTTCTTTGATAGGAACAATCGGATATGATTAAGTTGCGTGGAACATGAATTCGCGGAACGCGATATGATCCTTGGCACGTTTGTCGCCTAACATCCGAACTACACTAAGAAATTCAACCCCTTCCAAGAACCGCAGTCCAGACCATGCGAGCAATCCGCTCCCTATACAACATCCTCCGACAGGAACGCGATCGCGGCTTCGACGACCGCGTCGTTATCGGTGGCCTCGACGAATTCCTTGCGCGCAACTCCACCGACCTCGCTCCATACCTCGACGCTCACACGCAATACGCCGCCATGTCCCCTGAGCGCAGGAGCGAGTGGGCGGCCTGCGTCGTCAAAAATATGCGCGTCGCCATTAGCCGGTCCGCCAAGTCTCCTATACACAGCTCCGAATCCGCCGTAAAGAACCTCGCCCCTAAGCGACAGACCGCCCCCAGAAAACCACCTGCGCCCCCCCGGCCGCTGAGAATGTCAGACGACGTCACTCTCATGAAGGGCATCTGGCGTAAGCTCCTGCCCAGACTCCACAAACTGGATGTAAACACCGTTGGAGATCTCGTCCACCTGTTCCCCGGACGCTACAACGACTTCACCAGCGTGCGGACTGTCTCCCAACTTGCGCCCGGCGACGACCAGACCGCGATCCTGACTGTATGGGAAGCCCGACAGACAATGCTCGGCAGGCAGAAATCCACCCAAGCCGTCTTGGGCGACGAGACCGGAAACATCAGGGCTGTCTGGTTCAACAACCCCTGGATAGCGTCCCAGCTAAAACACGGCGTCAAGGTCGCGCTGAGCGGCAAAGTCAACGTCTTCAGAGGCAGCCTAGTTTTTCAAGCGCCGGAGTACGAGATTCTTGACGGCGACGATCTCATGCACACCGGCAGGATAGTCCCTATGTATCCTTCTACCCAGGGACTGTCTCAGCGTCTCCTTCGCTCGTTGGTCAGGCGCGCCCTCGATGCCACGATAGGGAGCGTGGAGGAGTTCCTGACCGCCGACATACTCCATCGCACTGGGCTGATTGGGCTCGCCGGCGCCATGCGCCAGATACACTATCCCGACGACTGGGACGCGCTCGGGGCCGCCCGGCGCAGGCTGGCGTTCGACGAACTCTTCCTGCTCCAGATGTCGGTCATCAGGCGCAGAAACGATTGGCGCGAGAAGAATCGCGGCATACCCCTCACGATCGACACCGGGGTCATCGAAGCCTTCCTTGACTCGCTCCCCTTCGACCTGACAGCCGCTCAGAACAGATCGCTTCAGGAAGTCCTGGCCGATATCCGTTCCCACAGGGCCATGAGCCGACTCCTCCAGGGAGACGTCGGCAGCGGCAAGACCGTCTTGGCCGCCGCCGCCATGCTCGCCGCCGTGCGCGCCGGCAGACAGGCTGCCTTTATGGCCCCCACCGAGATACTCGCCGAACAGCACTTCCTCACCGTATGCGGATTGCTCAGCGAAACGGGATTCGAGCCCGCAGGCGGATACATCCAGCGGCTCAACGTCGCCGGCATTGACCGCAAAGTAAACGTGGCGCTCCTGTTGGGAGCCCACCGCAAGCGCATCCGCGATGACCTCCGCAGTCTGTTGTCTGCCGGCTTGATAGACATTGTCATCGGAACCCACGCGCTTATTCAGGAAGGAGTGGACGTTCCCAACCTCGCCCTCGCCGTAGTTGACGAGCAGCACAGGTTCGGAGTCCGACAGCGCGCCCTACTGCGCGAGAAGGGACAAAGACCCCATATGCTCGCCATGAGCGCCACCCCCATACCCCGCTCGCTCTCACTCACCCTCTATGGCGACCTCGATGTTTCCGTCATAGACGAGATGCCTCCCGGACGCAAGACTGTCCGAACCCGATTCATAGAGAACGACCGCCGCGATTCCGCCTATGCCTTCATCCGCAACCAAGTGAATGAGGGCAGGCAGGCGTTCGTCGTCTGCCCGCTCATAGAGGAATCCGACGTCATACAGACTAAGGCCGCTCAGGAAGAGTACACCCGTCTTTCCGAGAAGATATATCCCGACTTCTCCGTCGGATTGCTGCACGGTCGCATGTCGCTGAAAGAGAAAGAGGAGGCGATGGACAGATTCAAGCGGCGCGACATAGACATACTGGTCTCGACCCCCGTCGTAGAGGTCGGCATTGACGTCCCGAACGCCACCGTCATGCTCATTGACGGCGCCGAAAGGTTCGGACTTTCTCAGCTTCACCAGTTCAGAGGCAGGGTAGGGCGCGGTGAACATCAAAGCTACTGCCTACTCCTCTCCGAATCGCCCGGAGCCGACGCCCTCAAGCGGCTCAAGCTTCTAGAGAGAATATCGGACGGCTTCCGGCTCGCCGAGGAAGACCTCAAGCTGCGCGGACCCGGCGACTACCTCGGAACCCGTCAGAGCGGACTGCCTTCGCTCCGTGTCGCCCAGATTACCGACCACGACATACTATCCCTCGCCCGGCGCGAAGCTATACGCCTACTCGAACTAGACCCACTGCTCGAAAGAGAAGAGAATCGCCCCCTCGCGGCCCGCTTCCGGCGGTATCTGTCCACGCAACCCGGCGAACTCAGCTAAACCCATCCGAATTTGACAGGCTCACGGCCTACTCCTTATATTAGGCGAAACCGTTTGTCCCGGTTTGATGAGAGGACACGGTTCTGAATTCATAATTGGCGAGCGAGGTGCGACTATGGCCAAGATCAAGCATATTGCGATAGCCAGCCAAGAGCCTGACAAGACAGCGGAGTTCTTCAAGTCCGTATTCGACCTCAAAGAAGTCGGCAAGGTTGACAGCGCGAACGCCGTCGGCTACTACCTCAGCGACGGGAACATCAATCTTGCGATACTCAACTTCCTCAACGACACCGTAGCCGGGGAAGAGTTCGGCGTAGGATACGCCGGCATCCACCACATCGGCTTCCAGGTTGATGACGCCGAAGCGACCGAGGTCCGTCTCAAGAACATCGGCTCCGCTCCCAGAGACAATATCAACAAAGCCCTGCACTCCGCTATGGGCGGCGGGCACGGAGGTCAGAATGTGGAGACCAAGTACGACGGCCCCGAGGGGATTATGATAGATATATCCCAATCCGGCTGGGTTGGGACCAACGACGAATAGATGATAGCGGACTGCTGAGGGCAACCTCTCCATTGCCCTCGACCTAAAAGCCAACCGCCCCGGTTTACCTCGCTCCCGATCCTCTGGCCGGGGCGAAAACTACCAGAAGCCGCAAATCCTCCGTGATAGAGTGGAACTTGTGAGGTTGTCCGGCGGCTACGAATATCACGCTTCCCCGTTTAACCTCCAAATCATCGTTCCCAATGCGGATATGTCCTCGGCCGCCGAGGACATAGTACACCTCATCTTCCGTATGAGGCGCTTGCGGATCGGTTGACCCTGCGTCTAGCGCGTAAACGCCCGCGCTCATCGCCGCGACGGTCAGGAATTCCAGATATAGCTCGCCCGATTCACGCCGACGTTCCAGAATCTCGGCCGTCTCGAAGACGGCCGAGCCGCAACCGCAATCATTCATCCCCAAACCGCAACCTTCCCCCTTTGCTGTCCAGCCCCAAGAGGCTACTGGTGGAACAAATTCAGCGCCGATCCGACCTCAAACCACTTTATCTGCTCTTCGGCGAACGAGTGGTTCAGAGCCAACTCCTCGTTCGAGCCGTCCGCGTGGTGAACAATCGCCCTCACTGGCTTGCCCGGCGCCAGTTCGCTCAGCCCCCCTATGCTTATTCGGTCATTCTCTCGAATCCTGTCATAGTCCGACGGGTCGCTGAACGTGAGCGCCAAAAGCCCCTGCTTCTTCAGATTAGTCTCGTGGATGCGCGCGAAACTGCGCGAGATTACCGCCGCCCCGTTCAGAAGCCTCGGCGATAGCGCCGCGTGTTCGCGCGAACTCCCCTCGCCGTAGTTGTCATCCCCAATCACCACCCACTTCAGCCCCCTAGCCTTATAGTCGCGCGCCACCTTCGACACCGCGCCACCTTCCTCTCCGGTCTCCAGGTTCTTCGTCTTGCCCGACTCTCCCGTATAGGCATTCGTCGCGCCCATGAACATATTGTCGCTGAACTTGTCCAAATGTCCCCGCAACGACAACCACGGCCCTGCCGGAGATATATGGTCCGTCGTACACTTGCCCGATACTTTCAACAGAACCGGAAGCCTCTCAAAGTCCTCCCCGTCCCACGCCGGCCACGGTTCCATTATCTGCAAACGCTGGGAATCCGGCGCTACTTCAACCTGAACGTCGCTCCCATCCTCGGGTGGCGCTACATAGCTCGTCGCGCCCCGATCGAACACCTGCGCCGGAACCTCCGGAGCCACTCCAGGAGGCTGCAGCATGAAAGTATCGCCGTCCGGCCCCGTCAGCTCGTCCGTCATCGGGTTGAATGAGAGTCTCCCCGCTATCGCGTAGGCAGTCACTATCTCTGGACTTGCGATAAAGTTCATTGTGGTCGGCTGGCCGTCATTGCGGCGCGGGAAATTGCGATTGTACGACGTGATAATCGTGTTCGGCGCCGTGCTTGTCTCGCGCGCTCTCCGCCACTGACCTATACACGGGCCGCAGGCATTCGCTAGAACCGTGGAATCTATCTTGTGCAGCGAGTCCATCTGGCCATCCCGCTCTATCGTCGCTCTTACCTGTTCGGAGCCGGGCGTCACCATGAACGGAACAGAAGACTTGAGCCCGCGAGCGGCGGCCTGCTCTGCTACATCCGCGGCGCGGCTCATGTCCTCATATGACGAATTCGTGCATGATCCGATCAGGGCGGCGGATATGCTGTCAATGAACCCATTGTCTTCGTCCTCTATCTCCGCCGCCATATCCGAGATGGGACGCGCCCTGTCCGGCGAGTGCGGCCCTACCACATGAGGCTCTAGCGTTGAGAGATCAATTCGCACTACCTGGTCAAAGTAGCTGTCCGGGTTCGCCTCCACTTCGGGATCGGCCCGCAACATATCCGCGTACTTGTCCGCCGCCTCCGCCAGCCACGGCCGATTCGTCGCCCTCAGGTACTCCGCCATGCTCTCGTCATATGGGAATATCGAGGTTGTCGCCCCCAGTTCCGCGCCCATATTGGTGATAGTCGCCTTGCCGGTGCAACTGAAACTGCGCGCTCCCGGCCCAAGATATTCAATGATATTATTCGTGCCGCCCGATACCGTCAGAAGACCCGCCAGCTTGAGTATCACGTCCTTCGGCGCAGTCCACCCGCTCATCTTTCCGCTCAGTACCACCCCTATCCGCCTCGGCATCAGAACGTCCCACGGCAACCCCGCCATCACTTCCACAGCGTCCGCCCCGCCTACCCCCACCGAGCAGGCGCCCAGCCCGCCCGCGTTCGGCGTGTGAGAATCTGTCCCTATGATAACCTGTCCCGGAAACGCGTAATTCTCCAGATTCACCTGGTGGATAATGCCCGCGCCCGGCTCCCAGAACCCGACGCCGTACCGCGCCGCCGCAGACCGGAGAAACCCGTACACCTCGCCATTCTCGGCAAGCGACTCGCGCAGATCCTGGACGCCCTCCTCTCGCGCCTGTATCAGGTGGTCGCAGTGGACGGTTGTTGGTACAGCCACCTTATCTCGCATCGTCTGCATGAACTGAAGCATCGCTGTTTGGCCCAGAACATCCTGAAGTATCACCCTGTCCGGGCGCACCCTGATATACGACTCGCCCGGCGCGATCTCTTGGTTCTCCGGATCGTCCAAATGAGACAGAAGAACCTTTTCCGCTAGGCTCAGCGGCCTATTCAGCCGTCCTCGAACTATACTGAGCCTTTCCGTCATTTTCTCATATGTCTGCGCCGCGAATTCGGATGTTGACTCGATGGTAACCATGACTTGTCCTCCTGTCCGTGAGATCTTATGCGCCGCCGTATGCTATTCTCATCCCCGTCGCCCAGCGGCTCGATCCTCATTCTGTCAAAAATACCCTGCCTAGTCCATTCCACGAAATCGGGAAGGGAGGGCGGGCAGGGTATGCTTCACTTCTTGCGATGGCGAGAATCCGGACTAGCGGGACATTCCGAAATACTCGTAGTTGATGTCAATAAAATTGTCCCACTCGGGCGGCACGTCATCTTCTGCGAAAATAGCCGTAACCGGGCAGACCGGCTCGCAGGCCGCGCAGTCTATACACTCTTCGGGATGGATATAGAGCTGATTATCGTCATCTTCGTCCAACCCGTATATGCAGTCCACTGGGCAGACATCTACACAGGCCCCGTCTTTCACGTCTACACACGGTTCCGCGATAATATAGGTCATGTTCTTGTAATCCTCCTGTCGAGGGATTCAGTCGCCCAGCGCATACGCGCGCAAGCTGTCTCGAAAATCCACATAATTATAGTTGGCTATCCTTGCTATTTCAAGCAACCTTGCCCGCGCCAGGATATTCTATTATCTGAGAACCGACGGCGATTGAGACATCGTCCGTTTCCTCAAACACGTCGCAGATGGGCAACTCGACTCCGATGGCTTCAAGCCGCGCCACCGCATGGCCGCGGTCAAGGAACTGCTGCTCAGAGGTTTTGGCCCCGTGTCCGCTTGGCCCGAACACGCCGCCGAAACTTAGGCCCACACCCAACCTGCGCCCGAACCCGGCTCCCTTATGGTGGCTTGGGTCAAGGAAGTGGTGGAAAGCATAGACCCCGCGGACTGCCCTGAGGAAGAGGAGGACCCCAACGGACACAAGCCTGACTACTCAATCATAGCCAGCCATCCCCCGCCGGTCATCACCCCGGAACACGCCGAAATAGACGCGGCCAGATTCAACGCAAGGATCGAGCGACGGATAAGAGCGCGAGAGTACATGCAGGCCGAGGCCAGGCGAGGGGCCAAAGCAAAAAAGGAAGACCTCGACAACGACGGATAGCCCCGCCGCGCCTTATCTCCTGATCGAATCCCTCATGCCGGCGCGTTCATTCCCACTCTGTCATACCGCTATGACATTTGACGCTTGGCTCGCCGCGCCCTAGGTCGTTGGATTCCCCCGCGCTTCACCATTCATCCTCGGCTCCTGTGCGCCCGCGTTAGCTCGGACACTTGTGACTGACAACCTGAGTTTCCAATTCCCAAATCCGGCGGCGTGTCTGCTATCATATGCCCGCTTAGCGCCACATATTCGAGTACGGAGGAGATACGTTGAAAGTTGGAACCCGATTGGCGGGGCAAGCCCCGGCTGAAATAGCGGAGTCGGCGAGACGCGCGGAGCGTCTCGGATTCGACACATCTAGTTCGTCCGAAACTAACCACAATCCATTCCTGCCACTGGCGATTGCCGCCGAACACACCCGGAACGTCAAACTGCGAACCTCCATCGCCCTCGCCTTCGCGCGCAGCCCTATGGACGTCGCATACATCGCTTGGGACCTGCAAGCTATGTCCGGCGGGCGTTTCGTCCTCGGACTCGGCAGCCAGGTTCGCGGACACATCGTGCGAAGGTTCAGCATGAACTGGACAGCCCCCGCACCCAGGATGCGTGAGTACATCCAGGCCCTGCGGCACATATGGAACGCATGGCAGACAGGGGAGCGAGTGCGCTTCCACGGAGACCACTACGACTTCAACCTCATGCCGCCCTTCTTCAACCCCGGCCCTGTGCCCAACCCCGACATAAAAGTGTTCATATCGGCCGTGAACCCCTATATGCTTCGCGTCGCGGGCGAGGTCTCCGACGGAGTTCTACTGCACGGTTTCTGCACTCCCAAGTACACCAGAGACGTAATAATCCCCAACCTAAAAATTGGCGCTGACCGCGCCGGACGCTCGCTCGACGAGATAGAGATAAACGCCGGCGGGTTCATAATAACCGGAGAGACCGAGGAAGAAATCGAATCCAAAAAAGCGGGCGTCAAAGGCCAAATCTCATTCTACGCCTCCACCAGAAGCTATGAATCCGTTATGAGTACACACGGATGGGATGACACTGCCGCCAGACTATACCGTATGTCCGTGGACAACAGGTGGCCCGAAATGGCCGACCAGATAACAGACGATATGCTGGAGACTTTCGCGGTTGTTGGAACTTACGACCAGATAGCCGCCAAGCTGAAAGAGACGCACGGCGACTACGCTACCTCCATCAGCTTCGACATTCCCACGTCAACGCCCGAAGAAGAGAAGCGGCTCGCCGACATCATCACCGAACTTCGCCGTTGAGTCACGCCCGTCCTACACATATCGCCAAAGCCGACTTTCACAACCGGAGGAACCCGCATTGAAGATCAAGGAAATTCGAGCTGCCCCCGTTACTCTCAGGCCGCCCATCAAGACAGAGCCTCGCGTTCCCCCAATCCCCGACGCCGGGCACTTCACCAGCCCCATGGCTCGCTACAAGAACGAATTCGGCGGTCGTGGCTGGAGCGATGACTGGAGCCGTGTCGCCTGCGTTGTGACCGCCGAAGACGGCTCCTGGGGCGTCGGATTCTCGACCAACAGCGGACCCGTGACCTCGATCATCAACGACCACTTCGCGCCTCTTCTCCTGGGCCAGAACGCGATGTCCATAGAAAAGCACTGGGACCTGATGCGCCGCGCCTCTTCCCCATACGGCGCCTATGGGCTTGCCAGCTACGCCATAAGCGCGGTGGACAACGCCCTCTGGGACCTTAAGGGCAAGCTGCTGGGGCTTCCGGTATATGAACTGCTCGGCGGACCGGTGAAGGACAAGATATTCTGCTACGCTTCCAACACCATGCTGACCTACGGCACAGAGAACTACATCGAATGGTTCCTCGAGCTTGGATTTAAAGCGGTCAAGCTGTTCGTCCGCCACGGCCCCGAGGACGGAATCGAGGGACTTCGCAAGAACGAGGAACTCGTCGCCCGCACTCGCGAACAGGTAGGGCCGGATATCGAGATAGCCGTTGACTCCTGGATGTCGCTGAACACCGAGTACATAGTCCGGCTAGTGGAAGCGCTCAAACCCTACCGAATCAAGTGGCTGGAAGACTACCTTCTACCCGAAGATATGGACAGCTACATAAAGGTGCGCCGGCGCGTCCCGGGCCAGACATTGGCCACGGGTGAACACTGGTACACCATCCACCCCTTCGCGCTGGCGGCGGGGCAGGGACTCGTTGACATACTGCAGCCTGACATATCGTGGGTCGGCGGCGTGACCGCCAGCGTCCGCATATGCCACATAGCCGAGGCGCACGGCGTTACCGTAATCGGCCATGGCGGAATGAACTACCCCTACGGACAGCATCTTGCTTACGCCATGCCGGTCATCCCCTGGGGAGAGCGCTCCGAGGGTGTAGCTCCTCCGGGCGTGCCGCTGGAGGAGATGGTTCTGCTCCCCGGTACTCCTGTAATAAAGGACGGCTACCTGACGCCAAGCGACGCCCCCGGATTCGGACTCGAATTCAGCAAGGAATGGCTTGAGCTAAGATCCGCCGGCTAGAGCTGCATCCATGCGAATATGCCATGCCCGCCAGCTACCTGTCATTCCCGCGAAGCAGCATCATCCCGTACTGTGATACGGGGATATCCTCGGCGCTTACACTATCACGCCGCGCGCTCGCATCTCGGCCACCTCTTCATCAGAGCGGCCCAGAACCGTGGTCAGAACCTCATCGGTGTGTTCCGAATAGCGAGGCGCGCGAGTTACGACATTAGGGTCATCGGACATTTTGACCGGGATTCCGATCATCCTGTAATCGCCGCGCGTCGGGTCCTCGACCTCCACTATCATATCGCGCGCTATCAGGTGTTCGTTTTCCAACACCTCCGTCGCTCCGATAGTGGCGCCGCACAGCACCCCCACTCCCGCGAGCGTCTCCATCGCCTCCCACTTGGTGCGCTTGGAAGTCCACTCTGTGAGGATGCGCGTCACCTCTTCCGAACTCTCGTAGCGCTTCTCCTCATCGTCGAAGCGCGGGTCCCCTATCAGATCCCCCCGGTCAATCGCGGCCAGCGTCAGATCCCAGCCATCCCCCCGGGGGTGAATCATCACATAATCGTCTGGACCTCTGGGAGAGCAGGGGAACACCATTGGCAGGCCGCGGAACCCCATATGCCCTATCCTATGATTCGGCGTTCCTTCGGCCAGTGTCCGGGTCAGAGACATACGCATCAGGTTGACTACGGAGTCCTGCATCGAAACTTCGACCATCTGCCCAAGACCTGTTCGCTCCCGCTTGTGAAGCGCCGCCAGAATGCCGATAGCTGCATGAAGCCCGCTGCCGGAGTCTCCCACGCCGGGAGAAACGGGGACTGGCGGCCTATCGCCGAAGCCCGTCGTTGCCATCGCGCCGCCCGCGGCCTGCGCCACGAACTCGAACCCCTTATAGCTGGCGTATGGACCATAGGTGCCGAAGCCTTTTATCGTAGCGTATATCAGACGTGAGTTTATTCGGTGAAGACGCTCCCAGCCCAGACCGAGCCGGTCCAGCATACCCGGGCCGAAGTTCTCCACCAGAATGTCCGCCCAGCGAACCAGATCTATAAACGCCTCCTTACCCTTCTCGGTCTTCAGATCCAGGGTAATAGCCCGCTTATTGTTGTTGAATATGAGGAAGTAAACGCTGTCAGAGTCCTCCCGATGGGCAAGGTCGGCTCTCGTGCTGTCGCCTCCCCTAGTATCTTCGACCTTTATAACGTCGGCTCCGAGGAATCCAAGCATCTGCGCGCACGACGGGCCTGCCTGAACATGAGTGAGATCAAGAACTTTTACGTCCGATAGTGAACGTTCCATTAGGGTCATCCTTTTCTATTGTCCGAATCAGGATTGCCGAGCGGCGAGCCTCTGCGAGAGTTGGCGGGATTTCAGGATTGTCGAGATACGAACTCTTCCCGTTGTGAACAATACTTATGCCATCCGCTTGTAGGCACTCCATCGTTCCCGATAGGTTAGGGGAGTGTCGTCCGATTATGTCCACCCACCCTGCCGGGAGCGGTTAGCCGATTGCGGGCGACTCAACCTCTCCCTGCGCGATCCGGTCTATAGCGTCTGCCGCCTCGTCAGGCTTGTCATCGTAGTTTATGACGATGTGATCGAACCGGTCGGCTTCCTTCATCTCTTCGTATGCCGTTTCCAGCTTGAGCCTGAACTCTGTCTCCGACTCCGTATCGCGCTTTCGCAATCGTCTCTCGAGTGTCTGCATATCAGGGGGCGCTAGAAATATCAGAGATGCCTCAGGCATCATGTCCCTGATAGTCGCCGCGCCCTGCACGTCCACCTTCATTATCACGTCCAGTCCTTGTTTCTGCGCTTCGATTACCTGGGACTTTGGCACACCGTACAGATTCCCATAGACTTCGGCCCACTCAAGCAGGCCGCCCGCTTCTATCATACTCTCAAACCTATCGCGGTCAAGAAAGATGTAGTCAATACCGTTGCGCTCGCCCGGTCGCATTCGGCGCGTGGTCGCGGTGATGGTGAAGTGGTACGGCCTTCCGAGCAGTTTCATTCTGGAGAGAACGGCATCCTTGCCCACCCCAGAAGGACCTGATAGCACAAACAGGCGACCTTTACGTGGTAGTCGGGAACGAGAACGCGAATCGCGCTCAAGCCCTGGCATTTTCCACTTCGTCCCAGAAGGTTGGATATGAAACATCGGCTGCTTCAGAATCCCCGATAGTAGTTTGTCCATTGGCTATCAGCCCGGCAACCGCCATTGACATAGCTATTCTATGGTCGCCGTGGCTCTCGACTTCAGAGCCTGTAAGCGTAGAGCCGCCCTCAATAATCATGCCGTCCTCGGTTTCTCGCACCCGCGCGCCTAGCGCCGCTATCCCCGCGACCGTCGCGGAAATCCGGTCGGACTCTTTAACCCTGAGTTCGGCGGCGTCCCTTATAACGGTCCGGCCTGTGGCCTGGGACGCGGCTACTGCTAGTACGGGGAGTTCGTCAATCACACGCGGAATAATGTCCCCGGCTATCTCGACGCCCCGCAAGTCGCTGGATTCGGCTACTAGGTCAGCCGAAGGCTCGTTGCCGACCTCGCGGACGTTTTGGACGCTGATGTTCGCTCCCATTTCACGAAGAACATCCAGGACGCCGGTTCTGGACGGGTTAATGCCCACGCCCCGCACGGTTACCCGAGCGTTCGGATGGGCGGCTCCCGCCACAAGCCAGAACGCCGCTCCGCTAATGTCGCAGGGAACCTGGATATCCAGGGGCGCCAGATTAGAGGGGCGAACAGTTAGGCGAAGGCCGTCCTTCTCTACATCCGCGCCCATGGATTGCATCATGCGCTCCGTATGGTCGCGGGACTCGGACGGCTGCACAACTGAGGTCTCACCCTCGGCGAATAGGCCCGCTATGAGGATACACGACTTCAATTGGGCGCTTGCTACTGGCATTTCGTACTCGATCCCTAGAAGTCCACCGCCATCAAAGGCTAGGGGCGCCAGCGAGCCGCCTCCACGTCCCATGACCTGCGCGCCCATCAGAGACAGGGGAGATAAGATACGTTTCATCGGCCTGCGCCGAAGAGATGAATCTCCGGTAATAACGCTGAAAAACGGCTGCGCGGCCAGAAGGCCGGATACTAGCCGCATAGTGGTTCCGCTATTGCCGGAGTACAGATAATCCAGCGGCTCGGACAATCCATCCATGCCCCGTCCGTGTATCAGAAATGCTTCACGTCCGTCCTCTACCCGCTCCTCTATCTCGACCCCCAGCCCGCGCAGACACCCCAACATGGACGCGCGGTCGTCGCCGACGCAAAAGTTGGTGACTATTGCATGTCCGTCGGATATGGCGTTGAGCAGGGCTGCCCTGTGCGATATAGACTTGTCTCCTGGGGGAACGACAGTTGCCTCAAGCCTCGCGCTACTACGCACTATCTGTTCCATCTATCTATTCCTCCTCAGGTAAGTCGTGCGGCTTTTGTCCTCTTTATCGCCCGCCCCCCTCAGTCGCTGCGCGAGCTTTTCGCCAAGCATCGCGCTCATCATTGACTCGCCCGCCGATGGGAGTCTCGCGTTTTCATTGGGAACGACCGCGTCGGCTTCCCACCTCGCCCTGAGCTCCCATGCCTTGATGAAACGGTCAAGAAGGGCGTCCCCGTCTCCCTTTATATCGTTCCTGAAGTTATAAAGTTCAAGAATCAGTTGGTCCACCCAGTGGACAATGGAGTCCGGGTTAGCCACACAGACGGCTTCGTTATCCAGAGGGTCGTTGGAGGCGTGTTTCCCGAAGGTGTCGAACTGCGATTCGGCCAGCATATGCATCTCTCGCCAACCATCGCTGCCGGCCGTCGCCGTAACGAACGCGGACGACATGATGACCGGAAGATGGTGCATCGCGGCGGCGTAAGAGTCATGTTCGGCGGGGTCCAAGAACACGGGGCTTGCTTGAAGCGCCTCTACCAGTCCGACGACCGTTCTGATTGACTGATTGTCAGACGTTTTCATCGGCGTAATAGTGTACCTGGCGCCTTTGAATATATCGGCGTCCGAGGATTCTATGGAATCGGGAAGCTCTTTGAGCAACGGATGTCCTCCGACGAAATCCGAGTCCCGGGGCAGAAGTTCCTCCGCCCATTTCATCACGGGGATTTTGATGTTGGTCGTATCCGTGATGACCGCGCCGGACTCCACATGAGGCCCAATCGCATCCATAGTGTCGCGCAGTTCACTAATGGGCGAGTCCAAAATTACGAGGTGGGCGTCCTCCACGGCATTTCGCATTGAGGTTATGGTTCTGTTCGCCGCGCCCATCTTGGAAACTGCCGATACAGTATTCCTGTCTCCGGACGCAATAACGATTTCAGTATTGTTCAGGCGGCGGTTCATCAGCGCGATGCCCATCGACACCCCGACCGGGCTAACTCCTACGATGGCTATTTTCTCCAATTCGCACCTCCGCAGGCATCAGAATATCCATGGTTGTTTAGAAATAGGTTATCACATAAGAGGTCTGCCAAGAACGACAAGGCTGAGGAAATTCAGAATCGGACTGATGATTATTGGCAAAATCCGAAGATTGGGCGACAGAAATCCAAGCGCGATGATCACCAGAAGCAGTCCTGGGCCATATGGCTCCAGCCTGGCGAAAGAGTTGGCGACATTGCGCGGCAACAGGCCGAGCGCGACCTTGAAGCCATCCAGCGGCGCTATCGGAAGCAGATTAAATACCGCGAGAATCAGGTTCCAGAATACCAGCGACAGCAGGGCATAGCCCAGTACGTCGGTTCTGCCCAGGACTGAGAATCCTCCCCCACTGGATTCGACAAGTCCGGTTCTGAGGGGGATGGCGAATACCGCCGCCGCTATGATGTTGGACAAGGGGCCTGCTAGGGAGACGGCCGCCATTCCCTGGCGGTATCCTATTCTGAGGAAGATAGGATTGACAGGCACGGGTTTGCCCCATCCGAACCCGGCGAAGAATATCAGGATCGTTCCAAACGTGTCTAGGTGAGCTAGTGGGTTCAGGGTAAGGCGGCCCTGCGCGCGAGCTGTGTCATCGCCCAGCGTAGTCGCCACGTAAGCATGGCTGAATTCGTGAAACGTGATACCGATGACCAAAGACAAGGAGAAGGTGGCTAGCGTGATGACCGCAAGCGCGGGATCTATTTGGAACAGATCGATGGTTTGGAGCAACAACTTATACAGGCAACAGCGTAACTATGGTGATGGCTGGTGGAGCTAAACGCATGAGAAAAGCAAAAGCGGAGCGACCTATACGCTCCGCTCAGGATTGTCGTTTATTGAAAATCTAGGGCTAGTGTCCGCCGCATCCGCATCCGCCACCACCGCATCCACATCCTCCCCCTCCTCCTCCGCAGGCGCAACCACCGCCACCGTGACCTTGGAAATTGGGATTGCTGATGACGAACCCGCTTCTCATAAGACCTTCCATATAGTCAATCGTGGAGCCGTCGAGCAGAGGCGCGCTGTCGGAGTCCACCAGAACCTGAATGGTCGAGGTGTCTATCACGAGGTCATCCTCGCCGGCCTCCTTCTCCACGCTCAGCATATATTGGATTCCACCTTGCGGGCCGGGCATGACCATGACGCGAAGCATACCGTCCCCGTCGCCCTCCTCTTTCAGGATGTCTTGGAATTTTTCGGCGGCCAGATCGCTGACCTCTAGTAGCTCTTGAGTCGCCACGTGCACAACCTCCGCAGGCGAATTTTAGGGGTTTGATGGATCGAAGTTCATGCTAACACGGGGTTGTATGCTAGTCAAGGAAGATAGGGTATGCGCAGGATCGTGCAAAATCCACATATCACAGTTTCGCCAATAGCGTCTCTATAAACTGTCAAGCGGCGACCCCTTTGGAGTTCACCCTGCGATTGCTGGCTATGACCTCAAAGCGAGTGGAACATCTGGGAACTTGCCAATCACTATTCTTGCAGGACTATTCGCATTTACCAGAGACTTACGACAGACTGTTTGACTGGAACCAAAACACCCGGTCAGCGTTGCCCAGCAGGCTCACTCTAGTTTTGTAGAGGCCGGCTAGTTCCAAGAGGAACCTTGTTACGAACTACAGAGTAGCGGGACCTAGGGTATGCCATGGGCAATCTACATTCTGACCTGAACGTGACCCTCATTGGTGGGTCTTGCCCCGTTGGGAAGTCGGCAGTAGCCGAGTCTCTGGCAGCCATGTTGGGCTGGGACCACCTCGCTACCGCGTCACCCCAGCCAGACGCGGTAGCCGGTGTCTGAGAAGGTGGCGGGACACGTGGCGCGATACTACCTCCGCTTGTCAGTTGACGAGCTAATTGAGGTATCCTCCATCACTACAGAGTCAATGTCTGCCCGAAGGTCGAGGCGATTGTTGCGTCCCACTCGAACGATCCCTCCACGG
Organism: Dehalococcoidia bacterium; assembly: GCA_965214185.1. GTDB lineage: Bacteria > Chloroflexota > Dehalococcoidia > Lucifugimonadales > UBA1123 > VXRN01. The sequence continues at coordinate 69,868 of CBDCBF010000001.1, read as the reverse complement.
TTGGAAGGATTGAGCTGTGAGCCTGCATGAGTTCATCCTCGTAGATGTCCTGCAATACGATGTGACGGAGCTTGCCGAAAGGCGCCTAGCGACACTCGGCATTAACGAGCTGTAAGATTGAGCCCACTGGCTCTCCCGTTTCCTGCTGAATCGGAAAGCCACGCTAGGTTCTCTATCATAAACCATAAACGCCGAAAGCAATGGCCACCTCGCCCTTTCAATAAGGATGTCCCTCGCGCATACAGATCCTTAATCAATCGCCCTTTACTACCGGTCGCATCGCTGAGATGTGTTCAGGGCCGGAAGCGCAGCATCCGCCGATTATCTGCGCGCCCATCCTCTTCCACTCCCCGGCGAACTGCGCCATCCGAGAGGGGTAATACTCGGCATTCTGAAAGACATCCTCGCCCGCGCTGGGCTTCTGATTGCTAAGCATCGGCCTGTCCGCGATGGGGCCGGTCGGATTGTACCCGAGGTTCGCGTATGCTCCGACGGGAGCGTCGAACGCCTCACGAAGGATCGGAAGGCCCGCCGATATGCTTTCCGGGTTGCTGCACATGAGCATGACGGCATCTACCGGATGGCCCTTGAGCGCGCGAGCGAGGTCGGCGAGGCTCTCTCCAAACCTCATCGCGCCGACGTTCGTGATTTGCCGCACTCCGAGAAAGACTGGCAGACCTGCCTCCGCGCACCCGTCCACCGCGACCACGCTGTCCTCGATGAAGCCCAGAAATTCGGCCAGAATCACGTCTGCCCCCTCGTTGGCCAGGAGATTCGCGTGGTCGGCCCACTCTTTCCGGTACGCCTCCACGCCCAATTGACGGGTGTCGGAGACCGGGGCGTGTCCGGAGGAGAACCCTTCCTGCAGGTCAGGCGCGGCGATGCCGCCGGCAACGTATGCTTCTGGGCGCATCGCGTCGCGCGCCTGCACCGCGTTTTGGATCGCCGCCGTCGCGTACTCGCGCCAGTTGTCTCGCTCGCCAATCCTTTCAAGCCGAGTGGGTGTAGTCCAGAAGTTGTTGCTGCTGACGATGTCCGCGCCGACCCGCAGGTAGTCCGAGTGTACCTGCCGCACCACATCGGCATACTCGATATTGGCCGTGGCCGACCAGGCCTTCACATGGTCATCGGCTTGTTTGAGAACGTCTGCGCCGCGCCGCTGAAGCTCAGAACCGGTTCCCCCGTCCAGAAGAAACATCTCTCCGCCGCGAAGCCGGCCAACGATTGAATGTGTCGTCATGTCTTCCCCCTGCCGATATTATATCGCGTTCAATAGTCTATCTTAGCCCTTGTGTGCATAGCGTCCGAGGGTGTGGGGTTCTTGTTTAGGGTCTTCCATTATTGACAGATGGGAGTTGCGCCCTCGAGTCTGAGAGGTATGTTGGGCCGCGCGACGTTTCTTTTCAGCGCGGTGGCGATGTGATCTCTAGCGGCCGCCCGCCGACCTTCCGCCATCCACCATATATACGCCTCCCGTGCAGAAGCCACTCTCGTCGCTAGCTAGGAACAGCATCATCCTAGCCACTTCTTCCGGATTCCCGTACCGTTGCAGCGGTATGTTGTTTGCGACTGACTGCTTCGCCACCTCGACAGTTATGCTCGAGTCATCCAACGCTGCCACGCGCATCTCCTCTATCGAACGCATCATGCGGGTTTCGATGGGGGCCGGATTGACAGTGTTGACCCTGATGCCTGACGACGCGAACTCCAGAGCGGCAGTACGCATCAGGCCAATCACCGCGTGCTTGCTGGTGCCGTATGCCGACATTTCCGGGGTTCCGCCGGTCCCAGCTGTGGACGAAGTGATAACGATGCTGCCCCCTCCGCGCTCACGCATTACGGGAACCGCGTGCTTGATTCCCAGCCACACACCACGCACATTGACCGCCATCACCCGGTCGAAAACATCCAATGGATAGTCGGTTATGGGAGACAATATCCCTTCGATCCCCGCGTTGGCCAGCAGCGCGTCTATGCCGCCCCAGCGGTTCACGGCCGCGTTGATGTAGGCTTCGGTCTGATCCGGCTGAGTTACGTCGGCCACGGAGTAGCTGGCCTTCTCCTCGCCGATTGAGCGTACCGTCTCCCAGAGCGCGGATTCATCGAGGTCAACCAGCGCCACCCGCGCTCCTTCGTTCGCGAACAATCTGGCGGCGGCGCTTCCGATGCCACCGGTTGCCCCGGTAATCACTGCCACTTTTCCTTCCAATCGGGCCATTCCCAAACTCCTTGATTCCAGAGTTAATGTCATTGCTCAGCATAGATATTGTAACTTAACCCAATGTGCGAGTATATGTTCAGTGAAGATCTGTCGCGCAATGGTGTCGTGTCCGAAGCCAAAGTTGCCCCTGAACCTGCGACATCTGTATGCGCGAGCAAACTGACAGATATGAAGGCGAAACGGTCAACCGGCGTCAAAGACCGGTCGTGTCTGGCGCGCTTCTGCAGACTCTGCCATACCATATCCTTGACTTCCTATAGGATGGCAGCCTATCTGACGAAAGTGGTGCGATTTATCCTTGCCATAGCCGGAAAAGTACAGGTAGTGTCTTCGAAAGTAGTCGAAGATGGATTTGTCTTGATTGAGATCTAGACATCCTCCCACCATATCTATGATCTCTATGGTGAGCGCCTCGCTGTCCGAGAGCTTGGTCGTTGGCCCTCTGTGCCTGAGTGGTGATGTTCCGAGAAGTTGGTCCATTATGCAGAAATAGGTGAGGTTATGATGAAATCGTCCAGGTCCGTGGCGTCCTCCTTGGAGTTTGCTTCAATTCCATTAGAGGCCCTATGACTTGGACTTTCCATGGGCCATCCTTTGTCTATAACTTGCACACGAGGTTAGCTTGACTATTCAGCCACAATATCAGAGCGGTGAACCGACCGCTGGCCAACTGAGGATCTTCCCCGATTTTACATCGCCGTGAATCCCCCATCCACCACCAGTTCCGCTCCGGTTATGTACGACGCTTCATCCGACGCTAGGAAGAGCGCCGCGTAGCCGACCTCCTCAGTGCGCCCTATGCGGCGCATCGGCACCGACTCTACCATGTTGCTCCGCATCTCCGGGTCTCTCGCCGCGCTGGACGAGCGCATCGGGGGCATCGCGCCCGGATGCACCGAGTTCACCCTTATTCCGTCCTGAGCGTACTGAACCGCAGCGGACTTGGTTACTATCCGCACCGCGCCTTTGGATGCGTTGTAGCCCATGTGGATCACATTCTGTCCCACGATACCGCTGATGGACGATATGTTCACGATGGAGCCGCCGCCCGCTGTCCGCATCCGCGGTATCACGCTCTTCATGCCCAGAAACACGCCTTTGGCGTTGATATCCATAAAGGTGTCCCAAGCCTCGACACTCATTGAATCCGGGTGGTGCGTCCCGCTAATGCCGGCGTTGTTCACCAGTATGTCCAGCTTGCCGTAGCGCGCCACAGTCGTCTCGACCGCCGCCTCCCAGTCGGATTCGCTTGTAACATCCAACCTCACGAACACCGCGTCGCCGCCCGATTCGGCTATCTCCGCCTCCACCTGTCTGCCTTCCTCTTCCATGATGTCGCCGATGACGACTTTCGCCCCCTCACGCGCGAAAATCCTGCACTCCTCGGCGCCCATGCCGTTCGCGCCGCCGGTGATAATTGCAACCTTTCCTTCGAGTCTCATAACTCACCTCATATTTTTACCGACGTATGTCGTCGTTCGATTTCCTTCTAAAGTTGTCTCTTCCTGGCTCGGATCGTCACCGTCGCTCTCTCTTCGTCGAGACTGTTCAAGCGAACTCGATCCTCTATCGTCAGTTGAATGCCTTGGGAGTCGCTAGAAAAGCCGGATAAGTTAAACGATAAATCGGCGGAGGCGCAGGACACCGGTTCACACCGAGTACTTCTCTACTGCCTCGGGACTTAGTTCCAGCCCCAGACCAAGCTTGTCGGGATACGGAGACCACATACCGTTCTGGCGCTCTGGAAACTCGGTGTACCAGATGCGATCGGCCTCATCCGCCACTTTCAGGTACTCGACGACCCTTAGATTTGGCGTCGCGCAGCAGAGATGCAGGTGTACCAGTTGAACTCCGTGCGGCGCCACTGGCAGGTTGAATGCGTGCGCCATATGGGCAACCTTCATCCATTCCGTAATCCCTCCGACACGCCCGACATCCGGCTGTACGATATCAGCCCCACCTCTTGAGATCAATTCCTTGAATCCGTATTTCGTGTACTCATGCTCTCCGGTCGCCACTGGTATAGTGGTGGATGCCGCAATTCTGGCGAGTCCGTCAATGTCGTCCGCCAGAACCGGCTCCTCGAACCATCCTATCTGATACTGTTCGAACTCCCGGGCCATGTAGATAGCCTGCTTGGGATGGTAACCATTGTTGGCGTCTATATAGATGGCAACCTCGTCCCCCAGCGCTTTTCGGACGGCGGCGACTCGTTCGATGTCCTCTCGCTCTGACCTGCCGAAGTCCTTGCCCACTTTGACTTTCACACGATTTATACCCTGTTCGACCCATTCGGTGGTCTCAGCGATCAGTTCGTCAACCGAAAAATTAGTCCATCCCCCGGAACCGTAGATTGGCACGGATTCTTGGAATGGACCCAAGAGCTTGTAGAGCGGCAAACCAAGCGCCTTCGCCTTCAGGTCCCAAAGGCCGATGTCCACGGCGGATAGAGCGCAGAAGGCAATACCTTTGCGTCCGTATCCTCTTACACGCCAGAACATATCGTTCCAGAGCTTTTCGATATTAAACGGGTCCTGCCCGACAAGGAGGTCCTTCAGCCCGAGCTCGATGACCTCGCGGACTCCTGGGCTCGACTGGCCTAACCCGAAGCCCTCGACACCCTCATCAGTATGGATGTGGACGAAGAGTTGAGATCGTCTCCCAGAACCCGGAGGTGGAGGCGGAATTGTGGCGTCCTGAATTGGAGCGGCGTGCGGGTAACTGAGAACCGTGGTAGTTACGTCGGTGATTCGCATCTGTATGGTCTCCGGGCGCTGAAGATGTGGTCGAGTGGGCTCTGGGGCAGAGTAGAGGTCGCGCTTGCTGTCTGACCGACGATTGTCATTTGGTGAGGGGGCCAAGTTTGTTGAATATCGTAGGCGGTATTCAGAACAAACGCAACTCAACCCTAATCCCACGCTCAGTATAGTTGTCGGTTTGCGGGGTCGCCGTCACTATTTGGCGCCCCGCTCATTCAGTTGGAGGCCATGCTGTTCGTCTTATAAGCACGGATGTGCAAGGATGCGGCGCGGTATTTGATCGTCAGTCATTTTCGGCGTGGACAGACCTGCTGCCGGAATCAGGACAGTGAGCGAGGCCGCATTGAGAAAGATGATCGAAAGGCGCTGTTCGTGCCAAGAATTCTCATTGACACAGGATTTTGGGCCGGGCTATACTAACTTCAGAATTCCTTGGTGGTTTGAGCGAGATGGCCCCACCCGTTCCCATCCCGAACACGGAAGTGAAACGTCTCAGCGCTGACGATACTGCACTCGCAAGGGTGTGGGAAAATAGGTCACTGCCAGGGTTTTTTGTTGTCCAATTTTTCGCATCTTAGAATATCCAAGCCGTATTATGAGCCGTTTCCGTAAAGTTAGTTTCGGATTGGCCGAGTTCCAAGTAGGCTGACGGCTTTTCACCCCATCGTCCCCGTGTTACAATCAATTCATGGTATAGTCACAACACTTCAATAAAACAGGAAGGTCGTTCGGCCATTCGTTATGGTTTGGTATGCCTCCGTGAACAATGTCGCTGGCGCGCTTTACCATTTGCGAGCCATTACATATAATTGGGGCAAGGCCTATATGTTGGAAAGCTGCAAGGATGATTACAGAAGAGAATAGAGAGCAGATGTCCGCCGAAGAGGACATGGGTCAACTTCTTGACCAAATGGGAGAAATGAAGTCGGCCCGCAGGGGTGACATAGTAGAAGGCGTCATAATGCGAGCCGACGCCTCGGACGGGCTTTTTGTCAATATCGGACAGAAGTCCGAGGCGCACGTTCCGGTTAACGAGATGCGCACAGTTGAGACAGACGACATTCCGAGTCTCGCGGGCGGTTCGATTATAGCCATGGTGGTGCGACCGGAGTCGGGGGACAATCCCGCGATTCTTTCGGTTGACCGCGCCGTGGGAGAGCAGGGCTGGCGGTCGCTGGAAAAGGTAATGGAGTCGGGTGAGGTCATAGAAGGCAAGATAGCCGGGTTCAACCGAGGCGGTTCGATTGTCGAGGTTGAAGGCGTGCAGGGCTTCGTGCCTATGTCGCAACTTGTCTCAGTGCCGCGAGAGAGATTTCGCATTTACCAAGAGGAGGCCAGTAGCCTTTCGGCCGAGGAGCAGTCTAGCATTCAGGCCGCCCAATCCGCCGAGCTGGGCCGGAGTATCCAGATGAAGGTTCTGGAGGTCAATCGGAGCCGCAACCGCGCGATATTCTCCGAACGCCAAGCCGTGCAGGAATCGCGCGACGCGCTGAAGGCGAAGCTCATAGCTGAACTGGAAGAGGGCGAGGTACGGATGGGCCGGGTTACCGGAATTAGCAGTTTCGGCGCGTTCGTTGACATCGGAGGCGCGGACGGATTAATCCACATCTCCGAACTTTCTTGGAGCATGGTCAATTCGCCGGAAGAGATTGTCAGCGTAGGACAGGAAGTTGACGTCTATGTCCTGCGCGTTGACGCTGAGAATATGAAGATAGCCCTCAGCCTGAGGAGACTTCAGCCCGAACCTTGGGAGACTATACAAGACAGACACAACATCGGCGACGTAGTGGACGCCACTGTTACGAAGTTGACCAATTTCGGAGCCTTTGCGCGGGTGGAAGATTCCATAGAGGGCCTGATACATATCTCAGAGCTCTCGGCAAGGATGATCAACCATCCCCGGGAAGTGGTTAGGGAAGGTGATGACGTCAGGGTGAAGATTCTTCGGATCGAGCCTGAGCGCAGAAGGCTGGGGCTGAGCCTGAAACAGGCTGACGACGGCAACTACTTCTAGCAACCGAAAACTTTCCGATACCCTGATTTTCCTACTAGGAGACTCTTCCAATGGCAAGCAGGTTTGAGAAATTCTCGGAAAGGGCCCGCAGAGTCCTTTCCCTGGCGCAAGAAGAAGCTCAGAGATTCAATCATACTTACATAGGTACGGAGCATATTCTCCTTGGCCTTGTTCGAGAGACAGACGGAGTCGCCGCCAAGGTTTTGTCTAACCTCGACGTTGAACTTGGCAAGGTGCGTTCTGCCGTAGAATTCATTATCGGCAGAGGGGAACGCACCACTTCGGGTGAAATCGGTCTGACTCCGAGGGCCAAAAAGGTTATCGAGTTGGCCGTGGATGAGGCGCGCCGACTACAACACAACTACATTGGCACCGAACACCTTCTGATTGGCCTGATGCGCGAGGGCGAAGGCGTCCCCGCGGGCGTGCTGGAGAGCCTCGGCGTTACTCTAGACAAGATACGCGCCGAAACCAGCCGAATTCTCAGCCAGAACGTACAGCAAGAGCAGCGAGGCTCTCGCAGTCGTTCAACTTCAAGCACTCCCACCCTTGACCAGCTCGGCGTGGACCTGACAAAAGCAGCCAGAGAAGGCAAGTTGGACCCGACGGTGGGGCGCGAGAAGGAGATACAGCGCGTTACCCAGATACTTAGCCGCCGCACCAAGAACAATCCTGTGCTAGTGGGTGAACCCGGCGTTGGCAAGACTGCCATCGTGGAGGGCTTGGCCCAGCGCATAGCCGGCAACGACGTGCCCGGCACGCTCCAGAATAAGCGTCTGGTCACGCTGGACATGGGCGCGCTGGTCGCCGGAACCAAGTATCGCGGCGAGTTTGAGGAGCGACTCAAAAAGGTTGTAGAGGAGATAACTAAGGCAGGCAACTGCGTCCTATTCATTGACGAAGTGCATACCATTGTGGGCGCCGGTTCCGCCGAGGGCGCCGTGGACGCCGCCAATATCCTCAAGCCTTCGCTTGCCAGGGGCGAACTCCAGACCATAGGCGCGACCACGCTGGACGACTATCGCAAGTACGTCGAACGTGACCCCGCGCTCGAAAGGCGCTTCCAGCCCGTAAGAGTCGAGGAGCCCAGCGTCGAGGAAACAGTGGACATTCTGCGTGGCGTCAAGGGCAAATACGAAGAGCATCACCAGCTTGAGATTACCGACGAGGCCGTTCAGGAGGCGGCCACGCTCGCGGCGCGTTATATCGCCGACCGCTTCCTCCCGGACAAGGCCATAGACCTGATAGACGAAGCTGCGTCTCGAGTCCGAATCAACTTCACCACCGCGCCTCTTTCGGTTCAGGAAGTAACCAAGATGCTGGAGGGCGTCCGCAAGGAGAAGGACGAAGCGATAGCCAGTCGTGAATATGAGTATGCCGCTGAGCTGAGAGATAGGGAGGCGAGCATCGCCGAAAAGCTGAGCGAACTCGAGAGGGACTGGAAGGACGAACAGGCCGACGAAAGCCCGACAGTCACCCACGATGACATTGCCGAAGTCGTAAGCATGTGGACCTCGATTCCGGTTACCCGATTGGCGGCAACCGAGACTGAGCGTCTGATAAACATGGAACAGGTCCTCCACGAGGGCGTCATAGGCCAGGATGAGCCGATAACACTGGTATCCAAGGCGGTTCGCCGCGCTAGGGCCGGACTAAAGAACCCTCGCCGTCCGACGGGCATATTCCTGTTCCTAGGACCGACGGGTGTCGGAAAGACGTTGCTTGTACGCAAACTGGCCGAGTTCATGTTCGGCTCCGAGGACGCTCTGATACGCATAGATATGTCGGAGTTCATGGAGCGACACTCTGTGGCCCGTCTGGTCGGCGCGCCTCCCGGATATATCGGATATGACGACGGCGGCCAGTTGACTGAGACCGTGAGGCGCAAGTCCTACTGCGTAATCCTGCTGGACGAGATAGAGAAGGCCCATCCCGAAGTCTTCAATATCCTGCTCCAGATATTTGACGACGGCCACCTCACAGATTCCAAGGGGCGGAAGGTGGACTTCCGAAACGCAATAATCGCCATGACGTCCAACATAGGCTCAGACCTCATAAGGCAGGACAGGTCCGTCGGCTTCGCCGCCAGGTCCGCTTCAGGACAGTCCGAAGAGCAAGCTTACCAGCGAATGAAGACGAACGTGCTCGACGAAGTGAAACGCTTCTTCCGGCCCGAATTCCTGAACAGGATTGACGGACAGGTAGTGTTCCACGCATTGAACCAGGAGCATATGCACCAGATAATCCCAATCGAGATGAAGGATGTAGCCTCCAACTTAATAGAGAAGGGGATTGACTTGGAAATCACGGACGCTGCCAAGAACTGGCTTGTCGAGAAGGGTTACGACCCTATATTCGGGGCCAGACCACTGCGCCGCGTCATTCAGGACAACGTAGAGGACAAGCTGTCCGATGCGATCTTGGCGGGGGAACTCGGCCCTGCCGACACCGCCATAGTTGACGTGGACGACGATAAGATAGTGGTCAAGTCTGAATCTCCGTTCTCCGTAGTTTCCTCTCCTTAGCTCGAATTCAGCCAAATGTGACAATCGAGGTCTGGGGCGTTGTTCGTTCCCAGACCTTTGCTTTTGCTTGGTGTCTCGTGGCGAGAAAATCACAAAACATATTCCTCTGCGACAGTTGCGGCGCCGAATCGTCCCGCTGGGAAGGGCGCTGTTTCAAGTGCGGCGAATGGAACACCATGAAAGAATTCATCCCGCCGCTGGATGGAAACAGTCGCGCGTGGTCCGGTCTGTCGGAGGTCGAGGCGGTAAGGCTTGGCGAGGTTAGGAGCGAGAACCAGCCGAGGATAGTTTTCCGGTCCGGCGAGGTGACAAGGGTTCTGGGTGGCGGCATGGTTCCCGGCTCCGTCATTCTGGTGGCCGGCGACCCCGGGATAGGGAAGTCCACGCTGCTGCTTGACGTAGCGTCGGACGCGGCTAGAGACAGAGAAGTTCTCTACGTGACCGGAGAAGAATCGCCTACACAGGTCAAACTGCGCGCTGACCGTCTAGGCGTTGACGCCGACGGTCTCTACCTTCTCCCCACAACCGGTCTGAGTGAAATTCTGGCGCAGCTGGAGAAACTCAGGCCTTCTCTGGTCATAGTTGACTCAATTCAGACCGTGTTCTACGACGGCCTGTCGTCGGAAGCGGGCAGCGTATCCCAGATACGAGAGTGCGCCCGCCGGTTGACGCAATGGGCGAAGACGTCGGGCGTGTCGGTAATTCTCACGGGACACGTTACAAAGAGCGGGGACATCGCCGGTCCTCGTGTCTTGGAACACATGGTTGACGTGGCGCTGCACATCGAGGGCGACCCCGTTAGCTCTTTCCGGCTGCTGAGGTCCATCAAGAACAGGTTCGGGTCCACGAACGAGGTAGGGGTGTTCGAGATGACCGCGAAGGGTATGCTGGACGTACCGGATCCGTCCGCGCACCTGCTGGCACAGCGCTCGATAGACACTATCGGGTCGGTCATCGTTCCCGCTTTGGAGGGCAGCCGCGCCGTTCTTGTGGAGGTGCAGGCCCTCACGAATCCCTCCCTGCTGCCGAGTCCGCGCAGAGTGGCGTCCGGCGTGGATTACAACAGGATGCTTCTGATATGCGCGGTGCTGACCCGGAGGGCGGGCATATCCCTCGCCTCCCAAGATGTGATAGTCAACGTTACCGGCGGAATGAGAGTCGTTGATCCGGCGGCGGATCTCGCTATGGCCCTGGCCATTGTTTCGAGTATCCGGGACGCTCCGCTGGCGCAGAGCTTGGCTGCGGTCGGCGAACTCGGGCTAAGCGGCGAGGTGAGGTCGGTTTCCCAAGTCGAGAGACGAGCGCTAGAAGTCGCTAGGTTGGGATTAGACACCTGCATAGTTCCGCGCGAACGCAATCGGGATGGCCGAGAGTGTTCCGGCGGACGAATCCGGGTAACTCCGGTGGCGTCGCTCAGAGAGGCGATAGGCGTCGGAATTCGCAAGACGAAACGGACAAGTACAGCTTTCTGAGGCGGTGTAAAACTGAAAGCGGCATTTTTTCAGTGTATCGGTGGCGCGAGCGGAGACATGGCGCTAGGCGCTCTTGTTGACGCCGGGCTGCCTCTGGAAGTGGTAGTTGACGCGCTCGACAGGATGGGTGTGAGCGGTGTATCTCTCGACTGTGAACAGTCGCAGCGAGGCGGTCTCACCGGGACGTTCATCCGCGTCAACTTGGACGCCGAGGCGGAGAGGACGCGGAGTTTCGATGACTTCATTGCGACGGTACAATCTTCCAACCTTCCTAGGCGCGTAAAAGAGCGCTCCGGCGCGGTCTTCAGACGAATGGCCGAGGCGGAGGCAAGAGTCCACCGCGTCAGCGCAGACAAAGTTCATTTGCACGAACTCGGAACGTTGGACACGCTTGTTGACGTTGTAGGAAGCGTCGCCGGACTGGAGGCGCTCGGTGTGGAAAGGGTTTTCTCGTCGCCGTTTCCAATGGGCGCCGGGGTTTTTAGGAGCGCGCACGGCGTTCTTCCGGTTCCATCGCCCGCCACGTCCGCCTTATTCACCATGGCAGACGCTCCGATTGCGCCTGCGCCGGGAAATCCAACCTGGACCGGAGAGATGGTAACGCCCACCGGCGCGGGCATAATCACAACCCTCGCGGAGTTTCGGCAGCCCGAGATAGCCGTCCAGGCCGTGGGATACGGGCTGGGCGCCAGGGACCCGGAGGCATACCCGAACGCCCTCGGATTGTGGCTGGGCAAGATGGAAGACCGGACTCCAACCTCGGGCCTTAGTCTTATCGAGACAAACTTGGATGACTCCACAGGCGAGGTTCTGGGATACGCCCAGGAGAGGCTGTTCGACCTGGGAGCGCGAGACGTCTGGTTCACGCCGATACAGATGAAGAAGAACCGCCCTGCCACTATGTTGAGTGTCATTGTGTCCGAGAAAGACGAGCGCGAGGCGGTGGAGGTGATTCTGAGAGAAACGACTACCCTGGGCGTTCGCGTCCGCCCCATAACGCGATACGAGGCGGGCCGAGAGACTAGGTCGCTCAAAACCTCACTTGGAACGGCTTCGGTGAAAGTGAAGATAGTCAACGGCGATTCGGTGTCGGTGAGTCCTGAATATGACGACTGCCGCCGTCTGGCGATGGAATCCGGGCTGCCGCTGCAACAAGTATATTTGACAGTGCAGCGTGAAGCTTCGGACGCAATGCTCGAGTCCCCAGAATCACCGTTGACCAGCGTGGAAACGCTGTCCTAAAATTAGCTGCAAGGCAGTAGCGAGCTTGAACGTTCGCCAACCGTTATTCACGTCGGCTATTCGGTTGCTTGCAGTTGAAGAGAAGGCACAGGCCCTAGTGGCGCAATTGGCAGCGCACCCGACTTGTAATCGGGAGGTTGGTGGGTTCGAATCCCCCCTGGGGCTCTCCATTCATACCGGACTAGCATAGCGACTTTCTGACGCCGCGTGGTCAGTTCAGTCTTGGATTGGGCAACATCGCTATGCTAGACTATTGCTGATAACGTGGACGGGTGGGTGAGTGGTTAATACCACCAGACTGTAAATCTGGCGCCCGGAAGGGCTACGTAGGTTCGAATCCTACCCCGTCCACCACTATAAAAGTTCGTAAAATACATAAAATAGGGCCCACATAGCTCAGAAGGTAGAGCGCGTTCTTGGTAAGAACGAGGTCAGCAGTTCGAGTCTGCTTGTGGGCTCCAGTTGCGGAGGGTATAGATTAATGGCAAAGCAGAGGTTCGAGAGAAACAAGCCTCATGTAAATGTTGGAACCATTGGTCACGTTGACCATGGCAAGACCACGCTGACGGCTGCGATAACCAAGGTGTTGGCGTCTGCCGGAATGGCGAACTTCCGTCCGTTCGATTCCATTGACAACGCCCCCGAAGAGCGTGAACGCGGCGTTACCATCGCTATTCAGCACGTCGAGTACGAGACTGATACGCGCCACTATGCTCACGTGGACTGCCCTGGCCACGCCGACTACATCAAGAATATGATCACCGGAGCGGCCCAGATGGACGGCGCGATTCTCGTCGTCAGCGCGCCCGACGGCCCTATGCCTCAAACCAGAGAACACATCCTTCTAGCTCGCCAGGTGGAGGTCCCCGCCATCGTGGTCGCGCTCAACAAAGTTGACGCCATGGACGACGAGGAGCTCCTAGAACTGGTCGAGCTCGAGATGAGCGAACTCCTATCTGAGTACGGCTTCGACGGCGACAACATTCCCATCGTCCGTGTCAGCGCTCTGAACGCGCTCGAGGCCGAAGACGATTCGCGTGACAGCGAGTGGGCGGGCGGCATCTGGGAACTCATGGACGCCGTTGACGATCACATCCCCATACCCGAGCGTCCGCGCAACCTGCCTTTCCTCATGCCGGTTGAGGACGTGTTCGGCATCAAGGGGCGTGGCACCGTGGTGACCGGCCGTGTGGAGCGCGGCGTGGTCAAGATGGGCGACAACATCGAGATAGTCGGCATCAAGGAGACCTCCAACACAGTCGTGACCGGTGTCGAGATGTTCCACAAGACGCTCGACGAGGGCGAACCGGGAGACGCGGTTGGCGTACTGCTCCGCGGTGTTGACCGCGACGAAGTAGAACGCGGCCAGGTTCTGGCGGCGCCGGGAAGCATAACTCCGCATACCGAGTGCGAGGCGCAAGTCTATGTGCTGAGCAGAGACGAGGGAGGTCGCCATACCCCGTTCTTCGACGGATACAAGCCGCAGTTCTATATCCGAACCACCGACGTTACAGGCGAGATAAAGCTACCCGATGGCGTTCAGATGGTTATGCCCGGCGACAACATTGAGATGAACATCAAGCTGATCACCCCTGTCGCGCTCGATGAACAGCTCAGGTTCGCCGTCCGCGAGGGTGGAAGGACCGTAGGGTCCGGAGTGATCACAAAGGTACTTAACTAGAGGAATCAATGAGTGGGAAATGCCCTCTCATCACGTCTGTTGTGATGAGAGGGCATTTGGCCTATATTGAAATTTCAAACAATCAGACACGATTTGGAGATACAATTATCTTCAATCCGTCGGTCGCTTACCGGCCCGGACTCGTGTGGAGGAGCAAACGTAACATGGCTCGCCGGGGAGAAGTGAGAATACTCATAACTCTTGGATGCACCGACTGCCGGGAGAGAACGTATAACTCTAGTAAGAACCGCCGAAACGACCCACAGAGGCTGGAATTGAAGAAGTTCTGTCCGCGCTGTCGCAAGCACACTACGCATCGAGAGGTAAGATAGACGTGGCCAGAGAACCGGGCGTAACTAGCAGAGTTAGTTCTCAAGTCGCCAGACGCGCCTTCAGCGTTCGCGCTATTGGCGAGGTCATCGGTGAGCTTCGCAGAGTCACGTGGCCCACCCGCGAAGAGACTCTTCGCCTCTCGATTATGGTCATCGCGGTGGCTATCGCGATGGGGATATTCCTAGGTCTGGTTGACCTCATATTCGCCAGGCTCACGGGCATAGTCTTGGGGAACTAGAAATATGACACAAGTCTCCCACACTGATCCCAGCGTTCGATGGTACATCATCCACGCATACTCCGGTCAGGAAAAGCGCGTCAAGGACAACCTTGAACATCGCATCAAGAACATGGATATGCAGGACAAGATATTTCAAGTCGTCGTCCCGACCGAAGATCAGATAGAGATCAAAGGCGGACAGCGCAAAACAGTGTCGCGGACTATCTTCCCGGGCTATATCCTCGTCCAGATGACCATGGACGACCAGAGCTGGTTTGTCGTGCGCAATACCCCCGGAGTCACGGGCTTCATATCTGCGGAAGACGAGAGTGAGAACAACAGACCCAAACCCGTTCCGCTCGAAGAGCAGGAAGTTCAGGTGATCCTGAGACAGATAGAAACCGACACGCCCACGCAGAGGATAGGCTTCGAGAAAGGCCAGAGCGTTCGGATAATAGATGGACCCTTCATGGACTTCATGGGCACCGTGGACGAGATTTCTCAGGAGCGCGCGAAAGTGAAGGTGCTTGTATCCTTCTTCGGACGCGAGACGCCGGTTGAATTGGACTTCCTTCAGGTCGAGACGGTCTAGTTATCCATCCAACTCCAAATAACATTCAGTAAATCTCTTTTAGGAACAACCACAATTGGCAAAAAAAGTAAGAGCCATCATAAAATTACAGATTGAAGCCGGAAAGGCGACCCCTGCCCCTCCGGTCGGGCCCGCGCTCGGTCAGCATGGCGTCAACATAATGGGCTTCGTCAAGGAGTACAACGAGCGAACCGCTCAGCAGGCCGGTTCTATCGTCCCCGTCGAATTGACCGTGTTTGAGGACCGCTCTTTCACGTTCATGGTCAAAAGCCCGCCCGCCTCTGACCTGTTGCGCAAAGCCGCCGGAGTGCAGAAGGGCAGCGGAAATCCCAAGGCAGAGCAGATCGCTACTGTATCCCGTGATCAGGTCAAGAACATCGCAGAGACCAAATTCAAAGATCTGAATGCCGCCGATATAGATGGCGCGATTCGCATTATTGAGGGAACTGCCCGTAGCATGGGTATAACTGTTCGCTGAGACCTCCGCCGCAGGTGATAATAGTCGGCAGATAAGGAATCTCTAATGGCTACCAGCAGGGGGAAAAGATATAAACAGGCCGCCGGGCTGATAGGTAGCGATACCGCGTACGCTCCGTCCGAGGCCATTGACCTCACAAAAAAGACCGCCAAGGCCAAGTTTGATGAGACCATTGAGCTCCATCTCCGCACGGGCGCAGATCCTCGCTATTCAGACCAGATGGTGCGTGGCGTCGCGGTCTTGCCGCATGGCGTCGGCAAACCTGTCAGAGTATTAGTGTTCTGTCAGGGCGAGGCCGAGGCGATCGCCCGAGAAGCCGGCGCGGACTTTGTCGGCTCCGACGAACTCATAAAAGAAATCCAAGACGGCTTCCTAGGTTTCGACGTCTCGATTGCGACCCCGGACCTCATGGGCCGTGTTGGCCGTCTGGGCAGAATCCTGGGCCGGCGTGGCCTCATGCCCAATCCCAGAACCGGAACCGTGGTTCAACCCGACGACATCCCACGCGCCGTGGCAGACGCCAAGAAGGGACGGGTGGAGTTCAGGCTCGACAGAACAGGCCTTATACATGTCCCAATTGGGAAGGCCAGCTTTGAAGACGAGATGCTCATGGACAACTTGACCATGTTGGTTGACAACATCGTCCGCGCAAGGCCAGGTGGCGTGAAAGGCCAATTCATCCGATCCGCCTATCTGACTGCGACCATGGGGCCCAGCGTTTCCATGGATGTTGACCGTCTTTCGTCCCTTCGTGTAGAATAACTTAGACAGCCGGAGACAGTGGGGTTCTCCTAATCTGGGAGAATTAAAATTCCAGCCTGCCGAGGCAACGACGCCGAAACGAAGTTTCGGACCAGACTTGTTCTTGCAGCCCCGCGTCTTTGGCGCGGGGCTTTATTGTTGAAATGCGGTTCCTCTCAGTTAGTCAAGGCATCATCCTGACATAGCGATAAAACCGCCTAAATTTGAATAGGAGCGGCCAGGAATGCCAACTAAAGCGAAAGAAGAAGCGGTAGAGCTGCTCGCCGATAAGTTCGAGCGCAGTTCTATCGTCATTACAACCAACTATTCCGGCCTTCCCGTATCCGAGATGACCGAACTGCGGCGCGCGCTCCGTGAAGCCGACGTTGAGTACCGGATTGTCAAGAACACCCTCGCCTACATCGCGGCGGATAAGGCGGGCAAGTCTGCCATCAAAGACGTGATCGAGGGTCCGACCGGCATAGCGTTCGGATATGGCGACCCGCTCGACCCCGCCAGAGCCTTGTGGGGATTTACACGCTCCAACAGATCTGCCCTCTCCATACGCGGCGGTGAGATGGACGGTAAAGCGTTGACCAGCGACCAGGTGAGTCAGTTAGCCACCATGCCGGGCCGCGAAGAGCTTATAACCCAGTTGCTTATGCGTCTGAACGGCCCCGTAGCCGGGCTTGTCAACGTGCTCAACGGTCCAATCGCCGGACTCGCCCGCGTTATCCAGGGCCACGTAAACAACCTTCAACAACAGGAAACGCAATAATTTTTCGGTTAAAAATATGAGTCGAACGGCTGATCAAGCCAGCAGGAGGAAACTGAACATGACTATGACCAAAGAAGAGATAATCGAAGGTATCAAGGGGATGTCCGTCCTGGAACTCGCCGACCTCGTGAAAGACCTTGAGGACGTGTTCGGCGTAAGCGCAGCCGCTCCGATAGCTATGGCGACGGTGCAGGGTGTCGCCGGAACCGCAGAAGCCGCAGCCGCCGAGGCTGAAGAGCAGACCGAGTTCGACGTAACCCTGAAGGAAATTGGCCCCAGAAAGATACACGTCATCAAGGCGGTCCGCGAGGTCACCACTCTCGGCCTCAAGGAAGCCAGGGACCTTGTGGAGAGCGCGCCGACAGTCGTCAAGGAGGCCATCTCCAAGGACGAAGCCGATCAGCTCAAGGAGAAGCTCGAGGGCGCGGGCGCCGTCGTAGATGTAGGCTAGTTCCCTGATCCCTATTCACCTAAACAGGATAGGCCCGCGTGATTTACGCGGGTCTTTCTATTTTGCGGAACGAAGGCGTCTCAGAGGGACAGATACGGGATAGTCTGCGGGCCTTCAGGAATGACACAGAGTCGGCTGTCCCTCCCATGCCTCCTGAGCTCTTCTTCCACCGCACACTCGATATCCTCCACCGGCTCAATGTACGCGCTGCGAACTTGTTCATCCGTCAGGTACTCCGACTTGAGCTTAACATCTGCCTTCAATTGAATCTGAGCCTGTATCTGCACCTGCCATTGGTCGTGAACATTGTGGCCCGGCGCGCGCACTGTTTCTAGGATTTCACGAGGCCCGGACGACGAACGCAACAGACGGCCATACTCCCCATGATCAGGGATGCCGTCCACACATTCGGCCGCCGCGATTATGGATCCGCCCCGCTTCACTACCTGCGCCGCCGCCGACATCCCCTTCACAGTCTGGTACAGATTCTGATCGAGAGGATACCCGCTATTCGTCGTCAAAACGACTTCAAAGGAGTGGGATACGGGCTGCATGGAGATTGTCCGCGCGAACCTGCTCGCCGCGCGATGGACAGCGTTTGGCTCGCCCGCGTACACGCTCGTGATACCATGGTCGCGGTTGATTGTGACGTCCAGCGCGAAGTCCACGCCGGTCTGAGAGGCTATCTGGCGGATAGCGTCGTGAATCGGGTTGCCCTCGGTCACGCCCCATCTGGCTTCCGGGTGTCCGATCATATCCGCGTTATGCAGTCTCATGATAGTGTCGAATCCCGCGAGTCCGGGCGCGACCATCTTCGGACCGCCTGAAAATCCCGCGAAGAAGTGAGGCTCGACGAAGCCGACCGTGATCTTCAAGTCGGCCTCCAGCCACCTCCGGTTGAGATATATCGGGATTCCGTCCGGCGTATCACCCGCGCGCGTCAGGGTAGAATCATCGAAGGCGTTGTGGTTGACGACATTGTATCTGTCAACGATTTGGTTGCCGAGCATCCGGCGCAGTTCCTCGTCCGTGTTGGCGCGATGCGTTCCGTTGGCTACCAGAATTGCGATGTTCCGGCTGGGAAGGTGTGAGAGGTCGTGCAGAAGTATAGGCAGTACGGCCGCGCTGGGCATGGGGCGCGTTATGTCGCAAACGGATATAGCGACCGTATGATCGGGTTGAGCGAGTTTCCGCAAGGGCGCGACTCCCCCTACAGGGTCGCGGACAGCGGTTCTGATAGCCCCCGTCTGGTCGGGAAGTCCGGGCAGATAGCTTGGCTCGACAACAGTCGTCCTGCTGTCGGGCAGTTCGACTTCGAGTCCCGTTTTACCGTATGCCAGTCTGACTTTCATCCCGCGTCACCCGGCGAGTTCGGCGGGAACTGTCCACACCTCGCGTTCGTAGGGCATTCCGCGTCGGTCAATCCTGATGGATGAGCTCCGAAGCGTTCGTCGGGGCGACTGTGTTCTTAGCCAGCCTTCAGGCCCCTCTAGCCCAGAGTCGTCTCTCGTCAGCCCTTCAATGTGGTAGTGCATGGGTATTACCACTCTGGGAGATAGCGACTCTACCAGATAATCAACTTCCTCGTATGTCAGCAGATGACAGGAGTCGTCAACCGTAACCATCAGCGCGTCCACTTTTCCCAGCCGCGCCATCACCTCGTTAGGTATATCGTGGCGGTTGTTCCCGATGTGACAGTATCTCAACCCTTCGTGTTCGACGACGTATATGACGTTCTCCTTTCCATCGCGCCCGGAAGAGCCGGAGTGTATGTCGCTCACGCCTGTTATCGTGCTTTGCCCCACCTGTCGGGAGCCTTCGCCACTCAGAATAGGAGTTCCTTCCGGGAGGGCGGAGACAGCGTTGTGATCGAAATGATCGTGCGTGACCGCAACGAGGTCAACATCTAGGGACGGAAACGGCCTCAGAAACCAGCGATCCCACTCCGAATCTCCATTCCCAAAGGGGTCAATCAGAAGCCTTTCCCCAGTTAAGTCCTCGAACAGGAAGGCGCAGTGCCCCAGATAGCGGATGGACATCTCTATTCATCCGTTCTCAGCAACGTCTCGCAAAGGTGCGCCGCGTCAACCAAGTCGGGGATAGTGACGTACTCTCTGACCGTGTGCATTCCGTGGTCGGCCATGCCGACCACCACCGCGCTGATGTCGTTCAGCCGAAAGACATTTCCGTCCGTGCCGCCCCCGGATGGCCTCATCGTGGGAGTCATTCCCAGGGACACAAGAGCGGCCTTGACTCTCGCAAGAGCGGGATCGTCGTCCGTGAGGTTATATGCGACAA
Organism: Dehalococcoidia bacterium; assembly: GCA_965214185.1. Taxonomy (GTDB): domain Bacteria; phylum Chloroflexota; class Dehalococcoidia; order Lucifugimonadales; family UBA1123; genus VXRN01. Next base: position 50,063 of record CBDCBF010000001.1, on the reverse strand, counting down.
ACTCGGTGTGAAGGTGACACTGTATATCGGCTTCCGGGAACATGGATCGAACTTCGCCCAGAGCCTCGTCCACCTGGATGCGGATTCCGTCCAGACTCTCTATGTTGCGACTTCTGAACTCGCCATGAACCGTCGTGAGTTCCGGAACCGCGTTTCGCACCGTGCCGCCCTCAATTGTCCCTACATTGAAGGTAGTCTCATCATCAAGACGTCCTTGGGGCAGCCTAGTTATGATTTCGGCGGCTATCCGTATGGCGGAGATACCCTTTTCCGGCTCCACCCCCGCGTGCGCGGCGCGTCCTATGATCTCTATGTCGAAGCCTATGTACTCTGGGCTGGACGATGTTATCTGGCTGGGCGGCCCCTCGCCGTCGAACACGATGGCCTCCACGCCTTTTATCAGAGAGAAGTCCAGATTGCGAGCTCCGACAAGTCCTATCTCTTCCTCGCGTGTGAACGCCACCTCTATGGCCCTGTGCGGCGTTCCATCCTCGAAGATTGATTCGAGCGCCTCCATTATAGCCGCGACGCCGGCCTTGCAATCTCCGCCAAGGATAGTCGTGCCGTCCGACACGATTCGTTCTGCCTTTACGGCGGGTTGAACTCCACGTCCCGGTTCGACAGTGTCCATGTGGGCCGACAAAATGAGCGGATGCTCTCCCCCGTCGTTGGCGATGATGTTTCCGTAAGCGTCGCGGACTACATTCAGACCCATACTCTCCAGCCTGCCAACCAGATGGAGCGCGATGGCTTCCTCCTCGCCGGACGGGCTGTCTATTCTGGCGAGGTCGCAGAATGTCTGAACTATCCTCTCTCGACTAATCATCAAGGTCTCTCCACGAGCCGGTCTCTATTCGTCAGACGCCAGCGTTCCGGCCTGAGCCCAATTCTCTTTGGCGACATCCTCAAAAATGACAAAAGTCTGATCAGCCGGCGCCTTGCCGATCTCGACCACCGCCTGTGTGATAGCCTTAGCCAGCTCTCGCTTCTGTTCGTGAGTTCGGCCCGGCCACATTTCTACTCTTACGATGGGCATATCGTCACCCCCAATTAAGCTTCAAATTAGATATGCGCATTTTAGCAAGCGTAGATTCATTGGGCAACGAGGGACGTTCACCGTAGCGCTCTCCGAAGCCCTATCGAGATGGCGATTATGGCCATGGCTGCGAGGGCGTACTTGATGAAGACGCGAGGGCCTTCCAGCGATATGTATCTGGTCTCGCCGGGCGTTATCTCGATTACGCCTATTGGGACTACCTCGACGCCCCCGCCTCCGCCTTCGCCGGGATTCGATTCGGCGTCGCCCGATCCGCCCGCGCCGAATCCGTAGCGGACTTTCGCCACCGGAATCAGCGTCTTTCCTTCGACCGAAACCGGCTCGCCGTAAACGGTCTTCGTGGTTGCCGCCACTTGGATACGGTCGGTTATCCTATTAAGCGTATCGGATATGCTGACCATAGGCGCCATGCCTCCGAGAATTCCTTATCGAAGCGTCTGAAATATATCTGAAAGGCCATCTTCACGCGCTGTCAAGCAGCCGCGCCGTTCTATCCAGAATCTGGACTCCCACATCGTACTTGGACATAAGGGGAAGCCGTTCGACGGTTCCCTCTTTATCAAGAATTACAACGCGGTTATCGTCCGAGGCGAATCCGGCGTCGGTGGCGGTTATGTCGTTCGCCACTATGAGGTGCAGGCCCTTGGATTCTATCTTGGAGAGCGCATTTTCTATCAAGTCTTCGCTCTCGGCGGCGAATCCAACTTTAACCAGTCTGTCCGAGGGAATCCCCGCGATTAGGTCCGGATTCTTCACTAAGTTTATCATCCACGTGTCCGCGCCGTCCTTCTTGATCTTCTGTTCGGCTATCTCCGCCACTCGCCAGTCCGCTACCGCCGCGGCCATGATGACGGCGTCCGCGTCCCGGAGCTCGTTGTCCAGAGCGTATCCCATTTCGAGAGCCGAGTTCACTCGGACTACACTTACACCGGTCGGGTCGGGCAGGGCGGTAGGAGCGGTTACCAGAACCGCTTTAGCGCCTCTGTCTCTCGCGGCTTCGGCTATAGCGTATCCCATCTTGCCCGATGAGTGGTTCGCTATGACTCGAACCGGGTCTATGGCCTCGCGCGTGCCGCCCGCGCTGACCACTATCTTGCGCCCGGCAAGGTCGCCATCCCGTCCGAGCAGGATTCTTATGTGTCCCACCAGTTCCGCGGGTTCGACCAGCCTGCCCTTGCCAACAAGCCCGGACGCCAGTCTTCCCTCGGCGGGTCCGGCTACATACACGCCGCGCTCTTCCAGCATCCTGACGTTGGCCTGCGTGGCCGGACTGTCGAACATATTGGCGTCCATGGCCGGAGCGACGAGAATGGGGGCGCGAGTAGCCAGAATTGTCGCCGACACCGGATCGTCGGCGATGCCATGCGCGATTTTGGCGATGCTGTTGGCGGTAGCCGGCGCGATGACTACCAAGTCGGCCCGCTCGGCGGCGGCTACGTGGTTGATGCTGAGTTCGGACTCGGGGTCGAACATACTTGTTACGACCGGCCGATGGGTTATCGCGCCGAATGTGAGCGGCGTAAGAAACTGCAGGGCCGCGTCAGTCATTAGCGCGTCCACGCTCGCGCCCAACTGAACCAGCCTGCTCGCCAACTCAACCGCCTTGTAGCAGGCGATAGAGCCGGTTACGCCGAGCGCGATGTTTTTGCCTTCGAGCGTGTAGGGCATGGGTCACTTGCCGCTGTTCAGTTCGTAAACGATTCGCAGGCCGGTGAGCGTTAAGTTCGGGTCTATGGCGTCGAAGACGCCGGACTCGCCCGCCACCACATCCGCTAGGCCGCCGGTCGCCACCACGCTGGAGTCTCTGCCCAGCTCTTCCTTGAAGCGTCTTACCATGCCCTTGACCAGTTCGGCGTATCCGAACACGAGGCCCGCTTGCAGCGCGTGGATGGTGTTTCTACCGATGGCTCCGGGAGGCGGAGCCAGTTCCACCCGGCGGAGCATGGCGGTGGTGTGGAACAGCGAGTCTGCGGCGATGGAGATTCCGGGCGCGATTGCGCCGCCAAGATAGTCGCCTGATTCGGATACCGCGTCGAAAACGGTCGCTGTTCCCACGTCCACTATTATTACGGGACCGCCGTACATACTGAAAGCGGCGGCGGCGTCAACGATCCGGTCCGCGCCGACATCGCGCGGCGAGTCGTACCGAACGCTGATGCCGGTCCGTGTTCCCGCTCCTACCTCTAGCGGGGCAACGTCGAAGTAGGTTCTGGCAAGTTGGGTGAAGCTGGGAGTGAGGGGAGGCACGACGCTGCAAACCGCTACGGCGTCTATGTCTTCCAGCGAGAGGCCGCGCAGCGGGAGCAGTTGGCTGACCGCGAGCGCGTACTCGTCGGGCATCTTTCGCGTGTCCGTGGACAGCCGGAAGGTGGCTCTCAGGTCGTCTCCGTCGAAAACGCCGACCGTCACGTTCGTGTTTCCTATGTCTATGGCTAGTAGCATATCGGGCGGCCTACTTGAAGGCGGGCATAACCTCCTCGCACAGCAACTTCAGAGATGAGGCTATCTTGTCTGACGGAAGTTCTTCGCCTGCGTTCAGTTCGGCGACAATTCCCGATAGGCTCAGCGCGTCTCGCATTCTGGTCAACTGTTCGATCACCATGCCCGGCGTGCCGACGGCCACTTTCTCTTCTCGTACGAAATCCCACGTGATTTCGGAAAGCTGAGCGCTTCGTTCGACGCGCTCCTCCCGTGGGTCTGTTCCGGCGCTGGTGGCGGTGGCCGCAAGCTGGGTCCCGAGTCTGCGGAACTGTTTCATAAAGCTGTTTTCGGGTAGGGAGACCGCTTCTTTCTCATTGTCGCCCACATAGACCGGAATCCTGAGCGAAATATCTATCTCGCCCTCGTGTCCGGCTTCTTCCCACGCTTCTTTATAGAGCGCGACCTGTTCGGCGACCTGGGACATTCCAAGTCCTCGAACGCCCACGAATATCGGGTAGCCCATTTTGCCGAGTATGGGGAACGTATCGGTAGTTGTGGCGGCTACCCTAAAGGGCGGGTGCGGCTGTTGGAAGGGTTTCGGAGTAAGGCACACGTCATGATACGAATAGAATTCGCCGTCGTAGCTGAAGCGTTCGGAAGTCCAGGAAGTCTTGATGATGTCCAGGTATTCGTAGAAACGCTGGCGGCTTTCGCCGTATGCCATGCCGTAGCCCTCGTAGGAGCCCGGAAACCCGCTGCGTCCCACGCCATACTCGAAGCGTCCGCGGCTAAGCTGGTCGAGAGTCGCGGCCTCTTCCGCCATTCGTATCGGGTTTCCCAGCGGGATGACATGGACGGCGGTGCCTATCTTGATGGCGTTGGTGTGTCCGGCGATGGCGGCTCCGATGATCAGGGGCGCGGACAGCACCGACCTCTGTGGGTTGAAGTGCGATTCCGCAAGCCACACGCCATCCAGTCCCAGCGATTCGGCTTCCAGAATATGCTCTATGCCCTCCTCGAACGCGTCCGCCTGCGATACGCCGGGCCGCGTGTGAAATTCCATGAATGAGCCGAACTGCATAGCTGCCTCCAGAGGATTTGCTGACACCAAACTTCGATTGTCCCAGACTACGCTTTCCGCGTTTGACGGTCAAGTTCGGAGGAACTCAGAGCGCATCGGGGAACCGGGGTTTAGACGAAGCCCCTTATCCGGGCGACCTCCGCGACTCTGCTCACCCCTATCAGGAAAGCCGCCTCTCTGTGGGTGATGTTCTCTTCGAGAGCGGTCTCGCGGACTTTCCTGTACGCCTTGCTGATGATGGTCTCAAGCTCATCGTTCACTTCGTCCAGCGTCCAGCGATGCTGGTACAGGTTCTGTGTCCACTCGAAGTAGGACACGATGACGCCCCCGGCGTTGACAAGCACGTCGGGTATTATAGTAACCGCTCTGTCATTGAGAATGCCGTCCGCGCCCGGGGTGACGGGGTGGTTGGCGGCTTCGACTATCATTCTGGCTCTTATTCTGTGCGCGTTCCCTTCGTGTATAACTCGCTCGACGGCGGCCGGTATTAGGACTTCGCAGTCGAGTTCGAGCATTTCTTCGTTCGATATGAACTCTCCATCACTGAATCCGTGTATGCTTCCCGCCTCCCGTTTGTGGGCGAACAGCGCGGCCATATCCAGACCGGCGTCGTTGTACACTCCGCCGTCTATGTCTGAAACGGCAGTGACCGTGTAGCCTAGTTGGCCGGCTATGGCGGCGGTCCATGAGCCGACGTTGCCGAATCCTTGTATGACTATTCTGGCCTCCGACGGGTCCATGCCCAGATCGGCGGCGGCATTCTCAGTTACGAATATGACGCCCCTGCCGGTGGCCTGTTCTCTGCCCACGGAACCGCCCAGTTCGACCGGCTTTCCGGTGACTATGCCCGGAATGTAGCCGTGGATCTGTCCGTAGGCGTCCATTATCCAGGCCATTGTCTGCGCGTCAGTGCCGAGGTCGGGGGCCGGAATGTCTCTGTTTATTCCGATGAGATGCTCGATGTTTATGGTGTATCTGCGGGTTAGGCGGTTCAATTCGTCCATGCTCAGTTGATGGGGGTCGCACTGGACGCCTCCCTTCGCGCCCCCGAACGGTATGTCAACCAGCGCGGTTTTCCATGTCATCAGCGAGGCCAGCGCGCGCACTTCCTCCTGGTCGGCGTCGGGATGGTAGCGCACCCCTCCTTTGTATGGTCCTCTCACGCCGTTGTGCTGTACGCGATACCCGCTGAACACTTCAATGGAGCCGTCGTCCATCCTGACCGGAATGGAGACCTGCAATTCGCGCCAGGGACGGCGGAGCATATCGCGCACTCCGTCGGGAAGCTCGAGCCGCTCAGCGGCCTTGTCGAATGAGAAGTTTACTTCATCGAAAGATGTCATTTCGTTGTGAACAGCCATGTGTAATAGTCCAATCACTCCGTAGCGCCGGTCGTTAGGCCTTTCTATTCTATCATCTCTCTCCTGCGGCGTTGGCCAGAGGGGTCGCCGTTGCGAACGCGGCAAGGATATTGGAATAAGCCGAGTCATATAGCTCGGTTTACAAGTGCGCCGGCGGCGACTGGCGAGGTCGCTGATGACCGACAGGTGAAGAGGTCGCCTGCATTATACCTGCAACGGCCTGTAGTGCCAGGGGTAAAATTCCGTCGGGCCTCTGAGTCTTATATGATAAATTATACTTTATGTTAGTTGATGTTCAATCTCCCGCAATCTCCGTCAGCCGCTAGAAACGATGTTCTTATGGTAGCATAGCGCGTTCGCGGGTGTACAGCGGAATTCGGAATGGCTGGGGGTATAGGCGACACTGTCCGCCGTCCGAGCGGGATGGGCAGGCATAGATGTCCGCTTTGGCGGGTATGAGGACGAAGCGAGAGGGAAGGTTTCCGGAATTTCCCCCGGAGGGCGTGTGTTTGAAGGCTGTCGAGACGCCGTGTTATAATTTGGGGCGCAGCTAATAATCTATCGTCTAGGGATCAGGAACAGTGTACAAAACGGATTCGGCTGTCGGACGCTTCTGTAAGACCCTCCGGCTCTTGCGCGCAGGGTAGGGTAGAGGAGACCGTCAGCAATCTTGAGGTCGCGGTCATTATGAAGGGCGGCCCGACCGGTATTCGGCTCCATGCCAACGCCTGGCGTTCGGCGATGGAGCTTTCTTATTTTCGGGACGCGTCGCAGCAATGGCTTTGGACATCTAACTCTATAACAATCCAATCGGAGGGACTCAATGGTCACAGCTACACAAGTCAGGCCGCTTACCCCTTACCAAGTGAGGAGATACAGCCGCCATATAATCATGCCCCAGGTCGGCAGCGCCGGCCAGCGCAAGCTGATTGACGCCAAAGTGCTGATTGTCGGCGCCGGCGGTCTCGGCTCGCCAATCGCTATTTACCTTACGCTGGCGGGCATAGGGACCATCGGCATCGTGGACTTCGATACCGTGGACGTAACCAATCTCCAGCGGCAGGTGCTTCACTATGACAGTGATATAGGCAAGCCGAAGGTGCTGTCCGCCGTCGAGACACTCAACGCGTACAATCCCGAAACCAGTGTTATCGTTCATGAGGCCCCGCTTACCTCCGACAACGCCATGGAGATAATCCAGGACTACGATATTGTGGTCAACGGCGCGGACAACTTCCCCGCGAGATACTTGGTGAACGACGCCGCGTACCTGTCCGGCAAGCCGCTCGTGGATGGCAGCATTCTGCTGTTCGACGGACAGGCGACCGTATTCATTCCGAGCAAGGGATGCTACCGTTGCCTTTTCCCGACGCCGCCCCCTCCGGGCGAAGTGCCAAGCTGCGCCGAGGCCGGCGTGTTGGGGATGTTGCCCGGAATGGTCGGCACGATACAGGCGACCGAGACTGTCAAACTGGTGCTTGGGATAGGCGAATCTCTGTCCGGCCGGCTTCTTCTGATAGACGCGCTGGAGATGGATTTCAGGGCGGTCAAGATGCGGCGCAATCCGGACTGTCCGCTGTGCGGCGACCATCCGACGGTCACCGAGCTTATAGACTATGTCGCCTTCTGCGGAGGCGCGCCACTTACCGGATAAATCATAGACTGAAAGACGAAACCCGGAGGATTATGAAATGGCAGCAAGCGCAGCGCATCCCGAATCTATCGTTACCACCGAGTGGGTCGCCGAGAATCTGGGCAACCCGAATGTAAGGCTTGTGGAAGTGGATGTTGATACCGAAGCCTACGACCAGGGCCATATCCCCGGCGCGGTCGGCTGGAACTGGACGTCTCAACTCAACGACGAGCTTACACGCGACATTCTGTCCGCCGAGCAGATGGGACAGTTGCTCGGAGAGTCGGGCATCGGCCCGGACACCACCGTTGTCTTGTATGGGGACAACAACAACTGGTTCGCCACTTACGCCTTCTGGCAGATGAGGATTTACGGCCACGCCGATCTGAAAGTCATGGATGGCGGCAGACAGAAGTGGATTGACGAGAGCCGGGAAGTGTCCACGGATTCTCCCTCGGTCGAGGCCGTGTCCTACGACGCTCCCCCTCCCGATCTCTCCATAAGGGCGACCCGCGACTACGTTCTCAACGTAGCTTCCACCAGCAACAATACCGGCTTGGTGGACGTGCGCGCGCCGGACGAGTACAACGGCACGCTTCTTGCGCCCGCCAATCTTCCACAAGAAGGATCTCAGCGCGGGGGCCACATTCCGGGCGCGGCGAACATACCTTGGGCGACCGCCGTGGCGGAGGACGGCACATTCAAGTCGGTCGAAGAACTCCGGGCTATCTATGGCGGCGCCGGCATATCCGGCGACGGCGAGACCATAGCCTACTGCCGAATCGGTGAGCGAAGCTCGCACACTTGGTTCGTCCTGTCCCAGATACTGGGCTACGAAAAAGTCCGCAATTACGACGGCTCTTGGACCGAGTACGGCTCCATAGTCGGCGCGCCAATCGAAAGATAGGCTTTATAACTCGACCTGTCCGGGGCGTCCCATTCGGGGCGTCCCGTCCTCATATTAAGACGGCAGAAGGCGTTGCGCGTAGGCGGAAGACGGCTCAGAAATCTTCGTGTCCGGTCGGATAAGGGGAGAAGTCTATACTAGGTTCTGACGGTCCACTCTCTCGCCCGCGAGAAAAACGTCCGCGACCCGTCTCAGCGCCGATATGTTCTCCAGAGGGTCGCCGTTGACTACGAGAATGTCGGCCTGCTTCCCGCGCTCCAGCGAGCCGACGAGCGAGTCCGCGCGGCAAGAGCGGGCCGCGTCTCGCGTGGCAGACACTATCGCTTCCATGTTGGACATTCCCGCCATGGCGTGCGCCTCTATCTCGGTCTGGAAGTCGCCCATCTGGTAGTGGCCCCACGCCGAATCCGAGCCGGCCGCCATAACCACGCCGGCGTCTCTCATACGCGCGAACTGGTCCATCCTGACTTCCGACCCGGCGCGCGCCGCGTCCAGTTCCGCCTGCCGCTCGGCGCTCAGGCTGTCCATATCCTCCAGTTCCCGAATCCGCGCCACCGACGCTCCGATGGTGGGATTTACGAAGACGCCATTCTTGGCGATGCGCTCGGAAATGTCGGGACGGTAGGTGTCCGAACCGTCGGTGTCCTTGTGCACTCCGTGAATGATGGTGTCTATGCCCGCGTCGAGAACGTTCACCATGCCTTGAGATGAGGCGCAGTGCGCGGCGGCGTGTCTGCCGAACTTGCGCGCCTCTTCGCAGATAGCCCGCAGTTCGTCAATATCGAAGGACGGCCTGAGCGGGTGGCTGGTGCGGGTGCTGCCTCCGGTGGCGGTTATCTTTATGAAGTCGGCGCCTTCCTTGATGAGTTGGCGGACGGCGGCTCGACACTCGTCGGCGCCTGTCGCCTGTATGCCGAAATAGCTGAGATGGCCGCCTATGATAGCCACCGGCCTTCCGGCTAGAATCAGGCGGGGGGACGGCAGGATGCCCATTTCGACCGCCTGTCGCAGCGCGAAAGTCGTGCGGTTCTTCGCGCCGCAGTCTCGGACCGTGGTGACGCCGGAATACAGGTGTCGGCGGGCGTTCTGAGCCGCCTGCACTGTCAGGACCTCGTCGGGCAGCGTGACAAGCTCGTCGCCCGCTCGTCCGTCTCCGATCCCGATAAGATGAACATGGGAGTCCACGAGTCCGGGCAGAATCGTGGCGTCCCCATAGTCAATCTCTTGGGCGCGCGCGCCCTCCGGCGCGTGGACCGTCTCGGCGGTGCCTATCTGTCGGATTGCGTCGCCTTCCAGAAGCAGGGCGGCCTGTTCAGACACCGGCCCTCCGTTGCCGTCAATCAGCCTCGCGGCCTTGAGTATCGTGAACTGGGTGTTGGAATCTGGCATATCCGCTCTCCGGTCTGGTTCTGGTTGGGAAGATTACAGTAGGGCGGGAGATTGTATGACCGCAGCTCGCGATTCGTCGGACCCGCGCTCCAGCTTGCGGCCTGAGAAAAACACATCCTCGACGTTCCACAGGGCGTTGATGTCCTCGGCCGGGTCGCCGCGCGCGATCAGTATGTCCGCCTCTTTGCCCGGCTCCAGCGTTCCCACCTTGTCGTCCATGTTCAGCGCCGTCGCCGCCCAGCTTGTTACCGAGAGGATGCCCTGCATCGGGGTGTATCCCGCGTGAACGAGCAGCTCGGTCTCATAGACGGTATTGCCCAGGCGGTAGTTGCCCCAGGACGAGTCGGAGCCGGTGATGACCTTGAGTCCCATCTCTATCATGCGGCGCGTATGGTCGAGTCGGACGTCCATGGTGGCTCGTGTCTCGTCCAGCTGAGACTGCTCCTGCGGCGTAAGCCCGGCGTCGTCGCGCTTGTGGGCCAGCGTCCACGCGCTAGAGCGTCCCACGTGCAGAGTCGGGTTGACATAAGCTCCCCGCTCTCCAATGCGCTCGGCGATATCCTCTCTGAAGTTGTTAGCGCCGTCTGGCTCGCGGAATTGGCAGTGGATTATCATATCCACGCCGGCCTCAAGCGAATTGGCTATCCCTGCGGACGACATTGAGTGAGTGGCCGTCAGCTTGCCGAACTTGCGCGCCTCGCTCGTTATCGCCTCCAGTTCGTCCGGATTGAACGACGGAAGACTCGGGAACGATGTCCGAGTGCTGCCCCCGGTAGCGGTTATCTTAATGTAGTCAGCGCCTTCTTTTATCAACTGCCTTGTTAGCGCGCGTGTCTGGTTCGCTCCGGTAACCTCGCCCCCGAAGTAGCCCATGTGTCCGCCGATTATGGCGACCGGACGCCCGCACAGCGTCATCCGAGGGCCGATTGCAAGGCCGGCGTTGATAGAGTCGCGCAGCCTGAACATCGTGACGTTCTTTGGCCCGTTCTCGCGGATTGTCGTCACGCCCGAATACAGACTTGCCCGCGCGTTTCTGGCGGCTTGAACTGTGAGGATCTCGTCCGGCAACAGAGCGAGGTCGTCTCCCATGCGGCCGTCTCCGAAGCCGTTGTGGTGGGTGTGGCAGTCCACCATGCCCGGAAGCGCGGCGCAGCCGGGATAGTCGCTGACCTCTACGGACGCTCCCTCCGGGGCGCGAACCTCGCTCGCTCGCCCGACCGCCGCGATTCTGGAACCTTCAATCAGTATGGCTCCCCGCTCGACTGGCGGGCCGCCCTTGGCGTCAATGAGGCGGTCGGCGGTAATTAGCTTGAACCGGGTGTCGGTGGGCATCGTTCTTCTCCCGCGCCGGACTGAGGCAACGGACGTGCCGCGCCCATGAGTGGAACTTAGCACGGGCAGCCCGATGATGCAAGCCGCGACTTTCCGGCCGCGCAGCCTCGCAAGCTCAGTTTAGATTCCCATATCTACCCCGCTTCACACTTCACCCTGCGTCATGATACACTCATAATAGAACGATAGTACTCGTCAGCAAAGGGACTCGCTGTATAAGTTCACACTTATCAACCAAAGTCCGGGAACACGAAAAATCCTCTGAACAGGTGAATACAGGGGTTTACAGGTGATATTCAGGCGCCAGACCCCTTCAGTAGACCACCTGCAGACCGCCTGCGATCTCACCAGCTTAATCATAAGGCTGGATTTATATGACCCTGAGAGTATATATTCGATTCTATACAATCGCCCCTGCCGACCCGGAGCCGATGATTTTGAGAAGGCTCTCCCATTGAAGATGTTCCGCTTAACGCAGAGCGAAAATGATAGTATTCTCTGTGCATTGCACATCCCCATAATTCCGAAGTATGAGAGGCGAACGATATGACAGGCGCGGATCTAGTTGCGCGGATACTTAAACAAGAGGGCGTGGACTTCATGGGCGTAATTCCCTTCAATTCTCTTGAAGAGGCGGCGGCCAAAGCGGGCATTAGGCCGCTGATATTCCGACAGGAGCGCGTGGGCGTCAATCTGGCGGACGCCTATACCCGCGTCACCAATGGCAGACGAGTGGGTGTCTTCTCAATGCAGGCCGGGCCGGGCGCTGAGAATGCCTTCGCGGGCGTAGCGCAGGCATACGCCGACTCGGTGCCGATCCTGCTATTGCCGGCTTCCGCCCCGCGAAATCGAGCGGGCGTGCATCCTACCTTCAGTCCGAGCCGAACCTACGAGTCCGTGGTGAAGTGGTCGGGCAGGGTGGAGTTGCCCGAAGAGATTCCGAACGCGCTGCGACGCGCTTTCAGCCAGTTGCGGCTCGGACGTCCCAGCCCTGTGCTGCTGGAGCTGCCGAGCGACATACTGCGCGGCGAACTGCCCAACGGCGAAGCGCCGTATATGCCTGTGCCGAGGCGACGCTCCTCGGGCGACGCGCGGGACGCGCGGGACGCCGCGAAGGCGCTCATCGGGGCTAAACGCCCAGTCATACACGCCGGGCAGGGCGTACTCTACGCCGAAGCCTGGGATGAACTGCAGGAGCTTGCGGAGCTTACCCAGACGCCCGTTATGACTTCTATGGCGGGCAAGAGCGCGTTCCGCGAGGATCATCCCCTATCGCTCGGTACGCGCTCCAGCACCACCACCGGCATGGTAGCGCGCTTTCTGGAGCGCGCCGATATGGTATTCGGCGTCGGGTGCAGTTTCACTCGCATCCATTACGGAGCCGACGCCTTCGACAGCAAGGCGCTGGTTCATATAACCAACGACGAAAACGATGTGAACAAGGACTACTCCCCGGACGTGGCGGTCGTCGGCGACGCGAAACTGGTACTCAGGCAGGTTATGGCCGAGGTCAAGACGATGCTTGCGGACGAAGGCGTAGAGCGTGTCGAGAGGGGAGACGTGGCGGGGGAGATAAGGGCGTCGCGCGAGGAGTGGATGAAGGAGTGGCTGCCCAAGATGCGCTCCGACGCTTTGCCTATCAACCCTTACCGCGCGCTTCATGACCTGTCGAATGCTATAGATCGCAAACGAACGATAATGAATCACGACTCCGGCAGCCCGCGCGACCAGATGATTCCGTTCTACAAAACGGTTACGCCGCGCGGCTTCATCGCATGGGGCAAGTCAACCCAGTTGGGTTACAGTCTCGGCGCCGCCATGGGCAGCAAGCTCGCCGCTCCGGACAAGCTCTGTGTCAACGTGATAGGGGACTACGGCTTTGGCATGGTGGGAACCGACCTCGAAACGGCGGTTCGTGAGGAAATTCCAATCCTGACGGTTGTGCTGAACAACTCGTCCATGGGCATATATCGCCCCGAACACTTCGCGACCGCGCACGAGCTATACGGCACAAAGACGACCGGGGGCGACTTCGTGAAGATGGCGGAGGCGCTCGGCGCGTACAGCGAGCGCGTGACCCAACCGGATCATGTCGCCCCGGCCGTCAAGCGTTGCGTCGGTGTCGTGGAATCGGGCCGGACCGCGCTCTTGGAAATCGTAACCGACGATGCCGAGAAGGATATGCCCTTCCGTATGTTCTGACGATAAGCGGTTCCGGACCCTAGCCGTCCGCCTCGGGAGACCAGTTGTAGATATTCGCGAGCGTTACGCCCATGAGCGTTGAACGCTCCGAATCCGAAAGCCGGTCCGTAACGCGGAACGCCTCGACGCCCCGCTCGTATGTCAAGAGCTTCACCGCCCGCGTCCAGTCGGTGCCCCACATACACCGCCGGAGTCCGAATGCGTCGAAAATCCTGCGCAGAGGCTCCCAGATGTCGGCGTAAGGAAATGGCTCATGGGAAAGGGTGCACGCCCCCGAAATCTTGATAGCCACGTTGTCATATTCCGCCAGCGAAATCACGTTGTCCAGATCGACGAATGGTTCATCCGGAGGGGGTGGCTCAAAGGGCTGAACCAGTCCTAGATGGTCAACTACAATCTGAGTGTTTGGGTTCCGCCGCGCAAGCTCGCGCAACAGAGGCAGCTTGCCCGAACACATGATGTTTATCGGTACGCCCGCCTGAGCGCCGGCGGCCAGTATGCGGTTGACTCCCGGGTCGTCCGCTTCATATTCTCCGTAGCTGAGCATGATGCGCGCGCCGACAACGCCGGGCGTCGAGGTCCACTCAGCCATCTCGTCGTCGGTCTCTTCCGATTGAGGATCGAACGGTCTTATCAGTCCGAACCTGCCGGGATGTTTGGCGTAAACCTCAAGCGCGTAGCTCGCGTCGTATCCATACATAGAATAGGGGGAAACCAACAAGGCGCCGTCAACGCCGACCGCGTCCATCGCCGCCACCATATCGTCGCCGGTGACCTCGTCAGGCCCTTGCAAGAATCCTCTCCAAGGACGCTCGGGCCGGTTGCGCTCGTAAGCGTGCACCTGTGAGTCAATTGTGGGAGTTCGATTAGTCATTGCCTTTCTCCTTATGGGCCATGAGCCGCGTATGCGGGCCGCTGTCCTGAGTCTTGCCTAAGTGTTCAACCCAGTTTACACCAGAACCGCGCTCGCGCGATGGCTTCCGCGGAAGAGTGTCCTAGCCAAGCAACATCAGCGCCCATACCGCCGCCGCCAGAATTAGCGAGAGGAACACCGCCGCGGAGCCAAGGTCTTTCGCCTTTCTCGACAGATCGTTGAAGCCGCCGCCGATCCGGTCAACCGCGGCCTCGACCGCCGAGTTCACCAACTCCGTAATCAGTACCACGAGAAGCGTTCCGACCATAAGCGCTCGCTCGATGTTGTCCTCTCCCAGCCATATGGCAGCGGGGAGTAAAATCAACGCCGCCAGTACTTCCAATCTGAACGCCGCCTCGTCAACGAATGCGTCTCGAAGTCCCGAGCAAGAATACTTGATTGCCCGGATTAACCGGCTGACGTCCAGCATTCCTAAACCCTCAGCCGCCGCAGAGTCGGCCTGATTATCCCCAACCACAGCACGAACGCCAACATTGCCAGCGCGCCGCCGCCCAGCGACATTGTCCAGCCGTAGCGTTCGCCAACCGCGCCCAGAGGCCACGCGCCGATGTAGTGCATCGCGGCTCCGATGAGCCACAGGCTCATCATGCGCCCGCGAAGCTCCGTGGGCGTACTCAGTTGCAGCACAGTCGTCCCCAGCGAGATGAAGCCTGTGAAGCCCACCCCTGTGAAGAACAGGAGCGCCAGCGACACAATGTATATCGGCGACAGCGCGAACAGAAACAGGGTGATCCCGAACAGGATGATCATGCCCAGCAGGAGCCAATTCTTATGTGGAGTGTTCCCTAACGACGCCAGAAACACGTTGCCCGCCAGCGATCCTATCCCTGCGACTGTCAGCAGAAAGCCTACGCCGTCCGCGCTCAGACTCAGCGCTTCCTTGCCAAACGCGGGCAGCACCTGCACATACGCCGCCCCGAAAAATCCGAAAGCGAAGCTCAGTCCCACCATCGTAAACGCAATGGGCGTGGCGGCCACGAAGCGCACTCCGTCTCGGAAGTCTCCCAATATGTTCTTGTTGTCGGACTGGCTGCGCGATTCCAGCCCCGACATTGTAAGCAGAAACAGGCAGCTTATCGCGTAGGAGATGGCGTTAAAGTACAGCGCGTACTCGATGCCCACATAGTGAATAATCCATCCCGCTAGCGACGGTCCCATGATCCGTCCGGTGTTGAATACGGCCATGTTTAGCGAGGTGGCGTTCAGTATGTCGTCTTCATCCACCAA
This sequence comes from Dehalococcoidia bacterium, assembly GCA_965214185.1. Classification (GTDB taxonomy): domain Bacteria; phylum Chloroflexota; class Dehalococcoidia; order Lucifugimonadales; family UBA1123; genus VXRN01. The sequence goes on along the minus strand of CBDCBF010000001.1, from coordinate 34,519 downwards.
GTCGGGCACTATCGCCATCTGAGCCGGCATATTGAGCCCCTGTATCGTTCCCAAAGCGAACGATATGCCGTATATGTGCCAGATGGAGATAATTTGATACAGGGTCAGCGTCGCCGCCACGATAATTAGGCCCGCTACAAGAGCGCGGCTGTAAAACAGCATCCGGCGCCGATCAATCCTGTCCGCGAAGATTCCGCCGAACATCAGCATGGCTAAGTTCGGAGCGCCGTAAATAGCGATAACCAGCCCGAGTTGCGCCGGTGAGTCGGTGAGTTCCAGAACAAGCCAGCCTAAGATGAGAAACTGCATTCCCAGCGCTACGGCCTGACCTACGCCGGCGAACCAGTATAGCCGGAAGTTCCGATGTTTGAGCGCGCTGACAGCCTGAAAGCCGGCAACCGTCGCCGCTATTTTTAGTGCCATGCCCCGATTCTACCACAGTCTCAATCCTTCTCATGACCCCGCTCACCCTGTTAATGGACACCTTCGGTCAATAGCTGTATCCTCATCTCGTATCCTCATATGATTCCGAGATGTCCGATGCACAATTCTAATCCTCCATCATCTTCTCAGGCCGAGTTGCTAGAACTTCATAATCGGTTGCTGACATACGATCCGGTAGCCACAGAGGAATTATTCGTTATTGTCGCTCCCCAACTTGAGAGGATCCTTCGTTGGCAGTTCCCTGATCTTGCCCCCGGCGTTGACCCGGATATATATGTGTCTGCGGTGTATGAAGCTCTCACCAACTACTTCAAAGATCCTGGCAAATATCGCCCGGATAAAAGCGGCCTAATGACATATCTGCGACTTGCGTCCAAGCGGGATATGCAGAATCTGCTCAGGAAGGAGTCCCGTCACGCGAAGGGTAGAGTTCCGTTGGAGAGTGTCGAATTCTATAAGTCTGACGGGAATGATATTTCTGACGAGGTTGTGAACAGGATAGATGCGCAGAGTCTGATCGAAGAATTGGAGCGAGGCATGACACCCGAAGAACGGGCGGTGTTCTCGCTGATGAGGCAAGAAGAGCGCAATACTCAGGTCTTTGCGGAAGCTATGAACATCGCTCACCTCTCATTCGAACAACAGACCAGAGAGGTCAAGCGCGTGAAGGACAGGATCAAGAAGCGCATTAAACGGAGGGGAAGCGACCGATCATGACACACGACATCTTACTGAAAATCTCCTCTCTTGCGTGTCAAGACTCCTTCTACTTGGGATGGTACCTTGCGCGCTACTCGGAGTTCAAGGAGATGAGTATGACGGAAGTATCTAGGGAACTGGGCTGCCTGCCCGATACGATGAGTTCGATGGCGCTCTGTCGCGCTCCGCGCTTGGATCCGCCCCACTTTCGGGACGATGTCGAGAGAGTCGCGGAGAGGTTTCAGATACCGGCGGATAGGCTTACGGGAATCATTCGGCACGTTCAGGTCGCATCGCTTGAATCCGTATTGCTCGCGGCGCGGGATCGTGATGTGAAAGAAGACGAGGATAGCGCGTCGGATGAGTGAGCGCGATGCCTCGATGGAGTACTGGGCGAACTGGTTCTGGAAACGGGCGGGCGGGCGCTGCGGGTGTCCGGCCAACATCCGATACGCAGTCATGTGCGCTCTGGAAGTCTATGTTGAAGAGGTGTCCGGTCTCACCACTTCCACCGCTTCCCGCATAAGCGCAGGCGCATACGGTATCCGAGACGCTATGGGGTCGGTCGAGCGCGAACTGCATGGTTGTATTGTGGTCAATCAGCGGGGCGCTGTCATTCTAGTAGAAGAGAATGACGATGAGGCGCAGAAACGCTTCACCATAGCCCATGAGGCCGCGCACTACATCCTGGAAGTGAAGCGACATCATGACCGCGCGGCAGACAGGATGGGACACGAATTCGCGAGTGTCCTATACGGATTGCGGAAAGCGACTCCGACCGAACGCATTGACGCATGGCTGCGCGACACGCGCGCGGACGCGCTTCTGCACTTCATGGACCGGACACCCGCCGGAGCGCACGGCTGCGCGCGGACTATGGAGGCCGAATGTCGCGCCGACGATCTGGCTATCGAGGTCCTCGCTCCGCGCTCAGAACTGTCAAGAGCTCTATTAACATTCGGGCGTATGGGGTTTTCCGAATTACTGAGAGCGGCGGCGCGAGTTGCCGAAGAACGATTTGGACTGCCGGAGACGATTGCGAGCTCATACGCGAGCCGAATAGTTTGGCAGATGAGGGGAGGCCCTTCTACCGCGGAGCGATTTGGGTTCGGCTATTAGTTTTCTAAGCGTGTCGCATTTTCCATAGCTTATGGGAATGGGTTTTTAGTATGAGGGCACATGATTTACCAGCCGAGAGCGCGGACGCGCTTGACTCCGCTATGGATGCGGCTGGCGAAGATGACCTCAGCCGCGTTTTCGGCGAGAGTTTGGACAGCCTGCTGGATCCAGAATCCTGGACGCCGGGCGCGGATCGGGCCAACACTTATGCCCGCATGGAACGGGAGGCGCGCCTCGCGGTGGGTCTGGAGCGCCGAGTGGCCAACTCCATTCGGGATAAGTTTTTCCCCAGAATAGAAGCCGTAGGACGGGCGGGGCCGGTCTCCGGCGTTTACCGCGCCACGCCCGCCCAGATAGACCGCATTCACAGCGGCCTTCTTCTTAATGGCGAGGTGGAGGCGTGTTCCGGAATCAGCATGACTCACGAGACGCTGGCGATGACTTTCATACAAATCGGCGTGTGTCTGGTCACGTACCAGGGGGATCAGCAGTCGTGGTCGCAACGTATGTTTCGCCGCGACTATCGCGCCGGGGAACGCAACCGGATTGATGAGATGCTGGCTGTCCTAGACAGGCGCCGGGCGACCGACCGCATCAGCGGATTGGCGCGAAGAGGGATACTCGCCTACGCCGAGCGGATGTTCCTGACGAGGCATTCGGCCGCGCGGTGGAGAATGTGCCAAGGATCTCCTACTCCTTTTGAACTTGTGTCCGGCTCCGGTCTGCTCAGCCGGGGCGAGTCAGGAGAGATGATATACCCGCTCATGCAATCCGGGATGGAAGTTCTCAGGGAACTGTTGCTGGGACATAAGCGTTTTCTTTTCGTTCCGAAGCGCGGCCAGGACCGGGATAGAGAGTTTCTCACGGTGGGGCAGGCGTTGTTTCCTCTCGAATATGCGGTGATAGATACTATAAGCGACCAGATAGAGGCAATCGAGCGGAGTGGTCACTACGATGACAGTCAGCGGGCGGTGGCTACGCGGTTCAGAGAGGATGTGGGCGACATTGTTGTGAAGGGAGTGTTCCGCGCGTCGAATATAGGGCCGCCGCAGGTTTTCTACGCCCATCGCGACCACGTTCATGGCGCGGCGCTCATCGCTCTTGCCGACAGCGTTCTGCAGGAACAGCGGAGCTACCCTGTTCTGCTTGACCTCGCTCAGACCGTCTGCAAGGTAACCTTTGGGATAGATAGCTTTGCGCCACAGTTGAGGGTGGCTTACACGGACGCGGGCGCGCCGTGGACGACCATTGACTCGTGAATCCGGCTAAGGTTCAGAAAGATCACCCGGCGCGGCCAATTCATTGCCGCGTCGCTTAGAGTGTTCTCAGGAAATAGGGAGAAGCCGATGGATGGCGCTTCAGACAAATCCTACGAAGGCGACATATACAACGGATCGCAGCCTTGGGCAGCGCGAAGCGTGCCGGACGATGTAGTGCAAGGGGAGTTATCCGGGCTGGAGGAGTTCACTCATCCTCAGCATGGGGAAGGGATGATCGGCTGGACGATGTTCGATACGCCGACTGCCCGCGACGATACTGTTGTCGCGCTGCTTCCGAAGGATAAGATAGGGTTGGTTCCCAACCGCGGACTGGTGCGGATCGAGAGCGTAGAGGACGGTCGCACATACTTGGGGATAGTTCAGGCGGGGCCATTCGCTGAGCCGGACGGTCTGCGGGGAGACGCGCCGCTGGTCGTGACGGTACAGGTTCGCAGCGGACATATGCTGATGCCGCAGTTCCATGGCAGAATTCACATTGAGCTTATGGCGCAGAAGTCTGGGAGTACGGTTGCGCCACCTAGGTTCCGACCTTTGCCTTCGAGTCCGGTGTTCCTGTTGGATACCGACGAAACACGCGAGCTGCTCCGATGCGACGGAGACATGGCGCTAGGATTGGCCGCCGGACACGACGACCTGTTGGTCGGAGCGCCTTTGGACCGGAAGTCTGTGATGCCGCGACACACCGGTGTTCTTGGAACGACCGGCGCGGGCAAGTCCACCACTGTATCCAGGATGATTCAGCAGGCGCAGGTCGCGGGCATGGCCGTAGTTCTACTGGATGTCGAGGGCGAGTACACCGAGATATATAGGCCTGCCGACAACCAGGAAATGGTTAGACTGCTCGATGCGCGCGGCCTTTCGCCAGAGGGGGTGGACGGAACTACTCTGTACCACTTAGCGGGAACTGAGACCACGAATCTGCGCCATCCCGACAGGCAGGAATTCTCGCCGACTTTCTCACGCCTCTCTCCATATACAGTCTGCGAGATACTCGACCTTACCGACGCGCAGCAGACGCGCTACTGGCAGGCATACGAGGTTTGCAAGGCGTTGCTGAGAGACTTCGGGATTTCCCCTCAGAGAGCGATGGGCGGAGTGGAGGAGGATGAGCGTCGTATAGAGTATCTGGACGAATTTAGTGAGGGATATCCATATATGACCCTCCAAGCGCTGCTGGATGTGGTTTCCGCTTTCCTGCATAAGGTTCAACGGGAGGAAGGCAATCCAAAACTGTATCATGACGGGTTCAGGGACAAGGCGGACAGGGTGATGAGGCGTGTGAACCAGGTTCGCGCTGACTCCGCCGTAAGCTGGCGCGCGCTCCGAGCTCGGCTTTTCAGGCTGATGCGCTTGAACGTCTTCGACTCCCGAAGTTCCGGCGCGCAGGCTATGGACTATGGCCGCCTGGTTCGCCCCGGCGCTGTGTCTATCATAGACCTGTCGGATATGGAGGCGCCGGACCTTCGCAATCTCGTAATCGCGGACATCATCCGCGGGGTGGAGCAGGCGCAGGAGACAGCTTTCAACGCGGCGGCGCGGTCGGGAACTGACCTGCCCAGAACGCTGGTCGTGGTTGAGGAGGCGCATGAGTTTCTGTCTTCGGGGCGCGTTCGTCGTATGCCGAATCTGTTCCAGACGGTTAGCCGGATAGCGAAGCGCGGACGGAAGCGCTGGCTTGGCCTGGTGTTTGTGACGCAACATCCCCAGCATCTGCCGGATGAGTTGCTCGGATTGCTCAACAACTATGTCCTGCACCGGATAAACGACTCGAATACCATAAGTCGTCTGCGTCGCTCGATAGGCGGTATAGACGCGGGCCTGTGGGAGCGGGTGACGTCTCTCGCGCCCGGTCAGGCGGTGGTGAATTTCACCCACCTAAGCCGCGCTATGCTGATCACTGTTGACCCAACCCAGTGCCGTCTGCGGATGGGGGAGGAGTGAATAGCCAGCGTTACAAAGACCCTGCGCCTAGCGGTGGCAACATCTTGCAATGGGGCCTCATTCAAAAGAACGAGGAAAATGCACGCTCAGCGTGTTCTAGCTATCTAAATTCAAGCTTCAAGTGAGCCTAGCTATGCTATCGAGGGATATGCAACGTCAGACAACGCCTGTTGCCATTGACAGCTAGGATTCAGAAGATGTATATTAGTTATTGAAATTAGAAAGCAGGGAGATCGAGGGCAGATGAATTGTTCTCAGGAACTCCTTTGAAAATCTTACCTGCAGTGTACCATTACATAAACAAGGAGACTTTGAAATGACCTTCAAAGGTTTCTTCGTCAGCGCCACCGGAAATAAACCATATCCTTACCAATCCAAACTAGCGGAAGCCGCGGATATGCCCGCTCTGCTCAAAATTCCGACGGGGGCGGGAAAGACTGAGGCGGCGGTTCTGAGTTGGCTGTACCGGAGGTTCTATCATTCTGACCCTGATGTTCGGCATGGTACGCCCGGAACGCTGGTCTATTGCCTGCCGATGAGGACGCTTGTGGAGCAGACGGTGGGGCGAGTGGAAGGGTGGTTGAGCAATCTTGAGTTGTCCGATGAAGTTGGCCTGGTCACGCTGATGGGCGGCGAGCCCCGGACGCAGTGGTATCTGGAACCTGAGAAGCCGACTATCGTTGTCGGCACCCAGGATATGCTGTTGTCTAGGGCGCTCAACCGGGGATACGGGAGCAGTCCGTTCATGTGGCCAGTGGAGTACGGACTGCTGAACAACGATTGTCTGTGGGTTATGGACGAGGTTCAGCTTATGGCGAATGGGCTGCCGACCTCGACGCAATTGGCTGGGCTTCGGCGCAAGCTCAAGACTTTTGGGCCGACCCAAAGTCTGTGGATGTCCGCGACGGCGAAATCGCAGTGGCTGGAGACGATAGACCATAAGGGGCCTATGGAATCGCAAGTTCTGGAGCTTGGGGCTGAGGATCTGGCAGACCCGAATCTGGGCAAACGGCATAGGGCGCGCAAGTTGGTGGCTGAGAAATCGGTCAAGGGTGGGAGAACCTATGCGCGGGATATGGCAGGGTTCATAGTGGGCAGGCACAAGCGCGGAACGCTGACGCTGGCGATACTGAATACGGTGGAGCGGGCGCAGGATGTTTATGCGGGTTTGAACAACTCTCGCTGGGTTTCGACGGACGCTGAAACTATGCTGATTCACTCACGCTTTCGGGGAGGGGATCGGGAGCGCCAGCGGGAGTCTCTTACAGAGGATGTGGAAGAGTCCAGCGCTGGAAGGATAGTGGTGGCTACACAGGCGGTGGAAGCGGGGGTGGACATATCGGCGCGAACGTTGGTTACGGAACTGGCGCCGTGGGCGTCTATGGTTCAGCGATTCGGGCGATGCAATCGCAAGGGTGAATACGAACAGGGCGAAATCTTCTGGGTGGATATGGGAGAACGGAAGCAGGATACCGCGCCCTACGATCCCGAAGATGTAGAGCCTGCGCGCACGCTGATGAAGGCGCTGGAAGGGGAATCCGCAGGGCCGTCGGACATCGAGCAACTGGGGGATGCGATAGGAGACGCTGAGCATTTGACAGTGATTCGCAGGCGGGATGTACAGGGTTTATTCGACACTACACCGGATCTATCAGGCGGCTATCTGGACGTTTCACAATATGTTCGCGGGGTTGACGAGCGGAATGTGTCGGTGTTCTGGAGGGCTATGCCGGACGGTGAACCCGGCGATAGGGAACCGAAGCCGCGCCATTCCGAGACGGTAAGCGTTGCGCTGGGGACGAAAGGTATAAATGAGTATCTGAGGGGTGAAAATCGCAGGGCGTGGCGATGGGATTTTCTGGATGACCGATGGGCGGAGGTTCGCTCGAATGACATTCATCCGGGCATGACGCTGATGCTGGACGCCAAGAGGGGCGGCTATTCTTCAGAATTGGGATGGGATGTGTCGGCTAGGGATGCCGTGGATGTGATTGAGGATGCAGACAGTCTGCCTGAGGATGGACACGGGTTGGAGCCTTATTCGATGGGCAAGAGGTGGGTAACTTTGTCCGACCATTCGCGCCATGTGGAACGGGAGGTGGACACGATTCTGGATGCGATGTCGGGCTGGATTGATGATCCTGGCATCCAGGAAGCGGTCAGGGCAGCGGCGTTGCACCATGATGTGGGCAAGGCGCATCCGGTATTTCAGGATGCCCTGCGCAAAGAGGGAGAAGACCCGCCGGCAGAAGGCGTTCTGCTGGCAAAGAGTAAGGGAAACGGAAGGCCCGCACGCCGTCATTTCCGGCATGAGCTTGGCAGCGCGTTGGCCGTTCTGGAACACTCGGATGGACTTGAAGGCCAGTATAAAGACCTAGCGGCGTACTTGGCGGCGGCGCATCACGGCAAGATACGGCTGGGGATAAGGTCGCTTCCGGGGCGGCGCAATGGGAATAAGGACAGTAATCCGGACTCCGAATATTTGCTGGGATATAAGACAGCCGAAACGGAAACGCTGCCGTCGGTTGACTTGGGGGAAGGCGTGATTGTAAGCGAAACGGAGTTGGATACGTCCATCGCGCAAATCGGGCTGTATGAAAGGGACGGCGCGGAGCGGCGTTCGTGGCTAGAGCGAAGTCTTGGGCTTTTGGAGTGGCTCGGCCCGTTCAGACTGGCGTACTTGGAGGCGATAGTCCGCGCGGCGGATATGAGGGCGAGCAAGGAAGAGAACGAGGCGAGAGAATGAGCGATATATATGAACTGGAACTGCGGGGATGCTCGCCTGATCCACTTATGGCGTATCTGAAGGCGCTGGGCATATTTCGGCTGGTGTCGGAGCAGGTGGACGGCAACGCGCGGGCATACTGGAAGAATGAGATTTTCTATCTGCGTTCCGCGCTAGATCGGGATGAGCTGACCGATTTCTTCCTGAACGAATACAGACCGACGCCGATTGTATCGCCGTGGAATGGGGGCAGCGGGTTCAATCCTAAAGACAATTCCAAGGCGATAGATACTGTGTTGGAATTGGAATCTCCAAGATTTGAGTTGTGGCATGAGGTGATTTCAGAAGGCAAGCGAGTCTTGAATCGTTCTCAAGATATGCAGGAAATTAAGAAAAGCGACTTGAAAGAATGGGTCCTCGCTCAATGTCGGACGCGGTTTCCAGACGAGGCGCTGGACTGGCTTGACGCCGCGTATGTCCTCACGTCAGAGGGGGTGAAGTTTCCCCCGCTGCTCGGCACGGGAGGGAATGACGGTAGGCTGGAATTCAGCAATAATTTCATGCAGAACATCGTTCTGGCATTGAATCTGGAAGAACGGCGCAATCGTGAAACGATCATGCGAAGCCAGGTCGTTTCAGCGCTATTCAATGAAGGTTCACCCCAGCTTGTTCGCAAACGTTCCACCGGGTTCTACAACCCGAGCAGCGTGGGAGGGGCAAACGCATCTGTGGGATTCAACGATGATTCACTATCCAATCCTTGGGACTATGTTCTGATGTTCGAAGGAGCGTTGATGTTCGCGGGCGCGGCGGCCCGTCGTCTTTCGGCGCAGGGGACTTCCAAAGCGGTGTTCCCGTTTACTGTGGACAACTCAGCCGCCGGATATGGAACATCCTCAGATTCGGAGTATGGAGATTCGTCTAGGGCGGAGTTCTGGGCGCCGCTCTGGAACCGCCCGGTCAGTCTGCGCGAGTTGGAACGCTTGATGTCGGAAGGCAGAGCTCAGCTGGGTCGCAGACAAGTATCCAGCGGCTCGGATTTTGCGCGGGCAATCGCAGGATTGGGGACGGAACTCGGCGTTGACCAGTTCCAGAGATACGGGTTCTTAGTGAGAAACGGGCTGGCGTACCTGGCCGCTCCCCTAGGTCGGTTCTACCCAGATCAGGATAACCGGGAGGCGGCGGAACGCGCCAACGTACTCTTCGACCTGGACCCATGGCTGGACAGTCTCAGAAGGGCTGCGTCCGGGCGCAACGCGCCAGCCGAACTAGGCAGTGTGAGAAGGCGCATTGACAACGCGATAATCGAATTTTGTCAGCGTGGACAGCCGCGTGACTTGCAAGAGGTATTGATAGCGGTCGGCAAGGCTGAGCGATGGGTGTCCAAGTCGGGGATTCGTGAAAGCGTAAGACCGCTAAGCAACCTCTCGTGGGGTTGGCTCAAACATTCCAACGATGGGTCGCTCGAGTTTCGGTTGGCTCGCGCCATGGGGTCTATTCTTGCCGGACAGAAAGAGGGGCGGCGTGTCGTGGGTCCCATCCGAGAGAATCTCGAACCAGTGAATACCGGCAGGGGGATCAATTGGGAAGAGGGCAGCGTATCCCATGTGTGGACTGCGGGAGACCCGCTTTCCAATATGCTGTCCGTCCTTCAGCGGCGCTGCATGGAGGGGCGTATGCATGGTCTGGGGGGGCGTCCGCCGCTCGATTCGGCGTATTCGGCGCGGCTGAGCGACGTGGTGAGATTTCTGAATGGGGACGTGAATGTTCAGCGTATTGTGGATATGGCGCTGCCGCTTTCGTTCATACGCTACCGGCATCGTCGGGATGATGGCAGCGCACAGGGTTTCAAACCAATCAGTGCGCCTTTCGATCTTCCATCCGCTTACGCCACGATGAAGTTGACGCTTCTGCCGGATACGTTCAAGTGTCCAGAATTCGGCGAGGACAGAGACATACGCATGGAACCACGGATGCTCGCCATGCTTAGAGCGGACAGAGTCAATGACGCTTATCAGGTGGCGCATCGTCGTCTCATAGCATCAGGGCTACGTCCTGTTTCAGATAGTCCGGGCATACTCGACAGGCTAGAGTATAGACGGCTACTGGCAGCGGCACTGCTGTTCCCAGTGGACAGAACCTCTCACTACGCTCTTGCCCAACGAGCATTGAAGAAGCCTAGAGACGCAGATTCTCAATCCGCATAAAAGCAAATCAACACAGGAGATTAGAATGATTATCGAATTCCAACAGTTGTACGGTCAGCCTCGCCTTCTAATGGAAGCGGAATTGAGGCCGATACAGGGAAAGCGCTTTCAACCTACAGGATTTCCCAATTTGGGAGCGGCATCTTATCAGGCACCGGGGGCTAATGGCCGACCAACCGATATTGTGCTTGTCGAATCGGCGCAATCTATGGCTAATCGCCTAGAATCCGTATGCTGGGACGCTGAGAATGAACAGATTGCTTCGGCACTAAATGGTATGCCATATGTTCACATAGACTTGTGGGAGGGTGAGGATTCTACGAACTCAATACTAGAGCCTCATAGGCTCAACTCGCCTTACATATTGGAAAGTGACGATACGACCGTGCTGGATATGCTCAAGTCCCGTCTTGCAGGCCGTGAACGGGGCCAAGTTGACCTCCATAAACTAGCTCTTGTGCTGGCAGAAATTGACACTAACGCTCTAGTGCACGGCGTATTCTTGGCCAAAAGGGACTTAGCGGGTGGGCGGTACAGGTTGTCGAGGGCGTTGTCAGCATTCATTGAAGCAACCGGAGTAAGACCTGCTGATAGTGGTGGAGTAAAGAACGATCCCGTTGATCCGAGTGGAGATACCAATAAGGGGTTTGGCAACGTTCCGTTCAATCGCACCGAATACACCGCTGAACGTATCACGGCCTATTTCAATCTTGATCTGGCACAGATACGCGCATACCGACTCGGAGAGAACGCGGAACGATTCCTGACTACGCTTGCGCTGTGGAAGGTTCGCAGGTTCTTAGATAGCGGACTGCGACTGCGTACAGCCTGCGACCTTGATATGAAAGGCGACCTGAAAGTCACCCGCCCCAAAGGGTTCGATGTTCCGGGCGCATCGGAGTTGGCGGAGGAGTTGCCCGGACTGATAGCGGCTTGCGCGTCGGATGGGTTGTTTGCGGATCCGCCCGTAACGCAGCTCACTTTTCAGAGGAGATAGGATGCTCGCCATAAAGTTTGAGTTCACGGCGAACCGCTATCACGCGACGCAGTGGGGCAGGCATGTCAATGAGGGTGTGGCGGAGTGGCCGCCGTCCCCTTGGCGGATACTCAGAGGGATGGTCGCCACATGGCGGCGGACTCTGCCGGACATTCCGAGCGAGCGCGTGATTCCGATACTGGAGGCGTTGGCGTCGGAGTATCCTGAGTTCCACCTTCCGCCCGCTTCGACAGGGCATACCCGTCACTATATGCCGTACAACGAGGGAACACGGGAGCGAACAACCCTGGTCATAGATTCGTTCGTGGCTGTGTGTCCGGGCAAGCCGCTTTTTGCGGTGTGGCCGAACCTGGAACCGGATTCGGAGCGGCGCAATGACCTGGAGGCTATCCTGCGTAATATGCCCTATCTGGGACGGGCGGAGTCGTGGGTAGACGCGTCGCTGGCTTCGAAGCATCCTGAGGTAAACTCTCGCCCCCTGGAAGACGGCGCGCTGCCGGAAGGCGATTGGGAGATTGCGCGAACTCTGATGCCGCGTTGTCCGGTGAAGTTGGAAGACCTGGAAAGGGAGACCTCCACACTCAGACGCGGGGGTCGGATAGACCCTGAAGGGGCGCAGTGGTGGCCGTATATTCGCAGGCGAGACTGTTTCACGGAGTTTCGCTCGGGACAGGTGCGGACGCCCAGGCGCGGAGCGGGGGCAAGAGTCGTTCGTTTTGCAATGGACGGCAATCCGCTGCCCATGGGGTTCGACACTCTGCGGTGGGGAGAGAGGGCGCGCAGGTCGGCGATGTCGCAATATGGCAGACGGAATGAAGGCGGGAAATCCGAAAATCTGTCCGGCAAAGACTCTTCGGGGAATCCGCTTCTGGGTGGACATCGGCACGCCTTCTACCTGCCCACCGACGAGAATGGAAACGGTCGGCTCGACCACCTTACGATATGGACGCCGGGTGGCCTGCGCGAGAAAGAGTTCGAGGCGGTTGTCAGAGTGAATGAGCTGAATCCGGGCGACGGACGCGAGCCTGTTCGACTATCGTACTTGGCGCATGGGAAAGAGGAGGATTTTCGCGGCGTATCTCGCTTGTTCGGCGAGTCCAGGCGCTGGCGGTCGCTGACGCCGTATGTTCTGCCGCGTCATGTCAAGTTTCGCGGTCCCATAGACGAAAACGGCCAAAAGCGCATGGTGGACGGGCCAGAGGAGCAGATAAGGCGCGAAGTGTCGTTGCGGTATCCCGACTGGCCGCGTTTGCTCAGTGTTACTCAAGCCAACCGCCGAGATAGAATGTCGCCGATGCGGAGTGGGCGTTTCAACGGCTTCCGTCCGTTCGAGTTCTTTAGATACAGACGGGGCGGCGGTTCAAGCGGCGGCGGCGCGTTCAACTTCACTCTGGAGTTCGAGGAGCCGGTTTCCGGCCCAATGGCGCTGGGCTTTGCGTGTCACTACGGGCTGGGGGTGTTTGTTCCGGTGGATTTCTGACACGTTACATCGCACCTTAACAACAGAATATGGTCAATGAGGCCCCGCCTATTCAGGCGGGGCCTCATTGAAGGACAGTTGAATTATGTCGAGTTTGCTCCGCGTCGTCGGAATGGGGTTTTATACCACCCGGCGATGTGGAGGCTCGATTATGGCTATGGCTGCGACTGTTGATGTACGGAAGGTGACTGCGGAGCTTGTTCCGGCAAGGATGCTGAATGAGTTCGCGTATTGTCCGAGGTTGTGTTATCTGGAGTGGGTGCAGGGGGAGTTCGCGCATAGTGAGGATACGCTGGATGGGCGTTTCCAGCATCGGCGGGTGGATCGGGAATCGGGAAGTCTGCCGGGCGCGGGTTCGGGGGATGATGATGGGATGATTCACGCGAGGTCGGTTCTGCTGTCGGATGAAGGTCTGGGGGCTATCGCGCGGATTGATCTGGTGGAAGCGCAGGGGAGTCGGGTGACGCCGGTGGATTATAAGCGTGGGACTGTTCCGAATGTGCCTGAGGGGGCTTATGAGCCGGAGCGGGTTCAGCTTTGTGTGCAGGGGCTGCTTCTCAGGGCGCATGGATACCAGTGCGAAGAAGGCATAATTTACTTCGTGGCGTCGAAGCGCAGGGTGCGCGTTCCGCTTGATGACGAGCTGGTGGCGCGGACGCTGGAGTTGATGGATGGCGCGCGCTCTATGTCCTCGATGGATGAGATGCCGCCGCCGCTGGAAGACAGCCCGAAGTGTCCACGCTGTTCTCTGGTGGGAATCTGCCTGCCGGATGAGGTGTCGTTTCTGAAGGGCAGTTCCTATGTTGTGAAGCCTGATGATGTTCGTCGTATGGCTCCCGCTAGGGACGATGCGTTGCCCATGTATGTGCAGGCCCAGGGCGCGGTGGTCGGCAAGTCGGGCGACAATGTTACCGTGCGAGTCAAGGGCCAAGTGGTCTCTCGCGCTCGTATGCTGGATGTGTCGAGCCTGTCAATATTCGGAAATGCCCAGGTTACGGCGCAGGCCGTGCGCGAATTCCTGGACCGCGGAGTGCCAATCTGCCATTTCAGCTATGGTGGATGGCTTAAAGGGGTTACCTGGGGGATGGCGCACAAGAATGTGGATCTCCGAATGCATCAGTTTGCCGCCGCGGGCGATAGAATCGGGTCGGTGATGATAGCCAGGGAGCTTGTGATAGCGAAGCTGAGGAATAGTCGGGTGATGCTCCGACGCAACCATCCTGAGGCTCCTGTGCAGGCTCTGAAGGAGATAATGCGCCTATCGCGCAATGCTCGGAAGGCGGATTCGCTCCAGACGCTTCTGGGGATCGAGGGGGCCGCGGCCAGTGTGTATTTCGCCAATTTCGGGGCTATGATCCGGTCTGACCGGACGGCCTTCGACTTTAGAACTCGTAACCGCAGACCTCCCAAGGACCCGGTGAACGCGGTTCTGTCGTTTCTCTATTCAATGCTGATAAAACAGACCCTCGTCTCCGCGATAGCCGTGGGTTTTGATCCATATATGGGCTTTTATCACCAGCCGAAGTACGGTAAGCCCGCGCTTGCGCTGGACCTTGCTGAGGAGTTTCGTCCAATAGTCGCCGACTCTGCCGCGCTGACCCTGTTCAACAATTCCGAACTTGTCGAATCGGATTTCGTCCAGCGGTCGGGAGCGGTGGCGCTGACTCAATCGGGTCGGAAGGCGGTTATACGGGCGTTCGAGCGGCGGCTCGACACGCTGATAACGCATCCGCTGTTCGGGTATTCGATAAGCTATCGGAGAATAATGGAAGTGCAGGCGCGTCTGCTCGGACGCCATGTTCTTGGAGAATTGCCAAAGTATCCGGCTTTTACCACGAGATAACCTATGCGAAACCGATTCATTGTCGCGTATGATGTGAGCAACGCTAAGAGATTGCGCCGGACGTTCAAGAAGATGAATGGCTTTGGAGAGCCGTTGCAATATTCTGTGTTCGCGTGCGACCTCTCTAGGAAAGAGCGAGTGCTTCTGGAAGAGGCGCTGACCGATATAATCAACGTTAAAGAAGATAGAGTCTTGATCGTAGATACGGGTCCCAGTGACGGCCGGGGAGGGAATTCGTTGCAGACGCTGGGCCGACAGCTGGTTCCGGAGGCCAGAGACATTACGGTTGTGTGAGAGGAATTTGTTATCATTGAAGTCTGGATCGTTGCGCGGATTGTACTGGGCCGCGAGTGGTCCGGTGGTGAAGTCGCCAAGTAGGAAGCGCTCGCGATTTTCGGGAGTGAAATCGCTCACAGAGCGCTTGCCAGGCCCGAAATGGGAGGGTAGCGTTTTGAACGCAGAACAAATTTGGGTGAAACGCTCAGGAGTAGTATCCGCATCGTCGCAAATCGCAGTGGTTAGACTGTTTCCTCACTCGAAAGAGTGAGGCTCCATTGAAGCGAAAGAAGACAAGTTGGCACAACTAAGCTTGCGCATGTTTCCTCACTCGAAAGAGTGAGGCTCCATTGAAGCGTGGAGAGGGAGATAGTCTGGTTTGACGACCACAAGTTTCCTCACTCGAAAGAGTGAGGCTCCATTGAAGCACCGCTGCCCGCTTCGCCGTAGAACAATGCGATTATGTTTCCTCACTCGAAAGAGTGAGGCTCCATTGAAGCGGATTACCTGCGTCAAGTCGGGCGAAATTATCATTGGTTTCCTCACTCGAAAGAGTGAGGCTCCATTGAAGCATACGACGACAATGTAAATGCGTCGTCGCATTACAAGTTTCCTCACTCGAAAGAGTGAGGCTCCATTGAAGCCACCTATGAGATCGCGTTGATAAAGCGCGATAGAATGTTTCCTCACTCGAAAGAGTGAGGCTCCATTGAAGCGCCGGCTGCTGAACGGTATTTGGCAAGCTGACCGCCAGTTTCCTCACTCGAAAGAGTGAGGCTCCATTGAAGCGAGTAGTCGGCGGTGGTGCTGCCGTGCTATCTCCCTGTTTCCTCACTCGAAAGAGTGAGGCTCCATTGAAGCGCGCGCCGTAGTTCTCAGCGCGCCAAAGCCTATGACGTTTCCTCACTCGAAAGAGTGAGGCTCCATTGAAGCTCCCATTGCTCTTTCCACCACGCGTCCAAGTCGAAAGTTTCCTCACTCGAAAGAGTGAGGCTCCATTGAAGCGTCATTTTCGCTGCCTTTGTCGCCGCCATCCTAGTGGTTTCCTCACTCGAAAGAGTGAGGCTCCATTGAAGCGTCTTCAGAATCGAGCTTTCGGTACACTGCGCAAGAGTTTCCTCACTCGAAAGAGTGAGGCTCCATTGAAGCCACTTGGGCTGCCAGAGACAGCAGGTTAGTCGCGGCGTTTCCTCACTCGAAAGAGTGAGGCTCCATTGAAGCTAGAAGTCCTTTTCTTGGGGCCTGTCGCCCACACGTGTTTCCTCACTCGAAAGAGTGAGGCTCCATTGAAGCGTAGTTTTGACAGGCCCGCCGGCCGCCGCCGTACCACCGGTTTCCTCACTCGAAAGAGTGAGGCTCCATTGAAGCCCGGCTATCTGCTTGTGACTAAAACTCAGTATGACGGTTTCCTCACTCGAAAGAGTGAGGCTCCATTGAAGCTCGACTGCGCGCGCAGGCTATGACGCGCGCGCCTGGTTTCCTCACTCGAAAGAGTGAGGCTCCATTGAAGCGCCTATATCCGCAGTTGGAGAATTTCCGTTCGTCCCAGTTTCCTCACTCGAAAGAGTGAGGCTCCATTGAAGCCCATGCGGCGTTGTTGATCTTCGACCCCACCTGACGGTTTCCTCACTCGAAAGAGTGAGGCTCCATTGAAGCGAATGGCTGGACATGGTCATTTCAACAGGACGCTAAGTTTCCTCACTCGAAAGAGTGAGGCTCCATTGAAGCATAGAGAAGGTTCGGATTGACGAAGTAACTCCGACATGTTTCCTCACTCGAAAGAGTGAGGCTCCATTGAAGCGCTTCTAACTGGGATTGGCAACGAAATTGGAATAAGGTTTCCTCACTCGAAAGAGTGAGGCTCCATTGAAGCGCATCATGAACAGGCGGGGATTTGGACACCCCCGCAGGTTTCCTCACTCGAAAGAGTGAGGCTCCATTGAAGCCAAATTTGTAAGCTGCCCGACTGCGCCAGTAGCTCTCGTTTCCTCACTCGAAAGAGTGAGGCTCCATTGAAGCGTCATCGGCAACATGACCTTTCCGTAAAGTCATCTGGTTTCCTCACTCGAAAGAGTGAGGCTCCATTGAAGCGTGCTAATCCTATGCTTCACAGGCATAGGAACCGACAGGTTTCCTCACTCGAAAGAGTGAGGCTCCATTGAAGCTGGGAACGATTCAACGGGTGTTGGGCGACTACGGCAAGTTTCCTCACTCGAAAGAGTGAGGCTCCATTGAAGCCACACCTTCCCTGAGAGCCAATCAGCCATAAGCTGTGGTTTCCTCACTCGAAAGAGTGAGGCTCCATTGAAGCCAACTTGGCATCCTCCGCTATGGATGTGAGTACGTGTTTCCTCACTCGAAAGAGTGAGGCTCCATTGAAGCGATGTGATGGTAGGCGCTGATTCTCCCCCTCAATGAGGTTTCCTCACTCGAAAGAGTGAGGCTCCATTGAAGCGCTGCACGTGCTATATGTGTGATGTCGACAGTCCAAGTTTCCTCACTCGAAAGAGTGAGGCTCCATTGAAGCGGGCAGTGTCTGTGTACTCAGATGTGTTCACAGTGAGTTTCCTCACTCGAAAGAGTGAGGCTCCATTGAAGCCAACCACAATGGATTCAGCCGTCGCCTCAACTTCTGGTTTCCTCACTCGAAAGAGTGAGGCTCCATTGAAGCACGTAGGTATTCAGGTTGCCTGCGGTCAATACCTCGTTTCCTCACTCGAAAGAGTGAGGCTCCATTGAAGCCCTCTACTTGCCGACACCGCCTTGTACGCTACATGGTTTCCTCACTCGAAAGAGTGAGGCTCCATTGAAGCGGCGCGATTTTGAGAATCCGCCAAAATTCGCCTTCCGGGTTTCCTCACTCGAAAGAGTGAGGCTCCATTGAAGCTGTGAGGTAAACCCCGACCACCCTACTTGTATGGAAGTTTCCTCACTCGAAAGAGTGAGGCTCCATTGAAGCTCCTCGGCGCGCGAAAGGAGCGTATTCATCTCTGGTTTCCTCACTCGAAAGAGTGAGGCTCCATTGAAGCCGTACGGAAGAAAACTACTACCAACCCCGTAGGGAGTTTCCTCACTCGAAAGAGTGAGGCTCCATTGAAGCATGAACCAGTAACATATCAGGAAGGTGACTAAAATGGTTTCCTCACTCGAAAGAGTGAGGCTCCATTGAAGCGCGGTCAACATGGGAGTCTTACGGCTACCCAACAAGTTTCCTCACTCGAAAGAGTGAGGCTCCATTGAAGCTCATGGTATGTGAATGTCCTGTGTACCATCGGGGCAGTTTCCTCACTCGAAAGAGTGAGGCTCCATTGAAGCAATGCCATAGGCATTAGCCAGAGCGTAGGCAAGTTCAGTTTCCTCACTCGAAAGAGTGAGGCTCCATTGAAGCCACCATAGGGCGGCGGCCTCTATCTGCGATGTCCCTGTTTCCTCACTCGAAAGAGTGAGGCTCCATTGAAGCGCGGATTGCCGGCTCAGCTTCGCCGGGTCGCTCTCGTTTCCTCACTCGAAAGAGTGAGGCTCCATTGAAGCTCCTCGCTGCTGGACATCCGGGCGGCGCAGGAGGCGGAGGTTTCCTCACTCGAAAGAGTGAGGCTCCATTGAAGCTGGCGGGTATCGTACTAATCGGCGTGATAGCCGTCGGTTTCCTCACTCGAAAGAGTGAGGCTCCATTGAAGCGGATGCCTGATGTCCGTATGCCTTGTACTTAACTATTGTTTCCTCACTCGAAAGAGTGAGGCTCCATTGAAGCGGCACGCCGAGCAAGACTTCCGACAGTCATAGCTTGGTTTCCTCACTCGAAAGAGTGAGGCTCCATTGAAGCAGCTTCCCTGCGTTCGGAATACCGCTCAGCTATCTCGTTTCCTCACTCGAAAGAGTGAGGCTCCATTGAAGCGAGGTTGCCGAACGGTCGGCATTCAAGCGGGCGGCTGGTTTCCTCACTCGAAAGAGTGAGGCTCCATTGAAGCGTCCACGCGTAACGGATGTTCGAATAGATCGATTCCCGTTTCCTCACTCGAAAGAGTGAGGCTCCATTGAAGCTTCATCGCGGCGAGCAATACCGCATTGTCGAGGCTCGTTTCCTCACTCGAAAGAGTGAGGCTCCATTGAAGCAATAGCCTATGCAGGCCGGTCGGCGGACACACATGAGTTTCCTCACTCGAAAGAGTGAGGCTCCATTGAAGCCCTGTCATTGAAGCACGCTGGCGGGAAGTCTGCCAAGTTTCCTCACTCGAAAGAGTGAGGCTCCATTGAAGCTGTCTTAACCAATGGTAGGCCGACTATCAGGAGGGAGGTTTCCTCACTCGAAAGAGTGAGGCTCCATTGAAGCCGTTGGTCGCATCAATTTCTTCGAGTATTATGCCTAGTTTCCTCACTCGAAAGAGTGAGGCTCCATTGAAGCCACAACTATGACGCTAAATTAAAGCAACTAAAGGTGGTTTCCTCACTCGAAAGAGTGAGGCTCCATTGAAGCCGCTGTTAGTCATTCCAGCGGTGACACCCTGCGCATGTTTCCTCACTCGAAAGAGTGAGGCTCCATTGAAGCATTCATGCCTAATCCTTGTACCTTACCAATATAGCTAGTTTCCTCACTCGAAAGAGTGAGGCTCCATTGAAGCTTCCGCCATCGGCCGATTGGCCCACTGTTCGGCCCAGTTTCCTCACTCGAAAGAGTGAGGCTCCATTGAAGCTGAGTGAAGACCACTGTGGGGTGTTCGTAGGCGCTCAGTTTCCTCACTCGAAAGAGTGAGGCTCCATTGAAGCGTCTACACCGACTACACGATTGAGGACACCCCCAACGTTTCCTCACTCGAAAGAGTGAGGCTCCATTGAAGCACCACGTCCGAAAGACCTTGTAGAAGGCGCAATCTTAGAGGTTTCCTCACTCGAAAGAGTGAGGCTCCATTGAAGCGTCCGCCTCGCTAAGCAGACTCTTCAGCGGCTATTTGTTTCCTCACTCGAAAGAGTGAGGCTCCATTGAAGCGCGCCAATTTCGTCCACGCATTAGGCACGCTTGTCGGGGTTTCCTCACTCGAAAGAGTGAGGCTCCATTGAAGCGAGCGTCCGAAGTGAGCGCGCGGGCGCGCGGATAGACGTTTCCTCACTCGAAAGAGTGAGGCTCCATTGAAGCAATGCTGGTTCACCGACCGTTGCGGCGTCGGCTGAGTTTCCTCACTCGAAAGAGTGAGGCTCCATTGAAGCAGTCATATAGGCAACTCCGTCTGAGTCAGCGGCCCAAGTTTCCTCACTCGAAAGAGTGAGGCTCCATTGAAGCATTGGTTTCCCAGTCGGCATATAGGATGAATGAGAAGTTTCCTCACTCGAAAGAGTGAGGCTCCATTGAAGCTGTTGTAACAGAGTCTTGGAAATATCCAAGATTATTGTTTCCTCACTCGAAAGAGTGAGGCTCCATTGAAGCCTGAGGCTGTGAAGGAGCAGATGTCATTGTTCTAGGTGTTTCCTCACTCGAAAGAGTGAGGCTCCATTGAAGCAACAATGGCATACAGTATGGCTGTCGCGCCACAAGGCGTTTCCTCACTCGAAAGAGTGAGGCTCCATTGAAGCTGCTAGGATAATCGCCTTGTTTTGCGCAACATCATCAAGTTTCCTCACTCGAAAGAGTGAGGCTCCATTGAAGCCACCGCCGCGTGCCAGTATTCACCGACCATCATATACGTTTCCTCACTCGAAAGAGTGAGGCTCCATTGAAGCCTTTGCGTCGTCCCAATTTCGTCTCCTTGCGTGTTCGTTTCCTCACTCGAAAGAGTGAGGCTCCATTGAAGCGGGTGTCGGCCGTTGCGCCCACTGCTCGGCCCACCAGTTTCCTCACTCGAAAGAGTGAGGCTCCATTGAAGCTCGACGAGATGTTCTAAAAGCCGCGCGTGCCGGAAGCGTTTCCTCACTCGAAAGAGTGAGGCTCCATTGAAGCCACAAAGTCTGGCCTATCTGAGAAGGGGTGCGGGGAGTTTCCTCACTCGAAAGAGTGAGGCTCCATTGAAGCCGTCCGGATCTCCGCCCAATCGTACAGAGCGCGATAGTTTCCTCACTCGAAAGAGTGAGGCTCCATTGAAGCGCAAATTGGCCGACCTCGGCGAAGCCGTCCTGTCCGGTTTCCTCACTCGAAAGAGTGAGGCTCCATTGAAGCTCCGCATCGAGGGGCGATCATGAGGGAGCGAGAATTGTTTCCTCACTCGAAAGAGTGAGGCTCCATTGAAGCTCGCCGGTGATTCCGAGCACCGCCTGCTTGGCCTCGAGTTTCCTCACTCGAAAGAGTGAGGCTCCATTGAAGCAGCTGCGCTCCGTCCGTCCGGAGTTCGAGTACCGCGTTTCCTCACTCGAAAGAGTGAGGCTCCATTGAAGCACCTCGTTCGCGACCGCGCTCACGAAATTGTCGGACGTTTCCTCACTCGAAAGAGTGAGGCTCCATTGAAGCCATCAGAACCGGGATCGATGTTGATGGCCATACGATGGTTTCCTCACTCGAAAGAGTGAGGCTCCATTGAAGCGCCGGCATATATGCGCGTAGGACAGTCATATGGTGTCGTTTCCTCACTCGAAAGAGTGAGGCTCCATTGAAGCCGCTCCGTCCGCCCAATCGTTCCTGACCCTGCGTCTGGTTTCCTCACTCGAAAGAGTGAGGCTCCATTGAAGCAAGGTACAGAGTCAGGCATGAATCAATCATGCTGCCTGTTTCCTCACTCGAAAGAGTGAGGCTCCATTGAAGCACGGCTTCGTAAGCGGCTTCACCGTCCGGAGTGTCGAAGTTTCCTCACTCGAAAGAGTGAGGCTCCATTGAAGCCAACGGGCATTCAGGAAGCAGATGTATAATGACATAGGTTTCCTCACTCGAAAGAGTGAGGCTCCATTGAAGCCTTTCCCATGTGTTCACTGTGAACACATGACACAAGTTTCCTCACTCGAAAGAGTGAGGCTCCATTGAAGCCATATTTCCCAATCTCCCTAGTGAGTGACTCTATCCGGTTTCCTCACTCGAAAGAGTGAGGCTCCATTGAAGCCTGACAACCGATGTGCGCTTTGACACACCCCTCTGGTTTCCTCACTCGAAAGAGTGAGGCTCCATTGAAGCTATGACAGCCGTTGCGAATTCGTCAGCCGCCGCCAAGTTTCCTCACTCGAAAGAGTGAGGCTCCATTGAAGCGCGATAATCAGAATCTACCATACCCAATATGGGATGGTTTCCTCACTCGAAAGAGTGAGGCTCCATTGAAGCCAACGCTGAGGCTACTTTCCAAGTAGTAGATGCAGGTTTCCTCACTCGAAAGAGTGAGGCTCCATTGAAGCCCAGTAGGTAGTGCGGCTACAAACCTGCCAGTGAGGGGTTTCCTCACTCGAAAGAGTGAGGCTCCATTGAAGCGGCGTAGTTGGGTGTGCCAGCAGACTGTCCACAGCATCGTTTCCTCACTCGAAAGAGTGAGGCTCCATTGAAGCCCGCAGGCGCGGCCGGACAGCCGAACGGCCGCGTTGGAGTTTCCTCACTCGAAAGAGTGAGGCTCCATTGAAGCGCGGCGCGCGGAAGAGGAGTCCGCCGGGATACGCAGGTTTCCTCACTCGAAAGAGTGAGGCTCCATTGAAGCTCGGCCGGACTCCATGACTATCTGCACACCATCGAGGTTTCCTCACTCGAAAGAGTGAGGCTCCATTGAAGCGCATCGAGGTCGAGTCATGAGAGAGCGAGAATTCCAGTTTCCTCACTCGAAAGAGTGAGGCTCCATTGAAGCATTCTTGACATTATCCGCTAACTCTTAGTTGGATTGGGTTTCCTCACTCGAAAGAGTGAGGCTCCATTGAAGCCTACGGCGCGTAGGCTACGGCGCGTAGGCTATGACGGTTTCCTCACTCGAAAGAGTGAGGCTCCATTGAAGCACGCCATCCAGCGTCGCGAAATTAGCCGAGGCCGTCGTTTCCTCACTCGAAAGAGTGAGGCTCCATTGAAGCTATCTGCGACGTCCCCTTGCGCCCATGCTCTTGGGCCGGTTTCCTCACTCGAAAGAGTGAGGCTCCATTGAAGCCGGGATGCCCCAGCCCCAGCCAGTGGGACTACTTCTGTTTCCTCACTCGAAAGAGTGAGGCTCCATTGAAGCAGACCTGTCGCCGACGGGATCGACAGCGACCTGTCGGGTTTCCTCACTCGAAAGAGTGAGGCTCCATTGAAGCTGCACCTGGGAGAGCGGTTGCACGGACATGTCCATGTTTCCTCACTCGAAAGAGTGAGGCTCCATTGAAGCCGGCGCGCGTCGGCTCCGCATCGCGCGCATAGGATAGGTTTCCTCACTCGAAAGAGTGAGGCTCCATTGAAGCGGCAAATGCCCACGAGTATGCCGACGGTCAAGTACATGGTTTCCTCACTCGAAAGAGTGAGGCTCCATTGAAGCCTTGCTTGACAGCCCTGACTAGTCGTCCAGTCGGGGGTTTCCTCACTCGAAAGAGTGAGGCTCCATTGAAGCTCATCTCAGGATACTAAACGCTATGGAATTCCTAAAGTTTCCTCACTCGAAAGAGTGAGGCTCCATTGAAGCAGCCTGACATACCGTTTCCTGACATATCTCATGTCTAGTTTCCTCACTCGAAAGAGTGAGGCTCCATTGAAGCTTGGCATGGCAGGGCAAACTCCAATTCAGGGACTTGTTTCCTCACTCGAAAGAGTGAGGCTCCATTGAAGCCATCTTCTCTTCTCTCTCAGCCGCCTTTTCGTAAGGTTTCCTCACTCGAAAGAGTGAGGCTCCATTGAAGCCGGGATGCCCCAGCCCCAGCCAGTGGGACTACTTCTGTTTCCTCACTCGAAAGAGTGAGGCTCCATTGAAGCCATCTTCTCTTCTCTCTCAGCCGCCTTTTCGTAAGGTTTCCTCACTCGAAAGAGTGAGGCTCCATTGAAGCCGGCTCAGTGGAAGACCTCCGATGATGACCTTCCCAGTTTCCTCACTCGAAAGAGTGAGGCTCCATTGAAGCGCACCATTCAGTAACACGGTCATAAGAGGCATCCATGTTTCCTCACTCGAAAGAGTGAGGCTCCATTGAAGCTGAGATGTCGCCCATATATCTCTTTGAGGATAGCTCTAGTTTCCTCACTCGAAAGAGTGAGGCTCCATTGAAGCTTCTGTCAGGTACTATGACGCCATATGACTGTCCTAGTTTCCTCACTCGAAAGAGTGAGGCTCCATTGAAGCGCGCGTCGTAGGACGCTGGGTTGATACGGTGTGGGTCGTTTCCTCACTCGAAAGAGTGAGGCTCCATTGAAGCATATGGTCGCAAGCGTAGTACCTAATCCGGTAGATAGGTTTCCTCACTCGAAAGAGTGAGGCTCCATTGAAGCATACTTAGCGCGCATCGGTGCGTATGATTCGTGTCCAGTTTCCTCACTCGAAAGAGTGAGGCTCCATTGAAGCAGGCGATGTCCGAGCCGTTCGCCGGCGTGGACGACAGGTTTCCTCACTCGAAAGAGTGAGGCTCCATTGAAGCTGCTGCATCAACCCCTGGATCTCGAATCCGCAGACGAAGTTTCCTCACTCGAAAGAGTGAGGCTCCATTGAAGCGAGTTCAGCGCGCACTTCGTCCACGACCGCTTCCGGCGGTTTCCTCACTCGAAAGAGTGAGGCTCCATTGAAGCATCTCCGAAAATCTCGACCCGGCCATGGACGCGATAGTTTCCTCACTCGAAAGAGTGAGGCTCCATTGAAGCGCACGCCGGACGTCTTCGCCGCGGCGACGTACTCGTGTTTCCTCACTCGAAAGAGTGAGGCTCCATTGAAGCTGTCGGGACTGAATAGATTCTAGCTTATGATTTTTGCAGTTTCCTCACTCGAAAGAGTGAGGCTCCATTGAAGCCAGATATGCCGCTGACTTCCGCAAGCGACATAGCTATGTTTCCTCACTCGAAAGAGTGAGGCTCCATTGAAGCTAACGGCAGTTAGGGATTCCTCAGGGGAAGAGTCAAGTTTCCTCACTCGAAAGAGTGAGGCTCCATTGAAGCGGAAACCAGAAGTGCATCGGTTCGTCGTTGTCGTAGGGGTTTCCTCACTCGAAAGAGTGAGGCTCCATTGAAGCCTTGTACCCATTCCGCAATGAGGAACGTTCCCACTCGTTTCCTCACTCGAAAGAGTGAGGCTCCATTGAAGCCCACATCCAGCTGCGGGTACAATCTCTTGTACATCGAGTTTCCTCACTCGAAAGAGTGAGGCTCCATTGAAGCTGCCTTAGTAGGCGCTTGAACTATCCAGGCGATCTAAGTTTCCTCACTCGAAAGAGTGAGGCTCCATTGAAGCTCCTCTGCCTCTTTCTTAGCCGATGCCTCGTCAGCAAGTTTCCTCACTCGAAAGAGTGAGGCTCCATTGAAGCAATCAAGTCAGAGATAGCCCACACCATAGCGTCAAGGTTTCCTCACTCGAAAGAGTGAGGCTCCATTGAAGCCAGCCACATCCGCCACACTTGAAGCCGCTGTTGGCGGTTTCCTCACTCGAAAGAGTGAGGCTCCATTGAAGCATAGACCAGCTATCGGCGTCAGTGAGCCATTCCTCGTTTCCTCACTCGAAAGAGTGAGGCTCCATTGAAGCCCGTGTTGACTTCTCAACACTCAAGTCAATCTGTATCGTTTCCTCACTCGAAAGAGTGAGGCTCCATTGAAGCGCTCGCGCCAATCGCAATGCGGCGAGGGCGTGGGGCGAGTTTCCTCACTCGAAAGAGTGAGGCTCCATTGAAGCGGCCGTTAGGTTGGTAGTTGCGGTAGTCATTGGTGTCGTTTCCTCACTCGAAAGAGTGAGGCTCCATTGAAGCGCTGAGAGACTGCATATTATTTCCGATGGCGACCCGTTTCCTCACTCGAAAGAGTGAGGCTCCATTGAAGCTTGTCAGTTCTGCCGAAATGACTTGGGTTACCCCAGTTTCCTCACTCGAAAGAGTGAGGCTCCATTGAAGCTGATACCGATCCAACTGAAAGTCAGCGGATAACCTAGTTTCCTCACTCGAAAGAGTGAGGCTCCATTGAAGCTATGCCGTAAGCATCCGCCAGGGCATACGAGAGTTCAGTTTCCTCACTCGAAAGAGTGAGGCTCCATTGAAGCTAGCGAGACGGGGGCGGTCTGGCGCGCGCCGCCGCGTTTCCTCACTCGAAAGAGTGAGGCTCCATTGAAGCGGCCGCGTCGCGCTCGTCGTCGAGTCCGCCGGCGCGTTTCCTCACTCGAAAGAGTGAGGCTCCATTGAAGCGCCCGATCACTCCTGCGTGATTCGGGTCATAGATCCGTTTCCTCACTCGAAAGAGTGAGGCTCCATTGAAGCCGCGAACGCCGCGGCACGTCGAATGACGAAAGCCAGTTTCCTCACTCGAAAGAGTGAGGCTCCATTGAAGCACTGGCCACTCCGACTCCCGCGCATGGCAGATATTCGTTTCCTCACTCGAAAGAGTGAGGCTCCATTGAAGCTATCGTGGTAGACGGACGGGTCGAACCCGCCGATGAAGTTTCCTCACTCGAAAGAGTGAGGCTCCATTGAAGCGTGGAGGCGACGGCCTCGGAGGCGACGGGGATTCCGGTTTCCTCACTCGAAAGAGTGAGGCTCCATTGAAGCGCGGCAAATTCGAACGCATCATCGGCGAGGCCGAGGGTTTCCTCACTCGAAAGAGTGAGGCTCCATTGAAGCCCGACGAATGTGCCCACAGCCTGGACGAAGCTCGCCGGTTTCCTCACTCGAAAGAGTGAGGCTCCATTGAAGCCTCTTCCCACCACGCTCGATTGTGCGCCGCGTCCACGTTTCCTCACTCGAAAGAGTGAGGCTCCATTGAAGCCGCGGAGATCTCGCGGCCAAGCAGGAGCGACTCGGTGTTTCCTCACTCGAAAGAGTGAGGCTCCATTGAAGCCTCGATCGCGCATCCGAAAAGCTGCAGGTGTGGCAGGTTTCCTCACTCGAAAGAGTGAGGCTCCATTGAAGCACGTCCCATTTGACCTCGCGCGGGCCGGCCGCGCGAGTTTCCTCACTCGAAAGAGTGAGGCTCCATTGAAGCCGCAAGCTACAGCGGGTGGATGTCGCCAGGGGCGAGGTTTCCTCACTCGAAAGAGTGAGGCTCCATTGAAGCGCGCATTGAGGGTGTCTCGCGCCGCGCAATCTCTGGTTTCCTCACTCGAAAGAGTGAGGCTCCATTGAAGCACCGCACTTCTATACAACGCCCAAGATGTGGAGGCAAGTTTCCTCACTCGAAAGAGTGAGGCTCCATTGAAGCCCTCAATTCTGTGAACATCACCCTAGCTATGTCTAGTTTCCTCACTCGAAAGAGTGAGGCTCCATTGAAGCCTACTTCAACGGCAAGAGGTGGCTACTTTCAATGGAAGTTTCCTCACTCGAAAGAGTGAGGCTCCATTGAAGCCAGAGGGTGGTATCGCATCCTGTGTATGAGAATATCGTTTCCTCACTCGAAAGAGTGAGGCTCCATTGAAGCTCGACTTCCGGCGCGTAGGCTATGACGCGCACCGGGTTTCCTCACTCGAAAGAGTGAGGCTCCATTGAAGCGGTCCTCAGTCTTGGGGTTGTACACATATGTGGATGGTTTCCTCACTCGAAAGAGTGAGGCTCCATTGAAGCCGGCGAGCCGCGCAGGATCGCGGAACCGGAGCCAACTGGTTTCCTCACTCGAAAGAGTGAGGCTCCATTGAAGCCGGCCGTAGGCTATGACGCGCTGGAAGGTTATGACGGTTTCCTCACTCGAAAGAGTGAGGCTCCATTGAAGCCGTCCGCTCCATTTTTCACCGATTTCACGAGCTGCGGGTTTCCTCACTCGAAAGAGTGAGGCTCCATTGAAGCTCATAAGCCATAACCTGCATTTATGTCGGGACTGGAGTTTCCTCACTCGAAAGAGTGAGGCTCCATTGAAGCTACTTTACTGGCTCCCTGTATCCGTAGCTGCAAAGGGTTTCCTCACTCGAAAGAGTGAGGCTCCATTGAAGCATTACTGTTACCTATGTAGGGTCAAGTCGCATGGGATGTTTCCTCACTCGAAAGAGTGAGGCTCCATTGAAGCGTCCTATTGTTTGGCTAACTTTCTGACTGTTGTTGTGAGTTTCCTCACTCGAAAGAGTGAGGCTCCATTGAAGCGTTATCAGGTCGAGGTAGCGAACCGCTTTGGGCCGGTTTCCTCACTCGAAAGAGTGAGGCTCCATTGAAGCTTAGCCGAATTCCGGCCGATTTCCCATATTGGGGAAGTTTCCTCACTCGAAAGAGTGAGGCTCCATTGAAGCCTGTTTTGACTCTGACAACGGTGGAAGCCCATTGTCGTTTCCTCACTCGAAAGAGTGAGGCTCCATTGAAGCAAATCGCGCTCGTCGTTGAAGCCGAGCAGGTCGGTTGTTTCCTCACTCGAAAGAGTGAGGCTCCATTGAAGCTATACCTGTTGCCAAACTCCGTTACCCCTGTGCCTGCCGAGTTTCCTCACTCGAAAGAGTGAGGCTCCATTGAAGCTGGAAAATCCGCAAAAATTCGCGAAAATTCGCCTACGTTTCCTCACTCGAAAGAGTGAGGCTCCATTGAAGCGCCATTGACTCCGATCTGTATAGCCATTGCTACCTGTTTCCTCACTCGAAAGAGTGAGGCTCCATTGAAGCGCAGTATTACGCACAGTTTCATCGAGGACATTAGGACGTTTCCTCACTCGAAAGAGTGAGGCTCCATTGAAGCTGACTGCGTTCTCACTCAATTCAGGATAGTACGTCAGTTTCCTCACTCGAAAGAGTGAGGCTCCATTGAAGCTGACACGCCGTAGTTCTCGGCGCGCCAACCGACAGGTTTCCTCACTCGAAAGAGTGAGGCTCCATTGAAGCTCGGTTGGCGCGCTCGGCGCGCCGTAGGGTATGACTGGTTTCCTCACTCGAAAGAGTGAGGCTCCATTGAAGCCTTATTATCTATCCTGCGAAGGCAGGGTCGGTTTCCCAAGTTTCCTCACTCGAAAGAGTGAGGCTCCATTGAAGCTTGGGGCATATCTCAATCAACCGTTGGGTTGGTCTCGTTTCCTCACTCGAAAGAGTGAGGCTCCATTGAAGCTGTGGATTCTGGTCTGCGATTATCGAACACACCTTGTTTCCTCACTCGAAAGAGTGAGGCTCCATTGAAGCCTTTTCGGCAGGAGAGGGAGCCGGGGCCGGAGAGGGAGGTTTCCTCACTCGAAAGAGTGAGGCTCCATTGAAGCGACATCGCTAACACTCCATTCATATCTGCATATCTGGTTTCCTCACTCGAAAGAGTGAGGCTCCATTGAAGCTTCTATGTCTATTATCCCCTCTTTAACTAGACTAAGTTTCCTCACTCGAAAGAGTGAGGCTCCATTGAAGCTGAGCAAGCCAAAGCGTGGTAACCCGCTCTAGCGAGGTTTCCTCACTCGAAAGAGTGAGGCTCCATTGAAGCTGGTACAGACCCGATTATACCCCCCGAACAACAGAAGTTTCCTCACTCGAAAGAGTGAGGCTCCATTGAAGCTCCTGATGCCTTGTGGTTTCCTTCTCAAGCGAATCGGTTTCCTCACTCGAAAGAGTGAGGCTCCATTGAAGCTTCTGCTCTGGGGTCAATTCCTCTGTTGATTCTACACGTTTCCTCACTCGAAAGAGTGAGGCTCCATTGAAGCTTTCTTCCGAAGTCCGTTCGTCGTCTGATCATACTCGTTTCCTCACTCGAAAGAGTGAGGCTCCATTGAAGCTTGAAAAGGCGACGTTTGATGAGGAGGGTGAGAAGTTCTAGTTTCCTCACTCGAAAGAGTGAGGCTCCATTGAAGCTCCTGATGCCTTGTGGTTTCCTTCTCAAGCGAATCGGTTTCCTCACTCGAAAGAGTGAGGCTCCATTGAAGCTTCTGCTCTGGGGTCAATTCCTCTGTTGATTCTACACGTTTCCTCACTCGAAAGAGTGAGGCTCCATTGAAGCCACCATAACGATTTCATGGGGTCTCTTACCGGTGAAGTTTCCTCACTCGAAAGAGTGAGGCTCCATTGAAGCCTTGCTCAGTTCAGTACGGAATTGAGACGGAAGTCCAAGTTTCCTCACTCGAAAGAGTGAGGCTCCATTGAAGCCGACAATGACACCATGATTCTTATGCGGTCTCACATGTTTCCTCACTCGAAAGAGTGAGGCTCCATTGAAGCGCCTGTAAGGAACGCCTCAACCCTGCCGCCTGTGTAGTTTCCTCACTCGAAAGAGTGAGGCTCCATTGAAGCGGCGCCATAGCAACCAATGCAGTTACCTCTATTGAGGTTTCCTCACTCGAAAGAGTGAGGCTCCATTGAAGCCTGGAAGCCTGCAGATTCCACAGTTCCTGTCCACCCGTTTCCTCACTCGAAAGAGTGAGGCTCCATTGAAGCTCCTCCATTTGTTCCTGATGTTGTTCGGCAGCCAGTTTCCTCACTCGAAAGAGTGAGGCTCCATTGAAGCCCACTCCGGAAATGCCCCTCTCTCCTCCGCCAGCCGTTTCCTCACTCGAAAGAGTGAGGCTCCATTGAAGCAGCCTATCGCTGTTGCGTTTCAGGCATAGCATCAAGTTTCCTCACTCGAAAGAGTGAGGCTCCATTGAAGCTAACGAATAATTCGACAGGGGATAAGGATATAATCAGTTTCCTCACTCGAAAGAGTGAGGCTCCATTGAAGCAATAGCTCCGCCACCTTCGCCCCGACCCGTCTATGCGTTTCCTCACTCGAAAGAGTGAGGCTCCATTGAAGCTCTCGTCCGATATACTCACATCGTATCAGCTATTTTCGTTTCCTCACTCGAAAGAGTGAGGCTCCATTGAAGCGTTCGCATGGCCCGAAAAATTACACGAAGGGCGCTGGTTTCCTCACTCGAAAGAGTGAGGCTCCATTGAAGCGCGACGGCGCTCACAAAACTGAGCGACGACGGCGGCGAGTTTCCTCACTCGAAAGAGTGAGGCTCCATTGAAGCTCTCGTCCGATATACTCACATCGTATCAGCTATTTTCGTTTCCTCACTCGAAAGAGTGAGGCTCCATTGAAGCCAGGGTTGTCGGTAGAACTAATAAGCACATTGACAGGTTTCCTCACTCGAAAGAGTGAGGCTCCATTGAAGCTACGCATACGTCAGGATTGGAGTTAACCCGCGACGAGTTTCCTCACTCGAAAGAGTGAGGCTCCATTGAAGCTTTGGACATACAGGTATAACCATACCACTACCTATTTGTTTCCTCACTCGAAAGAGTGAGGCTCCATTGAAGCCAACAGAGCGTCTGCCCAACCCATGACGCCAAGACCGGTTTCCTCACTCGAAAGAGTGAGGCTCCATTGAAGCATACAAACTGGCTCATGTCATGATACTATAATAGCAGTTTCCTCACTCGAAAGAGTGAGGCTCCATTGAAGCCGCTTCTTGGTTCGTCCACACATGGGGCATACATTCGTTTCCTCACTCGAAAGAGTGAGGCTCCATTGAAGCGCGAGATTTACCCCGACCACCCTTCTTGTAATAACAAGTTTCCTCACTCGAAAGAGTGAGGCTCCATTGAAGCGGCAACGTATCCGGCGCCTGCGAAGACTACGCCGAGTTTCCTCACTCGAAAGAGTGAGGCTCCATTGAAGCCGGCCCAGCCTCGCCAATCATCGCGAGGGTCGGTCGAGTTTCCTCACTCGAAAGAGTGAGGCTCCATTGAAGCGGTTGGGATTGGGTGGAGCTTTTCTCGCTGCCCTCGTTTCCTCACTCGAAAGAGTGAGGCTCCATTGAAGCGCTTGGGCGCTCCCCGGCGGAATCGAGGACAAGCTCGTTTCCTCACTCGAAAGAGTGAGGCTCCATTGAAGCTAGGTCTGTGTTGGCGTCTCTGACGGCATCGGCGGGTTTCCTCACTCGAAAGAGTGAGGCTCCATTGAAGCATCGTCCCTTCGTCGCATTCCATGATGCGGGCAAGAGTTTCCTCACTCGAAAGAGTGAGGCTCCATTGAAGCGTGTTCGGTCGAGTCCGCCATCGTGTCGAACGCCTCGTTTCCTCACTCGAAAGAGTGAGGCTCCATTGAAGCATCTCTGACTGGGTCTGCTCCAGCGATGTGGACACCGTTTCCTCACTCGAAAGAGTGAGGCTCCATTGAAGCGAAGCGACCCGCGACGAGTTCGTCGCTATCCAGCAGGTTTCCTCACTCGAAAGAGTGAGGCTCCATTGAAGCACCACGGACGCGGGCAGCGGCAGCAGCCCGCCCTCGTTTCCTCACTCGAAAGAGTGAGGCTCCATTGAAGCGACAAAATTGAGCGACGACGGCGGCGAGTCCGACGCGTTTCCTCACTCGAAAGAGTGAGGCTCCATTGAAGCAGCGGATTTTCCAAATTGCGCCGAAAACCCCTTGACGTTTCCTCACTCGAAAGAGTGAGGCTCCATTGAAGCGGCCTCATTGAAATTCTGTCGAGCGTCGTAGAAATTGTTTCCTCACTCGAAAGAGTGAGGCTCCATTGAAGCATTATCTGAGCGTCGCCGTTCGGCCGGCGCCGCTCAAGTTTCCTCACTCGAAAGAGTGAGGCTCCATTGAAGCGACATAGTGTATCCCTCCGGTGATACCAGCAACGACGTTTCCTCACTCGAAAGAGTGAGGCTCCATTGAAGCCTCCCGGTCAATGTCCTGAAGGTATCCTGTCCATATGGTTTCCTCACTCGAAAGAGTGAGGCTCCATTGAAGCAGGAACATCCCGTTCTGGATTTGCTTGAGACTCCCAAGTTTCCTCACTCGAAAGAGTGAGGCTCCATTGAAGCTACATATGTTCTCCGCCTAATCTGAGCCCGAATTTACCGTTTCCTCACTCGAAAGAGTGAGGCTCCATTGAAGCGTTCCCCCTGCCGCGCTTCGCGCGGCCGAACTGCTTGTTTCCTCACTCGAAAGAGTGAGGCTCCATTGAAGCGAGTTTATTGTACACGGAATAAGAGGCTTAAATGAGGTTTCCTCACTCGAAAGAGTGAGGCTCCATTGAAGCGGAACAGGTCTAGAAAAGGGTGATACCCGTGCGACGCGTTTCCTCACTCGAAAGAGTGAGGCTCCATTGAAGCTGAGAGAGAAGACCACCGGCACGCTCGTATCGAGACCCAGTTTCCTCACTCGAAAGAGTGAGGCTCCATTGAAGCTCATGATAGGCGTCAACCACAGCCCTTGCCCATGTATGTTTCCTCACTCGAAAGAGTGAGGCTCCATTGAAGCCCCACTGCCAGCTGGTTGTTACCTTCACCCACTAAAGTTTCCTCACTCGAAAGAGTGAGGCTCCATTGAAGCACTACTTGGGTCTGAACATCGGGGTGACGGATGTCAGTTTCCTCACTCGAAAGAGTGAGGCTCCATTGAAGCCATGTACATGGTTCTCGCTTGCCTAAGTGTCATAAGTGTTTCCTCACTCGAAAGAGTGAGGCTCCATTGAAGCACGCGCGTGCCAAGCTATGACGCGCGCGCGAAGCTAGTTTCCCTCACTCGAAAGAGTGAGGCTCCATTGAAGCCGTCAGTGGACAACAGGGTTCGAGCGGGCAATCGCCAGTTTCCTCACTCGAAAGAGTGAGGCTCCATTGAAGCCCAGTTCGGCGCGCACCTCGTCAACGACTTCGTCCGGGTTTCCTCACTCGAAAGAGTGAGGCTCCATTGAAGCTTGCGTAAGGTACTATGACACCATATGACTGTCCTAGTTTCCTCACTCGAAAGAGTGAGGCTCCATTGAAGGTATTCTCAATAGGTGTTGGTATTAGATATATCCCAGTCTCAGACAGACCAACGCTATCGAATCCCTCAGCATCCGCATACTCTTGGAGTATCCTTTGGTCTTTCTGACCAGCCTGCTCAACTTACCCCTCAATACTGAGTGCAGCCCCTCATTGCGGTTCACCGCGCCATACTTGCCCACCTTGTGCCGGTTTGTGGGCAGCCATTCATACACATGATAAGCGTCGGTCTCGTAGATGCGCGCATCCGGCAGACGCTCCAACAGCCTCAGAAAAGGCTTCTCGCTTCGGTCTCCCACCTCAAAGTCCACCCAGCGTCTGCCGTCTGACTCTCCACAACAGCAGTCCATATCCATACAGACCGACGTTTGTCTCTACGCCTAGCTCCCACATATGTCCACATCTCATCGAAGGATATGACCCGCGCACAGCTTTGACCCATCTGTCTCGACGCGCGCTGAACGCTCAGCTTGACCATCAACTCCCTCGCCATACACGCTTTTTTTTGACCCTCAGCTATACACTGTCTCCTCTTTTTTCTCCAACACCCGGCTGATAGCTGACAGTCCCAATACCCTCTGTGTACATCGCCACAGCCAGATTCCGGCTCTTCTCTGATGACTGAGGCCGATGGCTGTCGGGTATGAAGTGATACAGACAATGACCGCAACGATAGGGTCTGTTTGCCTCGGGAACGTCCGTACTTGGGCAGCCAGTTGGAGCCACAGCGTGGACACTGCATGTCCTCTCGATACGCGCGTTGTCTGACCATGTTCACACCTGCCATGTCTGGATTCACTACACTCTATCATCAATGCCAACACTCGTTGAGAAGACCCCATT